>NZ_JBBBBL010000002.1:0-583723 GCF_037120585.1 Bacillus sp. CCNWLW194 | reverse complement strand
TGAGTCCATATAAATATAGAACTCAGGTTGCTTAGTTGCGCTTTTTAAATACTGTCTACTTGACAGGGGTCACTCCACTCCTAGATGCTCTCCTTTTTCACATCACTGATCAGACCAATTCCAAACCTCAATATCCCCAAGAGTCGCATAACGAACGTGCGGTGAGTTTTGTAATTTTAATAACTCTTTTGACGGGCCGGTAATGACAATGCCATATACTTTTACGCCGTTATCTTTTACATACGGATAGCGCTTATCTAAGTTCAGCTCTTTTTCAGGAGTCCGAGTAGTTTTACTTACAGTTTCTTTATGTGTAGAAAGAATACGCATCATTTCGATTACTTCACCTTCTTTTGTCTTCGGTCGTTCTGCTTCATTATCAGGGAGATTTATATGTTCTGGAAATCCGATAACCTCTCCGCCATGTAGGATGAAATCTTCCTCATCTATTCTCTCTTGCCCTGTGTCTAAAGCATACCATAAAGGATTGGGCGGCATTTCTTGTGCTTCAAATACGCTATATAAAAGGGATTCTACTTCTTGTAAAGTGTAAGGTTTGTCAAAAGATATCGCTACTTCTGCAACGGTGCCCTCATGTATCTTTCCAAGTGTATCCCAAACTTTTTTAGATATTTCTTTCAAATGATCATCTTGCTTGATTCTCGGGTGAACAAAGGAAAGTTTTTTTGAATAGGGTTTATTTGCCCAAGATTGATTTGTGTCAGTTACAGATGATAAGAAACTACGCGTTGTTACTGTGCCAATTGGAAGTTCTTTTTTGCCAACAGTTTTAACTAAATTCATTTCATTTTCTGTACGAAAAAAGGGTTTTATTTTTGCACTGCCTCCAGTGGAACGACTATTTGGAATTGTTGCTTCTAGTGCGAGTGCTGGAATCTCATCTACTTCGACTAACTTTTTCATATTATAGAAGTAAAGAGAAGATGAAAAATGACCGGCAAAATAGATTGCTATACAAACAGCAAGGACAAAACTAACGGTTTGCCAACGTTGTTTCCATTTTATTTTCCAAAACGGGACTTTCAGATTTTGTGGTGGTAGTCTTTTCTTTATCGGTTCACTCTTTGAAAGCAACTCATCTAAGTAAGCTTCACACTCTTCACATGTTTCAATGTGACTTTCTAACAGTTCTTGTTCATCACGTGTGAGTGTTCCGTTTTCGTACTTCTCCCATAGTTTTTTAAATTCTGTACAACCCATCTCTATCACTCCCTTATGCTTTTCGTTTCTTTTCGTCCCCTGTGTAATTCAATTTTCACTTTCGCTAGTGAGAGACCAGTCATCTCTGCTATTTCCTTATACGAGAATCCGTAGTAATCTCGTAGTAATAGGACATTCCTTCTTTCAAGCGGAAGAGAAGATAAACTGTCTAACCAACTAGCAATCTCATGTTTTACGAAATAAGAGTGCTCTGTACTTGGTACGTTTGGTAAATGGAATTCTGCAATTGTCGTTGTTTTATATCTTTTTTCTTTTCGATACCAATCGATAAAGGCGTTGTAGGCAATTGTAAATAACCAAGGCCTAATTTCTTCTCCTTTATAATAGTCAATATGGACGAGCATTCGGTAAAATGTTTCTTGCATGAGATCTTCCGCACAGTGGGAATCTCCGGTTAGGGAGAGAAGATAGCGAAATAAATCTTGCATATGCTCTGAGTAAATTTCTTCTAATGATTGTTTATGTTTCACTACATTTCCCTCCCTTCATACATAACAACGAAATACATATAAAAAAGTTACATTTGTTTTTGGAATTATAGTAAAAAACGTCAAGAATTGGATAAGATTCTCTTTTATCATAATACATATAAGGCGGGTGAACAGAGATGGAAAGCTATGAAGCACAAATTCAAAGGTCAATTGATTATATTGAGGAAGATGTAATGGAAAAACAGACGCTGCGTAATTTAGCACGTATTGCAGGTTTTTCTGAGTCGCATTTTCATCGTGTATTCCAGGCGTTAGTAGGTGATACGGTAATGGAGTATGTTCGAAAGAGGAGGTTAGCCCGGGCTGCTTATCAACTTTCTCATACGGATGAAAAAGTTATTGATATCGCATTTGAGCATGGCTTTCAATCTCACGAAACGTTCACGAGAGCCTTTAAAAAATTATTTCAAATGACACCGAGTGAATATCGAAAGCAAGAAATT
Organism: Bacillus sp. CCNWLW194; assembly: GCF_037120585.1. Lineage (NCBI taxonomy): Bacteria > Bacillati > Bacillota > Bacilli > Caryophanales > Bacillaceae > Bacillus > Bacillus sp. CCNWLW194. The sequence continues at coordinate 581,547 of NZ_JBBBBL010000002.1, read as the reverse complement.
GAAACGCCGATGTATTACAGCGTGAATGTAAAGCAAAGAAAATTAAATCCGTATTTAGGAGGCATACAAATGGAATATCGTATTGTAAATAAACCAGAATTTTTAATGGCGGGTTATGAACTGAAGACGACAAGTAAAGAAGGGAAGAACCATCAAGACATCCCAGCATTTTGGCAAGAATATTTACAAAAAGGTCTTGGAACGACGATTCCGAATCGTAAAGATACGAGCCAATGGGTAGAGCTTGGATTATGTACTGATTTTAATTTAGAAACAGGAGACTTCACTTATATTATCGGAATGGAAGTTACAGACTTTGAAAATGTACCAAATGAAGTTGCAAAGCGTACTTTCCCAGCAGCGACATATGCTGTATTTACAACGCCGAAAGTTCCTCATGAAGAAATGGTATCGTCTATTCATCAAACGTGGAATGCAGTATTCTCAGAATGGTTCCCGCATTCAGGATATGAACATTGCGGCGTTACTGAGTTTGAACTATATGATGAGCGTTGCCATGAAGATAAGAGTGAGTTTGCTCAAGTAGAACTTTGGATACCGGTGAAGAAAAAATAACAGATTGAGAGCGAGTCATTGAGAAATGGTTCGCTTTTTTATAAAAGGGGAAATGGAAAGATGTTCAAAAAACTAGAATGCGTATCTATACATACGAAGGATATAGAAAGGTCAGTTTCTTTTTATAAAGAAATGGGAATGGAGCAAAACTGGGTTATAGAAAGAGAATTAGAAGAAGGGACTATTTGGACGTTAATAGGATTGAAGTTTCCAGATGAGAAAAGTTCGGAGTTAGTAATAAGTAATCATCCGGATATTAATTTTACGGAAGTCGAAGTATTAGTAGAAGATGTGCAACAAGTGTATGAAAGTTTAAAAGATAATAAAGATGTAAAATGGATTCGCGAACCATTTCCAACAGAATCAGGGCATGTTGCGGTAATGGAAGCGCCTGATGAGAATGTATTTGTGTTAGTAGGGAAATAGCTGAAATATGGAGTAACCTTTCATAGTGAGTTATGGAAGGTTATTTTTAATTTGTATAGCAGGGGAAGTAGGTTAGTATTGTCGATTTTTGTTGGTAAGTCGATATATCTTGAAAATCGCTGATATATTTTGATTTGCGCTGATATATTTGAAAAATCGCTGATATAATTCGAGTTGCGCCGATATAATTTCATTTACCGCTGAACTCTCCCAGAAAAGAAAAAAGAAAAGACGCCATATAGCGCCTTTTCTACGAACGAAACGGGAACACAAGTATAATTGTCGTTCCTTTTCCAAGTTCGCTATCGATAGAAATCGTTCCGTTATGAGCATGAACGAGCTGTTTCGTAATGGCGAGGCCAAGTCCAGTTCCGATGTTGCTTTCTTCTGTATTTGTTCCTCGGTAATACCTTTCAAATAGAAGCTCTTTTGTTTTATCATCCATTCCTTTTCCGTTATCTGAAATAGAGAGTGAAAATGAAGTAGCGTTTTGCGAAAGTTTTACCATGACATTAGTCGTTTCATTATTATGTTTTACAGCGTTTACGAGTAAGTTTTCGATAATACGCTGGAACCATTTTTCTTCAATGAAATATTGAATTTTGTTTGAGCTTGGTACGAATTCAATATTTTGATTTTCAAGTGTCGGGTTATTAATAAATTGTAATAATACTTTTTGGACGAATTGATTCATTTCAATGTTCACGTGCTGCCCAGGAAGACTGTTATTTTTTAATTGATACGTTAAGCTTAAGTCATCAATTAATGTAGTCATATATTGAGATTTTTCTTTCATAACGCTGCCGAATTGCTGAATGTCACGATCGGTCCATTTGTACTGATTGGATTCTAGTAATAATGCGTAGCCGTATATAGAACTAAGTGGTGTTTTTAAATCGTGCGTTAGACCAGTAATCCATTCTTCACGTGTTTGCTGTAGTACTTGCCTCATTGCATCATTTTTTTTGAGTGTAATAGAAAGATGCTCTAGTGAATTTGTAACATCACTAAATAAGCGGAATGACCATTTTTCTTTACCAGATTTCCTGAACCTAATAGGTTTCCCTTTTTTACTAACAGGCTCTTCGTACTTTCCACCAGCGATGTTTTTAAGCCAGCGCATTGCATGTAATAACGGTTTTCCGAATTTATTACCGTACCAAATAGAAAGAATGACTAAATAAACAAATACGATAAGAAGGATTAATCCACATCCGATTAGAAACTTTTTAGTAAATACATCGTCTATTTCATCATCTGGGTAGTAGTGCTCATTTTTAGCAGTTACAACAAGAAGATGATTACTATTTGTGTCGTAAAAGCTAGACGTGTTTTCTTTATGATTCCACGGTTCTTTTTCATTAAGAGCGGCTTGTATAACAGAAAATGTTTTTTTCTTTCCATTTGGATAGGAGAATACTTCATCGCCCTTACTATTAAAAATTTGAAGTGTTGCTTTTTCTTTAGAAAGTAATTGCTGTTCTTCTTCCGTTAATGTGAACGAATCCGTAGATACAGAAGGGTGCTCTTTCTTGATTGTTTTCAGTAATGCAATGCTTTTTAACATACCGCCGTAAATAACGAGTACGTTCTTTTCTTCTAATTCAATTTCCCAATATGTAAATGTATAAGGATTTTCTATATGATTCTGTATATATGAGAATAAAGATGCTCTCGTGTAAGATGTTGGTACGTCACTTGGCGTATTAAAGTGATAGAGAACTTTTCCGTTTTCCTCCACAACTTGAATCCAATCATTTTTTTCTTTAATTAAGTCTTTTACTTCAGCTTTTAACGAAATATCGCCATCTTCTGAAGAGATGTATCTTGCAATCATAAAATTATCAGAATCTGGAATGTTCGGTTCATATGAAGTGCTAGTAACAAGAAAAATTAAATAAGTGAAAGCAGCTACTACAGCAATTAGTAATGTAACTAAAACAAATACGTGTTGCAGGATAAACTGGATAATAAGTCGTTTATTAAAGTTCATATTGTCACCCTACTTTGTAATGAATTTATAGCCAAGTCCGCGAACGGTTTTTATATATTCTGGTTTACTTGGATCTTGTTCAATTTTTTCACGTAGTTTTCGAATGTGGACCATTACGGTATTATCATCGCCATTATAGGCAGGTGCTCCCCAAACTTTTTCGTATATTTCTTCTTTCGAAAATACGTAGTTCGGATTCTCGCAAAAGAAGAGTAGTAGCTGAAATAGCTGGGCGGAACATTCGACAATACGTCCATTTACTGTAAGTTCTGCGGAATGTTGATCAATTGCAAATCTGCCAAATGAACTGGAGTGTGCTTTTTGTTCGTGTGGTACTGCTTGTTTCATATGTCTTCGGAGTTGTGCTTTCATACGAGCTACTACTTCAAGTGGATTAAATGGCTTCGTAATATAATCATCTGCACCGTGTGAAAATCCAGATATTTTATCTAAATCAGATGTTTTAGCTGTGAGGAAGAAGATAGGGCAATCTGTTTTTTGGCGAATGATTGGACAAATATCAAAACCAGATTGTCCAGGAAGCATGACATCTAAAAGAATTAAATCGTAATCATTTTGCTCAGTGAGAGATAATGCTATTTCAGCCGATGTTGCAGTTGTAATATGAGAAAAACCTTCTTTTTCAAGAATGGTAGTTAGTAATTGTAAAATTGCTGTTTCATCATCAACGAGCAAAATATTTGCTTGATACATAAAAAATCCCTCCTAATTTTCTCGAATATCATATCATCTTTCTGTAACTTATGGAATTTTTAAGGAAATTTTAAGGTTTTCTTTCTCAAAAAATTAAGAATCAGATGATATGATAAAAGTAACATAGGGGAGGAGATGAGTGTGAATCCGTTTCAAACGATGCGAGCTAGATATTTTTTAATTGTATTTGCACTATTAACGTTAGTTGCAAGAGCCAGTAATGCATTGATAGAAAATACATTTCATATGCAAAATTCTACTTTTATAAATATTCTTATATTCTATATCCTTCCGATTACATGGATTTTTTTTGAGTATAGAAAACACAGTGTTTCATTTTCATTATTTATTAATAAAAATGAAACATTTAACCTGGTGCAAGTTTTATACATTACGATTATGTTATGCGTGTTTAGTTATGGATATCTTATTTTGTACATGTATAGTTTTGCATGGATTACACCAGCATTTATTATGAATGCATTACGTGAACCGATTATAGATAGTACCGGGGGATATGTATATCAAATTATTATGGTCGTATTCATCGCACCAATTATTGGTGAATTTGTTTTTCGGGGATTTTTACTGCAACGCTTTGCAGCAAAATGGGGAACGAGTATAGCGATCATTATTGTAGCAATATTATTTGCATTGTTACACGTTGATTTCCTAGGCGCAGTTGTATTTAGCGTTGTACTATCAATCGTATATATTCGTACGAATAGCTTACTCATGCCAATTGCTATTCACATGTTAAACAATGCGTTTGTAATCGGTGTTTCTTTTCTAATAAATAAAGAAGAGATAATGAGTTTTGCAGATTTCTCAAATTATACGACGTTCTTTCCAGGACTTATTATTTTTATAACAGGATTAAACTTAGTACTCATCTTTTTATTTGTTAACCGCAAATATTGGAGTAAAGAAATGCCAGCTATATATGTAGAGCAGGAAAAAAGCTTTTCAGACGTAGTGGGGAGTAAATGAGATGAAGAAGACGATTGAAAAATATTGAAAGACATTATAGATTCTACGTCTATTACAGATATTTGTGATGAAAGCGTTTGTCATTGGGTGCAACCTGTAGTAGATACGATTGTGTTTCCAGAGTATTACTTATTTTCTAGTACTCATGTAAAAGAAAATATTATTTCTCTTCTTATTGTATTAGGGGGTTTACTAATATTTGGTCTAATTGTAGAAGAAATGATGAAGCGCATCTTCAGAAAAAATGAAGAGAAGTATATGTGGGTTCATAAAGTATTCGTGAAAGTAATAGTGGCTTTCCTTTTGTTTTATAGTATGAAAACAATCATTTACTTTATAGCTTTGAAACATCATTAATTCTAAATTTGAAAGGGATGTATAAAATTATATGAATGAAACAATATCATCAAATAAGTTTTTTTATTTGATTTTGCTTAGTATTGTGCTGATAACGACAGTCAATGTTATTCTTCGCTGGGAGGAAGCTTATTTCTTCATGTATTTAGCGCTCCATTTGTTAGGGATTTTATGTATAAGTGGCGGAATAGTTGCTGAAAAAAAGAGTGAAGAAAGTATTAATTATATGTGTGTGACCGGTCTTATTTTACTATTAGCTGTACAAGGTATTATGAAATATAGTTCTTTTTCTTTACAAGATTTTAGTTTGTTAATGGATGTACTTCCTTAAGGAGGCACGTTATGTTTTCTAAGAAGCAAATAGGATACGTACTAGTTTTAATTGGATTTTTTACGCTTATTGTAACGACTTTATTTTTTCAAGACTATGAATATATACGCTATATAAAAGGCGCTGGTTTCATATGTTGGTTTGTAAGTGCGTTTCTTATCCCAAATTATGAACGGAAGAAAGTGTCTAAAGGTAGGTAAAACTCTTCTTTTTGTAGAAGAGTTTTTTTATGTAAATAGAAGGCTCTCGAGCAATTCGCGTAATAAGCTTGTTCTAATTTAGCATGTACGAACTTACAATAATAATAGACAGGCAGCATAGAGGAGGGAATAGCGTGAGGAAGGTTATTGGGTGGTCGCTTTTTTTGTACGTTGGGTTTGCATTGCTTATATACTGGTATTTATTTGGATGGAATCATGAACTTATTCCGGACATGTATAAAGGAACGAGTGCAGATCCAGAAACGTTTATGAATGCAAGAGAGCTTACGCTAAGCCAAGATTATTCGCGCGTGAAAAATTTACTGTATTTTTTAGCGACGCCTCTTGAATGGATTATTTTATTATTTGTGCTTGTGCTCGGTATTTCAAAGAAGTTTGAGAAATGGTCGAAGGAAACGACGAAAATAAGTGTCCTGCAAGTTGCGATTTATTTCTTTTATTTATCATTACTTACAACAGTTCTTGCCCTGCCAATGCAATGGATTAGCCGAAAAGTATCCGTTGATTACGGCATTTCAACGCAAAGTACACAAAGCTGGATAAAAGATCACGTTATCGGTTTTTGGGAGAGTTATGCGACTATGTTAATCGTAGTTACCGTTCTGTTATGGCTTATCCGTAAATTCCCGAAGAGATGGTGGCTAGCAGGGTGGGCACTCTCTGTTCCATTTACAATCTTTTTAACATTTATACAGCCTGTCGTTATTGATCCACTTTATAATGACTTCTCGACGCTGAAAAATAAAGAATTAGAAACGAAAATTTTAGAGATGGCAGACAAAGCCGATATTCCAGCTAAACATGTATATGAAGTAAATATGTCGGAAAAAACGAATGCGTTAAATGCATATGTAACAGGAATAGGGCTTAACTCGCGTATTGTAATGTGGGATACAACGCTTAAGCAATTAAAAGATAAAGAGATTTTATTTATAATGGCTCATGAAATGGGGCATTATGTTATGAAACATATATATTGGGGCGTGGCGAGTTATGTGTTGTTATCGTTTATAGGGATGTATCTCATTAGTCGTATTATAAATATGTGTATTCGAAAATGGGGAGATACGCTGCAAATTTCAAAAGTAGCATGTTTCTCAATTTTACCTTTATTTTTCTTAATTTCTTCTGTTCTCTCTTTTGCATCACAACCAGCAACAAACTATGTATCTCGTATAGAAGAACGAGCGGCAGATCAATACGCTTTAAATATGACGAAGGACGGGAAATCTGGTGTGAAAACTTTTCAATATTTATCAAAAACGAGCTTAAGTCAAGTAAATCCGCCTGCGTTAGTGAAGTTTTTCTTATACACACATCCACCAATTTTCGAAAGAATTCATACGTTTGAACAATATGAGAAACAAAGCAAAAAGAAGTAGCTATTATGCTACTTCTTTTTTTATAGAGATATAAGTTTGATATTGGGAATATTTATCATTGCTTTTTATTGTGATTTTGTAAATAATAAGCTATAAAATTCTAAAAATCTATATATAAAGGAATAAAGGTGGAAAAATGTATTTTTTAAAAAATTTAAAAGTGAAATATAAATTATTGTCACTTATCTCATTAGCAGTTTTAGGCATGGCAATTATGAGCTGTGTAGCAATTAATTCTATTAATAAGATCAAGCACGATACAGAAATTGTAGTAGATGATTATCAAAATTCTGCAGTTTTATTAGAAGGAATGCTTCGTACACAAAATTCAATAGAATATAACTTGCTAGAATTAATTACAACGTCACAAAATGAGGGGGCAAATAAAGAGGGAATTATTAGTAATGTTGAAAAAGATCTTAAAAAATATGATTCTTTATTAAAAGAATATGATGATGGCGTTAATTTAAGTAAGCAAGAGGATGAGCTGTTTCAGAAGATGAAGAAATCTTTGCCAAGTTATATGGAGACATATAAGAAGTTGTTTGACAAAGCAAAGGGAACAAATGAATCTCAAATGGTAAATGAATTTCAAAAGGACTTAAAACCGAAGGGAGTAGAGTTAGCTGGTTATGCTATAGATTTAGAAACTTATGTTTCAAACTTAGCTGATCAAGTATTTAAAGATTCTCAAAAAATGATAGATCGGTCCGTTATTACCTTTATCATTCTTGCAGTAGTTACTACAATCATTATATGTATAGTAAGTTATATTATTAGCAAGCTTATAGTTGCTCCTTTACAAACGGTTAGTCGTATGATGGAAAGGGCGAAAGAGGGAGATTTAACTGTACATGGCGATTATAATGCTAAAGATGAATTAGGTATACTAGTAAGTGATTTTAACGAGATGATTGCAGGGCTAAGAACAAATATGCAAGAAGTAGAGAATAATATTCAGCTTTTATTCCAACATGCAGACGGAGTAGTATCTGCATCGGAGGTATCTAGCGGTGCAGCAAAGAAAATCACTATGGATATTGAAGAAGTTGCCAATGGTGCAGAGAGTCAAATGCAAGCAATGGAACAGACCGCGGGTGCGATGGAAGAGTTGACACAAGGAATGCAGAGCATAGTGAATACATCATCCTCTGTAAATGAATTGTCTGCTCAATCAGCATTAGATGCAGAGAGTGGTAACAAATTAATGAAACAAATGATTCAACAGATGGATACAATCCAAAATTCAGTACATAGCGGTGTGAAACAAGTAGAGACTATGAAAGAACAATCAGAAGAAATTGTTAAAATCATTGATGTTATGCAAGGTATTACCTCTCAGATTAACTTATTAGCATTAAACGCCGCAATTGAGGCTGCACGTGCTGGGGAAAGTGGTAGAGGATTTGCAATTGTGGCAGATGAAGTACGAAAATTAGCAGAACAATCTAGTGATTCTGCAAAACAAATTGAGAAGCTTATTACTCAAGTTATGGGAACAACGAACCATACGGTACATATGATGGGGAAAGTAGATAATGAGGTACAGGCAGGTACTCAAGTAGTAATGCATACAGAAAAAGTATTTGGAACAATTACAGAAAAAGTGCAGCAAGTATCTGAGCAAATTCAAACGGTATCTATGTCTACAGATGAAATTGCAGCGAGTAGTGAGGAGATTTCTGCTTCTACAGAAGACATGGCGCAAATTTCTCAAAGGTCATCTGATCGAACTGATAGGGTAAAAGAGTCTATTCAACAGCAAGAAAAATCTGTTCAAGAGATCTCGGCTTCAATTGAACATCTGCACAACGTAGCAGGAGGACTAAAACAGATAGTTTCCCAATTTACTCTTCAAAAATAGTAGAGTATATGTAAGTCTTTATATAGAGAGAGTCCTCTCAATAAATATAAAAAATCATCCTGTGGAATACAAAAGGATGATTTTTTTATTATGAAAATTTTGTGTGATGTCGCTCTTTATATTCTAATTTTTTACAATTTTTCGATTGTAATATATAATAATATGTAATGTTTTTACAATTTTTAGTTTATAAGAGAGTAATTGTAGGAGGAGAGAAAGGTTGTACAATAAAAAATCAATGCCGGCTATAAAAATGATCCTTTCAATGTCTATTTTCGGGTCAATTGGATTCTTTTCTGTTCAAACGGGTTTACCGTCTTTTGAATTAGTATTCGTTCGTTGCATTTGTGCGACTATATTTTTAGCATTATGTTGGCTCGTAACAGGGCAGTATAAAAGTGAGCAATGGAATAAAAAAGAAGTTGTACAAATATTAGCATGCGGTGTATTTCTCGTTTTCAACTGGGTATTTCTATTTAAAGCGTTTGAAGTTATGTCGATTACAATTGCGATTTCAGTTTATCATCTTGCACCAATCATCGTATTAATGATTGGTAGTATCGTATTTAAAGAGAGACTTACAATGTTTGCTGTTTTGTCTATTGCTATTTGTTTTATCGGTACAGTTTTAGTAGCTGGGGTAGATGGAAATGTATCGTTTGAGAAACTTATGTCATCTGGCATGGTATGGGCACTTCTTGCAGCACTATTTTATGCTTTTACCACTTTATTAGGAAAAGGAATTCGGCATACGAGCGCATATGCGATGACATTTTTACAAACATTTTTAGGTATATTTTTATTGCTACCATTCGTAGATTTTGGCAAGTTTCAAGGATTAACAGAGATGAACTGGATGATGATTACAGCGACAGGTCTTATACATACTGGATTTGTATATTACTTATTTTTTGACAGTTTAAGAGATTTATCGACTAGAATGATCTCTGTATTAGTATTTTTGGATCCTGCTGTTGCGATACTATTAGATACAGTCTTTACCGGATTTAGACCGACTAGTATGCAAGTAGTAGGGATTATCCTTATATTTGTAGGAATGGCCTTTACTTTTCGGAAAACGAAGGATGAAAAAATAGCGGTGAAAGAAAAAATGTATTCATAATTGTAAATAATTAGATCATATTCTATTGATAATTTTCTTATTTTTTGTACAATATAAAAGATAGGAAAATAAAGGAAAAGGTAGATGAGAGAGATGAAAAAGCTAGTAAAGGTAGCGACATCGTTAACTTTAATGGGAGGAATATTTGTAGGTGCAAATGGTGTGTCTGCAAATACAGATGTTATCGAAAAATCTGGTCCTAATATTATGATAGAATTTGATGATGTAACAACAGATCATTGGGCATATGATGAAATTACGAATTTAGTATATCATCGCATTATGTATGGCTATGGGAATGGTAAGTTTGGGACAGAAGATAATATAACACGCGAACAGGCAGCGGCAGTACTACATCGTGCACTTGGTTTAAAAAGAAGTGTATTTGATGCGAATCCATATGGGGATATTAGCGGGAAGTCAACAATGTTTCCTTACGAAATTTTACATTTAACAAATATCGGTATTTTTAAAGGCGACGAAAATGGAAACTTCCGTCCGAAAGATACACTGACTCGTGCAGAATTGGCACAAATTTTAACGAAAGCATATGAGTTGAAAGCGAAGAGTCCGCATACATTTACAGATATACCAGAAAACCATTGGGCAAGGGATGCAATTAGCGCATTACAGTCTAATAAAGTAGCGGTAGGAACGGGAGATGGCAAGTTCCAGCCTGAAATGCTCGTTACACGTGGGCAATTTGCGAAGTTTTTACAACGATCAATTGATAATGCTACAGGGAAAATGGAATAGATAAAGAGAAAGCTCATAATGTGTAGAAGAGATATCTTCCGCTTATTATGAGCTTTTATTAGTAGATAGGTTATTATTTTCTTATTTTGCAGCTAAGTTGATATCCTTTATCGAAACGTCGATATATAGGGAGTAACAACATATATTTGCGTTTTTTGTCTAGAAAATGAACTTTTAAAATGTGAAGGATTTCTTTTGAAAAAAGTAGAATATTTAATGTATAGAAACACCTTTAAATGACCATAGGAAAGAGAAATGATTTGCGTACAATTCGGTATAAAAATTGAAATTGAGAGCGAATTGGCTCTCCTTTAGTAGTGATTTTCACAATAATAGATTTTTTAAATGTAATATATTGCATAAATGGTGCAAAGGCAACATATGTAATATTGGGAAGGATTTCAGTCTATTATTTTCCGTTTTTTCAAATGGAGATAAAGGGGAGAGGGCAATGAAGAAGAACATGTTACGTATAATGGCCACGGTAACTATTATGGGCGGCTTGTTTGTAAGTACAAATGTTCCAAACGTAAAAGCAGAAGAATATCCAGAAATGATTGTTTTTGATGATGTTCCAGTAAACCACTGGGCATATGACGATATAATGGACGTAGTATACAATAAAGTAATGTTAGGCTATGGAAATGGTAAGTTTGGTGTAGGTGATAATGTAACAAGAGAACAAGTAGCAGCAGTACTGTATCGTACATTGAATTTGAAAAAAGAAGGACCTTTAAAAAATCCATACAAAGATATTTCTGAGAGGGCAACAATGTTTTTAGATGAAATTTTAGTATTGACAAAGCATGGTATTTTTAAAGGTGATGAAAAAGGAAACTTTAGACCAGCCGCACCAGTGACACGCGCAGAAATGGCGCAAATTCTTACAAACGCATTTACATTTGAGATGAAGAAGAACCATACATTTAAAGATGTACCAAATAATCATTGGGCAAAAAATGCGATTAGTGCACTGCAGTCTAATCATGTCATAGTAGGGACAGGAAATGGGAATTTTGAACCGAGTAAAGTTGTAACGCGTGAGCAATATGCAACGTTTTTAAATAGAGCTGTTTTTTATTTTCCTGTAAAAGATGAAGATTATGAATGAAAGTTAAAATATAAGGACATTTAAATTATATCGATATAATATAAAACAAGAAAAAAGCGCGGAAATCCCACGCTTTTTTCTTGTTTTATATTATTTATAAGTATATCAATTTTCTGTTCATAGTTTATTTGTTGGAATTTAGTGGATAAGAAGAGATTGAATAAAGTAACTTTTTCTTGTTTAAATATGAGATTTAGTAACTTTATTATTAATAGAGTGTAAATAAAAGTATATGAAATATAGTTCATAAATTAGACAAAAATCACATGGGAATTGTATTGTTACGCTTTCGTTAATTCTTTATATTAGAAAAAAATATGTTTTTAGGGAGAGAGTACTTTGAAGAAAAAAATTTTAAAAGTAGCAACAGCTTTAACAATTATGGGTGGAATAGCATTTAGTGCTGAAGGGACTACAGCAAAAGCTGAATTAGCTGCAAAGCCACAACAAGCAAGTCAAGCAATCTTTAAAGATGTACCAGCAGGACATTGGTCTTATGAAGCAATTCAAACTTTAGCAGAACAAGAAATTATGCTTGGTTATGGAAATGGTGTGTTCGGTTTTGGACATAACGTAACTCGTGAACAGGTAGCCGCTTTAATTTATCGTGCACTGGATCTTGATGAAGAATTTGGTGAAGATGAGGAATTAGAAAGCCCGTATAATGATATTGTTGATGATAACTCAACGATGTTTCCTTTCGAAGTGTTAGCAGTAACAGAATTAGGTATCTTTACAGGTGACGAGAAAGGAAACTTCAGACCAAAAGATACGTTAACACGTGCAGAAATGGCGCAAGTTCTTACGAGAGCATTTGGATTAAAGGTACAAGGACCAGCAGGATTTAAAGATGTACCAAAGGGACATTGGGCAGAAAATGCAATTAATGCAGTAGGTTCAAATGGTATTTCAGTAGGAGATGGGAATGGTAACTTCGCTCCGAACATGAAAGTAACACGTGAACAATATGCGCAGTTCTTATTTAGAGCGCTTTAATAAACAGGGGTCAGTGTTGTATAACACTGGCCTTTTTTTATGTGTAATGCCGGTGGCAGAATACAGTTTTATAAAAAATCAATTAAATTTTCGAAAAAAACTTCCTTTTCTGAAGATTTGTTATATAATATAAAACATAAAATCAAATCTGTTATAAAACAGTTTAAGAAGGGGATGCTAATATGTCGACGCAAACTTCACGGGTTACACTCGTCGGAGAAATGTTATCAGCGTACAACGAAATATTGACACCTGAGGCGCTTAGTTTTTTAAAGGAACTACATGAAAATTTCAATGAGCGCCGCATAGAACTTTTACAAAAGCGTGCGGAGAAACAAAAGAGAATTGATGCAGGAGAGTTTCCGAAGTTTTTAGAAGAAACAAAGCGCATACGTGAAGCGGATTGGACAATTGCTAAATTGCCAAAAGATTTAGAGGATCGCCGCGTAGAGATTACTGGACCAGTAGATAGAAAGATGGTTATTAACGCTTTAAATTCAGGAGCACATCTTTTTATGGCGGATTTTGAAGATTCGAATTCACCAACTTGGGAAAATGCGATTGAAGGTCAAATAAACTTACGAGATGCAGTAAAGGGAACGATTTCACATAAAAATGAAAACGGAAAAGAATATCGTTTGAATAGTAAAACAGCAGTATTAATTGTGCGCCCAAGAGGATGGCATTTAGAAGAAAAACATATGCAAGTTGATGGGAAGAATATGTCTGGTAGCTTAGTAGATTTCGGACTTTATTTTTTCCATAATGCGAAAGCTCTTTTAGCAAAAGGAAGCGGGCCATACTTTTACTTACCGAAAATGGAAAGCTATTTAGAAGCAAGGTTATGGAATGATGTTTTCGTATTTGCTCAAAAATATATCGGTATTCCAAATGGAACGATTAAAGCAACGGTATTACTGGAAACGATTCACGCTTCGTTTGAAATGGATGAAATTTTGTATGAGCTTAAAGATCATTCTGCTGGATTAAATTGCGGAAGATGGGATTATATTTTTAGCTTTCTAAAGGGATTCCGTAATCATAACGACTTTTTACTTCCAGATAGAGCACAAGTCACGATGACGGCGCCGTTTATGCGCGCGTATTCTTTGAAAGTAATTCAAACATGTCATCGTCGTAATGCACCAGCTATTGGAGGAATGGCAGCGCAAATTCCGATTAAAAATAATCCGGAAGCAAATGAAGCTGCTTTTGAAAAAGTGCGTGCTGATAAGGAGCGTGAAGCTTTAGACGGTCATGACGGGACTTGGGTTGCCCACCCGGGACTTGTACCAGTCGCGATGGAAGTATTTAATCACATTATGAAAACACCGAATCAAATTTTTAGAAAACGAGAAGAAATACATGTAACAGAAAAAGATTTACTAGAAGTGCCAGTGGGAACGATTACAGAAGAAGGCCTTCGTATGAATATTAGTGTAGGCATTCAATATATTGCATCTTGGTTAAGCGGACGGGGAGCAGCACCAATTTATAACTTAATGGAAGATGCGGCAACAGCCGAAATTTCTAGGGCACAAGTATGGCAATGGATTCGTCATGAAGGTGGAAAACTAAATGATGGCCGTAATATTACGCTTGAACTAGTGGAAGAGCTAAAAGAAGAAGAATTAGCAAAAATAGAAAGAGAGATTGGTAAAGAAGCCTTTAAGAAAGGGAGATTCCAAGAGGCGACAACGTTGTTTACAAATCTCGTTCGGAATGATGAATTCGTACCATTTTTAACATTACCGGGTTATGAAATTTTATAAAAAGTGAAAAGGGGATGGAACAAATGAAAAACGAAAGAATCGAGAAATTACAAGAGAGCTGGGAACTAGATAATCGCTGGAAAGGGATCACACGTCCATATTCGGCAGAAGATGTAATTCGCCTGCGCGGGTCAATTGATATTGAACATACGTTAGCGCGCCGCGGTGCTGAAAAGCTTTGGGCGTCGCTTCATACGGAAGATTACATTAACGCACTTGGTGCATTAACAGGAAACCAAGCAATGCAACAAGTAAAAGCTGGGTTAAAAGCAATTTATTTAAGTGGCTGGCAAGTAGCGGCTGATGCGAATCTTTCTGGCCATATGTATCCAGACCAAAGTTTATATCCAGCGAACAGTGTACCTGCTGTAGTAAAACGAATTAATCAAACGCTTCAACGTGCGGATCAAATTCAGCATATGGAAGGAAGTGGTGATACAGATTATTTCGTGCCGATTGTAGCAGATGCAGAAGCTGGATTTGGCGGACAATTAAATGTATTTGAACTGATGAAAGGTATGATTGAAGCAGGTGCATCTGGCGTGCATTTTGAAGATCAATTATCTTCAGAGAAGAAATGCGGTCATTTAGGCGGAAAAGTATTACTACCAACGCAAACAGCGGTGCGTAATTTAATTTCTGCACGCCTTGCTGCAGATGTAATGGGAGTGCCGACAATTATCGTTGCAAGAACAGATGCGGATGCGGCAGATTTAATTACGAGCGATATAGATCCTGTTGATAAAGCATTTATTACAGGAGAAAGAACACCAGAAGGATTTTACCGTACGAAAGCAGGTCTTGATCAAGCGATTGCACGTGGTTTAGCATACGCTCCTTATGCAGACCTCGTTTGGTGTGAAACATCTGAACCAAATTTAGAAGATGCAAAACGATTTGCGGACGCAATTCATAAAGAGCATCCAGGGAAATTGCTTGCATATAACTGTTCACCTTCATTTAACTGGAAACAAAAACTAGATGAGAAAACAATTGCGAGCTTCCAAAAAGAAATCGCATCTTACGGTTATAAGTTCCAGTTCGTAACACTTGCTGGATTCCACTCATTAAACTACGGCATGTTCGAATTAGCACGAGGCTATAAAGAGCGCGGTATGACAGCGTACTCTGAACTACAGCAAGCAGAATTCGCAGCAGAAAAACATGGCTACTCTGCAACTCGTCATCAACGAGAAGTAGGAACAGGTTACTTTGATGAAGTAGCACAAGTTATTACAGGCGGTACTTCATCAACGACAGCATTAAAAGGATCTACCGAAGAAGCACAGTTTACGAAATAAAAGGAAGGGGCACCTTTTGAATGGGTGCCTCTTGTTATTTTGTTTGAGATGCGAGAGTAAATGAAATGATATCAACGATTTTTCTAATATATCGACTTACCGACAAAAAAGACAATAGTATCAAATCCACTCAGCTCTATGCTCACGAATAAACTGCATATCTTTTTCATAATGCTCCAGATGTCCTTCATCAATCATTCTTTTAAAATTTAAGTCGCCTTCTTGTGCTTTTCCGTTCATATATGTACATAACGCTTCTAGACGTAGTAACACCATTCCTAAGTAATCTTCGTCCATACTTTTACCGTAGGACTGGACAAATAATTTCACTCTTTCTTTTATAGAGTCAGCATGTTGTGCCGATTCATAATGAACTGCCTCACCCGATTCTGTATAATACACTCTACTTAAAGGTACACAAGTATACAGCGTATAAGCGATATCCCAAATTCTTGGTCCAGGAGCAGCAACATCGAAATCAATAATGCCTACTGGTTTTTCTTGATTAAAAATAATATTATATATGGCAAAATCGTTATGGCATAAAACCTCAATGTTATTTGGGGTATGATCCATCGTTTTCCAATCATCGGATAACGGGAAGTCACTTACAGCATCATGATAAAGGCGAAGTATCTTTGCTATTTCTTTTAACGTATCATTAGACCGCATGTATTCTTTTAAAGGATAATTCCCAGCTTCTCCTTCAATAAAAGATAAAATCTCTCTATTTTTCTCATCTATACCTAAAAACTTTGGAGCATGATGAAAACCTTTGTTTTCTAGATGCTGTAATAACTTATGAATTTTTGCACTGTCTGGCTTCAATTCTCGCCGCACAGTATTTTCAGAACGATATACGTTTGAGACGTTTCCGCCAGTTAGTTTTTCTTCGTTAGCGTAGTTTGACATGTGAAAGTTCCTCCTATAATTAAAAAATCCAATTCCATATAGTGAGTATACCAACAATGGCAGAAAAAAGAAGGAAAGCAAGAAATACTAGACAGCTAAGTGGGACTAACTTATCTTGCCATGTTTCCTGATACTCATAAACTAATTCTTCTACTACTGTTTTCTGTACTAAAGATAAATTTTGATCTTTATCTAACCTCTTTATATGGATAGAATCTCCTTTGAATTTTAAAGCACGTAAAATATGATAAGGATCATTTCCCATTGATTTTTCAAATAATAAACATGATTCATGCATAATGTCTGTTTTATGTTCCTCTAAATACCAGTAACGTCCAGCCATTTCTGGATATTGCAATTTATAATAAATGTCTCCGAGTTGTTTTCGAAGATATAATTCATTCGGGTATGTAGAGATGAGGCCATGTAGTCTATCTCTTGCCTTACCAAGATTATTATTTTCAATATCCTCTTCAATTTTCTTTAATGTTTTTTTAGGGATTTTGGCTGTCATGAATTCCTCCTTATTTGGAATAGAGATGATTATATTTTAAAAGAAATACTAAAAATTAGAAATTCTATTTTTAAAAAAGATTGTACATTTCATTTTAAATATGCTATGATAATGTCAGTTGAATAGTTAAATTAAGCAATCCATATATTATCAAGTGCTGAAAACGAACGAGAAAAAGTATGTGAGAACTAGTTTATGTTTCGTATTTGATAATGTGTGGATTCTTTTTTTAGATAGGAAAACTAAAAAAAATTAAAAATGTATTTTCTTAGGAGGAAATAATCATGGCAGTAACAGGACAAGTAAAATGGTTTAACAACGAAAAAGGCTTCGGTTTCATCGAAGTTCCAGGCGAAAACGACGTATTCGTACATTTCTCTGCAATCGAAACTGAAGGTTTCAAATCTCTAGAAGAAGGTCAAAAAGTTAGCTTCGAAATCGAAGAAGGTAACCGTGGACCTCAAGCTAAAAACGTAATCAAACTATAATTTTATAGTTTATTATGGAAAAAAGGATGGCTGCTGCCATCCTTTTTTTTGTTGTCATATACGAGCATAATGATTATATTAGGAGAAAACGGGGGATATATATGATCGAGAGGTATACAAATGAAGTAATACTCGATGTTCGCAGGGGAAATAAAGAAGACTTACACAATACGATTGAAGAGATAAAAGCATATGCGAAAACGTATGAACATGATAAAGTGACCTTAATTGATTTGAAGAAATCGCATTCTTCTGTTTTGGATGAGGAGCGATATATAGTTCTCTTACAAATTAAAAGAGATACAGAGAATCTTGGAAGAAAATATGAATATGAAGAAGAAAAAATCGTCGGTTTTTTTGAGGATGAAGAAGAGTAAAAGGTCTTCCAAAAATGGAAGGCCTTTTACTCTTCTTTTTCAACTTTTTTCTTCTCGCGTTTTTTACATTCAGAGCATTTCGATTTACGAAAAGGTTTTGCAAAGAATAGTAGTATGAAAAATAAGCCGAAAATAATACTAGCTGAGTTTTTCACAATCACTATGCTACTATTTTTCATTTGAATCGTGGGTTGAATTTCTTTTTCTTCCATAGTGGACCTCCATATATTGGATTTTTCTTTTAATTATAGCAAAGTTAATTGTCGTAATGATACGAAATGAGGAAGAAATTGTAAATATTTATTAATAGTATAAATACATTTTATGTGGATTTTTATTATTTAATCACTATATTTGTTTTTTGTAATTTAAAAGAAGTTTGATAAATGATAAAGTATTGTAAAAAAGCGGAATCTGTAAGCCATTTCCTTTTCATAGATGCTAAAATTATATATGCAGCTGCTAAAATAAATGGAAAAAGGAGATAGTGGAATATGGAAAGTAAAGTGGAACGCTATGTCGAAAACTACGTTGTTAATAAAAATACAATGGCCTTACTTCCTGTAATTCTCAGTGAAAAGAAAATTGTTACGCGAGTTGTTGAAGTGCAAGACTCTTTTTTCGTATTTCAAAAGCCTCTAGATATTATAGAAAGAAGTTGCCGCAAGCATGGTTCTAGTTTTTTAGGCAGAAAAGAAGGAACGAAAGAGTTAACTCATATTACACATAAAGCGCCGATTGCCATTAGTCCGACCGATCAAATTTATTTTTTCCCTACCTATTCTTATTCTAGAAAAGAGTGCTCGTGGTTGTCGCACTTTTATATTGAAAGTAATAAAGAATTAAAAGATGGAAACCTTATTATTAGATTTATAAATGGCTTTGCGGTGAAGTTAGAGATATCTAAAACTAGTTTTGAAAATCAACAAAATCGTACAGCGAAATTGCGTACTGAATATGAAGATCGTAGGAAAAAACAAGGGAATCCTTGCTTTAAAGAGATTGATAAAAATGAAGAATCTAGATTAAGACCAGCATATGAGAAAGTGTATTTTGTGAAAGAAGACGAGGTGTGAGAGGATGGGGAACTCCCATCCTTTTTATTTGTTGGTAAGTCGATATATTGGAGAAATCGCACATGCAAAAAAACTGCCATTCCCTAAATAACAAAACGTACGACACGTCCTGTCGAATATTGATAGATTATCATAGCATAATAATGAAGGAATTCTAATGAAAGATATGGAAACTTAATAATTACATCTCCATATGTCGTATCTACCATTTCCTCTTTTATATAAGCAATGATACAGTAGAGGTAGTACTTAGAGTAAAGGGGTAAAGTGTAGAATGGATTTTCAGACAATCAAAGAGTATTTTTCACCAGAAAATATGGATCATATTGTTGAAAGTTATAAAGCGTTCGGACCACTTCTTGGTATTGGTTTACCGATGATAGAGGCGCTAATTCCGGCATTGCCACTCATCGTATTTGTATTGGCGAATGCTGTTGCATTTGGATTTTGGCTCGGTTTTCTTTATTCATGGCTTGGATCAGTAATGGGTGCCTTACTTGTCTTTTTCATTATTCGTCATTTTGGCCGAAGTCGTTTCTTTTCTTTTGTAAATAAGCATGAGAGAGTACGAAAGGCAATGGGATGGATTGAAAGGAAAGGGTTCGCACCGATTTTCGTCATATTTTGTTTTCCGTTTACACCGTCTGCGCTTATAAACGTTGTCGCTGGTTTATCTCGCATAAGTGTAAAGCAGTTTGGCCTCGCGCTTGCGTTCGGAAAGCTTGTGATGATTTTTATTTTAACGTATATCGGTCATGATTTAATGTCATTTATTCATAATCCAGTGAAATCAGTCATTGTAGCAATTGGTATTTTTATTTTATGGTATGTCGGTAAGAAAATTGAAGTAAAGTTAGAACTACATTAAGAATAGTCTTCTTTGTAAAGGAAAGCTTCATGATTAAAGGATAAGGGGAGAAGCGGATGAAGAAAACTTTGAAAAAAGAAGGCATAGAGTGGATACGAACAATTTTAATTGGTGTATTATTAGCTGTATTTTTTCGAACGTTTTTCTTTTCAACGTACGTTGTAGAGGGGAAGTCAATGATGCCGACATTACAAGATGGCAATATGCTCGTTGTAAATAAGGTGAGTTATCAAGTGGGGGACTTGAATAGGTTTGATGTTGTTGTGTTTCATGCGAATAAAAAAGAGGACTACGTAAAACGAATTATCGGTTTACCTGGGGATCAAATTGAATATAAGCATGATAAACTATATATAAACGGACAATTCGTGGATGAACCTTATTTAGAAACGTATAAGAAAGAGATAGATGGACGACAACTAACAGGTGATTTTAAACTAGAAGAGTTAACGAAAGAAAAATCGGTGCCACCGGGATATATTTTTGTGGTAGGTGATAATCGCCTCGGGAGTTGGGATAGTAGACACTTTGGGTTTGTAAAAGCTGATACAGTTGTCGGTAAAGTTGATTTACGATATTGGCCACTTCAAGAGGTGCAAACGAATTTTTCAAAAGGTTGATATAATAGGTAGAAGTATAGAAAAAGACAAACTACTCCGTTTGTCTTTTTTCGTGTCCTATAATACAATTATAGTAGCAAACTAACGTTCGTTATGTAAGTGAAAGGTGGGGTTACATGTCACTTCGATTTGTGATTGGTAGAGCGGGAAGTGGAAAAAGTACACTTTGTTTACACGAAGTGCAAGAAGAGTTAAAGCAGCGTCCAAGAGGGAAAACAATACTATATCTTGTGCCAGAACAGATGACATTCCAAACGCAGCAGGCGTTAATTGGTAGTGAGGATGTTAGAGGTTCTATTCGGGCACAAGTTTTTAGTTTTTCACGGTTAGCGTGGAAGGTATTGCAAGAAGTTGGTGGAGCGAGTCGTCTTCACATTGATGAAGCGGGCGTACATATGTTACTTCGTAAAATTGTAGAGTCTCGTAAAGATGGATTATCGGTGTTCCAAAAGGCAGCGGAGCAAAACGGTTTTTTTGAACATCTTGGCAGCATGATTGCGGAGTTTAAACGATATAACGTGACGCCATCTAACGTATATGAAATGTGGCAACAATTAGATGCGCATAGTAGCAGTGCCGAACAAAAGCTATTAGCGAATAAAGTGTATGATTTACAATTACTATATGATGATTTTGAGCGTGCTTTAATCGGAAAATATTTAGATTCAGAAGACTACCTGCAATTGCTAGTCGAAAAGCTTCCGCAGTCTGAATATGTAAATCAGGCTGAAATTTATATAGATGGATTTCATTCGTTTTCACCGCAAGAGCTAGAAATTGTAAGACAGCTTATGATTTGCGGAGCGAGAGTTACGATTACGTTAACGATAGATGAAAAGACGTTAGCACAGCCAGTAAATGAACTAGATCTATTTTATGAAACGACGTTAACGTATGAAAAAATAAAACAAGTAGCACGTGAAGAGAAGATAGAAATTGAAAAAACGATTCCGCTTATGGAACAGCCACGTTTTCATTCGCAAGCATTAGCGCATTTAGAAACGCATTACGAAGCACGTCCAAATGAAAAGTTTCACGGTGAAGCGAGTGTAACGATTAGTACAGCAGCTAATTTGCGAGCTGAAGTAGAAGGTGTTGCTCGTGAAATTCGTAGACTTGTGGCGGACGAAGATTATCGTTACCGCGATATTGCAGTTCTTCTTCGTAACGGGGAAAGTTATTACGATGTGATGCGAACGTTATTTACAGATTATAATATCCCGCACTTCATCGATGAAAAACGACCGATGTCACATCATCCGCTAGTAGAATGCATTCGGTCAGCACTCGAGATTATTAGCGGGAATTGGCGTTATGATGCAGTGTTTCGCTGCGTGAAAACAGAGCTTTTATATCCATTAGACGTAAGAAAAGAAGCAATGCGCGAAGAGATGGATGAGTTTGAAAACTACTGTTTAGCGTACGGTGTACAAGGGAAGAGATGGATTTCTGAGGATCCGTGGATGTATCGACGCTATCGTTCTCTTGACGATACGAACGGGATGATTACAGACAGTGAACGTGAAATGGAAGAGAAAATAAATCGATTGCGCGACGTTGTAAGAACGCCTGTTATTCGTATGCAAAAAAGACTGAAGCGTGCGGGAACAGTTATGCAAATGTGTGAAGCTGTTTACTTATTTTTAGAAGAGCTGGATGTTCCGAAAAAACTAGAAGCATTACGTATTCGTGCAGAAGAGAGCGGCGATTTCTTATTTGCGACAGATCATGAGCAAGTATGGGAAGAAGTAATGAGTCTTCTTGATACGTTCGTTGAGATGCTTGGCGAAGAGAAAATGTCACTTTCTATGTTCACAGACATTATGTCGACAGGTCTTGAGGCGCTTCAATTCGCAAACATTCCGCCGTCATTAGACCAAGTGTTAATTGCTAACATTGATCGTTCTAGGTTATCAAATGTGAAAGCAACATTCGTCATTGGGGTAAATGAAGGTGTCATTCCAGCAGCACCTATGGATGAAGGTATGCTTTCTGATGAGGAAAGAGATGTTCTTGGTGCGGCAGGAATTGAATTAGCACCAACGACGAGACAAACTTTATTAGAAGAACAGTTCGTTATGTACCAAATGGTAACCAGAGCAACTGAGAAATTATATATTTCCTGTCCGCTCGCAGACGAAGAAGGAAAGACGTTACTTGCGTCTAGCTTTATTAAGAAAATAAAAAGAATGTTCCCTGATGTGAAAGAATCGTTTATTACGAATGACGTAAATGATTTATCACGTTCGGAACAAATTTCATACGTAGCAACGCCAGAAGTAACGTTGTCATATGTTATGCAGCAACTTCAAACGTGGAAACGATATGGATTTGAAGGGAATTTAGACTTTTGGTGGGATGTATATAATTTCTACGTCACTTCAGATGAATGGAAGCAAAAAAGTAGCCGCGTGCTATCAAGTTTATTCTACCGAAATCGTGCGCAGAAATTAAGCACAGTTGTAAGTAGAGATTTATACGGAGATACAATTAAGGGAAGCGTCTCTCGTATGGAACTATTTAACCGTTGTGCGTACGCTCATTTCGCGCAGCACGGTTTATCATTAAGAGAGCGTGATATTTTCAAATTAGATGCGCCGGATATCGGGGAATTATTCCATGCAGCGCTGAAGAGAATTGCAGACAGGCTATTACGTGAGAACCGTACTTGGGCGGATTTATCAATAAAAGAGTGTGAACATCTTTCTGCTGTAGTAATAGAAGAAATTGCACCGTTATTACAAAGACAAATTTTATTAAGCTCAAATCGTCATTTCTATTTAAAACAAAAACTACAACAAATTATTTTCCGTACGTCAATTATTCTGCGTGAACATGCGAAGTCGAGCGGTTTCGTACCAGTTGATTTAGAAGTGCCATTCGGTATGGGCGGTACAGGATCACTTCCGCCGATGGAATTCTCATTACCAAATGGTGTGAAGATGGAAGTAGTTGGTCGTATTGACCGTGTTGATAAGGCAGAAGACGAAAACGGGACATTCCTACGTATTATTGACTATAAATCAAGTTCAAAAGCGTTAGACTTAACGGAAGTGTATTACGGATTAGCTCTTCAAATGTTAACGTATTTAGATGTTGTTACTTCAAATGCACAGACGTGGATGAAAAAAGGCGGCACAGCATCACCAGCTGGTGTATTGTATTTCCACATTCATAACCCAATCGTTGAGGTGAAAGGTGACGCATCTGAAGCAGAAATTGAAAAGGAAATTTTAAAGAAATTCAAAATGAAAGGGCTCGTACTAGGAGATGCTGACGTTGTTCGTTTAATGGATAACAAACTTTCAACAGGAAGCTCAGATATTATTTCTGCTGGTTTGAAAAAAGACGGTAGCTTTAGTGCGCGTTCTAGCATTGCAAGTGAACAAGAGTTTAACGTACTCCAAAAATACGTACACCATACGTTTGAAAATATCGGAAAAGATATTACAGAAGGTGTAATCGATATTGCTCCTTACAAAAAGGGGAATAAAGCGGCGTGTACGTTCTGTAACTTCAAATCGGTTTGTCAGTTCGATGAATCACTTGAAGATAATCAATTCCGTACGTTAAAAGATATGAAAGATAGTGAAGCGATGGAGAAAATTAGAGAGGAGGTTGGCGGAGAATGATAGAAAATTGGCCTAAAAAACCAGAAGGAAGTCAATGGACAGATGACCAGTGGAAAGCCGTTGTAGCGAACGGACGTGATATTTTAGTAGCAGCAGCAGCCGGATCAGGTAAAACAGCAGTATTAGTTGAACGTATTATTAAAAAGATTATAAACGAAGAAAACCCAGTCGATGTCGACCGCCTGCTCGTTGTAACATTTACAAATGCAGCGGCGCAAGAGATGAAAAATAGAATCGGAGAAGCGTTAGAAAAAGTATTAATTGATGAACCAGGATCTCAGCACGTAAGAAAGCAGCTGAGCCTATTAAATAAAGCTTCTATTTCGACGATCCATTCATTTTGTTTACAAGTCATTAGAGGATACTATTACATGCTTGATGTGGATCCTCGTTTCCGCATTGCGAATCAAACAGAAAACGAATTATTAAAAGAAGAAGTGTTAGATGACATATTAGAAGAAGAGTATGGAATTGAAGATAATGCGATATTCTTTGAACTCGTTGATCGTTATACGAGTGACCGTAGTGACGATGATTTACAGCGTATGATTTTAGCGCTTCATACAGAATCAAGAGCACATCCAAATCCGGAAAAATGGCTTGATAAATTAGTAGAGGCATACGATGTGGAAGGAAAGACAATTGAAGATTTAGTATATGCTTCGTATTTATTAGAAGATGTGAAATTCCAGATTGAAACGGCGGAAGCGCATATTCGTAAAGCGACTGAACTTGCAATGCTTCCTGACGGTCCAGCACCTCGCGTTGAAACCCTGCAAACAGACTTAGCTTTACTTGGAACGTTATCATCAGCTGCTCGTGAGTCATGGACAAGTGTGTATGAAGCGATGCAGAGTGTATCGTGGCAAACGTTAAAACGTATTAAGAAAAGTGATTACAACGAGGATGTTGTAAAACAAGTAGACTCTCTTCGTAATAAAGCGAAAGATGAAGTGAAGAAATTGCAAGAAGAGCTATTTAGCCGCAGACCTGAAAGTTTCTTACGAGATTTTCAAGATATGCATCCTGTATTAGAAAAACTCGTACAGCTTGTAAAAGTATTTACAGAGCGTTTCCAAGCGATGAAGCGAGATAAAGGCATGGTCGATTTCACAGATTTAGAGCATTTCTGTTTACAAATTTTAAGTGAACAAAGTGAAGATGGTGAAATGAAGCCATCAGCAGTAGCGCTTCAATATCGTAATAAATTTGCTGAAGTATTAGTCGATGAATATCAAGATACGAACTTCGTACAAGAATCGATTATTAAATTCGTAACGAAAGATTCAGAGAGTGAAGGAAACTTGTTCATGGTAGGTGACGTGAAGCAGTCGATTTATCGTTTCCGATTAGCAGAACCAGGACTATTCTTAGGAAAATATAAACGTTTCACGCAAGAAGGATTGGGCGGCGGAATGAAAATTGACTTAGCGAAAAACTTCCGTAGTCGTCATGAAGTGCTAGCAGGCACGAACTTCATCTTCAAACAAATTATGGGCGAAGAAGTTGGGGAAATCGATTACGATGCTGACGCTGAATTAAAGCTAGGTGCTAGCTACCCAGAAGGTGAAGATGTAGCGGCTGAGCTATTATGTATTCAGCAAACGGAAGAAGAAGTACTAGACGGTGAAGAAGGTGCGGAAGTAGAAAAGGCACAGCTTGAAGCTCGTCTTATGGCGCAGCGCATTAAAGCGATGGTCGATTCAGGTTATGAAGTGTATGATCGTAAAACGGATAGTATGCGCCCTGTACAATACCGCGACTTCGTTATTTTACTTCGCTCCATGCCGTGGGCGCCGCAAATTATGGAAGAATTAAAACTGCAAGGAATTCCAGTATACGCTGATCTTGCGACTGGTTACTTTGAAGCGACAGAAGTAAATATTATGATGAACGTCTTCCGCGTTATCGATAATCCGATGCAAGATATTCCGCTTGCAGCAGTGCTTCGTTCACCGATCGTTGGATTAAATGATGAAGAACTTGCGACGCTTCGTGCTCACGGAAAGAAAGGTTCGTTTTATGAAGTAATGAGCTCATTCTTAAAAGGGGCACCACTTGAAGAAGAGCAAGAACTACATGATAAATTAGAGTGGTTCTATAACTTACTGCAAGGATGGCGTGAATTCGCGCGCCAACAGTCACTTTCTGATTTGATTTGGAAAGTGTACGGTGAGACAGGTTATTACGATTTCGTTGGCGGTTTACCAGCTGGAAAGCAAAGGCAAGCAAACCTGCGTGTACTATATGACCGCGCGAGACAATATGAAGCAACATCATTTAGAGGGTTATTCCGCTTCTTACGCTTTATTGAGCGTATTTTAGAACGCGGTGATGATATGGGTACAGCGAGAGCTTTAGGTGAACAAGAAGACGTCGTTCGCATTATGACGATTCATAAAAGTAAAGGACTTGAGTTTCCAGTTGTATTTGTAGCTGGACTTGGTCGTCGTTTTAATACACAAGATTTAATGAAACGTTTCTTACTGCATAAAGACTTCGGTTTCGGTTCGCAGTTCATTGATCCGCGTAAACGAATTAAATATACGACATTATCGCAACTAGCAATTAAGCGTAAAATGAAAATGGAATTAATCGCGGAAGAAATGCGCGTATTATACGTAGCATTAACGCGTGCAAAAGAGAAGTTAATTTTAATCGGAACAGTGAAAGATGCAACTAAGGAAATGGAGAAATGGCTTGATGCGAGGGAGCATAGTGAATGGTTATTACCAGATCATATACGTGCCGGAGCATCTTGTTATTTAGACTGGATTGCACCTTCATTATATAGACATCGTGATAGTGAAATGCTTCTTGAATTAGGACAAGGAAGCATTCCAGATGAAGTTTATGGGTATGACACTAGCTGGAAAGTAGAAGTTGTAGACGGTAACACGTTACTTGCACCAGAGCCAGTTCAAGAAGAGAAGCAAGAGTTGTTAGAAGCACTTCGTGAGAAAAAGGCTGTTCCGTTAGAAAGTGAACGGAAAGAAGAAGTGTACGATAGATTAATGTGGAAGTACGGATATGAGGAAGCGACATCTCATCGTGCGAAGCAATCTGTTACAGAAATAAAGAGAAATTATCAATCTGAAGAAGGTAGCGATAACGCCTTTATTAAAAAACTACGTGCGCCAATTAAAACACGTCCACGCTTTATGGAGAAGAAAGGGCTAACGTACGCAGAGCGCGGAACAGCAGTCCATGCCGTTATGCAGCATATTGATTTGAAGAAGCCGATTACGATTGAAGTTCTTCAAGAGCAAATTGCTGGAATGGTAAATAAGGAATTATTAACTTTTGAACAAGCAGAAGAAATTACGATTGAAAAAGTCATTTCATTCTTTGACAGTGACCTAGGTAAAAGGGTATTAGCGGCGAAAAGTGTTGAGCGTGAAGTACCCTTTACGATGATGCTTGCAGCAGAAGAAGCATATCAAGATTGGCAAGGGAAGAGCGACGAAACGATTCTTGTCCAAGGTGTTATCGACTGTATGATTGAAGAGGAAGATGGCATCACGTTAATCGACTTTAAAACGGATACGATTGAAGGGAAGTTCCCAGGTGGATTCGATCAAGCGAAACCAATTTTAGAAGAGCGATATAAAGTGCAGCTTTCGCTATATGCAAAAGCACTCGAGAAAAGCTTACAACATCCTGTAAAAGAGAAATGTTTATACTTCTTTGATGGCAATCACGTTATAAAAGTTGAGGAATAGAGGGACTTACAAATGGCAACGGAAAAAACGTTAAGAACTTGTGAAAAGGGACATGAGTACTATAAAAGTAGCAATTGTCCAACTTGCCCAACCTGTGAGAAAGAGAAAACGCCAAAAGAAGGTTTTCTTTTTCTTCTTTCAGCGCCAGCAAGAAGGGCGCTAGAGCATCACGGAATTCATACTGTAGAAGAACTCTCAAAGTATAGCGAGAAAGAAATTTTAAAACTACATGGTATGGGACCCGCATCTTTACCTAAATTGAGAGCGGTTCTAGAGGAAAAAGGATTATCATTTAAATAAAATTATAATTTCGTGTAGAAAGAAGAAAAAAGTAGGAGATATCTCCTACTTTTTTTATGCTGTTCCAATCTGATCTTGATCGGCCACATCAGAATCGAACGTATTTGTTGCACTAACACCACTAAACGTATTTACGACAAATCCAACGTTAGAAGCTCCAGATCCATTATACGCTTTCGTGTTTTCTTTCGGAGACACGTTATAAAAATCTCCTAAATTGAAAGAGCCATTACTGTTTTGAACGACGAGATTTCCAACAACAGAAGGCATACCATCCACCTACTTTACTCAGCTTTTTAATTACTATATGAATTATTGAGCGGAAGGTTCATCCGTAATATATTGGCGGATTTGCATAATACGAGAGTTATTGAAAGCATAATCAACATTTCCGATTTGAAAGCAACCGGAATTTAAAAGTGTTCGTAATTCAACATCCTTCACTTCAATAAAGGGACATTCATTTACAATGTTTAGTTTTACATCTGTCGAACGTTTTGGGATTGTGATGTGTTCATCTGTAAAAATTTCAAATGCATCTAAGCGACCTTCGTCTTTTATATAGCAAGGAAATTCCCTGTGGACGGCAAGAGCCCTACTTTTTAATTCCATTTGATTTGCGTCTCCCACTTGAAACACGGCAGTAATCCCTAAAGAAATAATAGAAACATTTTGGACAACAGACACATGATGCAACATAATTTCTCAGTCTCCTTAACCTGGAGTAGGAGGGACGTCTGTTACTAACGGTACAAACGGACCCTCTGTTACAGTTTCAAACGGTGTATCAAGAATAGAGGATAGAATGAGGAGATTCGCATCTCCAATTAAAAAGAGTGCGGATGACGATACACCGTTCATTTTAATCTGTCCGACTTTTAATTCACGATTGACAACGTTAAGGTTCATACATACTTACTCCTTTCGGAAATTGCCCGGTATGTGTTGAATAAAAGAGAGGAAGGCTTTATCGATATCATGTTTCATTGCTTGAATAATGATATCTCGTAAATAATCTGGATCTGTTGAAATCCCTTCATATGATTGCGCTTGTGATAAATAATAAGGAAGTCTATGCTCCATCTGTTTTTTTATGTCATCAACCATCATTTGTCGGTACATTTCATCGAGCGGTGTTCTCTCTTCTTGTTCGAAATGGAGAATTCGATTATATGCTTCTTCATCTAAGTAACGATGCATTTCTTGAAGGATTCCTTGGTAAAAATCTGGATTGGTGTCAGTTTCAGGATTGACCTTCAAAGTTTCTGTATCAACTTGAAAATCCTCAATTTGTTGTCCTTTGGCTGAAAACGGGTTTAAACCAATATTTAAAGTACCATTTAAATTTTCTACTTTTAATTGATCGAATTTGTATTCCACTTTTCCTATAGAAGAGGAGGGGCGATTTTTTAATTCGTTAAGCTCTTCTTGGAGTTGGCGCACTTGATCTTCCAAATTCAGGATGGCTGCTTGTTGTGTTTGAAGAGCTTGCTGAAGTTGGTGTAAGTAAGTATATATATCTTGATTCATTTGTGAAACCTCCTTTTCAATAGGGAGGGTAAATATATTCCTGCTATATATTTATGACAAGGATGTCTTAAGAAGAACTAGTTGATGGTTTGATAGAAATAATTTGTCCTTTCGACTGTAATGGGCGAAGAGGCTCTGTAAATCCGCCAGTATTTGAGAATTTAGATAGAGCTTTAATACTTCCAGCAGTACCAATTTGGAATACGGAAGAGGTTGTAATACTATCAATTTTAATGCTATTGATGATAATGCTTTGGTTTACATAAAAGTTCAACACAATCGCCTCCTTTAAGTTGAACCAATTATCGCTTGATCAACGATATCTGAATCATTAACAGTCGTTGCGCTTTGATAATTGTAGACAGAAACGTTATCTCCAACGTTAAAAGAGCCGGCCCCGGCGAAAGCACGTGAATAACTAATAGGCCTAATTGCAAATACATCCCCAATATGAAAAATACCACTTGATCCAATATTGACGATACGAATATGTCCGACCATAGCTGGCATACAAAACACCCTTCGTTTTTAAAATTTTCTTTTCTACTATTGTATGGGCGTTTTCAATAAAATGTGTATTTTTTTGAAATAAAAGAAACACACACGTTATTGCGTGTGTGTATCGAGTGTTTGATTAGTGTTAAAATCCGTATGTACATGCCAAATTGCATTTAAGAGCCTGTCCAGTTCTTGGCTACAATCTACTGTTTTTTGAGAAGTCATTCCATAGCGTTCAGCAAAATAAATCATTTTTTCACGTTTTTTTTCAATCGCTTGCTCAAACATTGAAATCGGCTCCATCTCTAAATGAAATTTTTAGTATATATGTAGTACATATTATACAAAAATCCCATAAAAAAGAAACGTCTTCGCTAAAAAAAGTAAAATTTCTACATTTTATGCCAAATGATAAAGGAGTAACGAATAGAATATGCGAAGAATATTGTAAAAATTAGCGTGCATGAGAAGGTTTTTTTCTTGCAGATGCGAATACAATTAAAAGGTATGAGTTTTAGGATGGAGAGTGGAAATATTGCGTTTGGTAACGGCGAAAAAAGAAGAAAAGGTATTTGTAGGTATTGTAGATGAAGAGAGAGAAAAGGTATTGCACTTAAGGGAAGCGCAAAGGCAAAAGGGAGAAAAGGTTACAATCCCTATTACAATGTTAGAGTGTATTGAAAGAGGAACCGAATGTTTTGAAAAAATATGTGATATTGTAAATTGGGCGAAGGAAAATGAAGGAACGGCGTATTATCCGTTAACTGAGGTGAAAATATTAGCACCCATTCCAAGGCCAAGGAAGAATATTCTTTGTGTTGGAAAAAATTATCGTGAGCATGCGATAGAAATGGGCGGAGTAGAGTCAATTCCAGAAAATATAATGATCTTTACGAAAGCGCCAACGACAGTTATTGGAATGGATGAAAAAATTAATAGTCATCCTCACGCAACAAATGAACTAGACTATGAAGGCGAACTAGCTATCATCATTGGTAAGCGAGGGAAACAAATAAAAAAAGAAAAAGCGCTTGAGCATGTTTTTGGTTATACCATTATAAATGATATAACTGCTCGCGACATTCAAAGGAAGCATAAACAATTTTTCCTCGGAAAAAGTTTCGATACATTTTGTCCGATGGGACCGTATTTAATTCATAAATCAATGGTTAGTGAGCCGAATGCGTTACACATTGAAACGATAGTAAATGGGGAAGTAAGACAAACTTCAAATACAAATAAAATGATTTTTTCAATAGAAGAAATTATTTCAACGATAAGTAAAGGAATGACGTTAGAACCAGGAGATATTATCGCAACAGGAACGCCGGCTGGTGTCGGAAAAGGTTTCACACCACCGAAGTTTTTGCATGCTGGTGATGAAGTGGTCATTACAGTAGAAGGAATTGGTACTTTGCGAAATATAGTGAAATGAAAAAAAGAGCTATCTTATCGAAGATAGCTTTTTTTATGGTCTTGGGTTATAGAGATAATCGATAACGGAAAAAGTGTAAAGACCAATAAATGCAAGCGTGCAAATGCCCAATAGTATAACCGTAAGTGCGCTTTTTTCTCGGCCAAATCCAATAATAGTAAGAATAACAGCAGTCCAAAATGATGCTTTCAGTAGTGTGAATGTAGTAGAAGTTAAGTAGTGACTAAGCAAAGTTGTGGAAAGTAGGAAGCCAAAGAATGTAACTAAAATAAAAGACGTAGCTAAATAGTTAATATGTTTGCCATATCTTAATAACAATATATCGTACCTCCTTTACAGAATGTAAATACAAAAAATTACAATTTTATTTTAGTATAAATCAATATAAAAATAAAGAGGTTGTCCTAACATGTAGGACAACCTCTTTATTATTACGATAATACCGCTTTAATTTTTTGGAATGCCCACTCTAAATCTTCTTCAGAGATTACTAGAGGTGGTGCGATACGAATTACGTTTTCGTGTGTTTCTTTACATAAAAGACCAGCTGCTTTTAGTTGTTCACAGTAAGGACGAGCTGGCTCGTTTAATTCGATACCGATGAATAAACCTTTACCGCGAACTTCAGTGATCATTGGGTTATCAATTTCTTTTAATTGCCCAACTAATTTTTCACCTAATTGAAGAGAACGCTCTGTTAATTTTTCTTCTTCTAACACTTCAAGAGCTGCGATAGAAACAGCACATGCAAGTGGGTTACCACCGAATGTAGAACCGTGAGAACCTGGCTCAAATACGCCTAAAATGTCGCGGTTTGCTGCTACGCAAGAGATTGGGAATACGCCGCCACCAAGAGCTTTACCAAGTATGTACATATCAGGAGTTATACCGTCCCAGTCACAAGCAAATACTTTACCAGTACGGCCTAAGCCTGTTTGGATTTCATCTGCTACGAATAAAACGTTTTCTTTTTTACATACTGCAAGAGCTTCTTTTAAGAAACCGGCTGGTGGGATATTAATTCCTGCTTCACCTTGGATTGGTTCTAAAATGAATGCAGCTGTGTTTGGTGTAATAGCAGCTTTTAATGCTTCTAAATCACCGTAAGGAATTACGATAATGCCAGGAAGCATTGGGCCGAATCCACGCTTGTACTCTTCGTTTGAAGACATAGAAACAGCACCCATTGTACGTCCGTGGAAGTTATCTTCACAAACGATGATTTCAGCACGGTTTGCTTCTACTTTCTTCACGTCATAAGCCCAGCGGCGAGCTGTTTTAATTGCAGTTTCAACAGCTTCTGCACCTGTATTCATTGGAAGTACCATTTCTTTATTAGTTAGTTTCGCAACTTTTTCGTACCAAGGACCTAATTGATCGCTATGGAAAGCACGAGAAGTTAACGTAACACGATTAGCTTGGTCAATTAAAGCGTTAATGATTTTTGGGTGACGATGACCTTGGTTTACTGCAGAATATGCACTTAATAAGTCCATATAACGGTTTCCTTCAGGATCTTCTACCCAAACGCCTTCTGCTTTAGAAATAACGATTGGAAGTGGGTGATAGTTATTTGCTCCGTATGTGTCTGTAAGTTCGATAATATCCTTAGTTTGAATCATGATTGTTCCCCCTTTTGTTATTACAAGAAGTTTGTAAATACTCTAAATATTATATCATTTAAATGTAAAAAAGCGAAACATTTCCTGAAAATAAATGAACATGTTATCATATAGAGTGAAAAAGTGTGAAAAGAGGAGGTAAGGGATACGATGGTACATATGCATATTACAGCATGGGCGTTAGGTTTAATTTTATTCTTTGTGGCGTATTCACTTTATTCAGCAGGGAGAAAAGGGAAAGGTGTACATATGGGGCTTCGCCTAATGTACATTATCATTATTGTGACAGGCTTCATGTTGTACATGAGTATTGTAAAGACAGCAACAGGTAGCATGCACATGTGGTATGGCTTAAAAATGTTAGCTGGTATTTTAGTTATCGGTGGTATGGAAATGGTTCTTGTGAAAATGAGCAAAAACAAACCAACAGGGGCGGTTTGGGGCTTATTTATTGTCGCGCTAGTAGCGGTATTATACTTAGGACTAAAATTACCGATTGGCTGGTACGTATTCAAATAAAAATAAAACCACCTTATAATCTCAAATGTTTGGGAGATAAGGTGGTTTTTATTTTTATGTCGCATCAATATGCAACTCTTCTCCGTTTACTTTCGTAAAACGAAACATATTTTTATTTGACGTAGCGTGACGAACGAAATGGTGCTGCAGTGTACAAATCATTTCTTCATTATCGAACAATAGAATATTTACTCCTGCACGTGCTTCCTCTTTCGGTAAGAAAGATAAATAATTATGACAATACATGCAATCATATAAAGAGTAGTGAAGTGATTGCAATGCCTCTGTTAATAAGGCAAAGACAGAGTCAGGTAATTCTTCAAGCCATTCTGTATAGCTAAGAAGTAATTTTTTACGAATACGTATCATTTCACCATTTTGCAAATGGTGCTGTTCGTTGGCGATTTGTAATATATCTTGTTCATAGAAACGAGCTGGTAGCCAGTTGTTGTTATATAAAATCTCAAATCCATCTTCGGCAATATCTTCTAATAAAAATGCTTCCTCATTTTCGTCATCAAAGAATATCCATTCATTGTTTATATATTCTACATTACCGACTGTATGAGCGCGGGGCTGGTTATATAAAATATGTTTACGTTGTATCATACATGATTTCTCCTTTATGAAAAGTAGTTATTCCTGTTATAGACAGTTCGTGCATTCTTTATAACTAGACACATCTAGACATAGGTGGGCATACAATAAAACACGTTTTACTGAGTGAAAATGCTATTCCATATGTGGATAGTAGGTTATCGTCAAGTTTGTCATTTTTTTGATCCGCACTTTTAGAGTGGGGATTACTGCACGTTCAGGAAAAGTAATAAGATGGAAGGATGATTTATATGTGCGGGATTACAGGATGGGTGGATTATAAACGCTCATTAGAAGGAGAAAGGGCCACCGTTACGAAGATGGCTGAGACGTTAGCGAAGCGTGGCCCAGATGATAATAAAGTTTGGATTAAAGGCAATGTCGCATTTGGGCATAAACGGTTAATCGTTGTTGATCCTGAGGGTGGTAAACAGCCGATGACTTGTTTAAAAGACGAAACGAATTATGCAATTTGTTATAATGGCGAACTGTATAACACGGAAGATATTCGAAAGGAACTCTTAAGAAGAGGATATACGTTCAAAGGTCATTCTGATACGGAAGTACTATTAGCATCGTATATTGAATGGAAAGAAGAATGTGTCGATCATTTAAACGGTATATATGCGTTTGCGGTATGGGATGAACAGAAAGAACAAGTATTTATTGCACGAGATCGATTAGGTGTAAAACCGCTATTTTATAAATACGATAGTGGACGATTACTATTTGGTTCAGAGTTAAAAGCGATATTAGCACATCCAGATGTAAAGGCAGAAGTAACGTTAGAAGGTTTATCAGAAGTATTCGGTCTCGGACCATCCAGAACACCAGGTCATGGTATTTATGCTGGTATAAAAGAATTACGTCCAGGTCATGCGATGACATTTTCAAAGAACGGTTTATGTATATGGAGATATTGGAATGTGGAAAGTAAAAAGCATGAAGACTCCTTTGAAGAAACAGTAGAGAAAACACGCTTTTTATTACAAGATGCGATTACAAGGCAGCTCGTTTCTGATGTACCACTGTGCACTTTTCTATCAGGTGGTGTAGACTCGAGCGCGATTACAGCAATTGCTGCGAAAGAATACGCAAGATCAGGAAAAGGTCAATTACACACGTATTCGGTTGATTACGAAGATAATGACAAATACTTTAAAGCAAATACGTTTCAGCCAAATTCAGATGCACCATTTATTAATTTGATGACTGAAACGTTTCAAACAATTCATCATCGCTGCGTCATTTCAAATGAACAATTAGCACAGTATTTAACAGAAGCAGTACTCGTTCGTGATTTACCTGGTATGGCAGATATTGATTCGTCATTATTATGGTTTTGCCGCGAAATTAAACAAGATTTTGTCGTCGGTTTATCTGGGGAATGTGCAGACGAAATATTTGGTGGATATCCGTGGTTTTATAGAGAAGATGATTTACAATCGAGTGTATTTCCGTGGATGCGTTCTACAGAAGCGCGTGAACAATTGCTAAAGAAAGAATGGAGAAATAAATTAAATTTACAACAATATGTACAACAGCGCTATGAAGAATCCATTCAAGAAGTTCCTATTTTAGAGGGAGAAAGCCCAATTGAAGCAAAAAGAAGACAATTATTTTATTTAAATATGGTATGGTTTATGACAACATTATTAGACAGAAAAGACCGTATGAGTATGGGTGCAAGTTTAGAAGTACGCGTTCCATTTGCGGATCACCGACTTGTCGAATATGCGTGGAATATTCCTTGGGAAATGAAAATGTATAAAAACCGCGAAAAAGGTCTATTGCGTAAAGCGTTAGAAGGGTTACTTCCAAATGACATCTTATATAGAAAGAAGAGCCCGTATCCGAAAACACATAATCCACACTACACAAAAGCAGTAACAGTATGGCTACAAGATTTATTAACAGATAAAGGCTCGATTTTACACGAACTATTCGATAAGGAACAGCTGAGTGGATTAATTGAGTCAGGCGGCAGTGCATTTCAAACGCCTTGGTTTGGTCAATTAATGACTGGGCCGCAACTTTTAGCTCATTTAGCGCAAATTCATGTTTGGTTTAAAGAATACGGGGTAAATATTAAAGAATAGGAGAAAAGCGACTTACATTTATGTAAGTCGCTTTTTATTAAATGAATTGTCATATAAAATTTAAAATCATATTAGAAATAATACTTATTTATAATAATTATTTTGACGTACTTATTATTAGTTGTTATAATTGGAAACAAATGTTCTTGAAAAAGATTCTCATTTATAAAATTGAGGTGTTATATAGATGACAAAGAAAAAAATAGGTTTACTCGTAATGGCGTATGGGACGCCAGAATCATTAGATGATGTAGAAGCGTATTACACACATATTCGCCATGGGCGTAAGCCATCTGAAGAAGCACTCCAAGATTTAATTAGTCGCTATAAAGCAATTGGCGGAATTTCACCACTTGCAAAAATTACGAAAGAGCAAGCGCATAAATTAACAGATGCAATGAATAACATATTTACAGAGTATGAATTTACTTGTTACTTAGGCTTAAAACATGTTGCTCCATTTATAGAAGATGCTGTAGAAGAGATGAAGCGCGATGGAATTGGGCAGGCAATTAGTATCGTATTAGCGCCGCATTATTCTACTTTTAGCATTAAAGCGTATAATGACCGTGCTATTCGTCTTTCAAAAGAAATCGGTGGGCCTGTTATTGAACCAATTGAACAATGGTATGATGAACCGAAATTTATTTTGTATTGGGCAAATCAAATAAAAGAGACGTTTACTAATATTGTAGATAAAGAGAAGACTGTCGTAATTTTTTCTGCACATAGTTTACCAGAAAAAATTATTGCAGCAGGTGATCCTTATGTGGAGCAATTGCAGCATACAGCGGATTTGATTGCAGCAGCTGCAAACATTCAAAACTATACAATTGGTTGGCAAAGTGCCGGAAATACTCCAGATCCATGGATTGGACCAGATGTGCAAGATTTAACAAAAGATTTATATAAAGAGCATGGATATGAATCTTTCATATATTGTCCAGTTGGCTTTGTGGCAGAGCATTTAGAGGTTTTATATGACAACGATTATGAATGTAAAGTTGTAACGGATGAACTAAATGCCAAATATTTTAGACCAAATATGCCGAATGCACAATCTGTTTTTATCGAATGCTTAGCTGAAATTGTTTCCAAAAAAATGAAGGAAATAGTTGACAAAGATTTAGTTTTGAATAATAATTAGTTTATAATAATTATAAATAAATAGTAATTACTACGAAATAAAGAGGAGGATCCCCCCTAGATGAATCCAAATAATCGCTTAACAACAAACCAAGGTGCTCCAGTTGGAGATAACCAAAATTCTCGCACAGCTGGTCGCCGTGGACCGGTATTATTAGAAGACTATCATTTGGTAGAAAAACTGGCTCACTTTGATCGTGAACGTATTCCAGAGCGCGTGGTGCATGCGCGTGGTGCAGGTGCTCACGGTGTATTCGTAACGAA
The DNA here is from genome assembly GCF_037120585.1 of Bacillus sp. CCNWLW194. Classification (NCBI taxonomy): domain Bacteria; kingdom Bacillati; phylum Bacillota; class Bacilli; order Caryophanales; family Bacillaceae; genus Bacillus; species Bacillus sp. CCNWLW194. Next base: position 543,415 of record NZ_JBBBBL010000002.1, on the reverse strand, counting down.
AAATAGCATGAAGCAATATACAAAGGCAGCATTTTTACAAAATGAAGGAACTGAAACACCTGTATTCGTTCGTTTCTCGACGGTTATTCATGGTCAAGGTTCTCCGGAAACAGCTCGTGATCCACGCGGGTTCGCTGTTAAATTTTATACAGAAGAAGGAAATTACGATATCGTAGGTAACCATTTACCAGTTTTCTTCATTCGTGATGCAATTAAATTCCCTGATATGGTGCATTCTTTAAAACCGGCACCTGATACAAATATTCAAACGCCAGATCGTTACTGGGATTTCATGACGTTAAGTCCAGAATCTACACATATGATGACATGGGTGTTTTCTGATTATGGTACACCAGCAAGCTATCGTGAAATGGAAGGTTTCGGTGTCCATTCATTCAAATGGATTAATGCAGAAGGCAAAATCGTTTATATTAAATACCACTGGAAACCGCAGCAAGATGTACGTAATTTAAGTGCGAAGGAAGTGCAAGAAGTACAAGGAAAAGACTTCAACCATGCAACTCGCGATTTATTCGATGCAATTGAAAAAGGAAATTATCCGAAGTGGGATTTACACGTACAAGTGATGCAACTAGAAGAAACGGATTCTTTAGATTTCGATCCATTAGATCCAACGAAAGTATGGCCAGAAGATCGCTTCCCATTAATTGAAGTAGGGACAATGACGTTAAATCGTAATCCGAAAAACTTCTTTGCGGAAGTAGAACAAGTCGCGTTCTCTCCAAGCGCAACTGTAAATGGCATTGAACCATCTGAAGATAAATTATTACAAGGTCGTTTATTCTCTTACCCAGATACACAGCGTTACCGTCTTGGGGCAAACTACTTACAAATTCCTGTGAATTGCCCATACGCAGCTGTTCATAACCAACAACGTGATGGTGCGATGCAAATGAATCAAAACCCATCTACAATCAACTATGAACCGAGTCGTCATACTGAAAATCCAGTTGAAGACCCAACTTACCGCGATTCAACTATGAAAGTAGAAGGCTATGTATCTCGTGAAAAAATTGACAAACCAAATGACTTCAAGCAAGCAGGTGAGCGTTACCGTTCATTCTCTAAAGAAGAGCAAGCAAACTTAATTGCAAACTTAACAAATGACTTAAAAGACGTAAATGAACGTACGAAATTACTAGCTGTTTGTAACTTCTTCCGTGCAGATCAAGAGTACGGTATGCGTTTGGCGCAAGCGTTAAATGTTGATATTACGCAATATGTAGGAAATGCTCCGAAATAAATAGGGAAAGACGACCGGATTTCGGTCGTCTTTTTTGTGTGTAAAGTTACTCGGGGGTATTTTACGTTTAGGTCATGTCAGAATTTGTTGGTAAATCGATATCCTGTGTCGAAACGTCGATATATTGGAAGAATCGCTGATATATTTAAAAAATCGTCGATATATCCAAATAATCGCTGATATATTCACGAATATATCAACTAGGGTATGCCGCCGACAAGTCTAATAAAAAGAGATACAATCTACTACTAATAGATTGCATCTCTTTTTTAGTTTACTCGCTCTGTATACTCATAAGCCTTCTCGCCGTGCATCGAAATATCAAGCCCCATATGTTCCTCGTGCTCATCGACGCGAACAGGGAGGAAGAAGTTAATTGCTTTAATAATGGCGTACGTCATTATGATTGTAAATGCATAGGTTGCTCCAATTGCTACAAGTTGTTTAAAAAGTAAAGTAGCGTTTCCGTAAAATAATCCATTAGCACCATCGCCGTTTACAGTAGTAGTTGCGAATAGTCCTGTCGCAATACCGCCCCAAGTTCCTCCAATGCCATGGCATCCAAAAGCATCAAGTGTATCGTCGTATCCGAATTTTGTTTTTAAGAAAAAGACCGCTCCGAAGCATAATATACCGCCGATTGCTCCGATAAGAAGGGCGGAGAAAGGTGTAACGAACCCGCAAGCTGGTGTAATTGCGACTAGACCGGAAACAACTCCGCAAGCAGCTCCCATCGCAGTTGGTTTTGATTGGAAGAACCATTCTGAAAGCATCCAAGTTAATGCTGAGGCAGCGGCGGCTATATTTGTATTAATAAATGCAGTTAAAGCTACGTCGTTTAAAGATAATGCGCTTCCGACGTTAAAGCCGAACCAACCGAACCATAGTAAGCCAGCACCAAGCATCGTAAATGGTAAATGATGAGGAGATGGACCGTTTATATTTTTTCGTTTTCCGAGGAAAATAGCTAATACAAGACCAGCCACACCAGATGTGATATGAACGACGTTACCACCAGCGAAGTCTAACGCGCCAAGTTCTCTTAGCCATCCGCCAACACCCCATACCCAATGAGCAACAGGATTGTAAACGATCGTTGTCCATAGAAGGATGAAAATAAGGAAAGCTGAAAATCGCATTCTCTCGGCGAATGCACCTGAAATTAAAGCTGGAGTTAAAATGGCGAACATGAGTTGAAACATCATAAATAAATTGTGAGGAATAGTAGATGAGTAGTCTGGATTTGGTGCGTAAGTAACTTCGTTTAAAGCGAACCAATCGAGTGTACCGATAAGTCCGTGCCAATCTGGTCCGAATGATAAAGAATAACCAATTACAATCCACTGAATTGAAACGATAGCCATTGCACTATAACTATGCATTGTTGTACTGAGTACATTTTTACTGCGAACCATGCCCCCGTAAAAAAGTGCCAATCCTGGTGTCATTAACATGACCATTACTGTCGCTACAAACATAAAAACCGTATCTCCCGTATTCATTCTCTCTCCTCCTATAATGTTAGAAAAAATAACATCAATTTGTTATGTTTCATATCATATTCGAAATAAATATAAAAATCAACTAAAAATTCAGAAAAATTTATACTTCATGTTATAAAATCTAACATGAAGTATTTTGAGGAGAAAGAAATCAACATATGCGATTTGTTCGGATAATTGGTATAATATTCTTACAATTAAAAAATATGGGGGATGCGTGTGGGAAAAATACGGACTAGGAAACTATTCATTTGTTTTTGTTTAGCTGTCGTCTTATTTGTACCAATACATACGTTTGCAGACGAAAAAAGAGAGTGGAGAGACGAAGTTATATATTCCATTATGATTGATCGCTTTAATAATGGAGAACCTAAAAATGACAAACAGTTAGAAGTTGGAAATTTAGAAGGATATCAGGGTGGAGATATAAGAGGGATTATCAAGAGACTAGATTACATAAAAGAAATGGGATTTACCACTGTTATGCTTTCACCCCTTTTTGAAAGTGGAAAGTACGATGGGTTAGACGTGCGCAATTTTCAAAAGGTAAATGAACATTTCGGAACAGAAAATGATGTGAAAGAACTTGTAAAAGAAGCTCATGCAAGGGGAATGAAAGTTATATTTCAATTTCCGCTTAGAGAAAACGAACAACAAGTAATCGACTCGATGAAATGGTGGATCAAAGAAGCCGATTTAGATGCAAGTTATGTAATGCATAGTGAAAAAAAGTCACCTGCTTTCTGGGATGGCGTGCAAAAAGATATGCAAGTGATAAAGAAAGATTTTCGTGTTATGACAAAAGAAGATATTGAATACAACGAAAAAATAGTAGAATCGTTTTCCAAAGTGGACGTATCGGTAAAATCTTTATATGATGTGAGTAAAAAAGACGAGGAATTCGTTACATTTTTAGATAATCAAGATACAAAAAGATTTGCTCGTATTGCAAAAGAGAATATGAATTATCCACCATCTCGTTTGAAACTAGCTCTTACATATGTATTAACATCACCAGGTATTCCGAATTTTTATTACGGAACTGAAATCGCATTAGATGGAGGGGATACTCCAGATAATAGACGGTTAATGGATTTCAAATCAGATGAAAAATTTATGCAGCACATAACGAAACTTGGTGAACTTAGACAAACGAGACCATCTCTAAGGCGTGGTACGTTTGAACTTTTATATGATAAAGATGGAATGAGTATACTGAAACGGAAGTATAAAGATGAAGTGACATTAGTAGCGATTAATAATACGAAAGAAACACAAAAGGTTGCTTTACCTGTAAGTGTGATTGGTGAAAAACAAGAGTTAAAAGGATTGTTAGAAGATGAAATTATAAGAGAAGAAAAAGGAAAGTTTTATCTCGTTTTAAAGCGCGAAGAATCAAATGTGTATAAAGTTAATGAAGAAACAGGTGTGAATTGGTTATTTATCTCTTTAATCGTCGGTGTGAACGTATTGTTTATTGCTTTTTTAATTGTGGTTAAAGAGAGACGGAAATAAGGGAACATTCTCTTTTGTGTGCAATTAAAAGTGCGTGATGAGGTGAGATGTTTGAGGGGAAAGAAGTTGTTCGCTATATGTTTGAGTCTTCTTATCGTATTCGTAATTCTGTATTTCTGGGACAACGGTGACGATGGGGAATTTGTTCGGTGGGGCGATAGTGTTCATTCTGTTGACACAGCAATTCTGAAGAGAAATAATATTAAATACAAAATCGAAAATGATAAAGTATACATTCCTGAAAAATCATTTGATAAAGCGATATGGTGTTGCTCTTAATAAATCTAAAAACTTCTCTAATGAGAGAAGTTTTCCAGGTTAGGGAGAAAGTCTTCTTCCTAGCCAGTTTTTTTGTCAACACCGATAGGAAAAGAGAAGGGGAGGCTTCTTATAGTGGGAGGAAAAGACCTTTGGAATAAACAATCGTTGCAACTATATTAATTTTACATTACATTAAAATTTAGAGAATACTCTTATACTAATACAGTACTAAATAGTAGGAGGAAAGATGGAATTTTACGATTTGGGTATTACCATTAAAGAACTCAGAATTAAAAAAAATATATCACAATCCGAATTATGTCATGGAATATGTTCACAAAGTCAAATTAGCAAGATCGAAAAAGGTGTGATTTATCCATCTAGCATATTGTTATATCAATTATCAGAAAGACTTGGTATTGATCCAAATAATATATTTGCACTAACTCAAAACAAAAAATTCAAATATATAGAAAATGTAAAATGCGTAATGAAGGATTGCATAAGACAACATCAATATAAAGAGCTTTATGAAATAGTAACAAAAGAAAAAAACTTAAATAATTTTCGAATAAAAGAAGATAAACAATTTCTAATATGGCATGAAGCAATTGCTATATATCGTGTGAATAACTCAATAAAAACGGCTTTAACTCTTTTAAATAATGCATTAAAAATAACTGTAACGAATATTGATTTTTTAACAGAGAGAGAAATAGATATTATGCAGACAATGGCTATATTTCATGCAGAAAATAAAGAATATAAAGAGAGTATCAATATATTAAAAAGATGTTTAAATAATTTTAATAAGTTAGATTTTCCTAGAGATAAAGAAATTAAATTGAAAATCATTTATAATTTAGCAAAATGTTTAAGTTACACATATCAATATGAAGAAGCAAAAAAATACATTGATAAGGGTATCAAATTAGCTATTAATCTAAATACTTTATACTTATTGGGTGAACTATACTATGAAAAAGGTTCGAATTTATTAAAGCTTAAACAATCTAATAAAGAAAAAGTTGCCAATAACATGAAAAAAGCGTTATTTATATTTGAATTAACAAAAAACGAAAAAAAATTACAAATAATTAAAGAAGAATATTTCGAAAAACATAATTGCTAAATAAATACTTATAGTACAATAAAACCCACAGGAAAAGTTCCTGTAGGTTTTACACTTATAAACCTCTTAATATTTTTTATAAACTTGATTCTAAAATATTATTACTTAATATGAATTTTTGAATGAAAGTTTACTTAACGTACTTTCTATTTTGAAATCTGCATCCTTATTAACACTTTATACTTCTTTTCCTTCCATATTAAAATTAAGATGGTTCAAGTAAGAGGAAGGCAACTTAAAGTGTCTTTTTTATGACCTTTATCATCAACTATTTAGTGTTTCTTTAAATTATTACATAACATAGGTTTTTTGTACCAAGCTTTGTGAATGCAATTAGATTTATCCTTTAGTGTAGTCATATTATTAGAACATCCTTTAATATTTAGAGAGAATATAGCCAATAAAAAACATAATATTAATTTCTTCAAATAACCACTTCTAACTCTTTTATAATTAACTTTTTTCACAAAATAAGATCCCTTATTAATTTTACATTACATTGAAGGGTGGAAAATATTCTTATACTCATAAATTGTTACGCTTAATTAGGGAGAGAGATTTTGGTTTATGGAGGTAGTTGTGGTGACTTTGGTTTAGGATTCAATTGATAAGGAAAGTGATTCAAGTTGAAGGGAAACGTCCTAAGAAGTCTTTTCCTTGCGGTCACCTGTAAGATATTCGTATGAATAGACTCTGTTCGCTCAGCAATTTTCACCGCAAATACCCGCTTGACCTTGTCATATTGTTCCTACATGACAAAAAGAAAAACTCCTCTAATTAGAGGAGTTTTTCTTTTTAGCGGTAGTTAATAAATTGTACGTCAATCGGTAAATCAGCGCTGCGAACTGCTGCGATAACTGCTTGTAAGTCATCACGGCTTTTCGCTGTTACACGTACTTGATCATCTTGTACTTGTGTTTTTACTTTTAATTTCATTTCTTTAATGATGTTGTTAATTTTTTTTGCATTATCTTTATCGATACCTTGTTGAAGTGTTGCGCGTTGGCGAACTGTGTTACCAGTAGCAGCCTCAACTTTTCCGTAATCTAAGTTCTTAATTGGAACGTTACGCTTTACAAGTTTAGAAATTAGAACGTCTTTTACTTGGTCTAATTTGAACTCGTCATCAGAAGTTAAAACAAGTACTTCTTTTTCTAATTTAATATCACTTTTACTTCCTTTAAAGTCATATCGGTTTTGGATTTCTTTTAATGCGATGTTAATTGCGTTTGTTACTTCAGGTAATTCTACTTTCGAAACGATGTCAAAAGAACTGTCTTTTGCCATAGTTAGCACCTCCAAATAAATTTCTAATCTTTTTATGTACTGTACATACTAAAGTATAGCTGAAAACGAGCTTAGACTTAAGTGTTTTCATACTTATAATGATGTAACCTCATTTTATTATAGTGAATTTTAGGCAGTTGGACAAATAAAGAAAGAATCGTGTTATAATTAACTTTTGTTTGGAATGATAAAAAAGATAATTTTATATATATAGAAGGGAATTAAAAAATATGTATTTGCAAATAGGATCGATTGAACAGGTAACTGTTTTACGCGAAACGGAAATCGGATATATGGTTGGGAATGAAGAAGAAGAAATTTTCCTACATAAAAACGAAGTAGCTGGAGAAATCGCAGAAGGCGATACGATTGATGTATTCTTATACCTTGATCACCAAAATCGTGTTTCAGCAACAATGAAGGAGCCGCTTATTACAACTTTTGATTGGAACTGGGTAAAGGTTGTAGAAGTTATTCCTAGTTTAGGTGTGTTTGTTGATATTGGTGTATCAAAAGATATACTAATCCCAGCTGATGAGTTCCCGATTTATATGCCAGTATGGCCAGAGGTTGGAGACGAATTATATTGTACGTTAAAATTAACGAATCGTGATCGCCTTATCGCTCTTCCGGCAAGAGACAGTGATATGCAAGAAATTATCGTAGATGCGACGCCATCTATGCGTAATAAAAACGTAAATGGACGTGTGTATCGTTCGCTTCAAGTTGGTTCATTCATACTAACGGATGAGCATTTCCGTGCTTTCTTACACCACACAGAAAGAAAAGAACAAGTCCGCATCGGTGAGCGTGTAACGGGCCGTATTATTGACGTGAAAGATGACGGTACAATTAACATTTCACTTCTTCCTCGTAAAGAAGAAGGAATGGAAGATGACGCTGCTGTAATTTATGCATATATGGAAGAACGAGGCGGAGCAATGCCGTTTTGGGATAAGAGCCACCCAGAAGATATTAAAGAACGTTTCAATATGAGTAAAGCTGCATTTAAGCGTGCACTTGGTAAGTTGATGAAGGAAGAAAAGGTTTACCAAGAAGAAGGTTGGACGTACTTTAAGAAATAAAGTAAATAAAAAGCACCACCTTATATTTGTAAAATATAAGGTGGTGCTTTTTTAATTTCCTTGCTCATGTGCAAGAGTAAACGTATCTTCCAACTCACTATCGTTTATTTTAATATTTGCCTTTTTTAATTCTTGTTGTAATAATTTTTGACCAAATGTAGGATCGGCAATACGTTCTGCTTCTAAGTTTTTGCGGATGGAGTCTTTCACTTCATCGTAAGGTTTTAAATCTTTTTTACCAGTTAGTTTAATAATGTGATAGCCATTTGGTGATTTGACGGAATCGCTAATTTGACCAATTTTTAGTTTGTAGGCAGCTGTTTCAAATTCAGGTGTCATTGTACCTGAATTGAAGTATCCGAGGTCTCCGCCTTTCTCTTTTGATAGTAGATCTTGTGATTCTTGTTTTGCTAATTCTTCGAATGAAGCACCAGCATCTAGTTTTTTCTTTATTTCTTTCGCTTCATTTTCGTCACTTACTAAAATGTGACTCGCTTTAATTTCTGGTTTATAGTGATTTTTCACGTCTTTTTCTGTAACACTTTTCTTAATTGCTTCATTCATAGCAAGTTTGAACTTAATTTGATTTTTGAAATCAGCTTCATCTTTTAAACGATTGTTTTCTAATACTGCTGTGAATTGATCGCCGTATTGATTTTTCGCTTTTTGTACTTCTTTATCCACATCATCATCAGATACTTTATATTTTTTCGTAATAACGTCTTGTGCCATCATTTCGTATAGCATGTCTTTTCCGTAACGATCTTTCAACTGCTTTTCGAAGTCGCTCTTCGTAATGGTTGAGTCTGTTGCTGTAGCGACTGTAGCTGAACTATTTTTTTGTCCGCAAGCAGCTAGCATTAATATACTTATTAGTGCAGTAATAATGAAAATGTGTTTCCCTCTCACGCTAACACCTCATCCGAATATGTTATCGCTATTGTAGAATATAGAAGTGAACATGAAGTGAATTTTTAATGTTTTTTTCCTGTAAAATGTAAAAAAAGTACACCGACAATATGTCGGTGTACGATGGAATTAAAGGTGATCGGTCTTTTTGGAATAGGCACGCTTACCTTGCTCTATATTCTTTTGTTCTTGTTCATTTTTTTGTGCGCGTTTTGCATTATTATCGCGTGCTTTTTTGTCGTTATCACTCGTATGTGGCATATGTATCAACTCCATTTCTAAACGTTGTACGTTTATCATTTCCTTTTTCGTAAAGACTATGTATAGTGGTGCATTCATGAATAATAAAGGTGGATTAGAAATGGATTTGAAGTTGAATTATACCGAACTTATAAAGAAGTTAATCGTTGTAATCATTGCAGGTTTATTAAATGCGATTGGAATGAATTTATTTTTAACACCAGCGAAAGTGTACGCGAGTGGTTTTGCTGGATTGTCTCAATTATTATCACAAATACTAGGAGATTTTTTATCTATTCATATATCTACAGGAGTATTGTTTAGCTTATTTAATATTCCTGTCGTTATTTTAGCGTGGAAAAAGGTTGGGAAAGCTTTTACGTTTTTTAGTTTTTTGTGCGTTATATTTATGACGTTGTTTTTAGAAATTATCCCAGTTCGAGCTGTTTCGAATGATATCATCTTGAATGCAATTTTTGGAGGGCTTATTTCGGCAATTGGAGTAGGGATTGCGTTAAAGTGGGGGGCTTCTACAGGTGGTTTAGATATTATCGCCATGATTTTATCCAAAATAAAAGATAAGCCTGTCGGTACGTATTTTTTCTTCTTTAATGCACTGATCATTATTGCTGCTGGCTATGTGTATGGGTGGGAAAAAGCATTATATACTTTGGTGACTTTGTATGTGTCAACGCGAATCATCGATGCGATTCATACGCGGCATGTGAAGATTACAGCATTAATTGTTACGAAGAATGGGGTAGATGTAAGAAAGGCAATTCACTCACGCTTAGTGAGGGGGATTACAACTATACCGGCAACAGGTGCTTATACAAATGAAAATAAGGAAATGTTAATGATTGTTATTACGCGTTACGAACTGTATGAATTAGAGAGGGTTATTAAGCAAGTGGACCCAGGTGCATTTACAAACGTACTGCAAACTGTTGGGGTGTTTGGACTGTTCCGAAAAGATTAAAGAGGACCAAAGCTGGTCCTCTTTTTTAATGTAAATTCGTAATATTTTGCAACTGCTCCTGCATTTCGCGTAGCTGAACTTTTTCAGCTGTTGAAGAGTTTGCGTAAGCAGAGTGCAAAGCGTTTTTGGCTCTGTATACGAGATCTTGTTGCTCAGCACCGCTTGAACAAGATACGGCATTTGCAACAGCATCTCTAGCTTGTTGGAATAGTAAGTTCCCCATTTAGACCCCTCCAAAAGAAGAGTTGCTTCTCGCTTTTTCTGCCTCAGCTAATGTACCACGGTACGGGAATCTTGCATCATGCTTCATAACAGCATCGGCTCCTTGTTGGATAAAACGTTTTGATTTGTTCTTTTTACCCATTCGAAAAACCCCCTTTATTTAGCTGAAAACAATCGACGCGCTGACTTTTGCGTCTAATCATAGTATGAGCGTTTGGCGAGAAACTATAAGTAGGGAATTTTTAGATTACAACCCAAGAACCTCTTCTAAATATAGTGCAATACCATCTTCTTCGTTCGTTAACGTCGTATGGTTTGCGAGTGATTTTAATTCAGGAATTGCATTCCCCATTGCGATGCCGTGACCAGCAAATTCAATCATTTCAAAGTCGTTATCTTCATCACCGAAAGCAATAATTCGTTCTTGTGGAATGTTGTAATGACTAGAAATTTTTTGTAATCCGACAGCTTTATTTAACCCACTTTTTACAATTTCAATAATCGGCCAAGGTGCGCCCCATTTTCTATGGTCAATTACTTCAGCATGCATATCAGTTAAGTGTTGACGAATTGCACTGGAATGCTCGTCATGTGCGTCTATTAATAAGCAAGTTGGATGATCGTTTAAAATATTTAATAAGTCTCCTGTAAAAATCTTTGGAGAACCGAATTCGAAAATATGTTTTTTATCTTCATCAATTTCACGAACATACACATCGTCCATTACTTCAGCGTATATATTTTTTACGCCAAAATCAAAGCAAGCTCGGACAATTTCTTGGGCTGTTGCTAGCTCAAGAGGAGAGTGATGTGTTCCCCACTTTGAATCAAGAGGGTGATGTACGTAAGCGCCATTAAAGTTTACGATTGGTGTATTAAGACCAAGTTCTTTATAGTAATCATAACTAGCGCGGAAGGGACGTCCTGTTGAAATAACGACAATATGTCCTTGTTCCTTTGCTTTTGCAATTGTATATTTCGTTCGAGTGGAAATTATTTTGTTGTCTGTTAATAATGTGCCGTCTAAGTCTAATGCGATTAAATGTTGTTTGTTCATAATTTCACCTCTTATAATAATTTTTTGTTTTTATCTGTATTTCCGTTTTTAATATGCAGAAATAAGAGGTTAGACTGGGTGAGATCACTAAAGATGGAAAGTTCACTATATATCCATCTTACGTCGCAAAGTGCTGCGGTGTCTACTATTTCTCGCTGGAAATTAAGAAAAGTCAACATCTTTTTAGAAAGTTCAAACAATGTTTCTTTCATTATGTATAAATTGTGAAAAGGGTTACATTGCTCGTATGATGATGCTTATAATGAACATGTAATCTTCTCGTATATGTTTGACTCTCCTTTGAAACTGGCCTATAGTAGGTTGGTTTCTTTTTTTCTACAAATAGGAAGGGAATCCCTGCTTTAAGCTTGTGTCATTCATGTATATGTACAAGAACGAAATGTAGTACTTGTTTCCTAAACATGACAGAAAAGCTTTCTTTTAAAATGGATATACTAATGAGGCAAAGACGTCATGGAAGGAGAATGGAAATGGGACAAAATCGCAGGTTTCGTTCTGGACAAAAAGCGCCGAATGATGGCATTTACGTAGAAATTGGTGAAACGGGAAGTATGGTGAAAGATCCGCAAATGGTAAAGTTAACTGCCGGTGACAAGTTTCCAGATAATACGAATCATAACCGTCAGTGGACATATAAAAGAAAACCGTAACAGAAGCCGCAATCGTTATTGCGGCTTTTTTGTCATCACACATTATAATTTCATTTACCGTATATTTTTCAGTCGTATCATGCATGCTCCCTTTTTCTTTTTCCAATAATAAGTTTGAAAATACATAATCAAAATTATTGTATAAAAAAGTCAGTTGGCGTATAATCAAATCAAAGGTCAAAGAAAGTCAAACATTTGGAGGACTGTAAAGATGGACTTAAATCAAATGACAACAAAAACACAAGAGGCGATTATGAGTGCCCAATCTTTAGCGGTATCTCATCATCATCAAGAAGTAGATACTGTTCATCTCTTGTTTACATTATTAGAAGAGCAAGATGGGTTAGCAGTACGTATTTTTCAAAAAATGAATGTCGATATAGAAGCGTTAAAACAAGGCGCCGAAAGTTTAATTAAGAAAAAGCCTTCTGTAACGGGAAGCGGTGCAGAAGCAGGCAAATTATATATAACAGGTGCTCTGCAACAACTACTTGTAAGAGCAGGAAAAGAAGCAGAGAAATTACAAGATGACTATATTTCAGTCGAGCATGTATTGCTTGCTTTTTCTGAAGAAAAAGGCGATATAAACCAATTATTCACAAGATTTCATATTACGAAAAATAACTTATTACAGTCTTTAATGACAGTTCGGGGGAATCAAAGAGTGACTAGTCAAAATCCAGAAGCAACTTATGAAGCGTTAGAAAAATATGGTCGTGATTTGGTGGCGGAAGTAAGAGCGGGGAAAATTGACCCTGTTATCGGGCGTGATAGTGAAATTCGCCGCGTCATTCGTATCCTTTCACGTAAAACGAAAAATAACCCGGTTTTAATTGGTGAGCCAGGTGTTGGTAAAACAGCAATCGTTGAAGGATTAGCGCAGCGTATTGTGAAAAAGGACGTACCGGAAGGATTAAAAGATAGAACAATCTTTGCGTTAGATATGAGTGCACTTGTAGCTGGCGCGAAATTCCGCGGTGAGTTTGAAGAGCGTCTGCAAGCTGTATTAAATGAAATTAAAAAGAGTGAAGGCCGCATTTTATTATTCATTGATGAACTGCACACAATCGTCGGCGCTGGTAAAACAGAAGGCGCAATGGACGCAGGGAATATGTTAAAACCAATGCTTGCGCGTGGTGAACTGCATTGTATCGGGGCGACAACACTAGATGAATATCGCAAATATATTGAGAAAGATCCAGCGCTAGAAAGACGTTTCCAACAAGTATTAGCAGAAGAACCAACTGTTGAAGATACAATTTCCATTTTACGTGGTTTAAAAGAGCGTTTTGAAATTTATCACGGTGTAAATATTCATGACCGCGCGATTGTAGCAGCATCTGTTTTATCAGATCGATATATTTCAGATCGATTCTTACCAGATAAAGCGATTGACCTTGTTGATGAAGCATGCGCAACAATTCGTACGGAAATTGATTCTATGCCAACAGAATTAGATGAAGTAACGCGCCGCATTATGCAGTTAGAAATTGAGGAAGCAGCTCTTGGAAAAGAAAAGGACTTTGGTAGTCAAGAACGTCTAAAAATATTGCAACGTGAATTATCGGATTTAAAAGAAATTGCAAGTGGTATGAGAGCGAAATGGGAGAAAGAAAAAGAAGATATTCACAAAGTTCGTGACTTACGTGAACATTTGGAGCGTCTGCGCCGTGAATTAGAAGAAGCAGAAGGTAACTACGATTTAAATAAAGCAGCGGAACTTCGTCACGGGAGAATCCCTGCTATCGAAAAAGAGTTAAAAGAAGCAGAAGAAATGGGCGCGCATAATAAACAAGAAAATCGTTTATTACGTGAGGAAGTAAGTGAAGAAGAGATTGCTGATATTGTTTCACGCTGGACTGGTATTCCTGTCGCAAAACTCGTTGAAGGTGAACGCGAGAAATTATTACGCCTAGAGCAAATTCTATCAGAGCGTGTAATCGGACAAGAGGAAGCGGTAAGCTTAGTATCAGATGCAGTTCTTCGTGCGCGTGCTGGTATTAAAGACCCGAACCGTCCAATTGGTTCCTTCATCTTCTTAGGACCGACTGGTGTTGGTAAAACAGAACTTGCAAAAACATTAGCGCAGTCTTTATTCGATAGTGAAGAGCAAATGATTCGTATTGATATGTCTGAGTATATGGAGAAACACGCTGTGTCACGCTTAATTGGTGCACCTCCTGGATATGTTGGATATGAAGAGGGTGGTCAATTAACAGAAGCAGTAAGACGTAAACCGTATTCCGTTATTTTGTTAGATGAAATTGAAAAAGCACATCCAGAAGTATTCAACATTTTATTACAAATGTTAGATGATGGACGCATTACAGATTCACAGGGTCGTACAGTAGACTTTAAAAACACGGTTATTATTATGACTTCAAACATTGGATCTGCTCATTTATTAGATGGTTTAGAAGCAGATGGCTCAATTAAAGAGGAATCAAGAGAACTTGTTATGGGACAATTAAGAGGGCATTTCCGACCAGAGTTTTTAAATCGTGTCGATGAAATTATTTTATTCAAGCCTCTTACAGCGAATGAAATTAAAGGTATTGTTGATAAAATTGTAAAAGAATTACAAGGTCGTTTAGATGATCGTCACATTACGGTAGAATTAACAGATGCTGCGAAAGAGTTTGTTGTAGAAGCTGGTTTTGATCCGATGTACGGAGCTCGTCCGTTAAAACGATATGTACAGCGTCAAGTTGAGACAAAATTAGCACGAGAATTAATTGCAGGAACGATTACTGACAATAGTCATGTAGTTGTTGATGTAGCAAATAATGAGTTAGTCGTTTATGTGAAGTAAAATAAAAAAGAGTTCGGATAAAATCCGGACTCTTTTTTTAGTGTTGTTCTACTGGCTCGTTTGGAATTGCAGCTGCAATTGCTAGTACCAATACCGCAAGAACAACTGAGAAAATAGACGCTTGGTTAAAATCGTATGTACCGCCAGTCATAGAGCCGATTACATAGCTCATCATATGTACAAGCAAGAACGACCAAATTAATGCCCAAATGAAACGCATATTTTACACCTCTATTCGTTCAATCTGTCCTTATTGTAACACAATTGAAAAAAGAATATAGAAAAATATTTGTAGATTTTTCAACGCAAATTTGCATTCCGTTCATACATTATAAAAGAGTACTTTTATACGTTTAGAAAATAAGGCGGGGGAAAAATGAGTATTACGGAACGTTTTTTTTACTTAGAAAAAGAACCATGCGTCATTTATTTACCGGAGAAGCCAAATGGATTTTCTGTCATGCTTCTTGGTGATTACAACTACTTTATTGAGAATGGTACAAGTTTATGGACACAGCATGCGGGTAGATCTTATTTTTTAAATGGCCTTATTGAGAAAGGCTACACGGTCTTTTCTTCTAATTTATACGGAAGACACTGGGGAAACGACCAATCTGTTCGTCTAGCAAAACGCTTATATGATGTTGTATTGAGAAAAGAGACATTAAATGCGAAAATGCACATTATGGCAGATGGTATGGGTGCGCTTGTAGCACTTGAAATGATGAACAAATACCCTGAATGTATACGCTCTGTCATTATGTTAAATCCGTGTTTAGATTTACCAGAGTATGTGGAGTTTGAGAAAGAGCATAAGTTTTTTTACAAGAGGCTCGTGAAGGAATTAAGTTTGGCGTATGATTCCAAAGAAGAAGAATTAGAATCAAAAATAAATAAGAAATCATTTACGCTTCTTCCGTCTTGTGTACCTGTTAAAGTTTTCGTATCAACACAAGAAAAAAGAGGAAGAAAACAGCTGTTACGTAAATACGAGAAAATGAGGCAATTTAATCAATGCGATACTTCTGTCTTATTCCATCTGCAAGATGTGAAATATAAAATGGTTAGGCAAACGACTGATTTCTTTAAAAAATATGAAGAAGAATTGTGAAGCTCCCATATACATAAATGAGGAGCTATTTGTTTCAAGGAGAAAGGGTTGGTGGTATGGAGCGCGTACTAATTATAGGTGCACTTACATTTGTAGGTTATCACCTTGTGAATAAAATGATTGCAGAAGAAGTAGAAGTGTACGGTCTTGATTTTGATGAATTCGAGAATATGAAAAAAATTAATGAAGAGAAGTTATTGTTAATTGGGCGAAATGCGTTATTTACGTATTATTCGATAAGAGATGAAGATGGCTGGAAATCAGTAGAAGGAGAGAAGTTCGATACAGTTTACTTTTGTTTGTATGAACCAAATCAACAAAGCGGCTTTCGAAATGAAAGAGTTATATTGCAGTATTTAAAGCGAATTATAAGACTGTGTGAAGAGCATAAAGTGAAGTTAAATCTAATTTCTTCTATTGAAGTAGGAAACGCAGATGAATCCGAAAATAAACGTCTATTTTCAAGAGTGGAAGAAGGATTAAAAAAAGGAGAGGTACAATATAGTGTATTTCGAGTTCCTACATTATATGGACCATGGCAACCATCTTTTATGATGTATCATCAGCTTATTTTAGCAGAACTTGGTGAGAAAGAGTGCCTTTATGCGAGTGAGGAAAACGGAAGTGATTTACTATACGTTGAAGATGTATGTGAATGCTTATGGGAAAATGGAATGAACGAGGAGTATCTTGGCATATACAATTTACTTAGTGGTAAAAAGTCATTATGGAAAAAAGGTATGAACCTTTTACGTGCAGAGGATAAAGTAAATAAAGAGAATAAGGAAGAAAGAGATGAAGCTGTAGAGGTTATTTCGATAAAAAGAAATACCCCGTTAGAATACGGTTTAAATAAACAATTGGCACATATGAAAAAATATAAAGAGTTATACGAAGGATAGCGAGCGTGTTACACTATGTATGTGAAAGTTTTAATGGAGAGGAAGAACGTAATATGAATGAGAAAAGCATGCAATTTTTACAAATCGCAATGAAGCATTTACCAGAAGCAAAGGCCATTTTAGATGATAATGGAATTGCGCTTGATATGGAGAAAGCGCAGCCGGTGTTAGAGTTATTGATGAAAGTTATGAACGAAGCATATGAGCTTGGGAAAGCAGATCAAGAATAAAACCCTTCTTTTTTGAGGGGAGAGAGGCCCGAACCGTAAGTATAAGCGGTTCGGGCCTTTTTATATTTTGAAAAGACAGGGAAAGGTATTTTTCTGTTTCTTTTAATGAACAATAAAGTGAATAATGCGCTAGCTTTATGTTTTAGCTGAAATATATTCTAGACAAAAATACATTTATGTTTTAAAATTAGTACCAAGTCATAATAATTGATATAAAACGGAGGGCTGCGGTGTGAACGTGGGCATTTTAGGGATCGGAAGATATGTGCCAGAAAAAGTAGTCACAAATCACGATTTAGAGAAAATAATGGAAACATCCGATGAATGGATTCGTACGAGAACGGGAATTGCAGAAAGACGCATTGCCGATGATACAATAGATACTTCATATATGGCCGTAGAGGCTTCTAAAAAAGCACTTGAAAACGCAGGGATTAGCGGAGAGGATATCGATCTTATTTTAGTAGCAACAGTAACGCCAGATCGTGCTTTTCCAGCAGTAGCTTGTGTCATTCAAGAAGCAATTGGCGCAAAGCATGCAGCTGCAATGGATTTAAGTGCAGCATGTGCTGGTTTTATGTACGGAATGATTACAGCACAGCAATTTATTCAAACGGGAACTTATAAAAATGTATTAGTAGTTGGTAGTGATAAACTATCTAAAATTGTAGACTGGAACGATCGAAATACAGCAGTACTATTTGGGGACGGAGCCGGTGCTATCGTAATGGGAGCTGTTTCAGAAGGTAAAGGCGTTCTATCCTTTGAATTAGGAGCAGACGGAAGTGGCGGTAAGCATCTTTATCAAGACGAGTATGTTATGATGAATGGCAGAGAAGTCTTTAAATTTGCCGTTCGTCAACTTGGTGATTCTTGTCTTCGCGTTTTAGATAAAGCTGGTCTTACGAAAGAAGATGTGGATTTCTTAGTACCACATCAAGCGAACATTCGTATTATGGAATCCGCAAGAGAGAGATTAAATCTACCACAAGAAAAAATGAGTATGACAATTGAGAAGTTCGGTAATACATCAGCTTCTTCAATTCCAATTGCAATGGTAGAAGAATTGCAAAATGGACGTATTCAAGATGGTGATTTAATTATATTGGTTGGTTTTGGCGGCGGATTAACATGGGGAGCAGTCGCTCTTCGTTGGGGTAAATAAGGACTGAGAGAAAAAAAGGAGTGTATTTTGTATGGAAAAAAAGAGGGTCGTAATTACAGGACTAGGGGCTGTTACACCGATCGGTACAGATGTTGAAACAGCATGGGAAAACATTAAAAAGGGTGTATCTGGAATCGGACGACTTACAAGAATTGATCCAGAACTGTTTCCAGCAAAAGTAGCAGCAGAAATTAACGACTTTGAAGTCGAGAAATATATTGATAAAAAAGAAGCGCGCCGTATGGACCGCTTTACACAATATGCAGTAGCAGCAGCGAAAATGGCAGTTGCAGATGCAAAGCTTGAAATTACAGAAGAAAACGGACCTCGAATTGGTGTATGGATTGGTTCGGGTATTGGCGGTATGGAAACATACGAAGAACAATTTAAGATTTTTACTGAGAAAGGCCCGCGCCGCGTGAGCCCATTCTTTGTACCGATGATGATTCCAGATATGGCAGCAGGCCAAGTATCGATTGCAACAGGAGCAAAAGGAATTAACACTTGTTCTGTAACGGCTTGTGCATCTGGTGCAAACTCAATTGGTGATGCATTTAAAGCAATTCAGCGCGGTGATGCAGATGCAATGATTACAGGCGGAGCAGAGGCGCCGTTAACAAGTATGGCATTCGCAGGATTTAGCTCAGCGAAAGCATTAACATTTAATGAAGATCCAGCAACAGCTTGCCGTCCATTTGATAAAAATCGTAGCGGTTTCGTAATGGGTGAAGGTTCAGGTATTTTAATTCTTGAAGAATTAGAGCACGCATTAGCTCGTGGTGCTCACATTTACGCGGAAATTGCTGGTTATGGTGCAACTGGTGATGCATTCCATATTACAATGCCGGCTCCTGGTGGTGAAGGAGGCGTGCGTGCAATGCGTCAAGCGTTAGCTGATGCAGGTCTACAGCCAGAAGATATCGATTACATTAATGCGCATGGTACAAGTACGGATGCGAATGAAAAGTATGAAACGATGGCAATTAAAGAAACGTTCGGTGAGCATGCGTATAAAGTAGCGATTAGCTCAACGAAATCAATGACAGGTCACTTATTAGGAGCGGCTGGTGCTGTTGAAGCGATTTTCTCGATTAAATCAATTACAGACGGAGTAATCCCTCCAACAATTAACTATGAAACGCCAGATCCAGAATGTGACTTAGATTACGTACCGAATAAAGCGAGACAACAAGAAGTAAATGCAGTATTAAGTAACTCACTAGGGTTCGGTGGTCATAACGCAGTGTTAGTATTTAAATCGTATAAATAATAGATGGGATAAGGAGTTTTTTCGCAATATATTGCGAAAAAACTCCTTATTTATTTTACGTCTTTTTCTCTTTTTGCATATACATAAGAAAAAGGAGGGATAAAGATGGGGGTTATTGAAACAGCTGAGTGGTTACATCTATATTATGGACGGCCAGAAAAGCTTTGTGAGAAGTTTACGAAGTATATCCCGCTGCCAAAAGAAAGGTTGTATCGCTTTTTAATTTCTAAAGGTATGTATCGCCCGGTTATGCGAGGAGAACAGGAAATTAAAGAGTTAGAGAAAAAGGAAATTTGGAAAGAGTTACGTGCGGAGTATGAGAAACTAAAAAGTTGGTTAAAAGGTCCAGATGTCCCTGTCTTTATTTTATTATCAGATTCTTATAATCGAACTGTACAAGAAGAGTATAACGGCAGGGCTGGATTATCTATGCGTCACGTTATTTTCTTATTCGTATGTGGACGGAATTCGGTAGAAGAATTAAAAGTTTTATTGGCGCATGAATATCACCACATATGCAGGTTACATCAAATTGAGACGAAAGAAACAGAATATACATTGCTTGATACGATGATTATGGAAGGGCTAGCTGAGCAAGCAGTAACGGAAAGATATTCAGAAAAATACAATGCACCGTGGACGACGTATCTTTCAAAGGAAGAGGCTATGTATTATTGGAAAAATGTTGTACATGAAAGAATAAGTATAAAACGAGGAACAAGGGAGCACGACATCTTATTAAATGGACTTCATTCTTACCCGAAGATGCTTGGCTATGCACTTGGATTTCATATTGTCAAAGACTGTGTAGCTTTTGAAGGAGAAGATACACTTTCTTTATTATCTATAGATGCGAAAGAAATATTGAATAAAGCAAATACATTTCATATATAAAAAACAGGAGCTCTATTTCCTGTTTTTTTCGTATTAATAGAAGAAAAAATAATAATTAGAATATATTTCCTTAGGTGGAATAAAGTTAAGAAAAATTGAACATAATGATTGATACAAACAGTAGTGAAGTGAGGGGTAGTGAATGTTATATCTACATGATGTATGGGTAAATTGGTTTGAAGGTGAAGAGAATGGGTATAACGTTTGTCATTTTTACGAATGGCGAAAAGATGATACGATTGAACTATTAGATCAAGTGCCATTATTAAAAGTAGATTCCACATTATATCATTACATCGAGGACGAATTGTTAGAGCTTCCGCAAAAAATGTTGGAAGACGTACATCATAAGGCTTATATTCGTAAAAATCATGAACGTTTGCAGCAAGAGTATTGCTTTGTAGTTACAGATGGAAAAGGAATTATTGCGATCGACACAATTGGTTACAATGTGCCAATTCGAAAGAGCAGACTTATACCGCGCCAAGAGCAGATGGTATATGAGATGGTAGAAAACGTACAAGCAGAAAAGTATGAGTTCCAAGTAGAAGAAATGGAAAAAGAACATCATATTTTATCACCATCACCTTTCATTATGAATGGCTTAACTCGTAAAGAAAGACAGCTTAAACAATTATTATTTATGGCGTTAGATCAATTACATACAACGAAAAACACAGCAGAAATTCGCTATTGGTTCACAGAGTGGGATCCATCAGCATACGGAATGGTACAACATATGGAATTTGAAGATATTTGGGCTAAACTGTATGATGAAGCGAAAACAGGCTGGTCTGAGAAGCACGAACAATTATGCGAGCGTCTCGTAAAAGGACAGCCATTTTTTGAAAAGTTATGGGAAATGGAAAACGAGCAAAAGGTAAATTAAAAAAACCGCCAATTGGCGGTTTTTTTAATTGGTACAACTTAGCTCCGGCTCCTAGCCCTTCGCGTCTAAGAACCTTCCCCACGAGAAGGTAAAAAGCACCTTCTGTGGGAAAGAACCTTAGCCGTCAGGGCTAAGCAGTCGCCTCCGCTTTTTATAGAAATCCAGCTCCGGCAGCGAGCTCTTCGTGTCTAAGAACCTTCCGCATAAGAAGACAAAAAGCGTCTTCTATGCGAAAGAACCTTAGCCAGTCAGAGCTGAACGAGCTGCCTCCGCTTTATATGTTACCTACGTTTTCTGCTTAGTCCCATTGCGTTTTCTACTTTGCGTAGTTGCTTGAATGCAACGCGGTTTGCTTTTTCGGCACCTTTGTCTAGAATTTCGTCTAGTTCTGGTGAGCTGATTAGTTCGTTATATTTGTCTTGGATTGGACGAATTGCTTCTACGACTACTTGTGCTAGGTCGCCTTTGAAGTCTCCGTATCCTTTGCCTTCGTACATTGCTTCGATGTCTTCAACTGTTTTTCCAGAGAATGAAGAGTAGATTGTTAATAAGTTAGAGATACCAGGTTTGTTTTCTTTATCGAATTTCACGATACCTTCAGAATCAGTTACGGCACTCTTAATTTTCTTTTCAATTGTTTTTGGTTCATCAAGCATGCTGATCATTGATTTTGGATTTGGATCAGATTTACTCATTTTTTTCGTAGGTTCTGTTAGTGACATAACGCGAGCCCCTACTTTTGGAATGCGAATTTCAGGAATTGTGAATACTTCACGGAAGCGCTTGTTGAAACGCTCTGCTAGGTCACGTGTTAATTCCATATGTTGTTTTTGATCATCACCAACAGGTACGATTTCAGTGTTGTAAAGTAAAATATCAGCAGCCATTAATGGTGGATACGTTAGTAATCCAGCTGGAACTGAATCTCTACCTGATGCTTTATCTTTATATTGCGTCATACGCTCTAATTCTCCAACGTAAGCAACTGATTGCATAATCCATCCTAGTTGAGCGTGTGCTGGCACTTCTGACTGTACAAATAAAGTAGCTTTTTCAGGATCGATACCGCATGCTACATAAAGTGCAGCAAGACTGCGGATATTTTTACGAAGTTGTACGGGATCTTGAGGTACTGTAATCGCATGTTGGTTTACAATACAGAAATAACAGTCGTGTTCATTTTGAAGCTCTGTAAATTGCTTCATAGCTCCTAAATAGTTTCCAAGTGTAATCGTTCCACTCGGCTGAATACCAGAAAAGATAACTGACATAAGTAATTCCTCCTAAATTTGAATGCGTGATGGGGGAAGAGAAGGCAAACAAAAAAGCCCATTCATCCCAAAAACTATAGGGACGAATGGACCGCGGTACCACCCTAATTATTTCACTACTGTGAAATCTCTCTAATCCATAATAACGTTTGGATATAACGCCAAAGCCTACTACTTTCGGTTCGGTTTGGTGCTCAAAAGCCCATTCCACATTGTACAATTACTTGTTCACACCAGCCACAAGCTCTCTGAAATTGCCTCAATATGTACTCTTCTTTATCATCGCATACATATAAATTTATTTATTGTTACCTGAGCTCTTTTAATATGAAAGAACTAAAGTTTTATAACAAAATGTTTTGCTGATTATTATATCATATGGGATAGTGTTTGCAAACTACATCAAAATAGTAAAGCTAATGAGAGTCGAGAACAGCCCAAGAACGATACCGGTAATGCAAATTGGATACGTCCATTTGAATGAATATGTTTTATAAATACGTTCTTTCTTATCGGTAGGTTCCTCTACTTCTTCAATTAAAGAGTCAATTTTTTTGTTCGTACCAAATACTCTTTGGAAAGCGTAAATTGTTACGTTAAAAAATCCATTTTGAAATATGAATAAAAAACCGCCTATAAGAATAAAAAATAGTGCGATATAAAACGAGATGTTGACAAAATTCAACAAAAATTGCGATGAAACGAGGAATGCGCCAATACTAGAAGCGATTATCGCTATGAAAATTAGTATACAAGTATGAAAAAAAACTTTATTCAAAATGTTCCCCTCCGTCAAAATATTACTAGAATTATTATACTATAAAAGCTATAATATGTACTAGAATTAATTTTTTGAAAATTATACGCAATTAAAGGTCTGATTTCAAGATGATAGTAGCAATGTTAACGTATCCCTTTACAAAAAAATTAAAAAATAAACATTTTATTAAAAATTTTAACAAAAAAACAAAAAACTATATTCACAATTGTTATATTATATGTATAATGAAAATTGTAGAAACTTGGAGATTATTCTTTCAATTCTACTTTTTTACAAGTGAGGGTACAGGAAGTGCAATTAGGGGAGGTAACACAACATGAAGAAAAAGATACCGTTAATACTTGCATCGACGTTGACAGTCAGTATGTTAGGGGCTTGTAGTTACCAAAAAGAGGATAATAAAGCAGGCGCAAAAGAAAAATCCTCAAATAAGCAAGTTTTAAATCTAACTGAGACAGCTGAAATTCCAACTATGGATACGACGTTATCGACAGATGCAACATCTTCTAACATCATGAATAACACAATGGAGGGATTATATCGTCTGGGGAAAGACGATAAACTTGTTCCAGGTGTCGCTAAATCTTATGAGAAATCAGAGGATGGCAAAAAGTATGTATTTAAGTTACGTGAAGATGCGAAATGGTCTAATGGTGAACCTGTAACAGCGAAAGACTTCGTTTATTCTTGGAGAAGAGCTGTAGATTCCAACACGGGTGCCAAGTTTGCTTACATACTATTTGATGTTAAAAATGCGGAGAAAGTTAACAAAAAAGAATTGCCAGTTGAAGAACTTGGTGTAAAGGCAATTGATGATCATACACTTGAAGTGGAATTAGATAACCCTGTTCCTTATTTTGTAAGTTTAACAGTCTATCCAACATTGTATCCTTTGAATGAGAAATTTGTAACAGAACAAGGAGCGAAATTTGGATTAGAATCCAATACGACACTTTACAATGGTCCATTCGTATTAAATGAATGGAAGCATGAACAAAGTTTCCAACTTAAGAAAAATCCAACGTATTGGGAAAATAAAGAAGTAAAACTTGAGGAAATAAACTTCAATATTGTTAAGGATCGTTCAACTGCTATAAATTTATATGAAACGAAAGCAATTGATCGTGTAGTGTTAACATCAGAGTTTGTAGATAAATACAAATCAGATGCTGATTTCAAAACGATTAAGAGACCATCTACACAATTTATTCGCTTAAATGAAAAGAATAAATTTTTAGCAAATAAAAATATCCGAAAAGCAATTGCAATGTCCTTTGAACGTGAAAATATCGGAAAAGTTATCTTAAACGATGGTTCAGAGGGTATATATGGTTTTGTTCCGAAAGGCTTAGCAAAAGGTCCGAATGGAAAAGACTTCCGTGAAGAAAACGGAAAGCTTATAAAAGAGGATATTAAAGAAGCTCAAAAATACTGGGAAGCTGGTAAAAAAGAACTTGGTGTAGACAAAGTAGAGTTAGAGCTATTAAACTTTGATACTGATGATGCGAAAAAAATCGGAGAGTACTTAAAAGGCCAATTTGAAAAGAACTTACCAGGTTTAACAGTTCCAACTAAAATGCAGCCATTTGCACAAAAATTAAAACTTGAAGCAAGTGGAGATTATGCAATGTCATATGCGGGATGGAGTCCAGATTATATGGATCCAATGTCATTCCTTGAAATGTATACGACAGGTAATGCACAAAACAAAGTAAATTATGCAAATCCAGCATATGATGATTTAATTAAAAAAGCAAAAACAGAAGTTGATGTACAAGCTCGCTGGGATGCTCTATTAAAGGCAGAAAAACAACTGCTTGAAGATGCAGCGATAGCTCCAGTATATCAACCAGGAAAAGCTTATTTACAACGCCAATCTATTACAGGTCTATTAGAACATAAATATGGCGGGGAATTTAGCTATAAGTGGGTTGAACTCAAAAACTAAAAATGGTTTCCATCATGAATAAGGGTATATGCCTATGATGGGCATGTGCTCTTATTTTTAAAAAATAAAAGTAAGAATATTTTAAACTATCTTATTGCTTTTGAGAAAAACGGGGAGGTGCTTGACTATGGGACGTTATGTATTAAAACGTTTCGTGTACATGGCTTTGACATTATTTTTAATTACTACACTGACTTTCTTTTTGATGAAATTACTTCCGGGTTCTCCGCTTAAAAACCAGGAGAAGTTATCACCGGCACAAAAAGAAATCATTCTTGAAAAATATGGTTTAAATGATCCAGTGCCAGTTCAATATGCACGTTACTTAGGTAACTTAGCAAAAGGTGATTTAGGGGTATCATTCCAATATGATAACCGTCCAGTAACAGATATGATTGTGGATCGCATTGGACCATCAGCACAACTTGGTTTACAAGCGATTATATTAGGAACATTTATCGGTTTAATTTTAGGAATCATTGCGGCACTTCGTAACAATACGTGGGTCGATTATGGGGCGACAATTATTTCCGTACTCGGGATGTCGGTACCATCGTTCGTATTCGCCGCATTACTACAATATTTCGTAGGGGTAAAACTTGGATGGTTCCCAGTAGCATTCTGGAAAGGACCAGAGTTTACAGTAATGCCTACAATCGCTTTATCGATGGCAGTTATCGCAACAATTGCACGTTTCGCTCGTGCGGAGTTGATTGAAGTTATGCAAGCTGACTACATTTTAACAGCGAAAGCGAAAGGAATTAGCCAAGGCGTTATCATTATCAAACACGCACTTCGCAACGCGTTAATTCCAGTTGTAACAATTTTAGGACCAATGGTTGCAGGATTAATTACAGGTACATTAGTTATTGAGCAAATTTATGCTGTACCAGGACTAGGGGAACAGTTCGTTAAATCTATTACAGTGAATGACTATACAGTTATTATGGGAACTACAATTTTCTATAGTGCGATTTTCATCTTAGTTATTTTCATTGTTGATATTTTATACGGAATTATTGATCCTCGTATTCGTTTAGCGGGAGGGAAAAAATGATGAAAGATGTACAAAAATTATCTCCAGATTTATTTCAACAAGCCAATCAAAATAATGTTGATAATGAAGTCATTGCCCGTCCAAGCTTAACGTTTTGGCAAGATGTAAGAAGACGTTTGTTCCAACATAAAGGGGCAATGTTCGGTTTAGTTTTATTAGCGCTTATTATCTTACTAGCAATTTTAGGACCGATGGTAAGTAAGCATTCGTATAAAGAGCAAGACTTAGGTCGTGCGAAATTACCACCGAAAATTCCAGTTATTGAAAATGTTCATTGGCTACCATTTGACGGTACAGATCAATATGGCGTTGACCAATATGAAAAACGTGATATTAAAGAGTATTTCTGGTTTGGTACAGATGATCTTGGCCGCGATTTATGGACAAGAACATGGGAAGGTACACGTGTATCGTTATATATCGCTCTTTTAGCAGCAGCGATTGACTTAGTAATTGGGGTTGCTTATGGAGGTATTTCAGCGTTCTATGGCGGTAGAGTAGATAACATTATGCAACGTGTTATGGAGATTATTAACGGTATTCCATACTTAATCATCGTTATTTTAATGGTAATCATTATGGGATCTGGTATATGGTCAATTACACTCGCAATGGCAATTACAGGTTGGATAGGGATGTCGCGTATCGTTCGTGGACAAATCCTAAAATTAAAAAACCAAGAATATGTATTAGCATCTCGTACATTAGGTGCAACAAATACACAATTAATTGTAAAACACTTAATCCCGAACGTAATGGGACCAATTATCGTAATGACAATGTTTACAATTCCAACAGCGGTGTTTGGTGAGGCGTTCTTAAGCTTCATCGGTTTAGGTATTCAGCCACCATTCGCATCACTTGGTTCTCTTGTAAATGACGGTTATAAATCAATTCAAACGTATCCACATATGATGTTCATCCCAGCGGTTGTCATCAGTATGTTAATCTTAGCATTCAACTTAATGGCAGACGGATTACGCGACGCGTTAGATCCAAAAATGCGTAAGTAAAAGAGGGGAGAAGTAAAAATGAAAACATTGCTAGAGGTAAAAGATTTGCAAGTCTCCTTTGATACACATGCAGGTGAAGTACAAGCTGTACGCGGTGTTACTTTTGATTTGAAAAAAGGAGAAACATTAGCGATTGTAGGAGAATCTGGTTCTGGGAAATCAGTTACTTCTAAAGCGTTAATGGGATTAATTCCGAATCCTCCAGGTCGTATTAAAAACGGTGAAATCATATTTGAAGGTCGTGACTTAACGAAATTAACAGAAAAAGAAATGCAACAAGTGCGCGGTAAAGATATCGCGATGATTTTCCAAGATCCAATGACATCATTAAACCCAACGATGACAATTGGAAATCAAATTATGGAAGGCCTTATTAAACACCAAGGAATGAGTAAAGCAGATGCACGTAAAGTTGCATTAGAATTAATCGACCTTGTAGGTATTCCAAATCCGGAAGCGCGCTTAAAACAATATCCTCACCAATTCTCAGGTGGTATGAGACAGCGTGTAGTTATTGCGATGGCGTTAGCTTGTAACCCAAAATTATTAATTGCCGATGAGCCGACAACAGCGCTAGACGTTACAATTCAGGCGCAAATTTTAGAGCTTATGAAAGACATTCAGCAAAAAACAGAAGCGGCAATCATTTTCATTACGCATGACTTAGGTGTAGTGGCAAACGTTGCTGATCGCGTGGCAGTTATGTACGCTGGTAAAGTTGTTGAAATCGGAACTGTAGATGAAATTTTCTACAATCCAAAACATCCGTACACTTGGGGCTTAATTGCATCTATGCCAAGTTTAGATGGTTCAGAAGAAGAGCTATATGCAATCCCTGGAACGCCTCCAGATTTATTGAAGCCGCCAAAGGGAGATGCTTTTGCACCACGTAACCCACAGGCACTGAAAATTGATTTTGAAATGGACCCACCTTTATTTAAAGTAAGTGATACACACTATGCGGCAACTTGGTTACTTCACGAGCAAGCTCCAGAAGTAAAACCGCCGGCAGTCGTTGAAAAACGCATTCTTCAAATGAAAGCAGGTGAACAACATGACTAAACAACGTGAGAAATTAATTGAAGTAAAAAATGTAAAGCAGCACTTCGACGTGAGTGGTGGTGTTGTCAAAGCGGTTAATGATATTTCATTTGATATTTACCGCGGAGAAACATTTGGTCTTGTAGGAGAATCAGGTTGTGGTAAATCGACAACTGGAAGAACGATTATTCGTTTATATGATGCAACTGCTGGTGAAGTATTGTTCGATGGTGAAAATGTACATGGTAAAAAATCACGCGCAGAACTGAAGAAGTTCAACCGTAAAATGCAAATGATTTTCCAAGATCCATATGCATCATTAAATCCTCGTATGACAGTAGGGGATATTATCGCAGAAGGTATTGATATTCACGGATTAGCAAAAGGCAAAAAAGAGCGTATGGAACGTGTTCATGAGCTGTTAAATACAGTTGGTTTAAATAAAGAGCACGCAAACCGTTTCCCGCATGAATTCTCAGGTGGACAACGTCAACGTATCGGTATCGCACGCGCACTTGCTGTAGAACCTGAATTTATCATTGCCGATGAGCCAATCTCAGCACTTGACGTATCAATCCAGGCGCAAGTTGTAAACTTACTGAAAAAGTTACAAAAAGAAAAAGGTTTAACATACTTATTCATTGCCCATGATTTATCAATGGTAAAATACATTAGTGACCGCATTGGCGTAATGTATCGTGGTCAAATCGTTGAGCTAACAACAAGTGATGAGTTATATGCGAATCCAATTCATCCATATACAAAATCACTATTATCAGCAATTCCACTTCCAGATCCAGATTATGAGCGTAATCGTAAACGTATTGTATACGATCCGTCACAGCATGATTATGGTAGTGAAGCACCAACAATGCGTGAAATTCGCCCAGGACATTTCGTGTTATGTTCTGAAGCGGAATATAAGAAATATAAAGAGATTTATCAATAATCAAAAGAGCCATTCTTCCGTTACAGAAGGATGGCTCTTTTTCTACTATATAAACAGTTGTATTGTTAAC
Source organism: Bacillus sp. CCNWLW194 (assembly GCF_037120585.1). NCBI lineage: Bacteria > Bacillati > Bacillota > Bacilli > Caryophanales > Bacillaceae > Bacillus > Bacillus sp. CCNWLW194. The sequence continues at coordinate 513,888 of NZ_JBBBBL010000002.1, read as the reverse complement.
ATTTGTTGGTAAGTGAATATAAATGTTATTTACCAATGAATTCATCTTGATTAAACGAGTGTTATTGCACCTGAACAGAAACAGTCTCTTCTTTTTCTTCAGGTGTAACGAGTGCATAACGCTCCCATGCTCTGCTTTTCCAGCGGAAGAACATAATAATGGCACGCGTCCATTCGTCAATAGCAATCGCTAGCCAAATACCAATGAGCCCCATATCTAAATGGAAGGCGAAAAAGTAACCGAGTGGTAAACTCATTAACACCATAGAGAATGCACCGATTAAAACTGGGTACTTTGCATCACCAGCTGCACGAAGTGAATTGATGATAACGATGTTCATCGTACGTCCCGTTTCAAGTAGTACACTTAGTAAAAGAACTGACGCACCTAATGTAATAATGTGCGGATTATCTGTAAATAGCCCCATTAATTGTGTGCGGAATGTAATAACGAGAGCAACCATACATAAAGTGACTCCAATTGCCCATTTTACACTTTTCCATACACGTTCATACGCTTCATCTTTTTCACCACCGCCAACGAGGCGCCCGATAATAATTGCTGTTCCCATACCGATTGCAATAGCGAATAAATAAGTAAACATAGAGATGTTAGTAGCGTATTGTCTAGCCGCTAATGATTCTGTTCCTAAGTATGTTGCATAGTATAAGAAGACAATTTGGCAAGCTTGATACATAACCTGCTCAAATGCAGATGGAATCCCGATCTTTAAAATTTTCCCGATGTATTCTTTTGATAAGGTGAAGTAATATTGTAATTTCACACGGTATTCCATAACGCGGTACAGTAACCAGAAGAAAACGATAAGTGCGATTAGCCTGCTGACAGCAGAAGAAATGGCAGCCCCTTGTACACCGAGTTCTGGAAAACCGAATTTCCCGAAAATGAGTACGTAGTTTCCAGCGATATGAATAATATTCATTCCAAGTGAAATAAACATCGCTTGCTTTGTGAAGCCATGTACGCGGATAATTGCGGCTAATGAATTAATAATAGCTTGAAGGAAAATAGCTCCTCCGACGATAGATAAATAGCTTTGTGCATACATGAGTACATCGCCTTGTAAGTTCATTGCCATCATCATATGTTTTGAAAATAAAAGAAAACCAGCGCTTATAACGAGTCCGACCACTAAATTTAATGTGACGGCTAAAGCTGATATTTTAGATGCTTCCATAAAACGTTTGGAACCGAGGTATTGAGATACGACGATAGCTGCGCCGTTCCCGATGACTTCTAGTACCAAAATAGCGATATGGAGATATTGATTCGCTGCACCAACCCCAGATACAGCATCGTCTGATAATGCACTTAACATGAAAGTATCAGCGATCCCCATTAACATAAATAGAAAAACTTCTAGAAAAATAGGCCATGTTAATAAGAATAAACTTAGTTTCTCAGTAGGCCCGTTTTTTGCCTGAATTGCTGTCATGTCCGTCCCCTCTTTACCGATATCTATTTTTAGCAAAGTGTATCGTAACATACTTTCTTATCCTTTGCACTCATTTTAACCTACATATCTTTATTATGAAGGGAGCGCTATTTTATGATAAAAAGAGAAGGATAATTATGCGAAAAGTATTATGAGATATAAATTTTGTTTTGCTCTGATAATTTAGAAAAATATAAAAATAACTATTTTCAACGCTTTAGTAAGGAAAAACAGCAATATGAAACGTTTACAAAGGTTTATTTTTTAACAGAAAATTTTAATGAAATAGAAATATAAATATACAAAAAATATATTTGTGTGTATAATATGAATTATTAGAACATATATATATTTCTTTTTGTTTGAAAATGAAAGGGCTAACATTTTTGTGGAGGGTGGAAGTATGAAAAAAAAGATGCCAGTTTTTGTAGTATCAACAGTAGCGATGAGCATGATGTTAGGGGCATGTAGCTACCAAAAAGATGAGCCGCAAGCGAACGCAAAAGGGGATAGCGAGAAAAGCGGTGCGAAGCAAGTCATTAATCTAACAGAAGTGTCTGAAATTCCGACAATGGATACAACTCTTGCCTCGGATGCTGCTTCTTCAAAAGTTATGAATAATACAATGGAAGGGCTATATCGACTTGGGAAAGGCGATAAGTTAGTTCCGGGGGTAGCGAAATCCCATACGAAATCTGAAGATGGTAAAAAATATACATTTAAATTGCGTGAAGACGCTAAATGGTCGAATGGTGATCCTGTAACAGCAAAAGATTTTGTATATGCATGGCAAAGAGCAGTTAACCCTGATACGGCAGCGAAATCAGGATATATTATGCTTGATGTGAAAAATGCAGAGAAAATTAATAAAAGAGAGCTATCACCGGATCAATTAGGTGTAAAAGCGATAGATGATTATACATTTGAAGTTGAATTGGATAATCCAGTTCCATATTTTCTTGATTTAACGGTGTACCCACTATTTTTCCCATTAAATGAGAAGTATATGAAAGAACAGGGAGAAAAATTTGGTTTGGAAGCAAATACAACTTTGTATAACGGTCCATTTGTATTAAATGAATGGAAACATGAACAAAGTTTCCGATTAAAGAAAAATCCAAGCTATTGGGATCAAAAAGAAGTGAAATTAGAAGAAGTTAATTTTAATGTTGTAAAAGATACAGGAGCAGCTGTTAATTTGTATAATACGAATGCGATTGACAGAGTTGGTTTATCTGCGGAATTAGTTGATAAGTATAAAGGGCAACAAGATTTTAAAACAATTAATGATCCAACTGTATTCTTCTTACGTTTTAATCAAAAAAATCCAGCTTTAGCTAACAAAAATATTCGTAAGGCTATTTCTAGTGCATACGATCGAGATGGTATTGGTGAGGTTATTTTAAACAACGGTTCTAAGGGAGCTTACGGTTTAGTACCATCTGATTTTGTTAAGGGACCAGATAAGCAGGATTTCAGAAAAGAAAATGGAAAACTTTCAAAAGTCGATGTGAAGGAAGCTAAAAAATTCTGGGAAGCAGGAAAGAAAGAATTAGGTAAAGATAAAATAGAAATAGAATTTTTAAACTTTGATAATGAAGAATCTAAGAAAATTGGTGAGTATGTAAAGGGAGAATTAGAAAAGAATTTACCGGGTCTAACAGTAACAATTAAGATGCAGCCATTTGCACAAAAATTAAAACTTGAAGATAGTGGACAGTTTGATATTTCATTTACTGGATGGGGACCTGATTTCCCTGATGCAATCACATTCCTTGATATGTTTATAACAGATGGTTCACAAAATAAAATGAGTTATTCTAATGCCCAGTATGATGACCTTATTAAAAAGGCAAAGCAAGAAGGTTCGGATGTAAAAGGACGTTGGAATGACCTGTTAAAAGCAGAAAAAATCTTATTTGAGGATGCAGCAATTGCACCAGTATTCCAACGTGGTAGATCTATATTAGAAAGAGAAACAATTAAAGATGTATATATCCACAAATATGGCGGCGAATTAAGCTTTAAGTGGGCATCTGTAGAAAAATAAAAAAAGCAGGCTAACCGCCTGCTTTTTTTAATACGTACGTTTCTTATAAATGCCTTTCCCGCCAACTTGATTCCAGCCGGATTGGACATCCAAGCTTTTATTAACAAACTTCATCTTTTCTTTTCCGCCAAAGAGTTTTTCACCGATGCTATTTGTAATGACACCAATCAATGCTGTTATTCCGATGATGAGGGCCGCAACAGTGACAAAATCAATAAAAAAAGCAATCATTTGCAAATTCCCCCTTTGCCTGTCTGTATTTTTATTGTATGAGATAAAAGATAAAAAAGAAAGAAATGTCAGAAAAATAATTGATTTATTTTAGAAATCGTATAGACATGAATGAGAATGTTTGTTAAAATGAGAACAAATGTTCTTTTTAATTCTCACTTATATAGTCTTACATTTCTTAATTGATTTATCAGGAAAAGGTAAGAAAACGTTCTCTTTTTCATAGGAAAGATTATGAGAAAATAACTATATATCACATGAAAAATCTATGAAAAGCAAGCGTTAAGAGGGTTGGAGATTAGTGTTAAAGAACAGTTAATGTAAGTGTGGTCATGTTACATAGCAGTGGAATACACGGAAGAGTTTTCTCAATTAGAAGGAAATTTACTGTATATTTCTTGCAAAATCTATTGTATAATGATTATAGAAGTTACTTATTAAAAGTAATTGTTGTTTGCTAAAAGTTGTTGCTTACATGAAATGCGATTTTTGCACTTTGTTTTAAGACAAGGTATCGCAAAAAATTGCTGGATTTAGAAATTTAAACTGTAATTAGTACAGAATTTGTACTCTTTAAGGAGAGTGAGCTTTGTATGGTAACATTATATAGTTCTCCAAGCTGTACGTCTTGTAGAAAGGCGAAGTTATGGCTAGAGGAAAATCATATTCCTTATACAGAACGTAATATTTTCTCAGATCCATTAACAATTGAGGAAATTAAAGAGATTTTACGTATGACAGAAAGCGGAACGGATGAGATTATTTCTACTCGTTCGAAAGTTTTCCAAGAATTAAATGTAAACTTAGAGTCTTTACCACTTCAAGATTTATATAAGATGATTCGTGACTATCCAGGGATTTTACGTCGTCCAATTATGATTGACGAGAAACGCCTTCAAGTAGGCTACAATGAAGACGAAATCCGCCGCTTCTTACCCCGTACAGTAAGAACGTTCCAATTGCGTGAAGCACAGCGTCTTGTAAATTAATTATAATAATATGAAAACCTTCTACCTATTATATAGTAGAAGGTTTTTTTTAATGTTTCACATTGCGTAATCGAACTTGTTGAACGATAAAGCCGATGCATAAAATGGTGAAAATAAACAAGTACGGAATGTTTGCAGTGAAACTCGGGTTGTTATGAAAAAAGGTTGCAAGTCGGTCTTCATGTGTGACCATTTTCCCTGCTGTATAGGAGAGAATCGCTGCCCCGCAATAAATGAGGAATGGAAAGCGTTCCATAAGTATTAAAATGAGTTTGCTGCCCCAAATAATAATCGGGATAGAAATGAGTAAGCCGATTATTACGAGTGAAAATCTTCCGTGAGCTGCTCCTGCAATGGCAATAACGTTGTCAAATCCCATAACGAGATCCGCGAATACTATTGTACGCACAGCTTGAAATAAAGTTGTTTTTCCTTGAATAGAAGAAAGATCGTTGCTATTATCAGTTAGTAAATTTACTGCGATTAATGTAAGTAAAACGCCCCCGGTCAGTTGCAGAAATGGAATGTCGAGTAAATAGACAGCTAGTATAGTAAGGACAATTCTTAGTACGATTGCTAAAAGAGTACCAATCAAAATGGCTTTATTTCGCTTTGGTTCAGGTAAATTTCGGCTAGCTAGTGCGATGACAATTGCGTTGTCACCACCTAATACAACATCGATACCGACAATCATTAGTACAGATGTTAAAAACTCTAAGTCCATTCGTCTGCCTCCATTTATGATGTTTTAATAAGCGAACTATATGTATGTTGTGAAGAGAGAGACTAAATAATCTTCTCTAATAACAGTTTCACTTTATTACAGTGTACGGGGGAAGGTGGAAATGTATGTCCAAATTTTTTATTAGTGAGAAATTGCTATAATGATATATTTGTGTAGATGGTTGAATAAAGGTAGGCATATAACTATTTTTGTAAAATAAATCGATTTTATTTCCATTCTGGAGAATCTTATCATAAAATGAGAGTACAAGAATCTATTGATTTGTCATATGAGTGGGGAATCCCTTCATAACAATTCTAAGCAGGAAGGGAGAGTTGTATTTTGGATATTGAAAGAATCAATGACCATACGATGAAATTTTTTATTACGTACATTGATATAGAGGACAGAGGGTTTAATCGTGAAGAGATTTGGTACGACCGCGAACGAAGTGAAGAGCTCTTTTGGGAGATGATGGACGAAGCTCGTGATCATGATGATTTCTTTATTGATGGGCCGTTATGGATTCAAGTGCAAGCAGTCGATAAAGGGATTGAAGTACTTGTCACGAAAGCAGAGCTTTCAAAGGATGGACAAAAGTTAGAACTACCGATAGGTGTAGATAAAATTATAGACATTCCTCTAGATGAAGGTATTGAATCATTATTCCAGCAAGAATTAGTGGAAGAGGTAGAAGAACAAGCAGGAACAAACTTTAACGAAGATGGTACGTTTGGCTTTTTAATTAAGTTTAATGATTTTGAAGATGTCATTTCATTAAGTCATCGTCTTATCTTTGAGGATATAAAAGATGAGCTATATTCATTTGAGAACCGCTATTATGTATATGTGGAATTCGATGAAGTGCTACATGATGAAGAAGAAATTGATCGTATTTTAAGTATTGTTTTAGAATACGGAGAAGAATCAACTTTAACAATTCATCGTGTAAGTGAGTATGGGAAACAAATTGTGAAAGAGCATGCGCTTGAAACAATTCGCAATAATTTTCCTGCTAAAACGTAGGCCGATTTCTGTAGTATGAAATCGGCTTTTTATATGAAGAATAGGAAAGCTTTCTTAGTAAGGAGGTAAGAGATGAAAAATACGTTAAAGTTGATTTTCTTTGTTTTACTATTGTTCGCATTATTTGTTTCGTTACGTATGTTTATTGATGTTGCATTTTATTCGGATGTAATTGGGATAAAAGATGTTTCGATTTTAGGTATTATTAGTATTTTATTTACGGTATCTGCATTTTTAATTGGCTGCGTTATTTTCTTAGAGAACCGTCATCCGTCTAAAACACTTACATGGCTCATTGTGTTAGGTATTTTTCCGGTATTTGGATTCTTCGCTTATTTATTATTTGGACAGAACTTTCGGAGGAAGAGAATGTTCCAAAAGAAGGCGCTGCTCGATGAACAAGCGTTTTTACAATATAAGGGGCATGAAGATTACGAAGAACGGATTTTGCGCAATCATAAGCATCAAGAGTTGTTATTTCGTTTAGCGGATCGCTTAGGCGCTTTAAATATTTCATTTCAAACTGAAACGAGAACATTAACAAATGGAGATGAAACGTTTCAGGCCATTTTAGATGGATTAAAACGAGCGAAACACCACATTCATATGGAATATTACATTGTGCGTGATGATAAGCTTGGAACAGAAATTAAAGATATTTTAATACAAAAATCAAAAGAAGGCGTAGTCGTTCGTTTTTTGTATGATGCGGTTGGTAGTTTTAAATTATCAAAATCGTATATTGCAGAATTAAACGATGCAGGTGTCGAAATGATTCCGTTCTTTCCTGTGCGCTTTCCGATTTTAAACGATAAGATTAATTATCGAAACCACCGGAAAATCGTTATTATTGATGGAAATGAAGGATTTGTAGGAGGTTTAAATATTGGTGATGAATATTTAGGGAAGGATAAGTACTTCGGCTTTTGGCGAGACACGCATTTATATTTGCGTGGTGAAGCTGTACAAAGTTTACAGCTTATTTTCCTTCAAGATTGGTTTTATATGACTGGTGAGGCTGTGCTAGCCCCTGAATATTTACAAGCGAAAGCAGTTGAGGGGGATCATTGGGGAGGTGTGCAGCTCGTTGGAGGTGGACCAGATAATAAATGGGAAACCATTAAACATTTATATTTTGCCATGATTGCTTCAGCGCGGAAATCCATTTGGATTGCGACGCCGTATTTCATTCCGGATGATGATATTTTATCCGCATTAAAGGTAGCGGCACTTGCTGGTATTGATGTTCGTTTGTTAATGCCGAGTAAGCCTGATAAGCGCACTGTCTTTTACGCATCGAGATCGTACTTCCCAGAGCTTTTAGATGCAGGGGTAAAGATATATGAATATGAAAAAGGTTTTCTCCATAGTAAAGTTGTCATTGTCGATTCTGATTTAGCTTCAATTGGGACAGCTAATATGGATATGAGAAGTTTTCATTTGAACTTTGAAGTAAATGCCTTTTTATATGATACAGATAGCATTCGAAAACTTGTTCAAGATTTTAAAGACGATTTAGAAGAATCCAGTGAAATTCATGTCGATCGTTTTCATAAAAGGCGTCTTCATAGACGAATTGTTGAATCAACGTATCGCCTATTATCGCCTTTATTATAAAAAGAGATGTCCGAAATTGGGACATCTCTTTTTTTAAGGAATTTGTAACAAATTGTAGAATATAAGGAGCTGAAAGGGTGTGATTCCGATATTTATCGCCAAAAGAGAAAACGGAGAAAAAATTCATCTACTCTATCATCATGATGAAGAGCTTTTACACCGTATGCGTAAAATGGAGAGCTTCTTTTGCATAGCTTGTGGGAAGGAAGTGCAAATGAAATTAGGGAAACAAAAAAAGTGGCATTTTGCTCATAAGAAAGTGGATTCATGTTTAGCATTTTATGAAGCAGAATCTATATATCATATGCATGGTAAAGAATTGTTATATAGGTGGTTCGAACAGCAAAATTTTCATGTAGATATAGAGCATTATCTTCCAGAGATTCAGCAACGACCAGATATTTTCATAGAGAGAGCAGGGAGAAAAATTGCGATTGAATACCAGTGTGCAAATCTTTCTATAGAGCAGTTGTACAAACGAACCTATTCGTATTGGCAAGTTGGTATACAGGTCATTTGGATCATTGGTGGAAATCAATTGAAAAAGCAATCTGCCTATTGGATGAAATTCTCCTCACTTATGGCTTTCTCCTTACAATCTTATCCTCAGCCACTTCTTATTTTCTTCTGTTCAAAACAAAAATCATTTATGAAATGCGCATTTATCACTTCATTTTCTACAAGCGTCTCTTTCTCGCATATTATATATTTACCAATTGAAACGACTACTTTTGAAATGCTCTTTTCTTCTGTTCCTTTCCAAAAGGAAATATTAGACCGAGAATGGAAGAAGCGAAAGGACTATTTTCGTCAAAACGCTCTGCCTATTTGGAATTATAATCATAAGTCATTATTACGCCTCTTATATCAATGTAAATGTACCCCAGCAAATTTTCCTTCTGAAATCGGTGTGCCGCTCCCGTCTTCATTTGCTTTTCAAACAAATCCATTTATATGGCAAGCTTTTCTATATATGAAGTGTGTAGGTGAGCTTATGGTAGGGGATTGCCTTTCCCTTCAATATGTGTGTAGTTATGTGAAAAAGTATACGAAAAGGTGCATGCTCCCGTACTTTTCACAGCATATATGGAAAGTGGCGGTTACTGAATATATGACATTTTTATGCTATACAGGTATATTGCAGAAAGTAGGGACTTATAAGTACCGAAAAATAAGGGGGATAACTATGTTAAAAACAGAGCAGGAAGTTATGAAATATGATGAAGTTTGCTTAGCGTATGCCTTATCTTTATTTGAGGCAAAGTACAACATGAGAGAAGGAAAAGGGGATATAATAAAGACTGATCGTGAAGGAATTACATAAGAAAAAATCGAATTGTATGTAAGTAGAGATATTTAAAGGAGGGCTTAAAGGATGTCTGAACAAAACACAGCAAAAACATTACCAGATCGCAACGAGATTGAAGAATCAAGTACGTGGCGATTAGAAGATATTTTCCAAACGGATGCAGAATGGGAAAAAGAATTTCAAGCTATTAAAGATTTATTACCGAAGTTAACTGAATTTAAAGGGAAACTTGGTGACTCTGCGAACAATTTACTTGAAGCATTGCAATATGAAGATGAAATTTCAATGCGATTAGGTAAGCTATATACATATGCACATATGCGTTACGATCAAGATACAACAAACTCTGTGTATCAAGCATTAAATGATCGCGCGACAAATTTATATTCACAAGTATCCAGTAGTACAGCATATATTGTGCCTGAAATTTTATCGATTTCAGAAGATACACTGCAAACATTCTTGAAAGAAAATAGAGACTTAAGTATATATGAACATGCATTAGAAGAAATTACGCGTCAACGCCCGCACGTATTATCTGAAGCAGAAGAGGCTCTATTAGCAGAAGCATCTGAAGTAATGAGTGCATCAAGTAATACATTTGGTATGTTGAATAATGCGGATTTGAAATTCCCATCTATTAAAGGTGAGGATGGAGAAGAAGTAGAAATTACACATGGTCGTTACATTCAGTTTTTAGAAAGTGATGATCGTCGTGTACGCGAAGATGCATTCAAAGCTGTATATGAAACGTACGGAAAATATAAGAACACATTTGCAAGTACGTTAAGCGGAGCGGTGAAGCGTAATAATTTCAATGCGCGCGTTCGCAAATACGATTCTGCACGTCAAGCTGCATTAAGTAATAATAATATTCCTGAAGCGGTGTATGATCAACTTGTTGAATCCGTAAATGATAATTTACACTTGCTACATCGTTACATTGATATTCGTAAGCGTGCACTAGGACTTGATGAGCTTCATATGTATGATTTATATACACCACTTGTACCAGAAGTGAAAATGAACGTGAAGTATGAAGAAGCACAAGACATGTTATTAAAGTCTTTAAACGTCCTTGGTGATGAGTATGTTGACATTTTAAAAGAAGCATATGAAAATCGCTGGGTAGATGTGTATGAGAATAAAGGAAAGCGAAGCGGAGCATATTCATCTGGTGCATATGGAACAAATCCGTATATTTTAATGAACTGGCATGATAATGTAAATAATTTATTTACGCTTGCTCATGAGTTTGGTCATTCCGTGCATAGTTACTATACAAGAAAAACGCAGCCGCACGTATACGGTGATTATTCAATCTTCGTTGCGGAAGTAGCATCAACTTGTAATGAAGCGTTACTAAACGATTATTTATTAAAAACGACAGAAGATAAGAAAGAGCGTCTATACTTATTAAATCATTATTTAGAAGGATTCCGTGGTACTGTATTCCGTCAAACGATGTTCGCAGAGTTTGAGCATATTATTCATAAGAAAGTACAAGAGGGGCATGCGGTTACGCCAGACATGTTAACGGAGATCTACTATGGTTTAAATAAGAAATATTTCGGTGATGCTTTAGTAATCGATGAAGAAATTGGTTTAGAGTGGTCTCGTATTCCGCACTTCTACTATAATTATTACGTATACCAATACGCAACAGGATTTAGTGCTGCAACGGCTCTATCTAAACAAATTTTAGAAGAAGGGCAACCAGCAGTAGAACGTTACATTAATGAGTTCTTAAAAGCAGGAAGCTCGGATTATCCAATTGAAGTGCTGAAAAAGGCTGGAGTAGATATGGCATCTCCAGAACCGGTAAAAGAAGCACTACAAGTATTTGAAGAGAAATTAAATGAATTAGAAGCATTATTATTTGAAGAGAAGTAATAAAAAGACGAGGGATTTACCTCGTCTTTTTGTTTGGATGTTATTTTGTCGATATTTGTCGAGGGAATAAAACGAATTTCCTTCTTTTTTCTAAATTAGAAGGCAGTTTTGCAGTTGGTTTTTGTAGTTAAAACCCTTTAAAGCGTTTTTTATGGTTGAAATAAGAGAGAGCGATGACAATGACTCCAAATAAAAGAGGGAAGGCGATAATTTTAGGGAAAGCTTGTAGTAGAGAGAGGATGTACAAGAAAAAAGAAACGATGATAGCTAGTAAAATTAGTAAAATATACGTTTTTTTCATACAGAACACCTCCAAAAGAGCTTTTTTATAGCTTATTCAGAAATGAAAACGTTTAGAATGTGACAAAAGTGTGAAATTCGACAAAAGGGGTTGTCATCTGACGTCGAATCTTGTAATATAATAAGCGTGAACGAATTCACATACAAACATATACCCCTTTGTTTGAACGTGAAAATTTCTCCCATCCCCTTTAATATTTTTATAAGCCGTAAAGAAAAAGACCTGGTGTTTACACCAGGTCTTTTTCTTTTGCTATCCATTTCCAATAACGCTCACATTTTACGTCAATCATTTGTACTTTTCGTTTCAGTTGTAATTTTTTTAGTTCACGCTCGATCTCTTGCTGCGAACAGTCGTATATAAATGCAACTTCTTTTGAAGATATAAATTGTGTTGCTTCTAGTAACACTTCTAAAGGCGGTAATGGTTCTGGCTCGATTTCACATTTTACAAGTTCTTTTAATAATTGTACGTATACATCATAGGAATAAGTTCCAGCGATTTTAATACCTTCTTCATCTGAATTCGCATGAAAAAATACGAGAGAAGGTATTTCGGTAATATGCATCTCATTTGTGAATTTCAAGTCACATTGGAAAGCTTTTTTTGCGCTGGCGGAATATAGGTCTTTTTTAAATTCCTCTACATCAATGTCGCTATCTTTTGCACATGCAAGTAATAATTCGCAGTCTGGGTTTGATACATTTTCAAGGAAAATGTATTCTTGGAGTTTTCGCAAAAACTTCGAACCTGCTTTTCGACCCTGTAACTCCGCTGCCTTAATTGCCATCGAAACTAAATATGGTGTTGATGATGCCTCTTGCATATGTACTTTTCCATCACATGAAAAACCTTGTAAACTTGTCGTCTTTTCCCACACAAATCGAATATTAGCAGGTTTATTCCATTTGTGTGAGGAAGCGTTCGTTCCGTCCACTTTTCCAGTTACAATATGACGAATAGAGAAGTATCTCCCATATTCAAGCCATAGTTTAATAATAAAGGGTTCAATTTCCCAGCAATCTTTACAAAGTGGATCAATAAATAAATATGCTTCTACAGACTTATGCTCACATGCGGAAGGAGATGGCATATTGATATGCTTTGCTTCCTGTTTATCCATTATATTTCACCTGTTTCGTTTGGAGTATTAACCATATGCTGAGCAGTTAATGCTAAACGTTCAAAAACGAACTCTCTTATATGACCGTGCACTCCTGTGTCATCCATTGCTTGCTCCATGCATGATAGCCAAGCCTCTGCTCGTTTTGGCGTAATCTCAAACGGAAGATGGCGTGCTCTTAACATAGGATGACCATGTTCTTCAGTGTACAAATTAGGACCACCTAAATATTGTGTTAAAAATTGTTTCTGCTTCCTAGCGGTTTCTGTTAAATCATCCGGGAAGATGGGAGATAGGTCAGGGTGCTTACTGACATAGGAATAAAATGTGTCTACTAATATTGCAATGCATTGTTCACCGCCAATTGCTTCAAATGGTGTCATCGGTTGCTTGCTCATCCTTTATAAACTCCTTTTTCCATGAAATGTATATCTATTGTAGCAATGGAATGTTAGGGAGGGCAAATAAACAGCCTTCATAACATTCTTTGCTTATTCTACAGATGTAAAAGAATCTTTTCTTTTTTAAAGTGAGATGTATCCACTAGTAGAACGTATTCACTAGTGGAATTTTCACTTTAGCGTGCTTTGTTTTGTTTGGCAAGGAAAAAGCGTTTTACTTTATTATTTGTATGACGGATTGGTATGTCGTGTTGCTTTAATAAATGAATAAATGCAGCTTTTCCTGTTTCTTCATCTTGCACTTCAAATTCAATTTCATAATCATCGTGATTGTAATAGAAACTATGATCAAAGACAAGCGTTCCGTCTTCAAATAACGTTTCAGCTCTTTCAGTTGTTAAACTACCCATATAAGCTAAAGTAGAAACAGGAATTTGTAGTTTGCGTAGTTGATCCATTACAGCCCCTGAAATAATTACGTTTGTTTCCATCATCATTCTTGCTTCGTCTTCTGTTACGACTTGATGCGTTTCCAACAAGCCAACTTCTGCAGGTTGTTTCAATGTTAATGTATAAGTTTCTTCTTTATGACGAATACGAAGTGCAGAGCCAGCTTCTTTTAACGAGAAGTTCGGTGTTTCAAAGTAGTGATTCACTTGTTTCGTAAATACCTCAATAGAAAACGATTTACATAATGTAACGAATTCTTCTTCTGTAACTATATTTTTAAATTCAATTTCAATTTCTTGTTTCATTGTATGCACTCCCTTTGATAAATAATTCTTTACACATTATCGCTTTTTCACAAATTTGGTTCAATGTTTTATTTGTTTGCGTCCATGTTATGATACAATAATACTGTTAAGTAAGACAGGAAGTTGAGATGGAGGAGTTAGAGCATGCAAAATAAAATCCAAGTTAAGAGCGTAGAAAAGAGAGAGAATGCTCTTATTTTTTGTGCGGAAAATAGTGAAATAGAGGTAAAGGAGTTAAGTGCGCGTAATCACGTACTTGTAGACTCAGACAATTTATCATTTTTATATATCTTAGAAAACGAATCATCTTTCATTTATGTAAGTATTCCGCACACATGCTGGGAAGCAATGCATGAAGCGATGAATAACGATGTGGTAATGTTCGTTCGCGTAAATGACATTGAAATGGAATTAGAAGGATTAAAAGAAGAAGTAGAATATTTAGTTGAAAATATTGAAGGTAATGCAAATTATGGAGAAGAATTAGTAACTGCTGTAGAAAAGGTATTTCTATAAGCAAATGGATTGATTTTGGTGGTGGTTGAAATGAATCGAAATTGGGAAGAATTTTTAGCACCTTACCATCAAGCGGTGGCAGAGCTGAAAGTGAAACTAAAAGGAATGCGTACTCAATTTGCAATGTTAACAGAGCATTCTCCAATTGAGTTTGTAACAGGAAGGGTAAAGTCGGTTGCGAGTATTATTGATAAAGCGGAGAAGAGAAATGTACCGTTAGACCGGCTGAGAGAAGATATGCAAGACATCGCGGGTCTTCGAATGATGTGTCAATTTGTTGACGAAATTAAGCCTGTTGTAGAATATCTTCGAAAACGAAATGACTTTGAAATCGTGGAAGAACGTGATTATGTCACGCAAAAGAAAGATAGCGGTTATCGTTCTTATCACGTTGTTATTAGTTATCCTGTTCAAACGATTCAAGGAGAACAAAAAGTATTGGTAGAAATCCAAATACGCACGTTAGCAATGAACTTTTGGGCAACAATTGAGCATTCTTTAAATTATAAATATAGTGGACGTTTTCCTGAAGATATTAAAATACGCTTGCAACGTGCAGCGGAAGCAGCATTTTTATTAGATGAAGAAATGTCTTCTATCCGTCTTGAAATTCAAGAAGCGCAGAAAGCTTTTTCAAGAAAGCAAGAAACGAAAGATTCCGAATCATAAACTAAAGGGTGTTGGGCGATGAAATTTACAATTATGTCAAAGGGAGATCAATCATCAGATACACTGGCAAGCACGATGAAAGAATACTTGCTAGATTTTGGATTTATAATGGATGAACAGGAACCCGATATTGTAATTTCTGTTGGAGGAGATGGAACGCTTTTGTATGCGTTTCATCGTTATTATAATCGATTAGATGAAACAGCATTTGTTGGCGTACATACAGGGCACTTAGGTTTCTATGCAGATTGGTTACCGACAGAAGTAGAGAAATTAGTAATTGCAATTGCTAAAACGCCATTCCAAGTGGTGGAATACCCGCTTTTAGAAGTGATTATTCGCTATGTGAATGGGAGTAAAGAGTCACAGTATTTGGCGATGAATGAAGCGACTGTAAAAAGTGCAGAAGGTACATTAGTAACAGAAGTGGAAATACGCGGAGAGTACTTTGAAACGTTCCGCGGGGATGGCCTTTGTATTTCTACCCCTTCAGGAAGTACTGCGTATAATAAAGCGCTTGGTGGAGCGATTATTCACCCTTCTATTGAAGCGATTCAAATTGCAGAAATGGCATCTATTAATAACCGTGTGTTTCGTACGGTAGGTTCGCCGCTTGTACTGCCAAAGCATCATACATGTGTGTTGAAGCCTGCTGCAGGAATGAACTTACAAATTACGGTGGACCATTTAACGATGGTTCATCAAGATGTGAAATCAATTCAGTATCGCGTTGCAAACGAGAAAGTACGATTTGTTCGTTTCCGTCCATTCCCGTTCTGGAAACGAGTTCGTGACTCGTTTGTTGCAGATAAATAGAAAGGGTTTATATATTTGAACAGATTTACATTGAAATGGGATATAGAATCGGCTGAAGAGGGAACTTTAGTTAGAGAATTTTTAAAAACAAAAGGGATTTCTAAAGCCGCATTAACGGATATAAAGTTTCGCGGCGGAGCTATTGAAGTAAATAGTCAACATACGAGTGTCCGTCATCAGTTGCAAGTTGGTGAAGAATTACGTGTCTTTTTTCCGGTGGAGGAAAGAAGTGAAGGGATGATTGCAGAGGATATCCCTTTATGTATTGTATATGAAGATGATGCAGTTCTTGTCATTAATAAAGAGGCGAACATGTCAACGATTCCGTCTAGAGAACATCCATCAGGAAGTGTTGCGAATGCGCTCTTATCTCATTATGATAAACAGCATCTTGCAAGCACGGTGCATATTGTAACAAGATTAGATCGTGACACTTCAGGGCTTATGCTTATTGCAAAAAATCGTTTCGTACATCACCTTTTATCGAAACAGCATCAACAAAAAGCTGTGAAAAGAACGTATGAAGCAATCGTTCATGGGGAGATGATAGAACGAGAAGGGACGATTGATGCACCGATTGGACGAAAATCGGATAGCATTATTGAGCGAAAGGTTTGTGAAGATGGGCAAAGAGCAGTTACTCATTTTAGAGTAATTGATAGTGCGAATCATAAGACACATGTATCGCTTGAGCTTGATACAGGAAGAACGCATCAAATTCGTGTGCATATGGCGCATATAGGGCATCCGTTACTTGGCGATAATTTATATGGTGGAAAAAGGGATGAAATGAAACGACAAGCACTTCATAGTACATCTTTGACGTTTTATCATCCTATTTTAGAGAAGGAAATGTCTTTCGCTACAACGATTCCAAGTGATATGCAAGAGGTATTAAAGCATGATTAAAAAGGGAACAAAATTCTTCTGTAATGAAGAATTTTGTTCCCTTTTTTCTTAGCGGAATAATATTAAAATTTGATTTTCACCCGTGCGCTTTATAACGAAAAAACCACTTTCGGATTTTGTAGCAATGCCATCGTCATTTGGACGGCAATATCCATGGGTTTCGCAAGTGCCGTCATCACGTACTAACATTTGTCCAATTAATCCGACAGGAAGCCACTCGGTACGATCTTTCCTTGCTATATATTTGCAAGCTGGATCCCATTCTGTATTTAAAAGAGGTTGTATGTCTTGCGATTCCGAATGTACATATTGGCGTTTTCCAAAGTCATCTGTTTTGTAGCGCTTTTGCCAACTTAAAGCACCGCTATTTCCTATAAGAGCGGGGGTTGCACTAGATATACCTAAAATGAATGAATCATTTGAAGTAGCGATTCGAATTTTTTCTTCGCTACTAAATGTAACGAAATAACCGACATCAATAAGAGTATTGTCTGCTGTTTCAAACATTTGTGCAAAATCGGTTCCGCTTGCATTATAAGAAGCGCCATCAATATACATTTCTCCATTATGAGCAAGCCACTTTGCACCGATATTATGATCGGTTTCATTTGATCCGTTTGCAATAAACCAAGAATATGATTCTTCTGCTGTGCCGAAGCGTCCCATAATATGGCTACCTGCAAAATGAGCTGTTGATGTATGATTACCTTCCGCATGAGAAGAGAATCCGTTAGCGATAGTAGCGGTTCCTTCTGCATGTGCTGCTTCGCCTAAAGCGATTGTATGTTTACCTTCCGCATGAGAATAAGAGCCACCTGCTATCGTTTCACTTCCTTCACTATGGGAACTATGTCCAGTTGCTTTTGTTTTTGATCCTTCTGAATGGGAGAAAGAAGCTTTTGCGTGTGTAAGAAGCCCTTCTGCGTGTGAAGCTGTACCCTCTGCATTAGAGTGAAGTCCTTCTGCATGTGCATACCGTCCCCCTTTTTTTACTTTTGTATTTTCAGGTGTAGGGGTTTGAATTATGATAGTTTTTTCTGTTTGTATATCATTGGATGGTGCTAATGCTTCTTTTATTTTCTTCACTTGATTTATAATAGCAGCTGGAATTTCTGATTCCGCTTTTTTATTTATTGCTACAGGGATGTTTTCTTCTGTATTTTTCTCTGTTTGTTCAGAAGATACAATCTGTTCATTATGAGTAGGAAGAGAGTGGTTTTTTTGCTGCATCTTTGTTTTTTTATTATCAATTATGCGGCTCATTACAGCATTTTCTAAAGAGACATATTTTGGTCTAGCTTTGTTTTTGGGGGAAGCTTCTTGTCCTTCCAATTCTTCTAAAGCTGCAGCTCGAATGCTGCACCAGTTGTTAATTCCGTACATGGGCAGATAAAAAGGCGGGCATTTTCTTTTTTGTTTAGAAGATTTTTTCTTCATTCTGTCACCTCCTGCGACAGTATATGCCGTGTAATGAAAAAAAGATGCACTTTATTGCATCTTTTTTTCATTACTTTACCTAGTTTTTATATGAGAGCCGCCTAAATGGTACGATAATCCCTCGTAATTTATGGATGGTACGTAAATAAGAGGTGTTATGAAATTGGGCGGAATTTCTCAGGGACAAAAGGCAGGAAGGAAGGGACGGAAACGGTCTCCATTTCGGGATAACGTAGCCCGGTTAGTTTGCCACCAAATACAGCGCCAGTGTCAATATTGACTGTATGATTTACAAAGCGAGGTTCTTTTACGGGTGTATGTCCATATACAATCCAAGCTTGTCCTTTATATTCCTTCGCCCAGTCGCGACGGACAGGTGAGCCGTCAGCATGTTTTTCTCCTGTAATATCGCCATATAATACAAAGGTTTGTACTTTTTTATCTTGTCTTCCTATATAATCTTGCCGAATTCCGGCGTGACATACAAGTAACCTTTTCTCATCGAGTACGTGATATAAAGGGGATTGCTCGTAAAGTGTGATGAATTTTTCTTTTATAATGTTTTGTTTATGAGAAGGCAGTGCTTCATATTCAGCAACAGTTGTTTCGAGTCCATGAGCGATTGTTACATTACGCCCAAGGAAAAATCTGTATAGTTTATTACAGTGATTTCCCGGAGCGTAATAAGCTACTTTTTTATTTATGACAAGTTCCCATACAATTTCAATCATACGTAATGAATGAGGGCCTCGATCAGTAATATCACCAACAAACGCAATTTGGCGTTGATCAGGGTGAATTGGCAGGTCACTATTCCAGTTATATCCGAGTTTCGTCGTTAAATCTTGAAACTCTTGGAAGCATCCATGTATATCCCCTATAATGTCATATTTCATATTTAAACCTCCATCATATTTTTCATTAGTATATCTAAAAAAGGATAGAGATAAAAATATACCGTTTTTGTACGTCAGTTGAACATAAAGATTTTCGTTCTTGAGCGAACGTTTAAAACAAATCCAATCGCTATCATGTATGTGAGTAAGGAACTTCCTCCGTAGCTCATAAGGGGTAATGTGATTCCTGTAATAGGCAGTAATCCGATGGTCATCCCGATATTTTGGAATACTTGAAAAGTAAACATTCCGATTGTACCAGCACAGATGTAACTACCGAAAGGGTCATTACTTTCTAAAGCGATATGAATCATACGGAAAATAAGTAGGAAAAAAAGTGCAATAATGACACTTGCGCCTAAAAAGCCGAATTGTTCAGCGACATTAGTGAAAATAAAATCTGTATGTGGTTCTGGAAAGTATACTTGTCCATTTTCCCAACCTTTTCCTTGCATTTCCCCTGATCCAGTAGCTAAGAAAGCTTGTCTTAATTGATAGCCTTGCGCATCATATTTGTAGGGCGCTAACCAGCCGTAGAAGCGATTTAGTTGATATTCTTGTAAAATGTGTGCTTTAAAGAATTTTGTATGAGTAAAAAAAATATACGTTAATGTAACGCCAGTTGCAAAAATACCGGAAACTAATCCGAAAATAAAACGCCAACGTATACCAGAAACTAGTATCATTGCTGCGAGCATAGCTGAAATTACCATCGTGTTTCCTAAATCAGGCTCCTTTGCAATAAGTAGTAGTGGTGGCAAACTTGTTGCGCATATTTTGCCGAGCAATAAAAAATCATCGTGTATTGTCCGGCAAAAATATTTCTCATTGTGATTTGCTATAATTCGTCCGGTGACGATAATTAAAAACAATTTCATAATTTCAGAAGGCTGGAAATTTCCGATACCTGGGAGCCTGTACCAAGCGGTTGCACCTTTAATTGTAATGGCACCTGGTACTTGAAGTTCTAGTCCAATAAGTAGTACCAATGCAAAGCTATATAAATACCAAGCAATTTTTTGATAACGATCGAAATCAATAATCATAATCATACCAATGGCTATAAATCCAATGAAGTACCATTGGATTTGCTTTAATACAAAATTTACATTTTGCAAAAATGGTGGTAAAGAGGCTTGTGCACTTGCAATTGCAAAGCAACTAACAATCCCAATGGCAAATAAGATGAATAGTAATACGTAGTCTATTTGATATTGAGAATTTGGATCTTTCAATGTATGTATTCCTTTCTATCGCCTAGTAAGTGTATGAATCATGTCATGATAAAAATAATATACAAGCAGACTATGCATACATTTATTCCACTATTTGTGGGAAGCCATACATCACAAAGAAGGAATAGCTCCTTCCTTGTGATGGACTATATGGCACGGAGTTCTTTTGTAATTATATTTAAACAATAGGAAAGACGTGTATGTGTATTTATATCTGGAATGAGGTTCGGAAATAGATTGTAATATTTGAACGCATTTTTATACCATCCGTAAGCTCTTATCAAACCCTTTTTATAATGTTTAGGGTCTTGTAAGAAACCATACTTTTTTGAGGTTAAAACGAGATGAGAAAAATCTTCACAGCCTTCAAGGAATTTGTGACGTACTTGCTGTCCAGTATGAACGCGGAAGGAACTTAAAGGCTCAGTGATATACATCGCATCACCTTTTGAAAGTAAATTGATCCAAGAGGCCATATCAACACTACAACCATATTTTCTGCCATTTAAAGTGCCGAAAGGTTCTGTTAATAGACTTTTTCTAAAGAGTACGATTGTAGGTTCGCCGATAATATTTTGTCCCGCTAAAAGCATACGGTTTCCAAAATCTTTCCCATTTAGTAGAGTATTTTCATCATATAATTTTTTCATGGAGGGGTGTTGTTCAATTATATCTCCATCATCATTGATCCAAGTACGATAGGATGTGATAAGTGCAAGATTTTTATTTAAGTCTTGTTGGAAATAAAACATCATTTTTTCAATTTTATTATTATAAAATATATCATCGTCCATTAAGAAATTTATGTACTCTCCATTTGAATGTTCTAAGAGCGTAAGGGCGTTATGAAATTGTCCTAAAGTAGAGGGATTTCGAATGTACGTTATATGTTTATGCTTATGTAAATAATCTCTGTATATTAATTTTTCTGTTTCATTATTTGTGCTATCGTCTCCTACAATAATTTCAATATTTGAATACGTTTGTGCTAATGCACTTTCTAGAGCAATTTTAAAATAATGTGGTCGATTATAGGTGGGAATAAGGATGGAAACGAGAGGTGGATTTTTTATAGTATCCATATACAACTACCTTTCAGAAATTTTTTGTGTAAGAATAATATCTTGATAACTGGTGTGTTCAGTTCTGCCACACCATGAACCATAATGGGGAGGAGTCTGTACTTCTAGCCCATATTTATTTAATAGAGTACGAATATCTTCCTCAGGATAGGCAACTGCGAAATTCGGGATATCTTTATTTAGAACATAACAATTGTCAATTTGATGATAAAAACCTAACGTACTTAGTCCTGCATTTAAGTAATAGGAAGATTCAGGATTAATTAAAAAGAAAGTAATAAAACATCTCCCATCTTTTTTCAGAACTCGTGCAATCTCGCATACGTAATGTTCTAATTCTTTCGGAAGGAGATGGGTAAATACAGACGTTAAAAAAATAAAATCGAATGATTCATCTTCATATGGAAACTTGTATTGGGAAGCATCTTCTTTTCCATCGGGATTGTAGAATTGATTATATATATCGACATGTTCAAAATGGAAGTTGTTACGTCGTGTTGAAATGTTATTTTTGCACCATGTAATTCCCTTATTAAATAAGTCAAATCCATAATAAGTACCATCATCGCTTAAATAGTTCATTAATGGAACCGCCATCCGGCCGATACCACAGCCTATATCTAACACTGTTTCATTTGATTTTAAATTGCCAATTTCAATAAAATACTGCATAAACTCTTTTCCAACTTCTTCAAAGTCACCACCTACATATTGAACGAGTTCTGGAGGTGGAATTAATGTGATTTTTTTCTCATTTTCGTTCATACATTCACTCCGTCCTTGTAGTAAAGTAAGAGATTTTTATTGCATATATAAGTTAATTATTTATAGTGAGGGGAACTTTACACGATTGGTTCTTACGAATCAGTAGTGTGATAGAACCCCTCAAAAGAATAAAATTGTATTCTATTCTTTTCGCCAATAAATACCGAAATCATCAATTTGAGTCATAGGAGCTTTTATGTTTCTTTCGCTTCTGAAATCTGTTACAGCCTCTGCGCATGTTATCAATCCATAATCATCAATAATAATAAAGCCACCTGTTGAAACTTTATCATATAAATTTACAAGACTATCCATCGTTGATTCATACATATCACCGTCAAGGCGAGCAATTGCAATTTTTTCTACCGGTGCTGAAGGCAGTGTGTCTTTAAACCAACCCTTTAAAAATTTCACCTGATCATTTAATAAATCGTATTTTTTAAAATTTTCTTGTACTGTTTCTAAAGAAACTCGTAAGTAATCGAATGTGTGCAAATAATCACCATAATCTTTTGGATATTGTTCTAAGTTAGGTGCGGGCAGACCTTCAAATGAATCGGCAACCCATACAGTACGATCCTTAATGTTGTTTGCTTGTAAAAATCCATTCATAAAAATGCATGATCCTCCGCGCCATACACCAGTTTCAATAAAATCGCCTTCTATATTTTCCCTGACTACAGTTTCCATAGCCTCTTGTAATTGATTCATACGCTTTCGACCAACCATACTGTGTGCAGCTCTTGGCCAATCCTTGCCACCTTGACGCTCATTGTTTGAAACGTTAGGATTAACGATTTTTAAATTGTGATTTTCTACATACTGCTTAAGAAATAAAGGAAGTGGAACCGTAACTGGTTCATATGATAGTTCTTTAGATATATGTAACGAAGCAGGTAAGTATGGTTCGTATTCTAACCATATTTCAAATAAAATTGTTTTCTTTAGTAACTCAAGATAAAGCTGGACAGCCGATTTATTTTCCATATAAGTGCCTCCTGCGGAATGTCATACAACATTATGACTATGTAGAAAAGGAAGATTTAATGATTGAATTTAAAAATGAAAAAGCAGTAAAACTGATATCAGTTTTACTGCTAAGTAAAAAATTAAGCAACTTTTTCAATAATAATAGATGCACTCGTACCAAGAGCTAATGATAGCCCAAGCCCTGTAACAATTACTTCAACTAATGATGGAGTTGTCGTAATTTGCGTAATTGCTTGAATAACGATAGGTGCTCCAAGTGAGATTAAACTTGATCCAGTACCTGGTACAGGTACTCCATTCACTTGGATTGTAAGACCTCCTAATGCACTGACTGTTGCAGTATTAGCGATAACAGTAATTTTATAGAATCCAGTTTCACTAATTACGAAAGTATCAGCATCTAATTGAGAAATTGCTGTACCAAACTGAGATCCAACAGTATTAAATGGTAGTGGATCATTAATTCCTAGATCTAAAGAAATTCCACCGGAGTTAAATGCATATAATCCTGCTGGAAGTCCTAGTCCGGATGGCCCAGTTGGTCCAGTTGGTCCAGTTGGCCCAGTCGGTCCGGTAGCACCAGTTGGTCCAGTAGCGCCAGTGTCACCAGTTGGCCCAGTTGGTCCAGTAGCACCAGTGTCACCAGTTGGCCCAGTCGGTCCAGTAGCACCAGTGTCACCAGTTGGCCCAGTTGGTCCAGTAGCACCAGTGTCACCAGTTGGCCCAGTTGGTCCAGTAGCACCAGTGTCACCAGTCGGTCCAGTCGGTCCAGTCGGTCCAGTTGGCCCAGTTGGTCCAGTCGGCCCAGTTGGTCCAGTCGGCCCAGTTGGTACAGTTGGCCCAGTCGGCCCAGTTGGTCCAGTCGGCCCAGTTGGTCCGGTAGGAAGGGTAAACGGTGGTATTGGTGGTAATGTTGGTCCTACAAGATTAGGGTCAAATGCACTAGCTGATAAAGATTCATCGGGATTCAATCCATCTGAATAATTATTATTTGACATAAATTCACCTCCATAAAGCGTTCATTATATAGTAGATGCAAAACCGGAAGAAAATGACACGGACATTTGAATTATTGAAAAGAAATCTTAAACTGCTTGTGCAAGTTAAAAAAGTGGAAAGTTTATTGTATGTATAACATATGATTGATTTGGAAGAGGGTGATTATGTTGAACAAGCAAGGAATTACAATTAGTTTATGTATGATTGTTCGGGATGAGGAAGATACAATAGGTCGATGTTTAGATGCAGTCGAAAAAATTGTTGATGAAATTATTATAGTTGATACAGGTTCTATTGATCGAACGAAAGAAATTGTAGCTCAATATACCTCTAACATATATGACTTTCCATGGATTAATGATTTTGCGGCAGCGAGAAATTTTTCTTTTTCAAAAGCAACACAAGAGTATATATTGTGGCTAGATGCAGATGACGTATTATTAGAAGATGCTCAAGAAGCATTGAAACTCTTGAAAAGAGAATTAGATCCTAAAATTGATGCTGTTTCGATGCCTTATCATCTTGCAATGGATTCTAACGGAAAACCTTTATATTGTACAAAAAGAAATCGACTTGTAAAGCGTGAAAAACAATTTCAATGGTATGGAAAGGTTCATGAGTATTTAGCTATTTCTGGTGAAACTTTTAGTAGTAATGTTGCTATTACACATAAAAAAGAGAAAAAGGTAACAAATCGTAATTTGAAAATTTTTCAAAATGCTGTAGCTGCAGGAGAAGAATTGAGTCCGAGAGATTTATTTTATTACGCAAATGAATCTATGGATAACCAAAAATATGATGATGCAGTTATGCTATATGAAACATTTCTTAATCAAGACGAAGGATGGTACGAAGAGAAAATTTATGCATGTGGTAAGTTAGGAGATTGCTATGCAAAGCTTGGATCATGGGAAAAGGCAGTTGAATCTTGCGTGAAGTCGTTTCGATATGATGTTCCTAGAGGAGAGAATTGTACAAGAATAGGATATATATATATGGAACAACAAAAATATAACGAAGCGATATTTTGGTTTAAACTTGCAACAGAAGTACCAATGGCAACGGAGAGTCCATTTCATAGTCCAGCGAGCTACACATGGCTTCCCTATTTACAAATGTGTATTTGTTATAGCAAGTTAGGAGAGCAAGACAAAGCTTATTATTACAACGAATTAGCAGCTGCTTATGTTCCAAATAATGCTGCAATCGAATATAACCGCAAATATTTTCGGGATGTTTTTGATAAACAATATAAAGTGTAATAAGTTTCGTTTTGTTAGAAATGGTTTATCGTTATTCTAACTCTAATAGATTGGTTATATATTAGTGTATCAGTAATGGAACCAATATTAGGTGAATGAGATTTATATTTCAAATTCAATTTGCATAAGGAGTGTGTAAAATGAATCGTGAAAAAAGTTCTCTATATGAAGAAAAGTCCGAGCATTATTACAATGCAGCGAATCCGAATTTATTAAAGCACATAAAAAAGGAATGGAAAGAAGTTCTTGATATTGGTTGCTCGGGCGGTGCATTGGGAGCAGCTATAAAAGAAAATGGCACACGTGTATCTGGAATTGAGGCATTCCCAGAGGCGGCAGAAAAAGCAAAAGAAAGACTTGATCATGTGATTTTAGGGGATATAGAAAAAATAGATCTTCCTTATGAGGAGGAGCAATTTGATTGCGTCATATTTGGGGATGTATTAGAGCATTTATTTGATCCTTGGGCTGTAATAGAAAAAGTAAAGCCATATATAAAAGAAAATGGTGTAATTTTAGCAAGTATACCAAACGTTGCTCATATTTCAGTATTAGCGCCGTTACTTGCTGGGAATTGGACGTATACAGAATATGGTTTATTAGATAAAACGCATATTCGTTTCTTTACATTTAATGAAATGCTCCGAATGTTTTTAAAAGCAGGATATTCGATTAGTAAAGTAGATCGTGTATATATTGATCATAAAATGTATGAACCGTTAATTGAGGAGTTATATGGAATTTGTAAGAAATATCGTCTTGGAAGTGGCTTCATGGCTGAGACGGTCGTATTTCAGTATATTATTGAAGCAGAAAAATCGCAGTTATGAGTGCTGCTGAAAAAACAATATTATTTGTTACGTGTATAAATGATCGGAAAATGTATGCACAGTGCGTGCGGCATATATTGAGATTGGGAGTGCCTCCAGGATATATTGTACAATTTATGCCAATTCGGAATGCGAAAAGTATGACGAGCGGATATAATCAAGCGCTTTCGCATCCAGCGAAATATAAAGTATATATACACCAAGATGTTTTCATTATGAATGTGGCATTTTTATATGGATTACTTCAATTATTTAACGAACATGAACATCTTGGAATGATTGGAATGATTGGAGCCCAATATGTTCCTCCAAACGGGATATGGAATGAAGGCAGAGGAGTTGTTGGGAAAGTAATTGGTTATATGAACGATTTATTTTATATGGCAACTCAAGAACAGCCGTACCATGAGTCAAAAACATTTATGCCTGTGGAATGTATCGACGGTTTATTGATGGCAACGCAATACGATATTCCGTGGCGAGAAGACTTGTTTGATGGATTTGACTATTATGATGTATCTCAGTCATTTGAATTTAGAAAAGCTGGCTATACAGTTGGGGTTCCTGTACAACGTGATGCGTGGTGCATCCACTATCATATTGATGTGAATATGACCAACTATGACAAGTATAGAAAGATATTTGTGGAGAACTATATGTCAGATGTAAATCAAGACGAATAGAGGGGCTACAAAATGAAGGATCGTACAATATTAGTTGTTGTTTGTGTAAATAATGAAGAGCTATTTGAACAATGCGAGAGACAAATAAGAAACCTTTTTGTTCCCCCTGATTATGTCGTACAAATTTTTCCGATACGAGATGCAAAAAGTATGGCAAGTGCATATAACCGAGCACTTTCATATCCCGCGAAGTATAAGGTTTATATACATCAGGATACTTATCTTATTAATCGAGAGATGTTTTATACACTTATTTCTCTTTTTAAAGATAACGAAAAACTTGGTTTAATTGGGGTAGCTGGTGCACAGTTTTTACCGAGTAACGGGATATGGTGGGAAGGGAAAAATTTAGTAGGAAAAGTAATTGAGTATAGAAGACGGAATTATCAATTATTAAATTTAGATCAGGGGTTTTATGGAAGCCAATCTTTTATGTCGGTGCAGGCAATTGATGGCCTATTCATGGCAACGCAGTATGATATTCCGTGGCGAGAAGATTTGTTTCAAGGGTTCCACTTTTATGATGTATCACAGTCTTTAGAGTTTCAAAGGGCTGGTTATTTAATTGGTATCCCAAATCAATCAAATTTATGGTGTATTCATTATAACGGAGATGAATTTGATGCGGATACATATGAGAAAGATCGAAAAGTGTTTGTAGAACAGTATAAAGATATATTATCTCCATCATAAGGGAGAGATGCAGAGTGAAAGGGATTATTTTAGCAGGCGGTACTGGATCGAGGCTATATCCAATAACGAAAGTAACGAATAAACATTTGCTTCCTGTTGGACGTTATCCAATGATTTATCATGCGGTATATAAGCTAAAACAATGCGAAATTACAGATATTATGATTATTACAGGTAAAGAGCATATGGGAGATGTTGTTAGTTTTTTAGGAAGCGGTCAAGAGTTTGGGGTGTCCTTTACGTATCGTGTGCAAGATAAGGCTGGCGGCATTGCACAAGCATTGGGGCTTTGTGAGGATTTCGTTGGGAAAGATCGTATGGTAGTTATATTAGGGGATAATATCTTTTCAGATGACATTCGTCCGTACGTGGAAGAGTTTGCAACTCAAAAAGAAGGTGCGAAAGTACTGCTGCAATCTGTAGATGATCCGGAGAGATTTGGTGTGGCGCATATTCAAAACCGAAAAATAATTGAAATTGAAGAAAAGCCGAAAGAGCCGAAAAGTTCCTATGCAGTTACAGGAATTTATTTGTATGACCCGAAAGTCTTTTCTTATATAAAAGAATTAAAACCTTCCGCAAGGGGAGAACTTGAAATTACAGATATTAATAATTGGTATTTAAAGCGAGGGGTACTTACTTATAATGAAATGAGTGGTTGGTGGACTGATGCGGGAACTCATGTTTCTCTTCAAAGGGCGAATGCGTTAGCGCGGGATATAAACTTTGGTAAACAGTTTAACGGAGAATAGGTGAGAATATGAAAGTTCTAGAAACAAACTTTACCGACGCAAAATTGTTGGAACCGAGGTTATTTGGAGATGAGCGGGGCTTTTTTACTGAAAGTTATAATAAGAAGGTGCTAGAAACATTAGGGGTTACGTATTCATTTGTACAGGATAATATTTCTTATTCAGCAGAAGCGGGAACGATTCGGGGATTACACTTTCAAAAAAATCCGAAAGCACAAACGAAACTTATTCAAGTTATGCAAGGGGCAATCTATGATGTTATCGTTGATTTACGAAAAGATTCACCAACGTTTAAACAGTGGAGAGGATATATTTTAAGTGCGGATAATCATCGGCAATTATTAGTGCCAAAAGGATTTGCACATGGTTTTTGTACACTTGTCCCGCATACTATTGTTATGTATAAAGTAGATGAGTATTATAGTGCCGATCATGACTCAGGGGTAATTTGGGACGATAAAGAATTAGCAATTCCATGGCCGGTAACAAGTCCTATTTTGTCTGATAAAGATCGAATATTACCGTTACTTCAGGAATATGAAGATAGCTTTTGAGTAGGAGAGTTGCTTATGAATATATTAGTAACAGGTGGGGCCGGATTTATTGGGAGTAATTTTGTTCATTACATGTTACAAAGCTATGAAACATATAAAATTATTAATTTTGATGCATTAACATATAGTGGAAACTTAAATAATGTAAAGTCTATTCAAGATCATCCGAATTACTATTTTGTAAAAGGGGAAATTCAAAATGGAGAGCTGCTGGAATATGTTATTAAGGAACGTGACGTGCAAGTAATTGTAAATTTCGCAGCTGAATCACATGTGGACCGTAGTATTGAGAATCCGATTCCTTTTTATGATACAAATGTAATTGGGACAGTCACCTTATTAGAATTAGTAAAAAAATATCCACATATTAAACTCGTGCAAGTATCAACAGATGAGGTGTACGGCTCGTTAGGTAAGATAGGTAGATTTACCGAGGAAACCCCGTTAGCTCCAAATAGTCCATATTCTTCAAGCAAAGCGAGCGCCGACATGATAGCTTTATCTTATTATAAAACATATCAATTACCAGTTATAGTAACGCGTTGCTCCAATAACTATGGGCCGTATCAATATCCTGAAAAATTAATTCCGTTAATGATTACGAATGCGCTGGAAGGAAAAAAATTACCGTTATATGGTGATGGATTAAATGTAAGAGATTGGTTACATGTAACGGATCATTGTAGTGCGATTGACGTTGTTCTACATGAGGGGCGTATAGGAGAAGTATATAATATAGGTGGAAATAATGAAAAAACAAATATAGATGTTGTGGAACAAATCATTACTCTCTTAGGAAAAACGAAAAAAGATATTGAATATGTGACAGACCGTTTAGGACACGATCGTCGTTATGCGATTGATGCAGAGAAAATGAAGAATGAATTTGATTGGGAACCGAGGTATACGTTTGAGCAAGGATTACAAGAAACAGTGCAATGGTATGAGAAGAATAAGGAATGGTGGAAACCATTAAAACAGTAAGGGGCATATAAATGAAAGAGCGGGTTATCATAACAGGAGCAAATGGTCAATTAGGAAAGCAACTACAAGAAGAGTTAAATCCTGAAGAATATGACATATATCCATTTGATAAAAAGTTACTAGATATAACAAATATATCCCGAATGCAGCAAGTGGTACAAGAAATAAGGCCACATATAATTATTCATTGTGCGGCGTATACGAAGGTTGATCATGCTGAGAAAGAACAAGATCTAGCTTATAGAATCAATGCAATAGGAGCTCGAAATGTAGCGGTTTCTTCACAATTAGTAGGAGCGAAGTTAGTTTATATTAGTACTGATTATGTATTTCAGGGCGATAGACCGGAGGGATACGATGAATTTCATCATCCGGCGCCGATCAATATATACGGAGCTTCTAAGTATGCGGGAGAGCAGTTTGTCAAAGAGTTACATAATAAATACTTTATCGTTCGTACATCGTGGTTATATGGTAAGTATGGAAATAATTTTGTGAAAACGATGATGCGATTAGGTAAAGAAAGAGCGGAAGTATCTGTTGTAGCGGATCAAATCGGTTCTCCTACTTATGTGGCGGATTTAAATGTAATGATTAATAAGCTCATTCATACTTCTTTATACGGTACGTATCATGTATCAAATAGAGGTTCATGTTCTTGGTTTGAATTTGCCCAAAAAATATTTTCGTATGCAAAAATGAAAGTGAATGTATTACCTGTTTCAACCGAAGAATTTGGGGCGGCAGCAGCGCGGCCAAAATATTCTATTTTTCAACATAACATGCTACGATTAAATGGTTTTTTACAAATGCCTTCTTGGGAGGAAGGATTAGAGCGGTTTTTTATAGAAACAAAAAGTCATTAACAAAATTTACGTTAATGACTTTTTTGTTTGCCTTTAAGAGGTTTTATGGTACTATAATTATAGTATCAGGTACTAATAACAAGTATAAGTATTTCTGGGAGGATATATCATGGAACTATTACAAGGGAAAACATTTGTTGTTATGGGCGTTGCGAACCAAAGAAGTATTGCGTGGGGAATTGCTCGCTCTTTGCATAATGCAGGTGCAAAATTAATCTTCACATATGCAGGAGAACGTTTAGAGAGAAACGTTCGTGAATTAGCGGATACATTAGAAGGACAAGAATCACTTGTATTACCTTGTGATGTAACAAATGATGAAGAACTTACAGCTTGTTTTGAAACAATCAAGCAAGAAGTTGGTACAATTCACGGTGTTGCACACTGTATTGCTTTTGCAAATCGTGACGATTTAAAAGGTGAATTTGTAGATACTTCTCGCGATGGATTTTTACTTGCACAAAATATTAGTGCATTCTCTTTAACAGCTGTAGCAAGAGAAGCGAAGAAAGTAATGACAGAAGGCGGAAATATTTTAACGTTAACATATCTTGGCGGCGAGCGCGTTGTGAAAAATTATAACGTTATGGGTGTTGCGAAAGCTTCATTAGAAGCGAGCGTGAAATATTTAGCAAATGATTTAGGTCAACATGGCATTCGCGTTAACGCTATCTCTGCGGGACCAATTCGTACGTTATCTGCAAAAGGTGTAGGCGACTTTAACTCAATCTTAAGAGAAATTGAGGAACGCGCACCACTTCGTCGTACAACAACTCCAGAAGAAGTTGGGGATACGGCAGTATTCTTATTCAGTGATTTAGCACGCGGCGTAACAGGAGAAAACATTCACGTTGATTCAGGGTATCATATCCTAGGATAAATATAATATTAATTTTTAAAGGACAATCTCTACATGTTGAGATTGTCCTTTTTATTTGTTCTTAGAAAGAACGATTTTTAACGAAAGTTCTTACCACGTTATGAATATAACTATAATAGTACACGATTTATTCAGCTACGTATGGAAGTGGGAGGGACGAGTGTGAAGAATAAAAATAAAAGTTCAACAGTTGGAAAACCGTTGTTATATATTGCACAAGTAAATTTGGAACTTGCTGCACCGAAAATAAAAAGAATTATTTTAACAAACTTTGAAAATGAGGATCGGAAAGAGGAAAGTAATGGAAATGAAAATGTTGTAAGTAGTGCTGTGGAAGAGGTAATAGAACAAGAACAGGAACAACAAGAAGAGCAGCAAGTAGAAGAAAAAATAGAAGAAGAGGAACAAGTACAAGAACAAGTACAGAAAGAGCCAGTGAGAACTGTTCCGTATAATAAATCATTTAAGGACATGAATAATGAAGAGAAAATTCATTTTTTATTAAATCGCCCTCATTACATTCCGAAAGTAAGGTGCAGAATAAAAACGGCTACAGTCTCATATGTTGGATCAATCATATCGTATCGTAGTGGAATTGTAGCTATTATGCCGCCAAATAGTATGAGAGATATTAGGTTATCTATAGAAGACATCAAATCGATTGATATGGCCGGTTTTTAAATATGTAAAGGTGGTAGAAAGCTTCTACCACCCCAATAGTTTTTTAGTTTACTTGTTAAATAGTAACATCGCGTAAGCACTGAATAGCACAGAAGCAGTTTAAATCAACAGTAATGCAAGTAGATGTTGATATTAATCTTGCATTTGGTACATTTAAAAACGTACAGATTGGATCGTTATCAATTGGTACAGGGGATCCATCACCTAATACTACAGTTAACACACGTAGCACAGCACAGCTATCATCATCTACACTCTCAACGCGGAAAATTGGAGATCTGCAGCTAGTAAGACTTCCTGATGGTGCAAATGCTTGAAAAGGGTCTCCAGTTTTTGTGTATACAATAAAAGGGCGTGTATTTGCTACTGATGTAGTGTTATGAGCTCCTAAAAATGGAATTTCACAACCAGAACCACATGTTGAACTAGAACAATCTTGTAATTCATTGATGAATTTTACAACGTCAACTACACAATGAGAAGAGCTATGGTGTTTATTTTCGTTACAACTCATTAATGTCACTCCTTATCTTCTTGTTTGTATTTACATTAATAAGATATTGGAGTCGAGGAGATTTGGTCACAATCTCAAGACCTTTTTTTTTAAATAGGCGAAAGAAGATAAGGGAAGGTGGAATTATGCTGTTTACAAGCTGGCTTTTATTTTTTATTTTCGCGTTAGCTGCTTTTAGGCTCACTCGTTTAATTGTTTATGATAAAATTACAGCTTTTTTGCGAAGACCATTTATTGATGAGTTAGAGGTTACAGAGCCGGATGGGAGTGTATCAACGTTTACAAAAGTAAAAGGGAAAGGATTAAGAAAGTGGATTGGCGAATTATTAAGTTGTTATTGGTGTACAGGTGTATGGGTTAGTGCTTTTTTATTAGTTTTATATAATTGGATTCCTATCGTTGCAGAACCGTTACTTGCATTATTAGCTATTGCAGGAGCCGCAGCAATCATTGAAACGATTACAGGATATTTTATGGGAGAATAGTATATTTGTATAATACGAGAAAAAGCGGAGTTTAAAAGAATGAGGGAACGGAAATAAAGAGTTGTTCATATAGTAAATAGACAGAATTGACAGTAGAGGAGATGTTTGCTGTGAGCAATAATCCAAGGCAAAATTCATATGACCTGCAGCAATGGTATCATATACAGCAACAACACCAATTGCAACAACAGGCATATCAAGAACAATTGCAACAACAAGGATTTGTAAAGAAAAAAGGATGTAATTGTGGGAAAAAGAAGAATACAATAAAACACTATGAAGAATGAAACACTCATGTTACTGTGAGTGTTTTTTATTCTACATATAAAAAGCGGTATTTCTAGTGAAGAAATACCGCTTTTTACTAGCTAATTTGTGCAACTGTTAATGCTGCCGCACGGATGTCTACAGTTCCAATCAATTCAACTGGTACAATTTGAACTAAGTCACCAGGGTTTAAGTTAATAAGAATAACACCACTGGATACGTCTACTTCACCAGTACCAATAACGTTAGAACGAACCGCTGTACCTGATCCAGGAATAATGTTAGCTGGTGTATTTAATGATAAGAAGAAACGACCAGCTTCTGGTGCAACAGGTGCGTTATCAAGACTAATTGTTAATGTATAACTGATTTGATAAATACCAGCTCGTAGAATTCGGATACCATCTCCAACACTTACTGTATCATTTATTACAGGAACAGTAATATTGGGGTTTGGACTTACACTAGGTAATAGTAATGGTGTAAATAGTGAAGCGAACTGAGGTGCAGAAGCGTTGAAAGCAAAACCGAAGGCAGGTAGTGAACTAGCCGGTTTTGCCTCGCAATCGATTTTCGTAAATTCGCAATCAGAAGAGTACATGTTTTTCACTCCTTTATCTGTTTCTACTTTCAGTTAATGAAAAGGACAGGTTCTATGTTCTAGACAAGTTCCCAATTTTATAAAAAATACATAATAATACCTTTTAAGCATGGATTGGGTGGCAGAGAATTCTGCCACCCAATCCATGCTTAACTCATTATTTAGTTTTAAATTGTAACATCACGCAAGCATTGAATAGCGCAGAAGCAGCTTAAATCAACAGTAAGGCAAATAGATGTCGATATTAACCTTGCATTTGGTACATTTAAAAACGTACAAATTGGATCGTTATCAATTGGAACAGGGGAACCATCACCCAGTACTACAGTTAATGCACGTAACACAGCACAATCATCATCATCAATGCTTTCAACACGGAAAATTGGAGTTCTACAGCTAGTAAGACTTCCTGATGGTGCAAATGCTTGAAAAGGATCGCCAGTTTTTGTGTATAAAATAAAAGGACGTGTATTCGCTACTGATGTAGTGTTATGTGCTCCTAAAAATGGAACTTCGCAACCAGATCCGCATGTTGTAGTTGCGCATTCTTGTAATTCATGTATAAAACGAACGACATTTGATACACAGTTGAAATCACAATCATGGTGATGATGGTCTTCGTTACAATTGCAGCTCATTATGTTCACTCCTTATCCTGAGTTCTGACATACACTATTACAATATGAGTGAGATATGGTTGATATTACGTTAATTCTTACGATAAAAGCAGGGAATTTATATAGTAGGGATGTACATAATACAATATAAAAAAAGACATCCTTATTTAGTGGATGTCTTTTCAGGTAAATCTTTTCGCACAGTGTATAAAAAACGAGATATGTCTAATTTTTTTCCTCTAAAAAATTGCGGAGAGGAAATATAAAGTTCTTCTTTCGCCCGTGTAATTGCGACATAAAGTAGTCGGCGTTCTTCTTCTAAAGCTTCAGAAGTCTCTGTAACACGATCGTTAGCATCTTTTAAAGAAGAAGTGTGGGGCAGAATACCATCGCTCGCTCCAAGTAAAAAGACGCATGGAAATTCAAGGCCTTTTGCGTTATGAATAGACATAAGCGAAACAGCATCTTTTTGCGGCATTGTTTTTAATGCTTCCATTTCCTTTTGACCTTGAATTGCATCACTAATAAATTGTAAATAAGCTGGAATATCGGTGAAACGATTTGCCGACTCCATTAATTCTTCTAACATTTCTTCTTGTATATCTTTATGCATCGTAAAGGAAGAACGATCGTTACTTTGTAAGTACTCTAAATACTTTCCTTTACCATGAATAATTTCTTTTAATGCTTTTTTCGGTTCTAATTCTTTTATAAATTTAATAAAATCGATACGCTCATTTACTTTTTTCACTTGAAAAGGCTTCAAGCTTGGATTTAATAGTAAGAAATGAAGAAGAGAAGGAAAACGACCTTCACCATATTTCCATTGTTCACGTTCAATAAATGAAATACAATCATCACGCCCGATATACATCGTTGGCAATATGTTTGAAAGGGATTCTAATCGAAACGGCTCAATCACCAGTCTTAAATGGTCTAATACAGGCTTAATTAAAGAATGTTCATAAAATGACTGACTCGCACCGTGCTTAATAAATGGGATTTTATGAATTGTAAGCTGATCAAGTAACGAACGGCTTACAGAATGTGTGCGATACAGTAAACAAAAATCTTTATAGTTTCGTTCACCGCTATCTACCTTTTCTTGAATGAGCTGTAAAATTTGGTTTGCTTCATCAAGAGTCGTAGCCGGTCTTGCGTAAAAAGGTTGTACACCTTCTTCGCGCACAGAATATAGCTCTTTATCAAAACGCTCTTGATTTAGTTTGATAACTTCATTTCCAAGTCCGACGATAAAAGGATTGGATCGATAATTCGTATTAAGTGCGATAATCGTAGTGTTATCAAATTCTTTCGGAAAAGATAAAATAATTTGGTGACTTGCTCCTCGCCAGCCATATATCGCCTGATCGTCATCACCTGCGATAAACAAATTATTTCTTGGCGAAGCTAACAATTTTACAATTTCATATTGTGCATACGATGTATCTTGGAACTCATCTACTTCAATATAGTGGAAACGTTGTTGTAATTGAGTAAGCAAAGGAGCATTATTTTCTAACATATAATATGTTTCTAATAAGATGTCATCGAAATCGATATAATTATATCGTTGTTTCACTTCTTCAAAACGCTCATATACTTCTTTAAATTCTTGTTCAACGGGTGTTTTTGCTTTTACATCTTTCGGACGATTCAATTTGTTTTTCTCAAGTGAAATCATCGCGAGCATCGTTTCAGCATCATAATCATCTTTTAAACGTAACTCTTTTAAAATTTTCTTTATCATAATTTGTTTATGTTTTTCGTTTGCTAAAATTTGCTGATTATATCCTTGACTACGAAGCAATTTTAAAAAGACAGAGTGGAACGTACCAGCAACAACGTAGCTACTTGCCGCATGATTCATACCTGGTAAATTCGCTACACGATTTCGGATTTCTTCAGCCGCTTTTTGTGTAAATGTAAGCAATAAAATATTTCGCGGATGAACTTGTTTTACATTTACTAAATAACCTACGCGGGTTGTTAAAACAGATGTTTTTCCGCTTCCAGCACCAGCCAATGTAAGAACAGGACCTTCTGTCGTTCGGACGGCCTCTAACTGTTTTTCGTTTAAAAATACATTTTGCTGTTCGAGCGCGCGGAAATACGCCGCATCTGCATCCTCTTCCATAATTAAATGGGTAGATGTTTTCGGAATATGATATGTTGCACGTGGAATATCAGCGTGCGTTAATGATTTTTGTGAAAATTTTTCTTGTGTCATATATTCACCTTCAAAACTATAGCATCAACATTTAACTTTAGCGGAAGAAAAAGAAAATAGCAATGTAAAAAACAGGAGGGGATACCTCCTGTTTTCAAATTACAATTCTTTTATCATAACGATGTGAGGAATATTTGCTTCCATAAATACATCAGAATTCGTTACATATCCAAGTTTTTTATAGAAGTCTTCAGCATGTGTTTGGGCATGCAGCTTCAATTTTGGTAGCGAGTGTTCCTTCGCATGTGCTTCAAGTGCATCCATAATAATTTTTCCAATGCCTTTTTTGCGATGGGAAGCTAGTACACAAATACGCTCCATTTTTCCAATGCCATCAATGGTGCGAAAACGACCAGCACCAACGGGAATATCATTATCGTATATAACAACGTGTATCGAAGTTTCTTCAAACTCATCATACTCTTCTTCGGCAGAAACTTGTTGTTCATTCACAAATACTTGCTTACGTACAGAGAATGCATCTCTTAGTTGTTCGTCTGTTTGTACGATCTGTGCGTGCAAATTAGTTGTTCCCCTTTCCAAGGCGGAATGTTTCATGTACAGTCCATGTCCCATTTTCTAATTGATATAGAAGATGGAAGCGATCAATTGGTTGTTCATAATAGAAATCTTTCATACGTAATCGACCTAATACATCAGCATGCTCTGCATCTGATAAGCCTTGTCCGATTGTTAAATGGGGTACGAAAGCGTATTCGCGTTCTTGTGTGAAGAATTCGCTATGCATTTCCTCATTTAAGAAAGTAAGTTCAGGTGTTTTTTCTACTTTAAAATAAAGAACATTATTAACAGGTGCGAATGAACCAACTTTTCCGACATGAAGGGTGAAAGGGTTCGTTTTACTTGCGATTGTATGTAACTCGTTTACAATCGATTCTAGTTGATCTTCTTGCGTCTCAAAGGGTGTTTTCAATGTAATATGTGGCGGAACTAATGCGTAGTGCGGATCATAACGTTTACGCAATCCGTTCGCTTTATCTTGAATCATTTTAGATGGAAAAATTACAATGCCTAATTTCATGTTCCAATTCCTCCCTTTGTAAGTCTAGTTAGATTTTGAGAAAATAACTCTCTTAACCTATTATATCAAATTATTCTGAATACTGCTCTCTATTATTTCATTGATAGCATACGAGAGAAAGCTTTCGGTAAATCAGTTTGCCAATATTTCCACGTATGATTACCTTCAAACTCCTCGTAATGCGTGATGAAATTTCTATCTGTCAGAAGTGTATTGAGCTCACGGTTCGGTTGTACGAAATCAGATACTTGCCCATCAGTGCGCTTTACAGCTGTTTCTTCTGTCCCAATGACGTGATAAAGCTCTAGTGCCTCTGGATTTTTGAAGTCTTTTGCTAAGTTCATCACTGTTTCGTCCACAAATGGTGATTGCATAACGACTTTACCGAATGTATGCGGATACATAAGTGCAGTCATAAAGGAAACTGTTCCGCCAAGAGAATCACCAATTAACACACGACCTTTTCCCATTTGGTACGTTGGATAATTTTCATCAATATACGGTGCAAGTTCATGAGCAAGGAAACGAATATAAGCAGCGTTTTTTACTTCATTTGGGAAATATTTTTCTTTACGATCGTGTACATTTTTATATGGAATACCGACGATAATTGTACGGTCAATTTCTTCAGTTTCACGAAGGCGCTCAATTACACGGTGCGCTTTACCAAGCTGAAAATAATCTCTACCATCTTGTGCAATTACAACTGTATGTTTGTGCAGTGGTGTGTAATTTACTGGTAAATAAACGAGAAGTGTAACGTCTTCTTGAAGTGATGCGCTATAAAATGAAATTTCTTCAATTCTCCCTATTGTTTGACTCATGTAGATCCCCCTAAATAAAAATTTACTGTAACGATTGTAAGAGCGACGCTTGTAGTGAAAAGGAAAGAAATATTCACTAATTGGTGCCTTAATTTCTATTTTACCATAATGGTACGAAGAATCTAAAAAATTAGTATTTAAGTTACGAAAGAAAACGGATATAATGAAGTGGGATTTTTGACAGGTGAGAGGGGAGACAGGATTTGAAACAAGAAAAATCAATCGCACTACCATTGGCTATTTCTATAATTGCCATTTCCTTTGCAGCAGTTTTTGTAAAGATGTCCTCAGCACCATCTTCAATATTAAGTATGTACCGCTTATGGATTATCGTATTTATTATGCTGCCTATCGTATGGAAAAAAAGAGAGGAATTTAATAGGATTCAAATGAAAGATTGGGGCTTTTTAATTGGATCTGGTTTCTTTTTAGCACTTCATTTTCTTTTATGGTTTGAATCTTTAAAGCATACGACAGTTGCTAGTTCGACGATCATTTTAGCGCTTCAACCGATCATATCTTTAGTTGGGGGTTTTTTCTTATTTAAAGAAAGAACAACATACTCAGCTATTGCGACAATGGGAATTGCGATACTAGGCGTAATGTGTATTGGGTGGGGAGATTTAGGGCTAAGTGAACAAGCAATTTATGGAGATATATTATCCTTTTTAAGTGTAATAGCGGTTGTCGGTTATTTATTTATCGGGCAAACGACAGTAAAGAAAGTATCACACTGGATTTATAGTTTTACAGTCTTTGCGTTCGCAGGTCTTTTTATGGGGATTTATAATGTCATATTACAAGTACCTTTTACAGGTTATACGAAGTGGGATTGGACCGTTTTTCTTTTACTTGCGGTCGTGCCGACAGTGTCGCACGTCATTAATAATTGGTTATTAAACTACGTAAATGCAACGACAATTTCAATGAGTATTTTAGGAGAACCTGTTGGAGCATCTATACTTGCGTTCTTCTTACTTGGAGAAAAATTAAATGCAATGCAAATTATCGGTAGCATGCTCGTATTGTTTGGTGTATCTGTTTTCTTATTACAGCAACAAAAGCGAACAGCAAAAAATGTCGTAAACGAGCCGGTGTATACACAGGAATTATAGTGTTAGGGGAGAAAAGAGAAGTTGTGATACTTCTCTTTTTGTTTTATAGAAATACGGGTGTAGAAGGGGGAGTGCAATGGAATTTCCATCAAAAAAGGATGCATGGTTATATCCAATCTTTTTTATTGTTGTAGGTGCCTGTTTTGCTCCAATATTTGCAGGAAGAGAACATTTTCTTTTGTTTTTCACAATCCCATTAGCCATATTATTTATTTGGAGTTGGTTTTCAACAAAATATATTGTCGGAGAAGAAACAATTACTATTAGATCAGGTTTCGTTAAAAAGCGCATATTTATACGAGATATAAAACAAATTTCAAGTACGAAAAACCCAATATCAGCTCATGCTTTATCATTTGACCGACTTGAAATTGTTTACTGCACACATAAAACAGAAATTATTTCTCCTAAAGATAAGGAACAATTCATCAATTTAGTTAAAAGTAAAAATCCACACATTGAAACAAAGTAAAAGAGTGGCTACGAAGCCACTCTTTTACTTTGGATTTGTCATATAAGGTTGTACATGAATGATACATAGGTCACGGAACTTTCCTTCAGTGGTTGTGACAATTACGACTGCTCTTCCGGCACTTTTTCCAGTAATCGTTACCGTATCACCTTTTGGATACATTGTGATGACATCAGCATTCATATTTGTCCAAATAAGTTCTTTATTCGTTGCTTGCACTGGCAAAACGGAAGCTGATAACTCAATGCTTTGTCCCGTTCTTACTTTCAACTTATTTTTTTCCATATGAACACCGATGACTGAAATAACAGAAGGAGCAATTGAAATTTTAGGTGGATTAGGTTGTATGTTCAAACAAGACGCAGAAGTATTTGTGATAGGTGAAAATTTTCGTATTTGTTGTTGCTGGAAAGCTGCTAACATGTTGGAGTCCCCTTTCTGTATAAGTGCTGATAGTATTACTATAAAGGAGTAGTGTTATGTTTAATTTAACGAAACATAAAGAAATTGTTAAATTCGAACAGAAGATTGTCGAACTTTGATAAAAAGAAAGCTCTGCTGATACGATAACAGCAGAGCTTTCCCTTTATAGATTATGTTGTTTTTCAAAATCCTCAAATTGTTTTTCAACTTCTTTTGAAGGTTGCGTTAGTAAACTAACAATTATGATCACTAGTAAACTAATAGCGAAACCAGGAATCATTTCATATAAGAAGTCTTTTAAGAATTTAAATTGTGTCCATATAATAACAGTCGCAGCACCAGAAATCATACCAGCAAGTGCGCCCCATTTTGTCATGCGTTTCCAATATAAGCTTAATAAAATAGCAGGTCCGAATGAAGAACCAAATCCAGCCCAAGCGTATCCAACAAGAGCTAAAATCGTATCATTTTGTTTAAACGCTAATGCACACCCAACTAATGCAATAACAAGTACAGCCATACGACCGACAAATACAAGTTCTTTATCAGAAGCAGAACGTTTAAAGAATGTACGATATAAATCTTCTGTTATAGCACTAGAAGTAACGAGTAACTGAGATGAAATTGTACTCATAATCGCTGCTAAAATCGCAGCTAATAAAAATCCAGTAATAAGTGGATGGAATAAAATTTTTCCTAGTTCAAGGAAAATTGTCTCTGGGTTAGATAATGTTAACTCTTGTTGTGAGTAGTAAGCAATACCGATAAGACCAGTAAACATAGCTCCGACAACAGAGAAAATCATCCAGCTCATACCAATTCTTCGTGCGCTTTTAATTTCTTTTACAGAGGAAATCGCCATAAAGCGTACGATAATATGAGGTTGTCCAACATAACCAAGGCCCCATGCGAATAAAGAAATAATCCCTAAAGTAGAGGCACCTTTAAAAATATCCAGACGTGTTGGATCAACAGATCGAATTGTATCAAATGCAGGTCCAAGTCCGTTCGAATTCATAATTGTTACGATAGGAACAAGAATAAGAGCAACAACCATAATGATTCCTTGTACGAAGTCTGTCCAACTTACTGCTAAGAAACCACCAAATAATGTGTAAGCGACAACAACGCCTGCAACAATGAATAATCCCACATGGTAGTTCATACCAAATGAATTTTCAAATAATACAGCGCCTGAAACTAATCCTGAAGCTACATAAAAAGTAAAGAAAATCATAATAACAAGTCCAGATACTAAGCGTAGCATGTGAGATTTGTCGTGGAAACGATGTTCCAAAAATTCTGGGATAGTAATAGAGTTGTTTGCCATTTCAGAGTAGGTACGTAAGCGAGGAGCGACATAAAGCCAGTTTGCGTATGCGCCTAGTGTTAGGCCGATCGCAATCCAACTACTACTTAATCCAACGCTAAACATTGCACCGGGTAAGCCCATTAAAAGCCAACCACTCATATCGGAGGCTCCAGCACTTAATGCTGTTACTGCGGGGCCTAGTGTACGCCCGCCAAGCATATAATCTGTTAAGTTGGACGTTCGTTTATAGGCGAAATAGCCAATTACTAACATCCCGAGCATGTAGATAGAGATTGAAGTTAAAGTTAACATCTGCGTACTCATGTAGTTCCCCTTCCTTTTGTCATGTCTTTTGATGCGTTATGCATATTTATAATCTATCATGATTATTCTGAAAAATCCATACAGAAATATGAATTTTCAGAAATGTAAGCGTTTTTTGACGTCATTTTACTTTTTTAATATATAACATTCAGACAAAAAAACTTAATTTTAATAGAGTATTTATTATATTTACATAAAAAGAGGTTGTTTTGTCAATATAATATTGAAAGGAGAGAAAAATAAAATTTTTTAAAAAGTATTGACTTGTGAAAAAAGTTAGGTCTATAATGAGTGCAACTTAAAAAAATGCAAGCGTTGATGAAGAAGAGTACACATGATGAACATGTCAGAGAGCTGATGGTTGGTGCGAATCAGTATGGAATTGATGTGGAATGGGCTTCGGAGCTTCCAAACCGAAACGAAAGAAGTAGGCTTTGGCGACATGATCTCATCGATACAAGAGACACGTATTGTTTTTGATACGGTAAAGTGCGTTACGTTCGTAACGAATTAAGGTGGCACCACGGGAGTACCCGTCCTTTCTATAGGATGAGTACTCCCTTTTTGTGTATAAAAAATTAAATAAATGAAATCGTTTAAGTAAGAAGAGTACGTATATTGGAGACGTTACAGAGAGCCGGGGATAGGTGGGAGCCCGGTGCGGTGCCATATGCGGAATGGGCTTACGAGAGGTATGCTGAACAATTATTTTCAGTAGGCAACCCGGGTTCCGCCGTTACAAGGATAAGGTATATATTTTGTACCTGAATAAAGCGGGATGCTTTTGCGTCCAACATGAGGTGGTACCACGGTAAACTTATCGTCCTCTACATATTTTTGATATGTAGAGGACTTTTTTATTTTTCAGGATGAGGTGAAAGACATGATGACAAAAGAGGAATTTATAAAACAAAAAGAACAAAGAAAAACATTTTTAGTAATCGCTGAAGAAGAAGGAGATAGCATTACGCCAATTTCTTTATATAGACGTATGAAAGGTAAGAAGAGGTTCTTATTAGAAAGCTCACAACTTCATCAAGATAAAGGACGCTATTCTTACTTAGGGTGTAATCCGTATGGTGAAGTGAAAAGTATCGGTACAGAAGTGGAACGAACGATTTACGGTCAAACAGAAGAGTTGCAAGGTAACGTACTACAAGTGTTAGAAGAAGTAATCGTGTCAACACAAGTAGACAGTCCACTTCCATTTTGCGGAGGAGCAGTTGGTTATATTGGCTATGATGTCATTCGGCAATATGAAAATATAGGCGTGGATTTACACGACCCATTAAATATTCCAGAAGTACACCTTTTACTATATCGTGAGTTTATCGTATATGACCACTTACGCCAAAAATTATCATTTGTATATGTATGCAGGGAAGATGATG
Source organism: Bacillus sp. CCNWLW194 (assembly GCF_037120585.1). NCBI lineage: Bacteria > Bacillati > Bacillota > Bacilli > Caryophanales > Bacillaceae > Bacillus > Bacillus sp. CCNWLW194. The sequence continues at coordinate 469,897 of NZ_JBBBBL010000002.1, read as the reverse complement.
TAGCTTCTTATGAAGAAGTATACGAAAGGCTGCGAGCATACAAAGAGGAATTGCTACAGGGAGAAGAAGCTGAAGTAACTGAAATAAAATCAACATTATCATTCACTTCTTCTATAACGGAAAAAGAATTTTGCGCGATGGTAGAAACGGCGAAAGAACACATTCGAGCCGGGGACATATTCCAAGTCGTATTATCTCAGCGTTTGCAAAGTGAATGTATTGGTGATCCTTTCGCTTTATACCGCAAACTGCGCATTGCAAACCCATCACCATATATGTTTTATATCGATTTTCAAGATTATGTTGTACTCGGTTCTTCGCCAGAAAGTTTGTTATCAGTAAGAGACGAGAAAGTGATGACAAATCCAATTGCGGGTACGAGGCCAAGGGGAAAAACGAAGGAGCAAGATGCTGTAATTGAAAAAGAACTGTTAGAAAATGAGAAAGAGCGAGCAGAGCATATGATGCTTGTAGATCTTGGGCGAAACGATATTGGTAGAGTGAGTGAAATCGGCTCAGTTACGATAGATAAATATATGAAAGTAGAAAAATATTCTCACGTTATGCACATTGTATCTGAAGTTTACGGAACATTGCGAAAACTAATGAGTGGATTTGATGCATTAGCGTACTGCTTACCAGCAGGAACCGTTTCAGGCGCTCCGAAAATTAGGGCAATGGAAATTATAAATGAACTAGAGAATGAAAAAAGAAATGTATACGCCGGTGCAGTTGGATACGTTAGTTTTTCTGGAAATCTTGATATGGCGCTTGCCATTCGAACAATGGTCGTAAAAGATGAAAAAGCATACGTTCAGGCAGGAGCGGGCATCGTTTATGATTCAGAACCAGTAGCTGAATATGAAGAAACGTTAAATAAAGCGAGAGCGCTTTTGGAGGTAATGAAATGATTGTACTGATCGATAATTATGATTCATTCACATATAACTTGTATCAATTGTTAGGGGAATACGAAGAAGAAATTGTAGTCGTAAGAAATGATGAAATAACGATAGGGCAGTTAGAAGAGATGAACCCAAAAGGAATTGTGCTTTCACCAGGACCAGGAAAACCAGAAGATGCTGGGATTTGTATTGATGTCATCCATCATTTTTATAAGAACGTTCCCATATTAGGTATTTGCCTTGGTCATCAAGCAATTATATCGGCATTTGGAGGAGAAATTGTTAGAGCGGAACGCATTAAACATGGAAAAACATCACGTGTGAAACATAATGGGGCTTCAATCTTTTCATATGTAAAACAGCCATTAACGGCGATGCGCTACCACTCGCTTGTTGCAGCACAAACGAGCTTACCAGAGTGTTTTGACATACTAGCGACAGCGATGGACGACGGAGAAATTATGGCAGTTCGTCACAATTATTATCCGCTCTTTGGATTACAGTTTCATCCGGAATCAATCGCAACAGAAGAAGGCGGAAAGTTAATACGTGCCTTTTTAGGCGAAGTGAAAGAGGAGGAAAGAGTATGAATAACTATCTTCGTAAATTAGTGGAGGGGCAACATTTAACAGAAGAGGAGATGTATAGAGCAGGGCTTCTTTTATTAAATGAAAATATATTGGAAAGTGAAATTGCAGCTTTCTTAGTCTTACTGAAAGCGAAAGGTGAAACAGCAGAAGAAATATACGGTCTTGTTCGAGCTCTTCACGAAAAGGCATTACCGTTTTCGAATCATATACAAGGTGCGATGGACAATTGCGGGACAGGTGGTGACGGTGCTCAAACGTTTAATATTAGCACAACATCGGCATTTGTACTGGCGGGATCAGGTGTAAAAGTTGCAAAACATGGTAATCGTGCTGTTTCTAGTAAAACAGGAAGTGCGGATTTATTAGAAGAACTCGGTGTAAATATTAGTAGTACGCCAAACGAAATTGATTATTTATTAGAGCATGTCGGAATCGCATTTTTATTCGCACCAGCGATGCACCCAGCATTAAGGCGCATTATGAAAATAAGAAAAGAATTAAATGTTCCGACGATCTTTAACTTAATAGGCCCTTTAACAAATCCGGTGAATTTAGAAACACAATTTGTCGGCATTTATAAACGAGATATGTTACTACCAGTTGCACAAGTATTACAGAAACTAGGAAGAAAACAAGCACTTGTCGTAAACGGAAGTGGATTTTTAGATGAAGCATCATTGCAAGGAGAAAATCATGTTGTTATTTTAAAAGATAATGAAATAGTAGAAACGAGTATTGAACCTGAGAAATATGGTTTTCCAATAGTGAAAAACGAAGAGATAAGAGGTGGGAATTCGAAAGAAAATGCAAAGATTACGCTTGGAGTATTAAGCGGAGAAAAGAGCGTCTATCGCGATACTGTTTTATTAAATGCAGGTCTGGCCCTTTTCGCAAATGGAAAAGCAGAAACAATTGAAGAAGGAATTAAACTCGCAGCACATAGCATTGACTCTGGAAAAGCATTAGCGAAACTAAACTTATTAATTACAGCAAGTAATGAAAAATTAGAAAGGGTGAATTAAAGTGGGGACGATTTTAGACAAAATTGTAGACCAAAAGAAAACGGAAGTTGCGGCATTATATGAAACGTATACACCAATAAAAGAAAGTAGAAAGACACATTCACTTGTAGAAGCATTACAGCAGTTTACTGTCATTGCAGAAGTAAAGCGAGCATCACCATCAAAAGGAGATATTAATTTACACGTTGATGTACGAAAACAAGTAAAAACATATGAAGATTGCGGCGCAGGAGCAGTTTCGGTTTTAACAGACGGACAATTTTTTAAAGGATCTTTTCATGATTTACAAACGGCAAGAGAAGAAAGTAACATTCCTCTTTTATGTAAAGATTTCATAATCGATAAGATTCAAATCGATAGAGCGTATGAAGCTGGTGCAGATATTATTTTACTAATCGTAGCCGCTTTAACGAAAGAGAAATTAAAAGAGCTGTATAGCTACGTACTAGAAAAAGGATTAGAAGCGATCGTTGAAGTTCATGATGAACAGGAATTAGAAATTGCAATCCAATTAAATCCACACGTTATTGGTATTAACAACCGTAATTTGAAAACATTTGAAGTCGATTTAGGCCAAACAGAAAAGCTTGGAAAACGATTGAATGGGGAGAAATTACTTTGGATTAGCGAAAGTGGTATCCATTTAAAAGAGGATATTATTCGTGTTAAAAAAGCAGGAGCAAAAGGTGTATTAGTTGGAGAAGCGCTTATGACATCATCTTCTATTCGTACCTTTTTTGAAGATTGTAAGGTGAACGTATGAAAGTGAAAATTTGCGGCATCACTGATATGGAAACAGCAAAACGTGCTTGCGAATACGGAACAGATGCACTCGGATTTGTTTTTGCAGAAAGTAAGCGAAAAATCAATCCAGAGCTAGCGAAAGAAATCATTCAGGAGCTTCCAGCAAATGTGTTAAAAGTCGGTGTTTTCGTAAATGAATCAGTTGAAGTAATTCAAAAAATTGCAGATGAGTGCGGGTTAACACATGTGCAACTACATGGGGATGAAGATAATTATCAAATCAGAAAATTGAATATTCCGTCTATAAAAGCGCTCGGAGTAACTTCAGAAGAGGATATGAAAAACGCTCAAACATATGAAGTGGATTATATATTGTTTGATAGCCCAAAAGAAAAGTTTTACGGAGGCAATGGAAAGAAATTTTCATGGGAACTACTTGGGCATATGCCAAACGAGTTGCGATCAAAAACGATATTAGCTGGTGGATTAAACATCTCTAATATAGAAGAAGCAATTCGAACTATTCAGCCATATATGGTGGATGTGAGTAGTGGAGTAGAGACTGAAGGAAAAAAAGATCTAAAGAAAATAAAACAATTTATTATAAAAGCGAAGGAGTGTTCCAAATGAACTACGCATATCCAGATGAAAAAGGACATTACGGTATATACGGAGGACGATACGTTCCAGAAACGTTAATGCAATCTGTATTGGAACTAGAAGAAGCATATAAAGAAGCGATGCAAGATGAAGCGTTCCAAAAGGAATTAAATCATTATTTAAAAACGTACGTAGGGAGAGAAACACCGCTTTATTTCGCTGAAAATATGACGAAGTATTGCGGCGGTGCAAAGATTTATTTAAAACGTGAAGATTTGAACCATACAGGAGCTCATAAAATTAACAATACAATCGGTCAGGCACTTCTTGCAGTAAGAATGGGTAAGAAAAAAGTTGTCGCTGAAACGGGGGCAGGACAACACGGAGTTGCAACAGCTACTGTATGTGCCCTTCTCGGATTAGAATGCGTCATCTTTATGGGAGAAGAAGATGTGAGACGTCAAAAATTAAATGTGTTCCGAATGGAATTACTCGGAGCGAAAGTAGAAAGTGTAGCGGCAGGTAGCGGTACATTAAAAGATGCGGTGAACGAGGCGCTTCGCTACTGGGTTTCACATGTGCATGATACGCACTACATTATGGGATCCGTTCTCGGACCGCATCCATTCCCGCAAATTGTCCGTGATTTCCAAAGTGTAATTGGGAAAGAAACGAAAAAACAATATGAAGCGTTAGAAGGAAAGTTACCAGAAGCGGTCGTTGCTTGTATTGGCGGTGGTAGTAATGCGATGGGAATGTTTTATCCGTTCGTACACGATGAAGAAGTTGCTCTTTACGGCGTTGAAGCAGCTGGAAAAGGCGTTCATACAGAAAAACATGCAGCCACTTTAACGAAAGGAAGTGTCGGTGTTTTACACGGATCGATGATGTATCTTCTGCAAAATGAAGAAGGACAAATTCAAGAAGCTCATTCTATTTCAGCAGGACTAGATTATCCAGGCGTTGGACCAGAACATAGTTTATTAAAAGATATTGGGCGTGTTTCTTATCATTCGATTACAGATAATGAAGCGTTAGAAGCATTTCAATTATTAACGAAAAAAGAAGGGATTATCCCAGCGTTAGAAAGTTCACATGCTGTTGCATATGCATTAAAATTAGCTCCGAAAATGAAGCAAGATGAAGGACTTGTCATTTGCTTATCTGGCCGTGGTGATAAAGATGTAGAGAGTATAAAACGTTATATGGAAGAGGTGTAAAAAATGGGAGTAGAAAAAATTAAAGCAGTGTTTGAAAATGGTAAAAAAGCATTTATTCCGTATGTAATGGGTGGAGATGGTGGCCTTGAAAAACTAAAAGAAAGAATTCGATTTCTAGATGAAGCAGGGGCAAGTATCGTTGAAATTGGCATTCCATTTTTAGATCCAGTTGCAGACGGTCCAACGATTCAAAGAGCAGGAAAAAGAGCGTTAGATAGTGGTGTAACAGTAAAAGGTATCTTTCAAGCGCTAGCAGAAGTAAGGAAAGAAGTACAAATTCCATTTGTACTCATGACATATTTAAATCCAGTACTTGCATTCGGAAAAGAACGATTCATTGAGAGATGCTTAGAGGCTGGTGTGGATGGTATTATCGTTCCAGACTTACCGTATGAAGAACAAGACATTATTGCACCGCTTCTCCGCACTGCAAATATCGCTTTAATCCCACTCGTTACCGTTACGAGCCCAATTGAGCGAATCAAAAAAATTACGAGTGAATCAGAAGGGTTCGTCTACGCCGTTACAGTAGCGGGCGTAACAGGAGTACGTCAAAACTTTAAAGATGAGATTCATAGTTACTTAGAAAAAGTAAAATCACATACGCATTTACCGGTAGTGGCAGGGTTCGGTATTTCAACAAAGGAACATGTAGAAGAAATGATTACAATATGTGACGGTGTTGTCGTTGGAAGTAAAGTTATTGAGCTTTTAGAAAATGAAAAACGAGAAGAAATATGTGAATTAATACAGGCAGTAAAACAAAAAGAAGAGGCATGAGTCTCTTCTTTTTGTTTTGAGTAATAAATGTTAAAATATACAGAAAATACATATAATTTAGAGGTGAGAAGGCATGCTAAGACGTAAACTACTATATCTACTTTTAACTGTACCACTATACGCTTGGCTTATTAGCATGACGAAAATAGAGTTGATGGCTCTATTTTTAGGATATGTATTCATCTTTTCCAACTTAAATCGGATTCAAGAGCAATCTATTTTAGAAATATGTATATTTTCGATTAGTATAGAATTATTTAGTATCGTTTCGATTGTATTATTAAATGAATTATTCAGATGGATTCATTCATTTGAATTAATGAAATTTGGGAATATTGTAATGCAAGCAATATGTGTTTATATTGTATTTGTTGTGTTAGGAAAAATAATTGGGAAGCAAACCGTTTTTCAGGATAATAGAAAATGGGAGTGATTCAAAAAGGAGCTAAACAGCTCCTTTTTTGAATCTGTTGTAAAAACAATTGAAAAATATGACATCTGTTATATAATAGTTAAAAATTGTATTTTAAATGAAATGAGATGATAACATGGCCATATTGTTGGCACTTATCCCAATTATGATGATTTTCATTTGTTTATTTTTATTTAAACAAACGTCATTAAGATCCTCGTTAATTTCTTATGCGGTATGTGTTGGAATCGTTTTACTCTCGCCAACGTTTCAACTAGGGATAAGTGAAACTGTGCACGCAACGATTAAAGGATGGTTAATTTGTTTCATTGTCGGGTACGTTTTATTTTTCGGTATTTTTTTATTTCACCTCATGAACAAAATGGGGTACATCGACCAAGTAGCACGTTTTCTAGAAGAGGTTACGCATGATCGTTTATTACAAATGCTTCTTATGTGTTTCGGTATTTGCCCACTAATTGAATCAGTAAGTGGATTCGGAATCGGCTTCATGGTTGCAGCACCTATTTTTCTTTCATTAGGTTATAAACCGTTTCAAGCTGTACTGCTCTCTTTTATCGGCTTACTAGCTAGTTCGTGGGGCGCAATGGCAACTGGTACGATTATTGGTTCGCAGCTTATCAATATGCCGCTTACAATACTTGGTACAAATACAGCATTACTAAGTATTCCGATGTTTGCTTACTTCGTCATTCTCTCTTTACACGTTGTTGGCGGCTGGCAAGCGGTTATAGAAAAGTGGAAGGAAGGACTTGGTTTCTTTCTATTATTTTCTCTCGGAATCTATCTGTCTAATGCGTACGTAAGTGTTGAACTAGCAGGTATATTAAGTTCTATCGTTACCATTACATTGGGCTTTCTTATCATTAAATTAAAAGGAAAAAGTGGGCAAAATCTAATGACAGAACATGCTGCGGCAACGGAGAGAGAAGTATCTATTATAAAAATTATTAGCCCTTATATATTTCTAACCGTTTGTATTTTGCTTTCTCGCCTCGTTCCAGCATTCCATGATGTATTCAGATCATATGCGGTTCTTGATTTAAAATCATACTCTTACAAACTAGAGCTACTATATTCGCCAGGTTTTTGGCTAGGTATGACTTGTTTATTTACAATCATTTTCTTCCGAATTCCATCTAATATTATGAAACAATCAATCTCACAAACGATAAAACAATGGATCCCGTTCGCTATTACAACGACAATGTTTATTGCTATTTCAGAACTAATGGGCGCATCTGGCATGCATTCATTACTAGCAAAAACAGCTGGTGAAACATTTGGAACATTTTTCGTTTTCGTTGCTCCATTCATCGGTGGTATCGGTGGCTTTTTAACAGGTAGCAATGCAGGATCAAATGCGATGTTCATAAAACTACAAATGCAAACCGCACAAAACGTAGCACTCCCGTGGCAATACGTCACAACACTGCAAAACACCGCATCGTCAGTAGCGACAATCGCTTGCCCGTCACGGATTACACTGGGGGCGTATTTATGTAACATACCATATCGTGAAAATGAACTATTAAAGAAGACGACGTTAATGATTTTTGGAGCGGTGTTACTTATAGTAGTGGAAGTTATTTTCTGGTATATGTTGAGAAATTAAAAATTCTCCTATATTTAGGAGGATTTTTTTTGTTACTGGATAATGCTTTAAATTATGAAAAGCTTCTACTAAATGAATAGGAGATGAAATGTATGCCCTTAAAAAACTATGGTGTGCTAAAAGGTACAGTTATACAATCAAAGATTGGAAAAGGGAAAACTCCTCATTATCAAGTTCATTTACAAGGCGAAGCAGAAGTAGATTATCGTATTGCAATTAACGTGAAATCGCAAAGTTATCCGTCAGAAGTTTTATATTTTGCGAGCGACAATATTCGGTCAGAGGCGATTCGTATTTTACCGATGTTACCATTCGGTTTTACAGAAATAAAAAACAATGAACCGAAAGTAGCTTTAGACTACGTAAGAGGTAATTTATTTGATTCGAAACAAATGATTCCTTTACCTGCTGAAAAAGCAGGAGTAGATAATGATTTAAATGAAAAAATAGAACATTATATAAAACGAGCAATAGAAGAAAAAGCGACTATTTATGCGTTTGGTGAAAGGTGGGGACCAGAAGAAAATATACCGGATTCCTATTTTCATTTCGAACCAGGAAACGGTATACACGATATTCATATGAATCAAGGGAATGTAGAGAAATGGAAAGGTGATAATGGTATATGGCAAGACGGAGGCATACTCATTCACTTTGAGAAGGAAGAAAAATGGATCGGTATCTTTCTTGCCTTCCAATCACAGTCATGGTGTACCGATGAGGAGGGGCATGCTCGTGTTCCGGTTGAGCATTGTGATTATAAGAGAAATAACTGATGAGAAGAGCTAGTTCAAAATGGACTAGCTCTTCTCATTGTATACAAGATATATAGTGATGAAATTATGTTTGTAATATTAAAAAATGCTGATAGGGTTATTGATTTTTATTCGTATTAGAAAGTAGGTACTAATTAGCAGTGCAAGGAGGTCTAGCTTTGAAGATAACGGAAGAAAATGTTGTGCAACAAATAAAAAAGCGTGATGAGAAAAGCATTACGTTTATTATTCAAACATACGGCGGTTTACTAAGCGCTATTATTAAAAGATATGTACAGAGCAATCAACAAGATTATGAAGAATGCTTAGATGATGTATTATTAGCGATTTGGTTTCATATCGATTCATTTGATTCAAGTAAAAATACGTTTAAACAATGGATAGCAGCCATTGCAAAATATCGGGCAATTGATTATCAGCGGAAAAATGTGAGAAATCAGCAACAAACTGTCTGTACAGAGATTAGTGATCGTCTGTATCAAGAACAAAGAAAACAAAATGACTTCTTAGACGTACAGGAACTGCTTAGTGAGTTGTCAGTAACAGATCGTAACATTTTTGAAAAGTATTATTTAGAAGGTGTACCGTCTCGTGAAATTGCATCCCATCTTAACGTGAAGGAGTCATGGATTCATAACAAACTGTCACGCGGACGAAAAAAGCTCAAACAGATTTTTATTTTTAAAAATGGAGTGTGAGGGCATGTCTATTTATAAAGAGTTAAATGATATTCAGTTGGATATCAAAGAGTTTGAGGAGACTCCCTTAACCAAACTAGAGGAAAAGCAGTGGGAAAAACGTGTGAAAAATAAGCTCCGTAAAAACAAACATTCAAAAAAATGGTTCGGAGTCGCAGCAGCTTGCATGCTAATTGTCAGCATTACAGTGCCGCTTGGACAAACATCTTTAGCAAATATGCCATTTATCGCGGGATTAATTGAAAAATATATTGATAAACAGCAACCACTTGACTATTCTCCCTATAAAACGGCTATTGGGAAAACCGCTGAAAATAAATACGGTAAACTGACTTTAAATGAGGTACTAATGGATGAAAATAAATTATTCATCAGTTCAACATTTGAGCCAGCGAAGGGTGTAAAATTTGATTATCAAACATATTTAATTCCACAGGTACGAATAAATGGGCGTGACTTTTCTAATACAAAGGATGCACAATCAATTGAAGTACAGGATTCTATGTATACAATCTACGGTGGTATCGAGTTAAGTGAAATGCCACAAACCGATGAACTTCAAATCGAAATTACTTATGATACATTCAACAGGGATACTGTAATTGAGCAACCATGGATATTTGATATTGAAGTATCGCAAGCTCAGTTGATACAAGAGAAGCGGACGTTTGATTTAAATGAAACAATTGCTTTATCCGATGGTAATAAAGTAACTGTTAACAAAGTAGTTTCTACGCCGATTTCTACAACAATTTATTATGATGTGACACAAAGTGCAAATGAAGATATTTATTTTAAAATCGAATCAGAATCTGGAAAAACACATACATTTAAAGAAGCATCTATATCGAGTGAAGATGGTGGTATTTCTTTTAGTAGATTTGATGGAATTAATATATCAGTAGGGAAATATTCACTTGTACCTTATTCGGGGAAAGAAAACACAACAATTGGACCACCTATTTCGATTCAATAAATTATTAAAGCTGATAAATAATTATTTAAGGAGAGAAGAGGGCGTTCAAAAAGAACGCCCTCTTCTTATTTTAGAAAACCCAAAACTAACAAGTGTAGAAATACAAGAGAAAAGCAGTGCCACGCTAGAAAACGCAATGAGGTACATATTATATTTCATAACCTGTCCAATTAGCTGGTTACTGTCGTACTGAAAAAGTCCTGCTATTATATTGAATAAAAATAACACGATAAACATGACGATGACACCGTCTATGGATCCTTTAATGTCTGGTTTACTTAAAGCGATATGTGCAGAAATACAAATGGCGATAAATAAAAATAACCAAAAGGAAGGATTTAATAAATTGCTTATTGTAAATAAGCTTTTCAACAATACAAACGTCGACAAGAGCATGTTTTGAACCATTTCTATATTAATAGAAGTAGAAGCGATTGTCTTTTCGAGAGTTGTATTAAATAAGAAATATGAATCTGGTACGAAATAGCGCATTAAAAGGATTAATGCTGTAATACCCGAAATAATAGGACCAATTCCAATGAAGAAGTTCCCAATTCGTTGATAGACACTTTTTTGATTGTATTGATGTTGTACGTAACCTAAAGCACCTTGACTTGTATCTGTTGGGAAAAACTGCGTTGCTACAATTTTATGACGAAATAGTACACACATAATGGCATGTCCAAGTTCGTGAATAGGGACACCAATCCACGCTGTTAAAAGGAATCCTTTTCTTCCGAAAGCTCTCGACCAATACATTCGTGTGAGAGATTCTAAATAGCCTAATAGAAATCCGATTACAATAATAATGCCAATTAAAGAAAATAATTGGATTACGCTTGTAAGGAGTATTTGAACAATTGAGTTTACAAATTCCATTGTTTTTCATCCAATCTGTTAAAAATGTTATTTGCTCTGTTTCATAATAGCATTATTTCTCAAGATTGCTAGCATATATATTCTTTTGAAAGAAGGATTTCATAATCTTTTTCTTGTAGTCATGTTTTATGTCCAAAGTCATATATTGAATTTGTAACACCCTATACGGTATATGCTTAAAGGAGGGATGAGAGAATGAAATGTTCGGCGTGTCATACGGAAAATACAACAGAGGCAAGGTTTTGCGGGAATTGTGGACATTCGTTAACGGAAGAAGTAGTGGTAAGTAGTGGCCAAGAAGAAGAGCCGGAACAAGTGCGTGTAGCACAAGCAAAGGAAACTCGAACGAATGAAACGGTAGAGCAAGCGAAGCGATTTGCGAGTGGGTATTTTCAGTTTTTTAAACATGCTTTTAAAGCACCGACAGCGATTATGAAAAGCGGCAAGGTTGAAGTACGAAATGGAATTGTAAGTCTTGTTCTTATTTGTTTTTTAGGGGCATGTATTTTTTATAGAATGATGAGTGCTGCAGCAGCTGTTACGAAAACATTTGCACCAGATATACCTACTCCTACATTCTTTTTGGACTCTGTAACGGTCTTTTTATTTTTATTAATTTTAACTTTATTTGTCGGATTTATTATTTTTGTAAGTGGGAAGATGATGAAATCATCTTTTTCGTTTCTTGAAGTATTCGGTATATGGGGAACGATAGCAACGCCTGCTATTGCTATATTAGTACTTTCTTTTCTGTTTAGCTTTTTATTAATCTTTTTCTTACCAATCTTATTAGGTCTGGCTACAACGTATATGTCAATTAGTATAATTGTAGCTATAGTAAAACTAGATAACGGCGGATTAGATCCTATTTACACACTTCTTATCGCAAATGTTTTAATCGGAATTGCAACATTCATTGTACTGTGGTCTTACATTAGTACGATAATTCAAACCTTTACACAGGGATTAACTGGCTTCTAATGAAAAGGTGGTTGAATGGATGAATGTATGTACAAAGTGTGGGACTCAGTTTGAAGATGGTGTACAATTTTGTCAAAACTGCGGGATGAAGAGGGGAAGTCCAGTAGTAAAGAAGAACATGAGCGGTGGTGCAAAGATTGGCATTACGTTGTTAACGCTATTTGTTATAGCGAGTGTGGGACTGTATTTGTATGGATTATCGTATTATAAGCAGGCGGCACAAGTGGACCGGATGATTACGATTTTACAAGAGAAGGACGGGGAAAAGTTAGCTGAAATCGTCACCGCAGATGATCCATCAGTTACTGTAACGAGAGAGAGTTTAACGCCTCTATTTTCATATATAAAAGAAAATCCATCCTACGTGAATGAATTGAGAGAACATTTGAGGATAGGTGAAAAACAAGGGAACGGAATCGAAAGAGCAGATTTTTCGTTAACGAAAGACGGAAAGTATTTCTTTTTATTTGATCGGTATAAATTGAAAGCGAGGACGTATTATACGACGTTGCTTTCAAATGGAAAAGGTACAACTTTAAAAATGAACGGAAAAGAAATTGATAAAACAGATGACAAAAAGTTTGAGAAGCAATATGGACCGTTTCTTCCAGGAAATCAAGTATTTCAATCAGAATATAAAAATGACTATGTAAAACTATCACGTGAGGAAAAGGTTGTACTTATGAAACAAAGCCAAAATAACGTAACGATAGATTTAACGTTGCAAGGACAATATATTACAGTGCAAACGAACGTGCCTAGTGCGACATTATATGTGAATCAAAAGCCAGTTACAGTGCTGGTGGGAGAAGAAATTACGTGGGGACCGGTAGCGACTGATGGAAGTACGACAATTTATTTAGAGCGAAATGGAGAAAGTGGACGGGAAACGACAAAAGTAGAAACGGTAACAGCATTTTCAACTTATAATCTTCCATTCCAAAAGAAAAGTACAGAAAAAACAGTTGTTTACAATGTTACTCCGCCAGCTACGACTCAGTATGTATATAATGGCTTCATCTTTCCTGATAGTGATATTCGAAAATTAACGAGTGGGGACTTAACATATTTATCGAAAGAACAATTGAAAATAGCGAGAAACGAAATATACGCAAGACATGGACATATGTTTCAAACGAAAGATATGCAAGCGTATTTTTCAAAACAGTCTTGGTATAGAGAAAATCCGTATTATACAGGAAAGCTAACGGATATTGAATCTTATAATGTTGAACTCATTAAATCAAGAGAATAGAACACGTGAAAAAGGTACAGTGCATAACTGTACCTTTTTTATAGTTATTTATCTGAACCAGGATCCCTTGAGAAAAAGATGTGAAAGAGAAATGTGACTTTACTTGATCCTCCAGATGTACTAGCTTGTATATGGGATAAAGGACCACACGTTAAAGCTGCCTCGGAATGGGGTGGTACGACTATTTTGAGCGCATGATCTGATTCTGGTGAAGCAGTAACAGTTATTGTATCATCAGAAAAGTTAAGAATTTTAACAGAACCGACTGGAAAGATGGACTTGCCAGCATGTGATGCTGAAGCGAATTGGGTAGCTTTCCATATATCTTGCGCAAACGTATCATCGTTAGATAACCAAGCACGAGCGCTGTATATTGTTGCATTAATGGAAAATTCTTGGTCAAGGGAGAGGGCGGGTTTCGGTTCTTTTGGTTCTTGCGGTTCATCTGGAAGCTGAGCGAGAAGGCCGGCGCACATGTATGTTTCACCTACTTTCAATTGTTACTGTTATAGCATATTAAACATGTTGTTTATAAGACACGACGGTTACCTATTAAAGTATAGGTTTGTGCACCAAATTTGAAGATGAAATTATCTTTCTTTACAATAGAAGTAGGTGTTATTTCTATAAAATATGGAAAGCGTAAAGAGTATGTAAAAAAAGAAGGAGTGGTAAAGTGAACTATGTCATTATTGGCGGAGATGCAGCTGGTATGAGTGCAGCTATGCAAATTGTTAGAAACGATGAAAATGCAAATGTTGTGACGTTAGAAAAAGGTGAAATTTATTCGTACGCTCAGTGTGGATTACCGTATGTCATTAGTGGTGCTATCGCTTCAACGGAAAAATTAATCGCGCGTAATGTGAAGACGTTTCGTGATAAATACGGAATTGATGCGAAAGTACGACATGAAGTAACGAAAGTAGATACGGAAAAGAAAATGGTGTACGCAGAGCATACGGAGACGAAAGATGTTTTTGAATTTTCGTATGACCGTTTATTAATTGCGACCGGAGTACGTCCTGTCATGCCAGAATGGGAAGGACGAGAGTTACAAGGCGTTCATCTTTTAAAAACAATTCCGGATGCTGAGCGCATATTAAAAACGCTAGAAACGAATAAAGTTGAGAATGTAACCATTATTGGCGGCGGTGCAATTGGGCTGGAAATGGCAGAAACATTCGTCGAACTTGGTAAAAAAGTGAGAATGATTGAGCGAAATGATCATATCGGTACGATTTATGATGCAGATATGGCGGAATATATACATAAAGAAGCAGATAAACATCATATTGAAATTTTAACGAATGAAAATGTAAAAGCGTTTAAAGGGAATGAACGAGTAGAAGCAGTTGAAACTGATAAAGGAACGTTTAAAGCAGACCTTGTTTTAGTATCTGTTGGAGTGAAGCCAAATACTGATTTTCTTGAAGGAACAAATATACGTACAAATCATAAAGGGGCGATTGAGGTAAATGCATATATGCAAACGAATGTGCAAGACGTATATGCAGCTGGTGATTGTGCGACACATTACCACGTTATAAAGGAAATTCATGATCATATCCCGCTCGGAACGACTGCCAATAAACAAGGGCGACTTGCTGGACTGAATATGCTTGATAAACGAAGAGCCTTTAAAGGAACGTTAGGTACAGGCATTATTAAATTTATGGATCTGACGCTTGCAAGAACAGGCTTAAATGAAAAAGAGGCGAAAGGGCTACATATCCCGTATAAAACAGTCAAAGTAGATTCGACAAATATGGCGGGCTATTATCCAAATGCAAAACCACTTTACTTGAAATTACTCTATCGCTCTGACACGAAACAATTATTAGGCGGACAAGTAATTGGAGAAGAAGGCGTAGATAAACGTATTGATGTAATCGCAATGGCACTTTTCAATAAAATGAGCATTCACGATTTAGAAGATGTCGATTTAAGTTACGCACCACCATATAACAGCGTTTGGGATCCAATTCAGCAAGCGGCAAGACGAGCGGAATAGCACTTTTTAAGTGCTATTTTTTCGTTAAAGGGGAATCGTCATTTTTGTCGAATGAAGAGGATTGGGAAATAGTTACATATAGGGAAGGGGATCATTAAAAATGTTTGTAACACTTCAAGCAGTTCAAGAATCAGAAAAAGAGATATTACGTAATTTGTATGCACTATATCTTCATGACCTCTCTACATTCACTCCTCATATAACGATTGGGACAAATGGTTTTTTTGAATACGAAGATTTACACATGTTTTGGGTAAATGATGGAATTACTCCGTATTTTATTAAAAGTGATAATGATATTGTAGGATTTTTATTACTACTGGAACGTCCATTCTTAAAGAAGGAAAATGACTTTGGTATTAATGACATTTTCATATTGAATCAATACAAGGGGAAAGGAATCGGTAAACAAGTTATTAAGAATGTACTAAAAGAGAAACGAGGACAATATTTCGTTATCGAACTTGTGAAAAATATACCAGCAGTTTCTTTTTGGAAGAAAGTATATAGGGAGCTAAACATCGAATTTGATGAGAAAACACAGTTAATCGATGATGAAGAATGTCTCGTTCAAACGTTTAAAATATAATGAGATGGATGCTCCTAGTATATTACTTTGAAATTTAATTTTATTTTGAATATACCGTTCACCCTTGAAAACATAGTACATATGGCTTATATTGTCATATAGTATTTATTTTTAAATAAAGCAATGAACGAACCAGGGGGCACAGTATGGCAATTAACATGAAAACAATCGAAGAATGGATTGCTGAATCAAACGCAAGACATGAAGAAGACTTTGGAAATGTTGTTGAAGAGATGAAAGAAGTATGTGTCGGACTTGATAATGCGACATTAATTTATACGAAAAATGTATTTTGTTTCGGTAAGAAAGTAGAAGTATTGTTCTTCTTCCAAGACCATGTCGTGATCGGACAAGAAAAAGACGAATATATTGAAATTGAAAAGTTAAAGTATGATGCCATTACACATAGCAACTTAAAAACAAATGACAAAAATACAACGTTAGAACTAAAGTTTGCTAACGGACAAGCTATCAATTTAGATAGTTTAAATGATAACTACGGTACGAAAAATTGGTTATTTGCAAGACAAATTAAGAGTATCTTTAAATTAATCTAGTAAAAAAGCACGCCGATAGCCGGCGTGCTTCTAAATACGTAAATCCCCTTTTAACCAATTCCGCGCTCGATAGGCTCCAACAGGAATTTGAATAAGTGACGTTTCATTTCCAACATCTATCCCGTACAACTGATTACATGAATTTGTATCAAAACTAAGTAAAGGATGCCCGCCCATCCCCATCGCGGTCGCTGCAAAAACGAGTTTATGAACGAGTATACCAGCTTCCATTTGGTGAATACGGTATCCTCTATAGCCTAATGCGCGTGTATAGTAATCTTTCTTTCCGATTACATGTAGGCAAAGCGGTACTTGAAAAAGGCTTACGTTATCCATCGTCATGCTGGATTGAAGGGGATAACGAAGATCTCCGTATCGTATAGGTTGTATGGAATGAGTTTTACTGTTATAAGCGTAAGCACCGTTTTCTATATCTTTTACGTTATAAAAACATCCATATAATGAGACACGTGCATTTTCATTTATATACTTACCATCAAGGTCGTTGTAATAAGGGAAGGAGAGTCTCGCTTCTTGTAGTAAAGTAGCTAGACTGGTTGCATCCCATTTCGTTAAAATAAAGTCAGCATCAGGGGAATACCGTTGTTTACAAAGTTGTAAGAAATCGTATGATAACCGCTCTACTTTCGGTAGCTGTACAGCGTGCGCATTATGTTGAGAGCGCTCTTCATGAGCGAATGTTTGGAAGTGTGCTGTCGATTCAATCATAGAAGCTTCATTTATTTTTGATATCATTGGATATTCATCTACATGTTTTGAGCGAACGAGATGTTCATGTGCTAACGGCGGAATTTGCTGCAACAGGTCATGAGAAGTAACTGTTTTATTTTCACGGTAATCATTGTGAAACCAATCAGTTTGTAGTTCTGTACTTAAAGGAACAACAGCATACACGCTTTCTTCACTTTCTGACAGTCCGAGTAAATGATTTATTGCACGGTCTAAAAACTGAAAATATACGCCATTTGTGTAACCAAATTGTTTGGCACATTCAAGTAATTGGCCGATGAGAACACCACTATCTAATCCTTGAAGACGATATGAAAAATTATTGTATTTAAAGAAATTTTTCCAAAACATGGTGGATACAAATGCAGCACCAAAACAAGACTGTATGTTACAACGATTGCCAAGTGCTTCTGTAATATAAGAGTCGAAATTTCCTTCGCGTAGTAAGATAAGTCGATGATGTGCGACGTCGTAATGGTAAATGCCGTATGGATAATCGTCAATCTTTAAATATATATACAATTCATTTGGATATAAAGCACCGCCTGAAGGAATAGACCTTCGGAATAAAATTTTCTCGCTATTTAGTTGGCACAATTGTGTTAAACCAAATGAATACCAAAGGTAATGACCAATTTCCTCCAAAGTAGGTGTAGTAGAAGGGTTAGGTAAAGATAATGGGATTTCTAAAGAGAGAGGAATTGCAGGTACATTTCGATATATTTTATAAGGAAGCGGTGCATCTTCCCAATCCACTTCATGATCTGGCATAATTTCATCAATAGAAAAATGGAGATGATGTAAAAAAGTATCTAGCTGCATGAAATCCCTCCTTTACTATGGAAACGGATGCGGATGTGGATTTAATTGTTCATTCGTTAAAGGTTCGGCTGTATATCCAAGTGTCATCGGTATAGTATAAACTCGGTCCAGCCCTGTAATCCGGGTGAGATGGTGACCGAACGTCATCGGTAACATGCCAGGTATAATGACTTTTACACAATGTAATCCGTTCTTTTCTATAAGGGGTACGGTTTGATCTACAACGATTACTTCCAGATCAGATTGATGCAAACGATTTACAAGTTGATGAAGATCGGATGTTAAATCTATATCAAACGATTGTAATGCATTCATTTCTTGGAACGTTTGTACCGGTGCATCGTCACGTAAAAGAAAGTGAAGACGTTCTTCTGCTTCTTTCAATCCGTACAGCATACTATGGTCTTCCATTTTATTTACGAGATAAGGGTCTTGTAAGCAGTTTTCGTAGTGCTCTCTTTTTTGTTCGAGTTCATCGTCTGTTATTAGTAACATGCCTGCTATTTCATGAATGGCACTCTTTAGAGCGCGAATTGGGTCTAAATGAGAGCCTCCTGCACAAACAACGTTCATTCCTTTTTTACGCGTATTTTTCGCAATTACCCATAGGCTTGGGATGCCGTGTTCCATCGTCGCGTTAAAGGTGTGTAATTCATATCCAGTAATCGTGTACAGCCGCTGAATCATTAATTGTAATTCCGTATCATTTGCCGAATCAAGATCAAGGCGGGGAAGAGGTAATTCTGTATACCAAGTGAGCAAAAAGGCGTCACGCTCTACAATTTCTAAAATGCCGTGAAAAATTGCTTCTTCTAAACTACCACCAATGGCACATCCATTTGATGTTTCATATACGAAAGCATCTCGATGACCAAGGCTATAATAAGCAATTGATTCAGGAACTAAAATTGGCCGGTTTTGTGATAATGAATATCCCCATACCCAGTTTTGGTCATAGTCAGGATCAAACGGTTTAAATGGAAAATTATCACGATTGTAATGTTCGTTTGTATGCACACCGAGTGTGATAGGGTTCAGTGCGTGATCCTCTACATCATGAAAACTGCCGTGTACAGTTGTCTTTTTCCCGCGCGGTGACATACCACAATATCTTTCTAAACCTTCTAAAATAGCAGTCGCTTCACTTATTGCAAATGAATGAGTTCGACCTGCAACACCTTCATTTCCAAACATTAACGGCATGTTTATAATAACGTCAGCAAACGGCAATAAAGAATGCTGCATTTTTCCGTTCAGCATACCGACTCGGTAATCTAAATAATCTTTTGTTAAAAATGTGTTGAGTTCATGAATCGAACGACAGCGATATGTCGCATCACTTGTTTTTAAGCTCGGTTGTAAAGAAATCTCTGCTGCATCTGCCGTATCATCAGGTAAATTGCTACATACAGGACAGAGCGGATCTGGAAGAAAAGAATGCCGCGTACATTGCAGTGTTTGTAAGTTGAGTAAAAGGAGTTTATTTTCTAATGAAGAATGGTTATGAGTTAATATTTTCTCTGTTTCTGCACGAATAAGATGACACATTTGCAGAATGCCATTTTGAGTGGCACGTACATCGCGCCTCGTCAAGTTCTCTTCTTTTACTGCATATTTCCGCTTTAGTTCCCACATTTCTTGTTGATCAAATCCAGCGATAAAGCGTCGTCCATCGGCGCAATTGGTACATCCCTCTGCAAGGGGATGAATGTAAGGACCGATAATACCTTCACCAAATGAAGTAAACGCACGTAGCCACGGAATATGATTGGAACGAAAAATTAGCTCAGCATCATGATGAATAGTAGAAGGAGAGCCGTCATGTAATACGAGAGCAAGGTTGATATTTTCAGGGAGTTCGTTTGCAATTGTATGTTGGCGAGTGATGGAATATTGTTCGCGCAATTGATCATGTACATAGTCTGCAAGTAGGCCATCTCCTATAAGTAATATATTTTGACTCATAGACCGTCCTCCTTTGCAATTAATACCCCGTACACACCATCTAGGTTTTCTTTCAAAAATGATTCAATCGCTAAATCAAACACGAATGGATAAAAATTATGTTCTTCTAAATGTTGTAAGGCAAGCTGTAAAGATTGCACACTTGGAGTTCCTTCTTCCGCTTGTATTTCCACTCTAAAAGAATCTGTGTCATATAAAATAATAGATGATTCAGGCAAAATATTAGCTCTGTAAGGAGTTTCTTCATTTTGAATGTGAAGAAGTGATAGTTGTAGTGCGTTTCGTAACGCTAACGTCATATTTATATTAGATGCACCGTACCATCGATTATTTATACCGACCCAAACGACTGGGAAGCTGAGAATCTCTTCACTCATTGCTATTTTAGGAGTTTCATGAATTGTAGTGAGGGCATCGTAATAAAATCTACAATGTTTATCATGAATTTCAGTTAAATCGATTGTTGTAATCTCTTCTAGCATATGTGACTGCCGTTCATACAATTTGTTATTTAAATGTTGTTGTAGCGCCCGGTATACACCTTCTGTCATCGTTTCTCCAGCACCAATACCGATATCATTATGTTCAGGAATAAGGCGGTGCATAATTTCCGCTACGTATGTTTCAATTCCTGCTAAACCAGCTTCTCGTCGCGCTTCATTATGAGTTAATCCGCTGAAAGTCATAAGAGGCAGGATGGAAGTAGGCCCATCTGATAGTGGAGTAGCTACTTGAATACTGCATTGTGATAACGGTAATTGATATAAATCTTGTTCATCCCACACATGGAATATACCAGCTTCTTTAGAAGTTAATGAATCGAAAAAACGGAATAAATCAGTTGAGGTATGTTGGTTGGACCGATGCTCAAGTGTTTCAGAAAGGTTTTCTATCGTATCAATTGTAAAGCTTTCATCAGTTGCGAGAGGATGTTTTATAAAAGGATGCCATGTACCTTCAAGTGTTTCATAGTTTAATAAAAAGAATTGTGGATTCTTTTCTCGATGTGAATCATCAGCAACATGTTTAAATAATTCAAAAACGATTATATTTGCTAACATTGCAGATGTAACTGGTGAAAATGATGCTGATGAATGTTCATTTTGTAAAGCTGTTTCATGTAGCCGATGCCATGCGGATTCCCAGCATTCTTCACGATTAGCTGTTACGACAGGACCAGCTATACCAAGTGTTGATAAACAGACGGCAGGTATGAAGTTCTTTCCTATTTCCTTGCAAATTGTATGAACTGCTCTTAGGCCATCAATATCTCCATTTTGAGAAACGTACAAAATCCAGTCGAAAGGTTCGAACACTTCATGCAGGGGACGATCAATTGTCGTGTCTATTTCTTCAACAAGTACAGTATCATCTACTTCATGTGCAAGTTCTACTAGCTCGTGAATACGGTCGTAATTCGTTTCCGCATAATCTGTCACAAGGTAATGAAATGTAGGTAATCCGGATTTTAATAAAGAAGAAACTAAGGAGGTAAGCATATCTCCAGAACCAATTATAAGTACATTCGCAGTGCGATACGTTTCAAATTTTAAAGCGCCTGAATGGGAATCAGCTTCTAGAAATTCAATTTGCGAAGCATACCTGTCAAGTAATGCACTGTTTAATTCATGAGGTGCATCTTGGCTTACATCACGGACAAACCCATTTGTATATAAAATTTCTCCAATTTCAAATACACGATTTTGATAGGGAAGAGGGAGACCATCCGTTATTTCTGCTAAAGAATAATTACCGTTAAACATTGGCATTAATTTTTCGATCCAGCTATAAATTCCATCACCGTCCATGCGAAATGAACTGGCGTTATTTCGAAAATAGACACCCCCGTTTGAGTCGGGGAGGAAGAAAGTATCCTTATTTACTT
The DNA here is from genome assembly GCF_037120585.1 of Bacillus sp. CCNWLW194. NCBI lineage: Bacteria > Bacillati > Bacillota > Bacilli > Caryophanales > Bacillaceae > Bacillus > Bacillus sp. CCNWLW194. The sequence continues at coordinate 447,844 of NZ_JBBBBL010000002.1, read as the reverse complement.
TAAGTTTTGCATGAATTGGAAGGTTACTCATTTTAATCCTCCTTACGTTTTAGGCATACGTTATTAGCTTATGTCATGCAATTTGTCCCGTATGAACGCAATAAAAAAAGGCTGTAGAATGATGTATTCTACAGCCTGTAATAGATTATTAATCTATCAACCTTCTAATAATAATGATTTTGGATCTTCAAGCATATCTTTAACAGCAACAAGGAAGCTAACTGCTTCTTTACCATCAACAATACGGTGATCGTAAGATAAAGCGATGTACATCATTGGACGGTTTTCCATACGCTCGTTATCAATTGCAACTGGACGTACTTGGATTTTGTGCATTCCTAAAATACCAACTTGTGGGCTGTTTAGGATCGGTGTTGACATTAGAGAACCGAATACACCACCGTTTGTAATTGTAAATGTACCACCTTGTAGTTCTTTTAATGAAAGTTTGTTATCGCGTGCTTTCATACCTAAATTACGAATTTCGCTTTCGATTTCAGCGAAGTTTAATTGGTTAGCATCGCGTACAACTGGAACAACTAATCCATCTGGAGCTGCTACTGCAATACCGATATCATAGAATTTTTTAATGATAAGCTCGTCGCCTTGAATTTCAGCATTTAATAATGGGAATTGTTTTAATGCTGCAACAACTGCTTTTGTGAAGAATGACATGAAACCAAGACGTACATCATGTTTTTTCTCGAAAGCATCTTTACGCTCTTTACGTAATTCCATGATTGCAGTCATATCAACTTCGTTAAATGTTGTTAACATTGCAGATGTTTGTTGAACTTCTACAAGACGTTTTGCAATTGTTTGACGGCGGCGGGACATTTTCACGCGCTCAACTGGTTTTTCGAATTCCGTTTTTGCAACTGGAGCAGGAGCTGGACTTTTTGGAGCAGCGGGTGCTTCTTTTGGTGCTGCAGCATGGGCTTGTACATCGTGTGGTCTCACACGTCCAAGTGGATCTGTGCTACGTACGTCGTTTAAGTCGATTCCTAATTCACGAGCCATTTTTCTAGCAGCTGGTGATGCGATAGGACGGTTTGTATTTGGTAAACCTTGTAGAGTTGCAGTTTGCTCAGCACTTGGAGCTGCTGCTTTCGGTGCTTCTGTTGTTTCTTGTTTTGGTTGCTCAGCCAATGGAGCAGGTGTACTTACTGCAACTGGTGCTCCGTTTGCATCTAAAATTGCGATAGTTGCGCCAACTTCAACCGTATCCCCAGGTTCGCCTAGTAATTTCGATACAATACCTGAATCTTCTGCAATGATTTCTACATTGACTTTATCAGTTTCAAGTTCAACAACGCTGCCACCTTTCTCAACTTTGTCGCCTACGTTGATAAGCCATTGTGAGATAGTTCCTTCAGTAATAGATTCTGCAAGCTCAGGTACTTTAATTTCGATCATTTTAAATGTCCTCCCCTTATTTGCCTAACGGTGTGTTTTTTCTTCTTTTGTCTTCGGTAATCTCCATTTGTTAGCCTGACCTTGGGCAGAATATCTGCCCAAGAACAAGCTAGAAACCTTCATTGTTACTTTTTAGTTGCTGAAAACTTCAATTTCTTGTTTATCTTGGCGGAAGTTATACTTCACATCTAAAGCGTGTGCAACAATTAGTTCTTGCTCAGCTTTGTGAGCGAATGGATCGCCGCCAGATGGGCTAGAGCGATCTGGGCGTCCAATGTAACCTGTTTTCACTTTATCTCCAGCTAGTTCGAACAGAATTGGAGCCATGTAATGCCATGCGCCCATATTACGAGGCTCTTCTTGAACCCAAATAATTTCTTCTAAGTTTTTAAAGCGTTTAATAATAGATTGAACTTTTTCAGCAGGGAATGGGTACAATTGTTCAATACGAACAACATGAACTTCATCTAAATTGTACTCATGCTTACCAGACTCGATTTCTGCTGCTAAGTCAATCGCCATTTTACCTGTACTTAAAACAAGACGTTTTACTTTGTTTGGTTTTGTGCCAAGGTTTTCTTGTTCTAATGCAGGTTGGAAACGTCCTTCGCTTAACTGGCTAGCAGTTGAAAGCGTAAGTGGGTGACGTAATAAGCTCTTTGGCGTCATCAGTACCAATGGTCGAACAGCTTCGGTTCCTAAGATAGATGCTTGACGACGTAAAATATGGAAGTATTGTGCCGCGCTCGTTAAGTTTGCAACTGTCCAGTTGTTCTCAGCAGCTAGCTGTAAGAATCGCTCTGGACGTGCACTAGAGTGCTCTGGTCCTTGACCTTCATAACCGTGTGGTAATAGAAGAACTAAACCAGATTTTTGACCCCATTTTGCTCTTCCAGCTGAAACATATTGATCAAATAATGCTTGCGCAGTATTTGAGAAGTCACCATATTGCGCTTCCCACATAACAAGAGTTTCTGGAGCGAATACGTTATAACCATACTCGTAACCAACAACAGCAGCTTCTGATAACGGACTGTTATGAACAGAGAATGAAGCGTTGATGTTTGGTAAACGATGTAATGGTGAATATGTTTCATTTGTATCAGTATCGTGTAATACGATATGACGGTGCGCGAATGTACCACGCTGTGAATCTTGACCAGTTAAACGAATTGGCGTACCTTCTTGTAAAATAGAAGCGAATGCTAATGACTCAGCAAGTGCCCATTCAATTTTACCGTTCTCTTCAAGAGCATCTTTACGGCGCTCAAGAATTTTCTTCACTTTCGGATATACGTTAAAGCCTTCTGGCCAAGAGAGTAGACCTTCATTAATTGCACGAAGTGAGTCAAGCCCAACACCAGTATCAATTGGCTGAATACCTTTTGCAACAACATCTGGTACTTTAACGTGAATTGTTGCATCGCTCGTATCAGCTGGTGGTACTTGTGCATAGTCAGATTTTAATTGCTCTTGCGTAAACTGTGTAATTGTTTCAATCTCATCTGCATTTAGAACACCAGCAGCTTGTAATTGATCTGCATAAATTGCTCTTACAGTTGGGTGATTTTTAATCTTTTTGTACACTTGTGGTTGAGTAACTGCTGGGTCATCCATTTCGTTATGACCGTAGCGGCGGTAACCAATTAAATCGATTAAGAAATCTTTTTTGAACAATGTACGATATTGAATCGCAAGGTTAGCAGCAGCAAGACAAGCTTCCGGATCATCAGCGTTCACATGAACAATCGGAATATCGAAACCTTTTGCAAGGTCACTTGAATATTTCGTAGAACGAGAATCATAGCTATCAGTCGTAAAACCAACTGCATTGTTTGCGATAACATGAATTGTTCCGCCCGTTTGATATGCGTTCAATCTGCTTAAGTTCAATGTCTCAGATACAATACCTTGACCAGGGAATGCAGCATCACCATGAACTAAAATTACGAATGATTTTGAAGTATCTTGTTCTGGCAGACCAGATTTTTTACGATTTTCTTGAGCCGCACGTGCGAAACCTTCCACAACAGGGTTAACGAACTCAAGGTGACTTGGGTTATTTGCTAATGTAACGCGAGTGCTAACTTCATCGTTACCAACGACTTGTTCTCTACCTAAATGGTATTTCACGTCGCCAGTCCAGCCAGAATTTGCCACTGCGCCTTCTATTTTTGCATGTTTGAACTCAGCAAACATGTGACTATAAGGTTTTTCTAATACGTGAGCAAGTACGCTTAGACGACCGCGGTGAGCCATACCAATCATGACATCTTCTACGCCGTCCTTGGCACCTTCTAGAACAATTTCATCTAGAACAGGTACAAGCATATCAACGCCTTCAATAGAGAAACGCTTTTGCCCAACGAATGTTTTATGCAAGAATTGCTCGAAACCTTCAACAGCTGTTAAACGTTTTAAAAGAGCAGTTCGTTTTTTATTTGATAGTGGTTGACGCAATGAATTTGATTCCACCATTTGATGCAACCACGCGCGTTCTTCACTATCTTGTATATGAGAAAATTCATAAGCTAAAGATTGTGTATACACTTCTTTTAATCTATGAATTACATCAAGTGCAGTGTGAATACCTTCTGGTGCATCTTGCCATACTGTTTTTGCTGGAATCGCTTTCAAATCAGCATCGCTCAGTTCGTTCATTGCTTTCTCAAGAAGAGATTGTCCATTTGCAGCATCTTCCATCGGATTGATGTGAGCCAACGTATGTCCGAAAGAACGAATCTGCTCAACAAGCTGAACAACTTTAAGAATTTTTTCAATGTTCCCTGTGTTTTGAGGAGAAAAATGTGTTGCTGTGTTGTCCCCTGTTACGACATCATCTTGAAACGAAGGAGCTCCAAAAATTTCAAAAAGCTCTTGTAATTCCGGATCAACAGAACCTGCTCCAGTTACGTAAAGATCATACTGTTCAATAACATAACCAAGGTTCGGACCGTGGAACTTGGCCCAAGGGTTTGTCGTTGTATTCTTCCTCGTCATTTGTTTAAACCTCCCAATGCATATAATCCTTTTTCCATACAAAAAGGTGCATTTTGCTCTTTTCAATAATTAATGAACCAATAATCAATGTAAATGTTTTCTTTACTCTTATGTTATTACAATAATTTACATAATACCAAACACTATTACTTATCTGTTTTGTAAAAAAACATTCACAATAACTTATCACCCAAGTTAATCTTTCATGTTATAAAGTAATTTTACAGAAAAATGGGGTGGATATATTTGGTATACCTATACGAATAGCTAAAATTATTGCATGTAAATATAAGTATAATAGTTAGAATGTTTCGATAAAAATGAGTTCGAATTATGTATATTGAAATAATAAGCGCTTTCATTGATATTATACAACAATATAACGGAATATAGTATAAAAAATAAAAAATTATGAATTTAGCGTAAACTTTATTTAGATAGTGTTAAATATCGAAAGGAAAGTGAAGGATTTCTACAAAAAAAGTTGCTAAACATAAAAAATGCTTCATAAACAGTTAGTTTCTATAAATATGCTGAAAAACACCGTAAAACTAATAACACATTTCGTGGAATAAAGGGATAAATGAAATATTTTAAAAGGGTAAAACAAATATGAAGATATTAAATTTTAAAAAAAGAGAGGAGGAGATATAGTAACGGTTATTTACAGTGTTCCGTGTTTTGTTTCAAAATAGACGTACTGAAATTGAAAAAGTTTCTTCTATATAAATAGCGTGAATAATAATCAAAACTAATGTAAAGGAAGCTTGACGTAAAGTTTACTTTACATATATACTCGGTATAAGGAAGGAGGGAGAAATTTCCTTGGAAAATAAAATGGTCGAATACCGAAAAAAATTTGGACTATCTCAAGAAAAATTGGCTGAGAAACTTGGAGTTTCCAGACAAACCATCATTTCAATTGAAAAGGGAAAATACGATCCATCACTTCCGTTAGCATTTGAAATAGCAAAAACATTTCAGACAACGATAGAACATGTATTTATTTATGAAGGAAAAGAAGGGGAGGAGTAAAGATGAACTATTCACAAAAGTACTTTTTAATCATGGGAATTATTTTTTTTATTATGAGTGGAACTATGGTATTAGCAGGTATAATGACGCATTCAGCACCACCGACTCCAACTTATACAGTTCTTGCAATGATGATTATGTGTTTCTGCCTCAGCTACTTACACCCACAATTTAAAGAAAAAGACGAGCGGATGAAATTAATTCGTTATAAAGGCATGTTCTTCAGCTTTTTTGCGTTAACAGCATATTATCTTCTTTTCTCTATTGGCTTAAACTTGAAAATAATTACACTATCTGCTACTGAACTATTGAATATACTTATGGCACTTACGATGAGTACCGTCTTTATCTCGTTTGTTGTTTTGGCAAAAAGATATTAAGATGGAAGAGAGAAAGGAAGATTAACATATGCAAATGATGTATGCTTTTGGCATTGGGCTTGTATTATTTTTAGCCGTATTCTTATTTATTCGTAAAGACGTGCAAGGTGGGACGTTAACGAAACGAGGATTTTATAAAATGATCGGCTGTTTAGTTGTTATGTTTATAGCGATTATCGTAATGATCGTTTTAATAAATCAGTCACTATAGAATGTAAAAATGGAACCTTACTATTAGTAAGGTTTTTCCTTTTTGGTTTAAAATCCGAAAATTCCCGCATAATCCATTTACTGCATATAATGGATATTATATAATTTAATAAAATGATGGATAGGGAGAATAGTATATGAATAAAAAAACTATCTTCTTTTTATTAACATGTCTACTACTTGTAGCTAGTACTACTTATATAATATGTAAAAAACGAGAACAAGTGCCACCTATGTTAGTATGGGAGGGGCAGGAATACTACGTAACGAATGAACCTGCTAAAACTGAAAAAGTGGGGCAAAGGCTCGGAAAAGTTACAAAGAAAATTGAAACAAGTAAAAAACCTACTAAAAATAGTGAATCCAACATATTACAAGAAAAAACAGAAGTGTTCACAATGATAGAAGAAAAAGATCCCCATTTACCTTTAATTATAAAGGAGCCGTATAATGACGAATATAGAATAGTGAGGCCAATGTTAAAAGTACTATAAAGTGAAAAGGAGATTCCTATGCAGACAGTAACCTCATATCCATGGTCGTTAAGAAAAATGTTTGTCTTTTTTCTTTGTTTTATCCTTCCACCAATCGGTGCAATCTACATTGTAATGAATAGAGGGGAGCTACAAAAGAGAGACTTCATTTTATATGTATTATTTGCTGTTATTAATATATCGCTTTGGGTGTCAATTATGATTTTTGATCGGAGTATGTGGCTGGTGTCGGGGCATTATGTGCTTGGGGCAATTGTTATTGTTTTTTCGAATATAAATAAGAGATAACCCAGCAATCTTAAAGTTGCTGGGTTTTATTTTGCTATTTATAATGAAGAAACATATAAATCAATATGTAAAGAAGGAATGGTATAGATAAAAGTAACGCCTGAACGGTTAGAACAGACTGCAAAGACAGTAAGTAACATCAGGCACTTCTTAGAATACTTACATAATGACACCTATACAATCAAATTAAGAATATCGCTACACAATGGAATGGAGCGAGTAGAGAACAATTTTAACAGAGATTTAACGAAGTAAAACCAAAAATGTTTACTGTTTTAATAGAAGTTAAAAACTACAATGTTATGACATCTAGTGGTAGACGTTCATTAATAAACATTGTAGTAAAACAGTTTGAAGATAGATTGAAATATTTGCCCGAAGGTTCACATCAGCCTGTCGTGATAGATGTGAGAGGACCAGATGAAACGAGAGAAATATTGAAGCAAATAAGAGAAGGAATAAATCAAAGAACATTTGGCCAGGCAGAAATTATCATTAAAAAGATACAAAAAAGTAGGTTATATTACAGAGTTAGCACGAATGCAACTGCAACACAGGAGCGACTAAAACGAGATATTGATATGATTTCTAGTAATTGGTTGGGCTCAACCTATATGAAATTTAATACGGATTTCCGTGATTCATCATTTAAAATGACACAATTTAAAACCATATAGAAGTTTCTACTTGCAACCGCAAAAAATTTGAAGAAACTGATAATATGGAGGTTGCTAGTTTTGTGGGGGCATTGTATCTACAAGACCGCGTAAATGGTCAAACTGAGTTTCAGCTGAATGGAAAGAAGATGGCCGCCTTGGCGGGAAAGCAGATGGGGATTTAGTAACAGGGAAGTTTGATATTTCAGAAAACACTAAATTCATGTTTAAGGCAGGAAATGGTGAGATTGATGTAAATGCTCCTTATTCCTTTGATACCATAAAGGAAGACTTGTTTACAGGCAACATTATTGGAGGAAAAGCAGGTGTTACAGGTCTAGAGAATACCATTACAACTAGTGCTATATTCGATCAGGAGATGAAGGCAACGCAAAAATTCCTAGATGGTTCTGTAGCTTTTGGAATTGAGGATTACACCTTAAAAGATGATGCAGAGTTAACGGTTCAAAAATATGAATTATCAACAAAAATTGATATCCCAGACTTTATCCCAATAATAGGTGAATATGATTTTGAAGTACGTGGAGAATTAGGGTTGGGAACATTTGGTTATAAGCTTCATGCTGGCCAAGAAACTGGTGCGTATGTTGGTGGTGGTTTGTTTGGTAAATTTGTTAAGGAAGGACAAGAGTAATTATGTTTAAACAAGCAAGAGTTATAAAAATTTTTGGGTTTTCAGCTTTACTTATATTTAGTTTATTTTCTCCTTATGGGTGGGGAAAAAAATTAGCATTAATTGCTTTTATAATATTGCTAGCTCTTTTGTCTTTTGGTACAACGAACTTATTAGAATACATAACTAATAAATTTAAAAAAAATAGAGATAAGTAGTTTACTTAAACAAGGAAGAATTCAATTATTGTAAGTATGCTCTGTGTATTATGATAGGGGGTACCTATGGTCACAAATACAGAGGAATTATTTGTGATTTTGAGGGTACTTTAACTTGTAGATTTTAATAATATTTAATTGGTTTTTATAATAATAAAAAGGAGAATATATATGAAACTTTTACCAATAGGAACAGTAGTAAAACTAGAAGAAGTAGAACCGATTATTATGATCATTGGAAGAATGGTTGTATCAGCAGATAAACGTGATTTTGATTATGTGGGCATCCCTTATCCAGTGGGCTATTTAGGTGATGAAAAAGCACTGTGTTTTAATCATGATAAGATTGTAGAGGAAATGCATAGAGGGTATATGACTGAGAGTAATTAGTTCTACGTGAGAAATTAGTCGAATTGTAGATTAGTTTAAAAATACATATAGATTTAAAAAACACGATAGGAGAAACAAAATGGGTAAGATAATGAGAACTCTTGTAATCATAGGTATACTTATCCCTCCGGTACTACTGTGGAGTGCACCTGATATTCCTCTAAATGATAAACTGCTGTTTATAGGTTTACAACTGACTGTAGGATTCACCACAGTAGTAGTGTTAGAGGTAATATTTAGAAATCGAAAAAAGAAGAGGGCAAAATAGATATAAATTGTATAGAATGTCAGATGAGAATATTGGTAGCTAATCTTCTCAATAAAAGAAATTAACAGAAGCAGGGAGAAATCCTTGCTTTATTTTTTGTATAGAATTACTAAGTAGGGTATCGTTAAATTAGGATGTTCGAGTTGGCTCGGCAGGTATTATCTATTAAACGTATCGTTGATTATCTCCTCAGTTAATTCGTCTAGATTAAAACTAAGAGTTTCAGAGATTTTTCCAGCTCGTATGCTAACTACAATTGTACGAGGAGACAGATTAGCGAACTCTTTTTCCTCTTTGAAATCTTTCATAACAAACTTAAGTAGCATTTTCTTTTCAGTCCTTTCTCAGTTTTATGGAAACAAAAAGAGGACTACCCCTGAGCCAGCTGGTTTGCTGACTAGAATTAGTCCTCTCTTAACTTGTGGTGTCTGATGGAGATCTCCACAGTTTTAGTTTTTGAGAATACCCTCTCAATCCTTGATAATATTAGGTTTTATGACCCCGGAGAGGCTCGAACTCACGACCTCCACCCTGTCAAGGTGGCGCTCTCCCTGCTGAGCTACGGGATCTTCAAAAATGCTTATGTAATAACATCTTTAATTTTTATGCTAAAGTAATTATAAGTAATTAACTGAAATTTTACAATATTTTTATATTAATCTTTTGAAAGGAAAGTATTTGGAATTACGTTAGTAGTGTATTAAGGAATATATAAATAGAAAGTTTAATTAAAAGTGGGTTCGAATAAAACGGTTATATTATTTTTTTCGATACCAATCCAAAGGACCTTCATCACTCAAATCAACAAGAAAAGGTAATAAGAAGTGTAAAGGTAGGCTTAAAAGTTCTGGCATAGCGTTCACTGTTTTCTTTGATAAATATTGCCTTCCGAAACAATACGGACAATCTTTTTCAAATGTCACGAGTATCGACCATACATCTTTTACTTTCCATTTCGTTTTACAATACGTACAACGCGCCATGTAGTTCCTCCTTGTCTTTAGGTGTTTTCTAATATATTCCATTCTATTGTACTAAAGTCAAGTGTATTTGGTGTGATAAAATGCAAGTGTTTTGTTTTTTATAAAAAGATAATAAAGCTATTAAATTTCATCACCTAAAAAAAAGCATAACCCCGGTCTGAATTTAAGACCGGGTTAAAATATAGTTGTTTAATATTCGATATAAGATACTTCACTGTACTCAAAATATAACAAAGCTAAGGTTTATTCAATGATCGTGCCCGATTGGTGAGGGCTGATTAAAGTTTCACTTTATGTCCAGTTGTTTACACATTGCCCATATAGCTTCGCGTTAAGTTTGGGAGAACAATTTTTCCATTCTTACTGTATTTTTCGAATAACTCTGATAGGAGAGAAATAAAGTTTTTATATTCTTCGTCATTTTCTTTCGGAGCATAGGATCCTGATAAATTTCTTCCTAGAAAACCTTCATAGTCAAAAAGTAAATCATTTTGATATTCTTTAAACTCATACTTTCCATCTTTAAAAAAGTTTTTAAAAATTTCTGGCGTTTCCTCGATTCCACCGCTAAATCCTTTAAAGTTTGGGCAGGTTTTTTGGCAAATTTCTGCATTTTCTTTAATAATCGGACTAGTTACATCTCTACTATTCCAAACAAGAGCAACATTTGCCTTTTGTTTCAAAATTCGTTGGCATTCGATTTTGAAAGCTTTTTTATTAAACCAATGAAATGCTTGAGCAACAGTTATTAAATCCACACTATTTTCTTTTAAAGTGGTATGTTCGGCAGTTGCTTTTATTGATTGAAAACGAGAAAAATGGCTTAACGATTGTTCTGCCATTTTTCTCATGTCATCATTTGGCTCAACTCCAATAACATGTAAACCACTTGTAAGCAGCTGGTGGCTAAATATCCCCGTACCTGAACCGATATCGGCCACAATTTGATTCTCATTCAGTTCGTTAGCCGAAAGCAAATAATCAATATATTCTTTAGGATAACTAGGGCGATATTTCGCATATATATCGGCCTTATCAGTAAAATTTTCTGTTGTTTTCACAGTACTACCTTCTTTCCAGCGATATTATGTACAGAAATAGTAATTTCCGCATCAGTCTCTAAGTCTACAACGTAAAAGTCCAGCTAAATGGAGCTGCCTTAGTTCTCTTATTCAAATTATACTATTTTGCATGATATCTTCCAAAAGACCATGATTTCTTATTCATCTAAATGGTCTAATTGTTGAATAATATGACCATTCGTATATCGCACGAGGGTAATGTAGGATAAGAGATTTCCATTTTCAATATCCAAATTGGCCAATATATCCTTTTTACAATTTACTTAAAATCATGTATAACAGAGATACAAGATTATTTTATAAATATTCAAGAGTAGAGGGAGAATTATTGTAATGGTAAGGAAAACGTTCAAGATGCGCGTATCTAGAAATAGAACGATTTCAATTAATGGCTCGATTCTTGATGTGGATGTTACACATGATGAGTTTTTACAAGAGTTTGTTGAGTGGGTCGATTCTAAAGGTTGGTCGTTTATGGGGATGACAGATGAGATTACACCTGAGGAAGCTAGTCAAAATTTAATAGATTCATTGATTGATGAGAAGGATAAGAAAGAATAATTCTTTCTTATTTTTTATTGTATATTTATGTTCTTTATCGTAAAAGTATGATATAGTAAAAAACAGTGAATGTTCTTCCAATTTAATACAAATTACATATAGATTGGTAGATTCAGTTTTTAAGCTATGATAGTATAGTGAAAAGGGAGAGTCATATGGTAAATTTTAAGAAAATTTTGGCTTTTATTACCGTTATTTGTTTATTTTTTTTGACACCTATGACGTTACGTGCTGAGACGAATGTTGGAGTGAATCCAGAACAAGTGGCACCACCACCTAAGGAAGGGCCAAATGTTTTTAGTCAGTTTGCAACTACGATTGATGCGAAAACTGGAGATGTTTTGTATGATAAAAACGCACATCATCGTGCATTTCCGGCTAGTATGACGAAAGTGTTAACGGCGATTTTACTTATGGAGCATACGAAGCCAGAGGATCAATTTACGTTTTCACAATTAGCATTAGATCAAGAGAAGAGTAATTATCAAATTGAGTTTCAACCTGGTGAGACGATTAATAGAAATACTGCACTTATGATTTTAATGGTGCTAAGTGCGAATGATGTGTCGTATGCGATTGCGGAGCGTATTGGCGGAAGTGTTGAGAATTTCGCTAATATGATGAATGAGAGAGCGAAGCAATTAGGGGCGACAGATAGTCATTTTGTAACACCGAATGGATTACATGATCCGAATCATTATACAACTCCATTTGATATGGCTATGATTACGAGAGGTGTGCAAAAGTATCCTGAAATTTTACAAGCGATGAATACGAAAAGAACGACAGTTACGACATCTAGACAGACGGTGTCTATTTTTAATAAATCTACTTATTTTGAAAACCCATATAGTATTGGCGGTAAGACGGGTTTTACAAATGAAGCGCGCAATACGCTCGTTTTATTAAATGAGAAGGATGGAAATTGTATTATAAATGTAGTAATGGCTTCTCAAAGACCTGAAATTTATGAAGACTTGAAGCAGATGGCGGAATATTCTTTTGGTCAATTTGTGAAGCAAACTGTACTAGATAAACATAGTTGGCATCAAAAGACAACGTATTTAAATAAAGATATTGATAGCGAGCTTGAAAAAAGTGCAGAACTGATGCTTAAGAAAGATGAAGGAAAAAATGTGAGAACGACTTTCCGTGCGGCTTCATTAGATAAAGATTCTTTGTATCATAAAGGAATTCATCGTGGTGAGGTAGTTGGGGCAGTTGATATTACGAAGAATAATCAAACAATTGCGACGGTAAATGTTCTTTCTAAAGAAGATGTTACTTTTGCGATGCCTAAAAAAGATACGGTCGAGCCTGAAGTAAACGAATCAAACGTGAAAATAATAAGCATTGGGATAGGTGGTGCCATATTATTTGGAGCCATTTTATTTGTAGTGCTGCGCCGAAATACAAAAGGAATGAAATCAGAAGAAAAATAAATTACTAGTTTAAAAGGCTGTGAAGAGACTTTGTCACAGTCTTTTTTTGTTGGAAATAACTAATAATTGTAAATTTTATTATTGCATTTCCTTTTTGTTCGTTATATTATTTACTTGTGTTCTTGTTAAAGAACTAAGGTGAATATTGCATACTTCAAATAATATAAAACAACGGAGAGGGAGAGAAACGATGAAATTAATTTGGAAGGTGATTAGCAACGTTATCTCATTTGTTTTATTTGCGTTAATGGTTTGCTTAGCTTTTGTAGTTATTTCTTCAAAAGCGAGCGGTGGTGATCCAACTGTGATGGGATATCAATTTAAGAGCGTTCTTTCTGGATCGATGGAACCAACATTTTTAACAGGATCAATTATTGCGATAGAGCCGAAGAAAGATGGTTCTAAATATCAAAAAGGTGATGTTATTACCTTTAAAGAGAAAGATGAAAAAATTATCACTCACCGTATTATTGGTGTGAAAGATACAAATGGAAAAGTAATGTATGAAACAAAAGGGGATAACAACAATGGCCCTGATCTAGAACCAGTACTTGCGGAGAATGTCATTGGGAAATATGCAGATATTACAGTTCCTTATGCAGGGTATGCACTAAATTATGCGAATTCAAAAGCTGGAGCAGCTTTGCTTCTTATTATTCCAGGAGTCTTTTTACTAGGCTATTCTGCGATTTCTATTTTTAGTGCTATTCGTAGCATAGACGGAGAAAAGAAAGAGAAAAAAGTAGAACAATCCGTCTAGTTCGTTTGGTTATACTTTCCGGTTAGGAAGTTGACAAATATATAGATTAAGGGGATATGGACATGACTTTAAAGAAAAAATTAGGAATGGGTATCGCATCAGCAGTATTAGGGGCTGCATTAGTTGGCGGAGGAACATTTGCATTTTTCAGCGATAAAGAAGTGTCAAATAATACATTTGCGACTGGTACGCTTGATTTAGCATTAAATCCATCAACAGTTGTTAATGTATCGAATTTAAAACCTGGTGATACAGTTGAAAAAGAATTTAAATTAGAAAATAAAGGGACATTAGATATTAAAAAAGTACTACTAAAAACAGATTACAATGTAGAAGATGTGAAGAAAGATAATAAAGATGATTTTGGTAAACATATTAAAGTAACATTCTTAAAAAATGTAGACAAGCATGAAACAATCGTAAAAGAAACAACGCTAGATAAATTGAAGGGTGACACACTTACTGCGGTAAATAACGATTTAGCTGCTTGGTTCTGGGATGAAAAAGGTATTTCAGCAGGTAAATCTGATAAATTCAAAGTGAAATTTGAGTTTGTTGATAATAAAAAAGATCAAAATGAATTCCAAGGTGATAAGCTACAATTAACTTGGACGTTTGACGCACAACAAGGCGATGGTGAAACAAAATAATAAGGACAACAAAAAGAGACTATCAAAAGTGATAGTCTCTTTTTCTGTTAAAAGTGAAATGTAAAAAGAAACATAATTTTTATATCATTTTGTAATTCACTTTATTATAATAAAGATATAGTTCTTGATAAAGAACAAGTTGTTCGATAGGAGAGATTAAAATGCTGAAGCCACCTCGCAAATTCAAAAAGATGCTTATATTGCCATGTTTGTGTTCTATTACTTTTTATTTAGGCTCTCAAATGATGACTTATACAGAAGCAGCTTTCATTCATGAAACGAAAGTAGAGGCCACTATTTCTACAGCAAGTATTTTTCCAAAAACAGTTGATCAATTAATAGAACAAGCTAAGCAGCATAAGGAAGTCATTTTGCATGAGTATGAAGGGATGAAATTAAAAGAAACTGCTACCTCCACTCAAGAGTTAGAACAGGCGCTTGTTACGTGGAAGCAAGGGCGTGAGAAAATAGTTGCTGAGAGAGAAGCGTTACAAAAAGTATATAAATCAATAGAAGAACCTTATAATCAAGTACAAGAAGAGTTAAAAGGAAATACAACTGCATCGAATAAGCAAGTATTCTCGTATGTGAATGCTGGCTTCCATAAAGTGAAAGTAAACTGTGAGTATGTTGATAAAGAAGTTAATTTACAAGTGATTGATAAAAAAATTCAAGATTTTGAGAAGTTACTAGTAGATGAAACAGCAAAACAAGTGAGTGAGGCTGAGAAACAAAAGGAATTAGAAGAGAAGAAGAAACAAGAGGAAGCGAAAAAACTAGAAGAGAGTAAGAAACAAGAGGAAGCGAAAAAACTAGAAGAGAAGAAACAAGAAGAGGCGAAAAAACTAGAAGAGAAGAAGAAACAAGAAGAAGCGAAAAAGCTAGAAGAAAGTAAAAAACAAGAAGAACAGAAAAATAAAGATAGCAAGTAAATTATAGTAACATTTCAAAGCAGATAGAGATTATAAAACAAATAGGTGAGAGAGCACTATCACTCACCTATTTTTCGTGTCCTGCTTATTTTATTTAGCCAATAAGAGGTAGTTAGATAGACGAAGCTTACTAATTAGTGGAGATAGGTCAAAAAATCAACAAAATTTTTCTTTATTTTTCAAAAATTAACTGAAATTTCCAAATAATATTGAGAAATGAAAATAACTGAAAATATTAATAAATATGTGTTGTATTTATATAGGTATGTTCGTTATAATGAACATAAGGTTTTTAAAAAAGAACAAATATTAGCTAAGCTAATATAGTTTTAGTTATATCTCTTATTTTAAATAAGAGATAGCAATAAAAAATATAAAAAACAGCTAGGGGGAATTGATTGTGAGTCTGAAAAAGAAATTAGGTATGGGAGTTGCATCAGCAGCATTGGGGTTATCTTTAATTGGTGGAGGAACATTCGCTTACTTTAGCGATAAAGAAGTATCGAACAATACATTTGCAGCTGGGACGTTAGATCTTACATTAGACCCTAAAACGCTTGTAGATATTAAAGATTTAAAACCAGGGGATTCTATTAAGAAAGAGTTCTTATTAAAGAATAGCGGTTCATTAACAATTAAAGATGTTAAACTAGCGACAAAGTATACTGTAAAAGATGCAAAAGGTGATAATGCTGGTGAAGACTTTGGTAAGCACGTTAAAGTGAAATTCCTTTGGAACTGGGATAAACAAAGTGAGCCTGTATATGAAACAACTTTAGCAGACCTACAAAAAACTGACCCAGATCTTTTAGCTAAAGACATCTTTGCTCCTGAGTGGGGAGAAAAGGGTGGATTAGAAGCTGGTACAGAGGATTATTTATGGGTACAATTTGAATTTGTAGATGATGGAAAAGACCAAAATATCTTCCAAGGTGATTCATTGAATTTAGAATGGACATTCAATGCTAACCAAGAAGCTGGAGAAGAAAAATAATAAAAAAGCGGGTATCCCCCGCTTTTTTTTATAAAGAAAAAAGAAGTGCCGATTGTAAGCACTTCTTTCTATTTATTATTTTTGATCTTGCTTCCATTTTGTAAATTCAAGAAATTCACGAAATTGTTCTTTGGAGACGCCGGAGCTCATCGCATCTTTAACGAGTTGTGTCCATTCGGAGTCTAGGTGATTTTCCTTTGTTGTTTCATCATGAAGTAGAGTGTCAACTGGAATTTGTAGAACTGCTGCGATCTTTTCAAGAAACTGAATGGAAGGGTTTTTTTGTAAATTTCGTTCTATAGAACTAATGTAAGATTTAGCAACACCGGCTTTTTCGGCAAGTTCAGTTAATGAAATACCTTTTTGTAAACGCAGGCGTTTTATACGTTCTCCAATCATATTTGCGCACCTTTCTATCAATATGTCGTCGTCTTATGATGTCATTATTATAACATAAACTTCGCTAAAAAGAACAAACCTATTGAGCCTGGCTTGATGGTTTCGTACGTTGGAAAAAATGTTCGATATCTTGTAGAGCGATACCAGCGTCTAGAGCTTCAAGTATTAAATCAATCCATTCTTGATCCAATGCGTCAGTCTTATCTTTGTACAAATGTAATTCCTCCCTAATTATCGGTCATAACTGCTGCTACAGAATACGTGATAATGCAATCGGATTTTGTATTTTTATGTAGTGAATTATCAAATATTTTGTAGATAAAACAAAGATAAAATCCCCATTAAATTCCCTCTATGGCGATTATAAAGTTTCTGACAAATATTTTCAATATTTTCAGAAAACATTGTTGAATTGTGATATACTCGTATGCTAACTATGGAATTTTTACAAATATATTAAAAACATTACATAATATGACTAAATATTGAAAAAATATTGAATTTTTAATAAAATTCAATTTGTAATACATATTATTTATTAGGGGAGGAAATAAGGGATGAACAAGAAACCGTTCAAAGTTTTATCTTCAATCGCTTTGACAGCTGTATTAGGTCTTTCGTTCGGAGCTGGTACTCAATCTGCATATGCTGAAACGCCTGTGAATAAGACAGCTACGAGCCCAGTTGATGATCATTTAATTCCGGAAGAACGTTTAGCGGATGCGCTAAAAAAACGTGGGGTAATTGATTCGAAGGCTTCAGAGAAAGAAACAAAGAAAGCTGTCGAAAAATACGTAGAGAACAAAAAGGGTGAAAATCCGGGGAAAGAAGTAACAAATGGGGACCCACTTACGAAAGAAGCATCGGACTTTTTAAAGAAAGTGAAAGATGCGAAAGCAGATACGAAAGAAAAGTTAGACAAACCTGCAACAGGAACACCTGCAGCGACAGGACCAGTTAGGGGTGGTCTAAATGGTAAAGTACCAACATCTCCAGCAAAGGAAAAAGCGTACAACGGTGATGTTCGTAAAGATAAAGTACTCGTTTTACTTGTAGAGTACGCTGACTTTAAACATAACAATATCGATAAAGAGCCTGGCTATATGTATTCGGAAGACTTTAACAAAGAACATTATGAAAAAATGTTATTCGGTGATGAGCCATTTGCGTTAGAGGATGGAAGCAAAATCGAAACGTTTAAACAATATTATGAAGAGCAATCTGGTGGTAGTTACACAGTAGACGGAACAGTTACAAAATGGTTAACAGTTCCTGGTAAAGCTGCTGATTACGGTGCGGATGCTGCTACAGGTCATGATAATAAAGGACCAAAAGGACCTCGTGATTTAGTAAAAGATGCATTAAAAGCAGCTGTAGATAGCGGTATTGATTTATCTGAGTTTGATCAGTTCGATCAATACGATGTAAATGGTGATGGAAATCAAAAGCAACCGGACGGTTTAATTGATCACTTAATGATTATTCATGCAGGTGTTGGACAAGAAGCGGGCGGTGGTAAATTAGGTGACGATGCAATTTGGTCACATCGCTGGACAGTTGGACCAAAACCATTCCCAATTGAAGGTACACAAGCGAAAGTTCCATATTGGGGCGGAAAGATAGCGGCATTCGACTACACAATTGAGCCAGAAGATGGCGCAGTTGGTGTATTCGCGCATGAATATGGTCATGATTTAGGCCTTCCAGATGAGTATGATACAGACTATACTGGTCATGGTGAGCCAATTCAAGCTTGGTCTGTTATGAGTGGCGGAAGCTGGGCTGGTAAGATTGCAGGAACAACGCCAACGAGTTTCTCACCACAAAATAAAGAGTTTTTCCAAAAAACAATTGGTGGTAACTGGGCGAATATCGTAGAAGTAGATTACGAGAAATTAAATAAAGGTATCGGTCTAGCAACATATTTAGACCAAAGTGTTACGAAAACGAACCGTCCAGGTATGATTCGTGTAAACTTACCTGATAAAGATATAAAAACGATTGCTCCAGCATTTGGTAAGCAGTATTACTACAGCACAAAAGGTGACAATCTTCATACAACGTTAGAAACACCGCTGTTCGATTTAACGAATGCAACGAATGCGAAATTTGATTTCAAATCGTTATATGAAATCGAAGCAGAGTATGATTTCCTTGAAGTACATGCTGTAACAGAAGATGGGCAAAAAACGCTAATTGAAAAACTTGGTGAGAAAGCAAATAGTGGAAATGCAGATTCGACAAATGGAAAATGGGTTGATAAATCATATGATTTAAGCCAATTCAAAGGTAAGAAAGTAAAATTAACATTTGAGTACATTACAGATGGTGGTTTAGCATTAAACGGTTTCCTACTTGATAATGCTTCATTAACAGTAGATGGTAAAGTAGTATTCTCTGATGATGCAGAAGGTACACCACAATTTAAATTAGATGGTTTCGCAGTTTCTAACGGAACTGAGAAGAAAAAACATAACTACTATGTAGAGTGGAGAAATCATACTGGATCAGATAGCGCATTGAAATTTGCTCGCGGTCCAGAATATAACTCTGGTATGGTTGTATGGTATGCAGACTCAGCTTACACAGATAACTGGGTTGGTTTACATCCAGGACATGGTTTCCTTGGTGTAGTTGACTCTCATCCAGAAGCAATTGTAGGAACTTTAAATGGTAAACCGACAATTGACAGTAGTACACGATTCCAAATCGCTGATGCGGCGTTCTCATTTGATAAAACGCCAGCATGGAAAGTTGTATCTCCAACGCGTGGAACGTATACGTATAATGGCTTAGCAGGTGTGCCGAAGTTTGATGATTCGAAAACGTATATTAATCAACAGATTCCAGATGCAGGACGTATTTTACCGAACCTTGGCCTAAAGTTTGAAGTAGTAGGACAAGCTGATGATAATTCTGCAGGTGCTGTTCGCTTATATCGTTAATACAGTAAAACTACCGAGAGATTTTCTTTCGGTAGTTTTTTTGTGAGCAATGAATTTTATATAAAAGAAGAAATTATATATAATGTAACTTTACGAATAGAAATTTATTATAATATGAAGTCTATATAAATAATGAAAGAATTGGATAAAAATAGTGGGGAAGGTGAATGAATGAGCGTTTCTTCTATTGTAAATAAACAAAAGGAATATTTTTATAATGGCCATACGCGAAGTGTAGCAGTGAGAAAGAATAATTTGAAGAAGCTTTATGAAGGCATTCAGCGTTTTGAAGAAGAAATATTTCAGGCGTTGAAATTAGATTTAAATAAGTCAATTCATGAGTCGTTTACAACGGAAGTTGGGTATGTATTAAAAGAAATTTCCTTTCAATTGAAGCATATTTCATCATGGAGTAAACCGAAGCGTGTTCGAACAGCACTCACCCATTTTGGATCAAAGGGGAAAGTAGTGCCCGAACCGTACGGTGTGACACTTATTATTGCACCTTGGAACTATCCGTTTCAATTAGCAATTGCACCACTTGTAGGAGCGTTGGCAGCTGGAAATACAGTTGTTTTAAAGCCGTCAGAGTTAACGCCAAATGTTTCAAAAGTGCTTACGAGAATGTTAGAGGAATTATTCCAAGAAGAGCTTGTAGCGGTAGTAGAAGGCGGTGTAGAAGAGAGTACGGAATTGTTAAAGGAACCATTTGATTATATTTTCTTTACAGGTAGTGTTGGTGTTGGAAAAGTTGTGATGGAAGCAGCTGCGAAACGGTTGACGCCGCTTACGTTAGAACTTGGCGGAAAAAGTCCATGTATTGTACATAAAGATGCGAAAATAGATGTAACAGCAAGACGAATTGTGTGGGGGAAGTTTTTAAATGCAGGGCAAACGTGTGTAGCCCCGGATTATATGTATGTGCATGCTTCCGTGAAAGAACAGTTAATCGAGGCATTACGACACGAAATTGCGGAGCAGTATGGCAAAGAGCCACTGCATAATGATCATTACGTGCGAATTGTGAGTGATCGTCATTTTGAACGATTATGTCGATTTTTACAAGATGGTCAAGTCGTAATTGGCGGGAACTATAAGAAAGATACATTACATATTGAACCGACAGTAGTAACGAACATTACATGGCAAGATGCGGTTATGGAAGATGAAATTTTTGGTCCGATTTTACCAATTGTAGAGTACGACAACATAGAAGAGGTAATTGACACAATTCAGCAACATCCAAAGCCGTTAGCGTTATATGTATTTTCTGAAGATAAAGAAGTACAAAAGAAAGTGACGAGTAATATTTCATATGGCGGAGGTTGTATTAATGATGTTGTCTATCATCTTGCAACGCCATATTTACCTTTTGGGGGCGTCGGTAGTAGTGGATTAGGGGGTTATCATGGGGAAGAAAGTTTTCGAACTTTTTCACATTATAAAAGCATTTTGGCCCAATCTACGGCATTTGATATGAAAATTCGTTACTCTTCTACAAAAAGTGCTTTAAAATTCATACGAAAGTTGTTAAAATGATGATGGTGTTTATCAGTAGGCGTAGCCGTATGATAATAGCCCCTTCGCAATGGAAGGGGTTTTTCTGTTCGACGTTATGTATCGTGCGAAAATGAATCAAACATAATACATAAAGAATAGAAGCGAACGCTTGTTAAATAATCATTTTTGTTTGGATCGAAACAAAAAATAGTCTATAGAACATAAATATTTATTCATGAATATAAAAATTAAAATTTAAGGTAGATAGGACGGGAAAATGAAAAAGATTATTAAAGTTGAAGCAGTAGAAAAACATTTTGGAAATCAAGTGATTATCCCACCTCTTTCTTTAGATATTAAAGAAGGAGAATTTTTAACAATCTTAGGACCGAGTGGTTGCGGGAAAACGACGTTACTTCGTATGATCGCAGGTTTTGAAACTCCAACTAAAGGGAATCTTTTATTAGATGATGAAAAGATTAACGATTTGCCACCGTACAAGCGCCATATGAATTTAGTGTTCCAACATTATGCGCTATTCCCACATATGAATGTGGAGAAAAATATTTGTTTCGGTATGAAAATGCAGAAAGTACCGGCAGCAGAGCAGAAAGAGCGTGCTGAAGAGGCAATGCGTTTAACGCAGTTACTTGAGTTCCGTAATCGTAAACCTGCGAAGCTTTCTGGTGGACAGCAGCAGCGTGTAGCAATTGCGAGAGCGATTGTAAATAACCCGCGTGTATTATTACTAGATGAGCCACTTGGGGCGTTAGACTTTAAGTTAAGAAAAGACTTGCAACGTGAATTGAAAAACTTACAACGTAATTTAGGAATTACGTTCATATACGTAACGCACGATCAAGAAGAAGCGATGAGCATGAGTGATCGTATTGTTGTTATGAATAAAGGACATATTGAACAAATCGGAACGCCGAAAGAAATTTATAATAAGCCGAAAACGATGTTCGTTGCAACATTTATCGGTGAAAATAATATTGTGAAAAACGGGGAAGGCTATGTAGCAATTCGCCCTGAAAACGTAAAGGTACGTTCGGTTGAAGAGCCGATTTTAAAAGAATACCATCTTGGACATATTGAAGACATTGAGTTTGTTGGAAATATGGAAAAGCTGTATGTACGTGACGAGAAAACATCAGAATTACTAATGGCATATCAAACTGCTGAAGAAGCAACGCAGTGGAACATTGGAGATAATGTATACGTAGGCTGGGAGCAAGAGGACGAGGTGACCTTAAATTGAAAAAAGGGAAATTACTCGCACTACCTACAGTCGCGTGGCTGTTAATCTTCTTCCTAATTCCCCTTCTGTTTGTATTGGCATTTGCCTTCATGCAGCGCGGAGCATACGGAACAGTGGAAATGCAATTTACGTTAGAGAATATAGCTCGTGTGTTTGATCCACTATACATGGGAACGTTATGGGAAACTGTTAAGATTGCAGTTATTACAACAGTAATCTGTTTAGTAATTGGTTATCCATTTGCTTATACAATTACAATTGTTGATCGTAAATACCGTTCAATTCTTTTATTATTGGCAACGATCCCGTTTTGGATTAACTTTCTTGTTCGTTCATACGCATGGATTGTTATTTTACGTTCACAAGGTCTTGTAAACACATTGCTATTAAAACTAGGTATTATTAGTGAACCTTTAAATTTACTATATAATACACCTTCTGTAATACTCGGAATGGTATATTCTTTATTACCATTTATGATTTTACCAGTGTATGCAGCGATTGAGCAGCTTGATAAGCGTAAGCTAGAAGCAGCTTATGATTTAGGTGCAACACCAGTAAAGGCATTTTGGAATGTTACAGTACCAATGACGATGTCAGGGATTGCTACGGGTTCTATTTTAGTGTTTGTTTCTTCTATCGGAATGTTTGTTGTATCAGACGTTATGGGTGGATCGAAAGTAGCGTTAATCGGAAACGTAATTCAAAATCAATTCTTAGGAGCGCGTGATTGGCCGTTTGGATCTGCGTTATCTATGATTGTTGTTCTATTCTCTGTTCTGTTAATTTACTTATATTATCGTGCAACGAAAGTATATAAATATGATGGGAACGGAGGGGAATAGGCAAAGATGAAGAAGTTTTTAGTTTCTTATTCTTGGTTAATTTTATTGTTCTTGTATTTTCCAATGATGGTTTTAATGGTATATTCCTTCAATGATTCTCGCATTAACGCGGAATGGGAAGGTTTTACATTCCATTGGTATACAGATTTATTTCAAAAACAAGATGTTATTGATGCGTTTGTAAATAGTATGACGATCGCGATCGTAACAACGATTGTAACGACAGTTCTTGGCGTGATTTTCGCGATTGCATTGCATCGTTATAAATATCGTTATGAAGGTGCTATTAACGGTCTTGTGTATTTACCAATTTTAATTCCTGATATTTTAATGGGATTATCTTTACTTATCTTATTTAGTCAATTAGGTATGGAACTTGGCAAAACAACAATTATTATTGCACACATTACATTTAGTATTTCATTTGTTGTCGTTATTTTAGCAGCACGTCTATCTGGTATGGGACGTGATTTAGAAGAGGCTGCGAATGATCTAGGAGCAACGCCGTGGCAAACGTTTCGTTATGTAACGTTCCCAGCAATTGCACCAGGAGTTATTTCAGCCGCATTATTAACATTCACATTATCAATTGATGATTTTGTAATTAGTTTCTTCGTATCAGGACCAGGATCAACAACATTGCCATTATACATTTACAGTATGGTTAAGCGCGGAGTATCACCAGAAATTAATGCACTTTCTACAATTTTAATTGTAGCTATCGTAGGATTAATGGTTCTATCTGAAATCTTCCGTAACAAAGGTGCAGATGGTGAAGAAAACTCTGGAGGACACCTTCCTTTATAATACGAACGATATAGAAAGTACGAGGGGGTAATAAACCGATGAAATTAATGAAAAGATTAGCCGGCGCAGCAATTAGCTTTAGCCTTGTAGCTGGTGTACTTGCTGGTTGTGGTGAAAAGAAAGAAGAGTTAAACATTTATAGCTGGGCTGACAATTTTGATGAGCAAGTGCTAAGAGATTTTGAAAAGAAATATAATGTGAAAATTAACTATGATAAGTATGCAAGTAATGAAGAAATGCTTGCGAAATTACAAGCTGGTGGCGCGAAGTATGATTTAATTCAGCCATCTGATTACATGGTTAAAACAATGGCAAAAATGGATTTATTAGCGCCGTTAGATAAAAAGAATATCCCAAATATCGAAAACATGGTTTCTAATTTCAAAACACCTGCGTTTGATCCAGAGAATAAATATTCTTTAGTATACACTTGGGGTGTAACTGGTATTGCATACAATAAAAAGTATGTGAAAGAAGCACCTACAAGCTGGAATGACTTATGGAATGAGAAATATAAAGGGCATGTAACTTTATTAAACGATTCTCGTGAAGTATTAGGTATGGGTCTTAAGAAAAACGGCTTCTCAAACAGCACGAAAGACGATGCGCAGTTAAAGACAGCAGCAACTGATTTACAGAAGCTACTTCCAAACTTATTAGCATTTGATACAGATAATATTAAACAAAAGTTTATTACAGAAGATGCTTGGATCGGAACGGTTTGGTCTGGAGATGCAGCATTTATCGCAAAAGATAATAAAGATGTAGAGTACGTTGTACCAAAAGAAGGCGGCACAATTTGGGCTGATACGTTAGCAATTCCAAAAGGTGCGAAAAACAAAGAGCTTGCAGAGAAGTTTATGAACTACTTATTAGATGAAAAAGTAAGTGTGAAAAACTACGAGTCAATTGGATACAGTAATCCTAATGAAAAAGCTCACCCTCTTCATAGTAAAGAATATCGCGATAACCATATGATTTTCTTAACGAAAGAAGAATTAGATCGTACAGAATGGCTTGTTGATGTAGATGATAAGTTAAAAGACTATGATCGTTACTGGACAGAGCTAAAAACAAAAGGTAAATAAGTAAGGAGATGCGGTTTCTAAAGTAGAAATCGCATTTTTTCATAGTAGGAGGAAATCGTTTGAAGAAGTTGCATCAATATGAGGGAATGTGTATCGGTTTATTACTTGCTGTATTTGGCATTGTTGCTTGGCGAGTACATGCTGGTGGCGTTACAGTGATGGATACATATATCCGAGGATTAGTAAAAGGATTACAAACAGAAGGTTCGCTTACATTTTTCTCACACTATACAAAATTAGGGTCTGCCATTGGGATTGTAACTACGCTCGTTATAAGTTTACTTGTTTTTTGGAGAAAACGTTATTATGCTGCGATGATCGTGTATCCAATGGGCATTTTAACAACACATCTTGTGAATAAAGGGATAAAAGAAATTGTGAAAAGGGAGCGTCCGTCGTTAAATGAAGCATTTGATGCGCTTGGGTATAGTTTCCCTAGTGGGCATGCAATGTTATCTATTATGACATTCGGGTTTCTTGCTTATATTATTGCGGCAAATTTGAAGAATGTGACTGGGAAATATGTTATAACGATTTTGTTGGGAATAGTAATCGTATCGATTGGATTAAGTAGAGTCATTTTAAATGTACATTATCCAACTGATATTTTAGCAGGTTACTGCGTAGGTGGCATTCTATTAATTATCGCGATTTATTGCCATCGTTTACTTACTGAGAGGCTTGGTCTTAATAAAGAGAGATAGAAAAACGTCTAGAAAAACTATTATTATAGTTCTTCTAGACGTTTTTTGTTTGCATGAAGATGTGATACAGTATAAATGACAATTGAATTATGTAAAGTAGGTGAAAATGTTTGAAAACAAATGTACATAAAGTGGATAAGTGGGGGAAGTTAGGAGCTTTTTTGTATCAGTTTCGTTATACAGTAATTGTAGCACTACTACTGGTTGCGATAGCACTCGGTATTTTCGCTCCAAAGCTACCGGGAGTATTAGGTGGCGATGGCTTTCAAACGGAAGGGGACTATCAAAAAACGAAAGAAATTTTAGATAAAGATTTTAAGAGGTCTCAAGATACGCTGCTACTGGTTTTTGAAAAAAATAAGGGTGTTTCACATGAGGAATTTCAAAAGCAAGTAGAGGGAATTGTAAAAAGTGTACAAGAGAAAGAGACATATGAATCTTTCCATCACCCGATACAAAATAAAGAAATGTTACAAGATGATATCGGCTATGCGACAATTTTATTTTCCGGGAAAACAAATAAGGAACGAATGGAAACGACATTACAATTTGCTGATAAAATCGAAAAGGAAAGTAATGCAGCATTAAAAGTAACGCCTACAGGGTTTCCGAAAATTAATCAAGAGATTAATGAAAGAACGCAAAATGATTTAAAAGTAGCAGAGATGATTGGGTTACCGGTTGCATTCCTCGTATTACTATTTTCATTTGGTAGCCTTTTAGCATCAATTTTACCAATTGTAAATGGGGCACTTAGTGTTATTAGTACGATGGGCATATTATACTTTATAGGTAGCGATAAGGAACTATCTATCTTTGTGTTAAATGTTGCACCGATGATCGGACTTGCGCTATCTATTGATTTTGCACTATTATTTGTAAATCGCTTTCGAGAGGAAGTTGCAAAGCGAACGGTAAAAGAAGCGATTGCAATTACATATCAGACAGCAGGGCGCGCGATCGTATTTTCAGGATTATGTGTATTTGTTGGATTATCTGGCTTGTTTTTCTTTAAGATTGATTATATTCAGTCTGTCGCAATTAGCGGAATGATTGTTGTGATTATGAGTATTTTATTCTCACTCACACTTCTTCCGGCGTTATTATCACTAATTGGTAAACGAATATTAAAAAAGAATCAAGTAGCACATACGCCGGCAAAGGCATGGCGTAAATTTGCGCAATTTGTAATGAAACATCCAATAGCGATGATTATTGTTGTTACAACATTTATTGTTATTTGCTTATTACCATTACGTACAGCTAATTTGCAGTTCCCTGACGTGGAAGCTCTACCTAAACAAAGTGATACAAGAATTGCATATGAGAAGTACGAAGAGGCATTTAATGAAACTGCAAAAACACATGCTGATGTTACATTAGTGGTAGAGACGAAAAAAGATATGAAAGAAAAAGAAAGTTTACAAAAGGTAGAAGAAGTCGTTCAAAAGTTAAAAGATGATAAGAAAGTATATGAAGTAAGAAGTTTATACGACGGGTTAACTGGTATGAAAGCAGATCAAGTTGCTGGATTATTAGAGTCGCCAGAAGCAGCAAAACTAGCCCCTGTATTTGAAGCATATACGAAAGAGAATAAGACTACGATAGAAATCTTTTTGAAAACGAAACCGCGTACTGAAACTGCTAAACAGTGGGTTCGTGATTTTAAACAAAACTATAAAGAAACGAATGTTACGTATTATCTAGGCGGAATGACGACGTTCCAACAAGAGTTAGAAGATGAAATTAAAGATAAAGTTGCGATTGGTATGTCTGTTATATTTGGATCGACCTTCGTTATATTATTATTTGCATTTCGATCTATACTCATTCCGATTAAGGCGATTATTATGAATATACTTAGCTTAAGCGCAACAATTGGAATTGTTGTTTGGTTATTTGAAGGTGGTCATTTTGGTTTAGAAGCGAGTCCAGTTTTATTTGTCTTACCAATCTTCATTTTTGGCCTCGTCTTTGGGCTTAGCATGGATTATGAAGTCTTTCTTATTTCGCGTATTCATGAACTGTATGAAGAAACAGGAGATAATGATCAAGCAACGTTAGAAGGACTTGTGTCAACAAGTAGAATTATTACGTCCGCCGCTTTAATTATGATTGTTGTTACCGGTGCGTTCGCCTTTACTGATATTTTACCAGTACGGCAAATGGGGCTTGGTGTTGCATTAGCGATATTCCTTGATGCAACAATTATTCGTCTTATGCTCGTACCAAGTTTAATGAAATTGTTTGGAGACTGGAACTGGTGGTTACCATTTCGAAAGAAAAGAGAAAAATCATCATAAAAAATACTCATCTATAAGATGAGTATTTTTTATGAATAGCAAGACCTACATTTTGCAAATAGTATGTGATAAGAACATTACATATAAGTAGGTGAAGGCAATGTTTCGTTATTTTAAGTTTAAGTTAAATGATACAGTACAGTTTGCAGAAAACGATGGGCATATGTATCGCATTGTCGGTTATCGGTTAGAAAAAGGATTTTATCCAAAAGATGAATGGACTCATATCATTTATGAATTGCTTAGAGATTTTGATGGGTATACGATGGATGCGGAAGAAGAGGAACTTGTAAAGGTCATTCAAGTAGAGGATGAGTATTACAAAATACAAGAAGTATCGGGCTATCGTTATCCAGTAAAAATGAAACAAAAACAACAAGTGATGAAAGTAGAAAAGATGGATGACTTATTAGATACGTATAATGACTATAAAAGATTGGCGGATTTCTTTAAAGATTTATCGTATGAACAAAAAGCGGAAGAAGTATTGCAGGAAATGAAAAGGCGTAGAGCATGAGGGGGCAGTCTACTATAAGGCTGTCCACTATTTTTGACGGTGCATCAAATTGTGTTTTCCGTTACAATGAGAGAATCAATAGAAATAAGGTGATACAGTATGGAAACGAAGAAACAGGGCGAATGGTGCGAAATTACTGTTCCAGCGAAATGGAATGGTATAAGTATTGATTCGTTATTAAAAATAGAATGGGAAATACCGAAAAAGTTGTTACATCAGCTTCGTATGGAAAAAGGTGTTACCGTTAACGGGGAACAGAGAAGATGGAATGAGCTTTTAAAAGAAGGCGATAAGTTACAAGTTCATATGTTTATGGGGGAAGAATACGGTGTAGAGCCTGAATATGGTGAATTAGATGTAGTATATGAAGATGATCACGTACTCATTGTAAATAAGCCTGAGAACATGGATACGCATCCTGCTGAAAAAGGTGGAACGGGAACACTTGCAAATCTTGTTGCCTTTCATTATCAAATGCAAGGTTTAGAGACGAAGGTTCGTCATATTCATCGGTTAGATAAAGATACGACAGGTGGTGTCTTATTTGCTAAGCATAGAATTGCTGGTGCAATTATGGATCGTTTATTAATGGAACGAAAAATTAAAAGAACATATGCGGCGCTTGTGGAAGGGAAAGTAAAAAAGAAGCAAGGAACAATTGACGCAGCTATTGGAAGAGATCGCCATCATGCGACGAGACGACGTGTTTCTCCAAAGGGAGACCAAGCTATAACATATTATAAAGTAGAGAAGTATTTTAAAAACCAAAATGCTACGCTCGTCACGTTACAATTAGAAACAGGTAGAACACATCAAATTCGTGTTCATATGAGCCATAACGGTAATCCGTTAGTTGGAGATGTATTATATGGTGGACAAACGAAATATATGTCGGGGCAAGCGTTACATGCGATGAAGATAAACTTCTTACATCCAATTACGAAAGAAGAAATTGAAGTTGATGTATCATTTCCTACAAAATTAAACAATACCATGAAAGAATTTCAAAGGGTGAATGCGTAAAGTGTAAGTTTAAATTTGAGAAAAGTAGATTTTTGCAGGATTTTCTCTAAAAGAAGCGAAGCCGTTAAGAGAAAAGAGAGGTGAGAATCACTTGATCAAATATAAATATATACTAGGAATATTTTTCGCTTGTCTTTTAGTTACTCTATGTCTCTATCCATATTTACCGAATCAGATGGCAGTACATTGGAATGAAAATGGTCGGCCGAACGAGTTTGTGAGTAAACAAATTGTTATAGCACTTATTCCTTGCCTTATTATTTTCTTACATGGATTGATGTATATTATTTCACATAATATATATAAGTTTAATGAAGACGAGCATGTCATTATAAGTGGATTTCTAAAGACGATTACTTTATTTATGTTGTTTATCCATATGCTCATTCTCTTTATTAATTTTGGAAGCATGATATCCTTTCAAACAGGACTAACAATTGGAATTAGTATGTTTCTTTTTATGCTGAGTAAGGCGTTTAAAAAAGTTCAGAGTACAGAAAAAGACCCAATCAAATTAAAAAAGATTCGTTTAGTGAGTAGGCGGATTTTTCAAGTGATGGCATGTAGTATATTGTTTTCATTGTTTTTGAACTTGAAATGGGGATTTTATGTGTTACTTAGCGTAATAAGTGGTGGTTCTATTTTGTTTATGTTCTATGCTTTATACTCATACATAATAGAAAGTTATGAAACGTAAAAAAGAGTCTTCTCATTATGGGAAGACTCTTTTAATCTATTTACTTCGTAATAAATTGTTGTGTCCAGTAGTTGCCGCTTTCTACATAGCCAACACCGATGTGAGTGAAGCCATTATTTAAGATGTTTGCACGGTGTCCAGCACTGTTCATCCAAGCTTGTACTACTTCTTCAGGTGTACGTTGGCCTTGAGCGATGTTTTCACCTGCAGATGTATATGAAATACCAAACTTCTTCATCATGTCAAACGGAGACCCGTATGTAGGGCTATTATGATCAAAGTAGTTATTTTTTTGCATATCTTCAGATTTAATGCGTGCTACTTTGCTTAATTCAGTGTCGATTTTTAAAGCTGGTAAACCTTGTTTTGCACGCTCAGCGTTTGTTAATTCAACAACACGTTGTTCGAACTCGCTTAAAGATTTTGCTTCTTCAGCAGGCTTTTGCTCAGCAGGTTTTTGAGTATTGTTGTTTTCAGCAGGCTTTTGAGCTTCTGGTTTTTGAACTTCTTCAGCAGGTTTTTGTTCAGCAGGTTTTTGAGTTTCCTCAGCAGGCTTTTGAGTTTCTGGCTTAGCTGTTGGTTGCTCAGTTACAACATTTTCAGTAGGTTGTTGACCAGGAATAATGCAATTTGGTTGGAAGTTTCCTTGCTGCCATTGTGCTAATGACTCAACGCCCATAGATTGTAAGAATGCTTGTAATTCTTGTTGGCTCATTTGTTTCATCATTACTTTTGAATGCTGAATATTTTGAACCTTAATATTAGATGGTTGTACTGTTGCAGCTTGTGCATCTAAAGAAGATACTCCTAAAGTAAGAGCTGTTGCAGCAGCTACAGATAATAAAACACGCTTTTTCATGATGTGTGTCCCCCTATATAAAGTTTTAATTTGTTTTCACACGATTTGTTTTTGACAGCCTGTCTGACTGACAAATTCATCGTAGCATAGATTTTGCGAGAAAAAAGATGGAAAAAAATTCATAGACTTAAAATTTACCTAATTTATCCTAAGAGTGAAAAAGGGGAAAAATAAGAGAAACATAGAGTATAAAAGGAATTTTCAGCACTTTAATACCTAGTTTTAAGAGGGGGTTTTTGGATAAAGTTTCCTAAATGGAAAATGAAGAATCCCATTGCATCAATGGTTTGAGCGTTTTTTTGAGGAATATACTGGATTGATTTTTACAAAACTGTAATGTTTCTGTTGTTCTTTTTTATAATAAAGTAACATATTTTTAATGTTGTAGCAGACAAAAAAGCGGCTATCTCTTTACATAGACGAAGGAGATAGCCGTTTTCCTATTATTACGTATGTTACAAGTTATTACGAGTTAGTTTCAATTGCTTCTAATAATAAATCTACAATGTGAATTCCTCTCATTTTATGAGAAAGACCCTCTCGTTCAATACCTAATTTCATTTGTAATAAACAACCTGGATTTGCAGTAACGATGGTTGCTGCCTCTGTCTCATGCACACGGTCCATTTTGTAATCTAGAAATTCCATTGATAACTCTGAATGAACAATATTGTAAATACCAGCAGAACCACAGCAGCGGTCCGCATCTTTCATTTCACGGTATGTTGCGCCTTGGATTGATTCTAATAACATACGAGGTTCAGAAGATGTTCGCATAACATTGCGTAAGTGACAAGAGTCTTGATACGTAATAATTTGCGGCGTGAGTCGTAAGTCGTTTCGTTTATGGAAATCTAGTTCTACTAGAATAGCAGTAATATCTTTAATTTTAGAAACAAACTGCTTTGCACGTTCAGCCCACTGTGGATCATCTTTAAAAAGATAATCGTAGTCTACGAGGTAAGCTCCACAACCACCAGCATTCGTAATAATATAGTCGATGTTTAAATCTTCGAATGCTTTTATATTGCGTTTCGCTAATTCTTTTGCTCCACTTTTCTCACCAGCATGCCCATGTAATGCCCCGCAGCAACTTTGTGTTTTCGGAATAACGATATCACAACCAGCTAACTGAAGAAGTTTCATCGTTGCGTTATTTGTTTCTAAAAACATCGTATCCATTAAACAACCTGTGAAGAATGCAACTTGTTTCTTCTTTGTACTTTTAGCAGGTAAAAATTCAGGACGATCTTTCATTGCTTTCATTTTAGGGACTTTTGGTAAAACAAGATCTATCGTTGCAAGTGTTTCAGGGAATAACTTCATAACCCCTGTTTTATGTGTTAGCGTTTGTAAACCAGAACGCTGATAAAATCCAATTAATCCTGTTAATGTTCGCATTCGATTTTGATGCGGGAATAGTCCTTCAAACACGACTTTACGAACAGCTCTCACTGGCATTGAGAACTTTTTATTTTGATTAATAATATCACGGGCTTCTTCTAATAAATGGCCATAATTCACACCAGATGGACAAACAGGTTCACAAGCACGACAGCCAAGGCAAACGTTTAATGTGTTTTCAACATCTTCATCTGGCTCAATTAAACCGTCAACGACCGCTTTCATTAATGCGATACGTCCTCGTGGTGAATGTGATTCTTTATATCCAGATTGAATGTAAGTAGGGCAAGTTGGTAAACAGAAACCGCATCGCATACAATTTAGTAGTTCGTCTTCACTTAATCGTTCTTTAAATTCTTTTTGAATGTTTTCTTTATTTAATGTTGTCATCGTTCAACCACCACTCTTTTGCGAGTGTCCTTCGCGAACATCTTTCCTGGATTCATAATGTTATTTGGATCGAAGGCTTGTTTAATTCCCTGCATAGCAGCAATACCTTCCTTACCTAATTTCATTTCTAAATACGGAGCTTTCATCGCGCCAACACCATGTTCACCAGTGATCGTGCCACCAAGTTCGATTGCTTTCGCAAATATTTCAGCAAAAGCTTGTTCAGCTCGGTGCATTTCTTCATCGTTGCGAGCATCTGTCATACAAGTTGGGTGTAGGTTGCCATCGCCAGCATGCCCAAACGTACAAATAGGAATATTATATTTTTTGGCAATGGCATTAATAGCTTCAACCATCGGAGCAATCTGTGAGCGTGGTACTGTTGCATCTTCTAATATAGTAGTAGGCTTTAATCTTGCAAGTGCTGATAGTGCACTACGACGAGCCGTCCGAAGTGCATCTGCTTCCGCTTCATCTTTTGCAACGCGAACATCGACCGCGTTCATAGAGCGGCAAACGTTAGCCATTTTTTCAATATCTCGATTGACAACTTCAGGTGGACCATCTTGTTCAATTAATAAAATTGCTTTTACATCAGTTGGTAAACCGATTTGTGCAAATTCTTCTACTACTTCAATTGTCGGCTGATCTAAAAACTCAAGTGTCGCTGGAATGATTTTATTTGCAATAATAGAAGAAACAGCACGTGCAGCTTCGTTAATATCTTCATATAGTGCAAGCATCGTTTTCTTCGTTTCAGGCATAGGAACAAGTTTTAATATGGCTTCAGTTACGACGCCAAGCGTTCCTTCAGAACCGATAAATAAACGAGTTAAATCGTAACCAGCTACATCTTTTGCTAATTTACCACCAGTACGAATAATATCGCCGTTTGGTAAGACAAGTTCAAGACCCATCACATAATCACGTGTTACGCCATATTTTAATCCGCGTAATCCACCTGAGTTTTCATTAATGTTACCGCCGATTGTAGAAATTTTCATCGAGCTTGGATCTGGTGGATAAAATAAACCTTTTTCTTCTACCGCTTTAATAATATCAAGCGTAATAACACCAGCTTGTACAGTAATTGTTAAATTCTCTTCATCAATTTCTAAAATGTTATTCATATGACGGAAAATAAGGACGATACCGCCTTCAAGTGGACATGTTCCTGCGCAAAGATTTGTTCCAGAACCACGAACATATACAGGAATGTTGTGAGTGTTACATACTTTTAACACGTCAGCTACTTCATTTGTATTACGAGGAGCAATGACTGCGTCAGGCATTGCTTGGAAGTTTGGAGTGGCATCATAACTATACGTTAAACGCCCCATATTGGATGTATCTACATTATCTTCGCCAACAATGGATACGAATGAATGAATAATTTGCTTTTCTAACATTGGAAATCCCCCTCAAACTGTTAACGTAATTAGTCATAATAAAAAACGTTGTCACAGTGCTTTCATTATAATGATAAAAAAGTCGAGGGATTCTTTCTATGTATAATCATCTAAAGATTAATCTGTTTTATCGTTATTTTTTGTTTGATTATCTAATAAAAGGAGCGAAAAGTATAAAATGTTTAAGTCTTTGAATTCTTTCGGGTCAAGTCCTGTAAGCTCATCAATCTTTTTAAGCCTGTAATGCAATGTGTTAATGTGTATATGTAATTGTTCAGCTGTTTGTTTATAGGATTGGTTATAATCGATAAATAAGCGTAAAGTGTGCATAAGCTCAGAAGATGATAGTAAGTTTTCGATGGTGCGTCTTAGAAACTGTTCCCGCGTTTCAGCAGAAATATCTTGTAAGCACATTTCTAAACGTAAATCTTCATTAAATACAATCTTTTTCGTTTCAAGTGATACGGAAAGAGCTTGTAATGCTTGTTCGTATGATAAGTTCATATTGCTTGGCGTAACGGATTGTCCAATCCCGATATATAAAGGAATAGAAAACAAAGTTTCACAGTCTTGTTTTAATCGTTTTAAAAATTGATACGTTTGCTCTTTGGAGTTTGTGGCTGTAAATAAAATGAATCGATCATTTCCCCAGCGAACAAATAGATGCTCCTTTGTTAATAGATTGCGTACGTGTTGCCAAATCTTACGCTGAAGCATCGTGTCATTTTGATCGATAGAGAACAAAATAAGTTGTTTCTTCTTATATAAATCAATACCAAGTGTTTTTGCGCGATCGAGAAAGCTTGGAGACCAGTCTGTATTTTGAAGCCAATCAAAGACAAATGCTTCATAAGAACGGTGTTCAAGTTCTAGTTGTTCTAAAAAGTAGTTCTCATGAATGAGTAGTTCGGTCATCTTACGTAATATTTCGCCGTATTGTGAAATGTTTTCAGGTTCGCCTGTAATTCCAATGACACCAATTACTTCGTCATGGAATAGTAAAGGGAGGTTCATACCCGCCTTTACGCCATGCAAACGTTGTTCATCTTCTTTTGTAATAATGACAGTTTTCTTTTGTTTCGCACAGCGGAGTGCACCTTCATGAAATTGACCGATTCTTTCTATATCTGTACTTGCGATAATAACGCCTTGTATATTAATGATAATGATATTTTCTTTAATTAGTCTGCGTACTTCTCGTACAATTTTATTCGCTAAATCAGGAAAAAGCATAATTTGCACACCTCAAATTCTATTTGTTGTACATTATATATGTAAATGAAGTAAGAAAGGGAAATTTCACACTTTCCACACATTTATTTGTTATTTTACAATTATAACGAAATCATCCGAAGATGGAGGGAATCTTTTGAGAAAGTACGTTTTTCTTCTCTGTTTTTTATTTCTATTAGTAGGGTGTCAAGGAAGTTCATATACACCGATTGCTAAAGATAAAAGTGTTATTATAACAACGAATATAAAAGAAGGTAGTATTAGTTTTGTTGATAAACAAACTAAAAGGTTAATTACGACATGGGAACTTAATGAACCGATGGCAGGAATTGCACTACTTCCAAACGGCGAGGATATACTTGTATATGGTAAGCAGTTAGAGTACATGTATGTATATTCACTAGCAGAAGGAAGACAAGTGAAAAAATATAAAACTGGAAAAGGTATTGTAAATGTAATCGTATCTGAAGATAAAAAACAATTATTTGCTGCCGATCAGACTGCTCAAAAGGTAAGGTTCTTTACGATAAAAGGGAAAGAGACAGGGAGTGTGTCAACCGGAAAAGGACCAATAACGATGGTAGAGTACCATAACCAATTATCTGTATTAAACTTTTATGATACGAAACTAACGACAATTGATACAAAGAAAAAAGAAGTGATACAATCCTTTATGATTCCCCCAGCGTCAACGGGAGCAACAATTAGTCCGGATGGGAAAGAAATATGGATTGGCGGACATGGTGATGGAAATCAAGTCAATGAGAAAGTATTAGTGTATTCTTTACAAAGCGGAGAAATGGTGCGTTCTTTACATGCTCCGTTTATGCCTGTGAATATAACCAAGGATAATAAGTATGTATATGCATTAAGTCACGGTTCGAATACGCTTAGAAAGTTTGATGTTAGCACGTATAAAGAGGTGGCTTCTGCAGAAGTAGGATCGAACCCATTTGCATTTTTGAAGAGCGGAGCAGAAGGGTACGTAGCAAGCTATGATAGTGATGAAGTGTGCGTCATGGATATGAAGAATTTGAAAATAAAACAAACAATTAAAGTAGGAAAAGGGCCGTTTCAACTCATAGAGAGGGAAGGGAAGGACAATGAATAAATATAGGGTATTAGTTGTAGATGATGAAAGTGATATGAGGCAGCTTGTTGGAATGTACTTAGATAATTTCGGATACGAGTGGGGAGAAGCTGAAAATGGAAAAGAGGCTCTAAAAAAATTAGAGACGGATCATTATGATTTCGTTGTACTAGATATTATGATGCCAGAGATGGATGGACTTTCAGTTTGTAAAGAAATTAGAAAAACGTCAGATGTACCAATTATATTTTTAACAGCAAAAGGTGAAGAGTGGAATAGGGTGAACGGCTTACGTATGGGAGCAGATGATTATATTGTAAAGCCATTTAGTCCTGGTGAACTAATCGCTCGTATGGAAGCTGTATTAAGACGTTATACAAAGCAAGAGCAACAAGAAGAGATTCAGTTTGGACCGATTCTTATTAATGAAAAAAGTAGGAAGATTGAGGCTGATGGTGAACCGATTTCTCTTACAGTAAAAGAGTTTGATTTACTCTATTTTCTTTGCCAACATACGGGACAAGTATTTAGCCGGGAACAATTGCTGGAAAAGGTATGGGGATATGATTATGCCGGAAGTACAAGGACAGTAGATACGCACGTGAAAACGATGCGTTTGAAGCTTGGGGAAAGTGGAAACTACATTCAAACTGTTTGGGGTGTAGGCTATAAATTTGAGGTGTAACCTATGTTTACGATGGTACAGAAGCTTTGGCTGACAGTAGTATGTGCAGTATTTGTAACAGTTTCCTTTCTTTATTTTGTATCTTTATATTCGTATGAAAAATTATACGTTGATAATTTAAAAGATTCATTAGTAATGGAAGGGAAGCGTCTTGCGGCGCAATATGATAAGCGCGAAGGAATATCAACTTTCGAAGAGAAAGTAAGAGCATTTGATCAAATATCTAGTTCAGACGTTCTTTTCGTATCTAATCCGCGTGATTTAAGCGCATGTTTACCTTTTGATGTGCATCATCATTCTCTTATAAGTGAAGGGGACAGGCAATCTTTATTAGATGGAAAAACTGTAACAAAGATAGGATATGAGGAACATTTTGATCGTAATATTATGGGTGTTGTCATCCCTGTTTTAGAAAATAAGAAATTAGTGGGCATTGTATATTCTTATATTCCTTTAAAAAGTATAAAAGACTTAATATATGATATGGGCCTTATTTTAGCACCGTTAGCACTTGCTATTACTTTACTGACAATATGGATTGGTAGAAAAATTATTATTGCTATTACGAGACCACTTTCGCAAATGGAACGAGTTGCCAATCATTTGGCTACGGGAGATTTCTCAGAACGAATTACAGTTTCTTCCGAAGATGAAATTGGACGATTAGGAAAAGCATTTAATAAAATGGCCAATTCTTTAGAGACAGAAGACGTAAAGCGTAAAGAGTTTTTAGCTAACGTTTCGCATGAACTAAGAACACCGCTTAGTTATATAAAAGGATATAGCGAGGCTATTTTAGATGGTGTAGCGAAGGGACCGCAGCAGGAAAAAGTAACACAGCTCATTCATAAAGAAGCAGATCGCATGCAGCGTCTCGTTCATGATTTATTAGATTTAGCACAATTAGAAGGTGAACATTTTCCGTTAAAGAAACAACCTATCGTTTTTTCACAACTGATTGAAGATGTGTTAGATACGTATGAGATTAAGTTTATAGAAAAGAAAATTCGTATTTCAACAAATTTAAATCCAGAAATCATTGTGATGATTGATGAGGATCGTATGCAACAAGTACTTCATAACGTGTTAGATAATGCGATACGGTATACAAATCAAGACGGGGATATTATGATAACGCTCAGGCAGATAGATGATTACTGTGAACTGAACATAAAAGATACAGGAATCGGTATTGACACAGAGCATTTAGAAAACCTTGGCGAACGTTTTTACCGAGTTGATAAAGCAAGAAGTCGTCAACATGGTGGAACAGGTTTAGGCCTGGCAATTGTAAGACAAATTGTTCATATACATGATGGACAGTGGCGAATTGAAAGTGAAAAAGGGAATGGAACGACGGTTAGTATTAAATTAAAAATACAGGATGAGGAGAGCATGTTCTAATTTTTAGAGCATGCTCTTTATATTGAAGACAATAGTTATACGTAAAGATATAAATTAATATGTAATAAATATCGAAATTTTGACGATTTTATGAACAAAACATTTGTACTTCTTACCAATTCGTTCTAAAATAGTTATGATGCAAAGTTCTTATAAATCGTTTCAATTGTTGTTTGGAAGATACTGAGGTGATTTAACTGGAGTACAAATCTATTAAACCGAAAAAGATTTACGAAGAAGTATCTGAAGCTATTTTAACAATGATTAAAAATGGTACGTTAAAACCTGGTGACAAACTACTTCCTGTACATCAATTAGCTGAGCAGTTTCAAGTTGGCAGATCTGCTGTTCGTGAAGCGCTAAGTGCGCTAAGAGCGATGGGCTTAATTGAGATGAAACAAGGAGAAGGTACATATGTGAAGAATTTCGATTCTTCTTCATTAACAAAATCATTAAACAATAGATTATTAATGAAGAAAGAAGATATTTTGAATTTATTAGAAGTACGAAAGGTGCTTGAAGTGGGGGCAGTTCGAGCAGCTGCGGCAAAACGTACGGAATCTAATTTGCAAAATATGAAGCATTGGTTAGATGAAATGGCAAAGAGCATTGGAGATGAAAAAGCTGGTGAAAAAGCAGATTTTCAGTTCCATATGGGAATTGCAGAGTCTTCGCATAATAACATTTTGCTTGAACTCATGAATCATGTTTCAGAGATGATTGCTGAAACAATTGGTGAATCAAGACGCATTATTTTATATGGTGAACAAACAACATCAGAACGACTTATAGAAGAGCATCAAGTCATATATGATGCAGTGTTAAAGCAAGATGTAGAATTAGCGCAGCAAGCAATGTTAGATCATTTAACAAATGTAGAACATATTGTCACAGGTAGAAACGATATAAATTCGTAATTTAATCTTTTAAAAATCTAATTTTCTGATAAAATAGAGAGATTAAGTAAGCGTTTTCTTTAGAAAAGGGAGAGGATAGGCCATGGTTGAGCCTATTTCTTCTTCCTTTAGTCATCTGATGACCATATGTTTGTTGGTGGAGTTGTAAAAAGGGGGAGTAATAATTATGAAAGTTACTTTATTTGTTACTTGTTTAGTCGATATGTTTGAAACAAACGTCGGCAAAGCAACAGTTGAGGTGTTGGAGCGTTTAGGTTGTGAAATTGAATTTCCAGAAGCGCAAGTTTGTTGCGGTCAGCCTGCGTATAATAGCGGCCATGTAGAAGCAGCAAAAGAAGCGATGAAACATATGATTGAAACTTTTGAAGATGCAGAATATATCGTTACGCCATCTGGTTCTTGTGCGACAATGTTTCATGAGTATCCGCATGTTTTTAAAGATGATCCAAAGTGGGCTAAACGTGCACAAAAAGTTGCTGACAAAACATATGAATTTACACAATTTATTGTAGATGTTTTAAAGGTTACTGATGTTGGTGCAAGTTTACCAGGGATAGCTACTATTCATAAATCTTGTCATATGACACGTATGCTTGGAGTAAAAGAAGCACCAGGAATTTTATTGTCAAATGTAAAAGGATTAACTGTGAGAGAGTTGCCAAATGTGCAAAATTGTTGCGGGTTTGGGGGAACGTTTTCAGTGAAGATGACTCCAATTTCTGAGCAAATGGTAGATGAAAAGGTAGATAGTGCAATGGAAACAGGTGCAGATTATTTAATCGGTGCAGATTGTGGGTGTTTGTTAAACATTGGCGGACGTATTGAGCGTTTAGGAAAAGAAATAAAAGTAATGCATATTGCTGAGGTACTGAATAGTCGCTCATGAAGGGGGAACATAAGCTATGTCTATGAAAATCAGTGAGAAAAAATTTAATGATCGCGTTGGCGATGGAATTCAAGATTCGTTTATGCGCGGAGCAGTATCTTCTGCACAAACGCGTTTATATACGAATCGCTTAAAAGCAGCGGACGAATTAGGAAACTGGGAAGAGTGGCGTGAACTCGGTGAAGAAATTCGTCAACATACGTTAGAAAATCTTGATTATTACTTAATGCAGTTAAGTGAAAATGTATCAAAAAGAGGCGGCCATGTGTACTTTGCGAAAACGAAAGAGGAAGCAGCAAAGTATATCCAAGATGTTGCGAAAAAGAAGCAGGCAAAAAAAGTAGTAAAATCAAAGTCGATGGTAACAGAAGAAATTAGTATGAACCATGCGCTTGAAGAGATTGGTTGTGAAGTGTTAGAAAGTGATTTAGGAGAGTATATTCTGCAAGTAGATAACGATCCACCTTCACATATTATTGCGCCTGCACTTCATAAAAATAGAACACAAATTCGTGATGTATTTAAAGAAAAGCTTGGCTATGAAAATTCTGATGATCCTTACGAAATGACGAAGTTTGTTCGTAAACAACTTCGTGAAAAATTTATGGATGCAGAAATTGGTGTGACAGGTTGTAACTTCGCTGTTGCAAATACTGGTTCTCTTTGCTTAGTAACAAATGAAGGTAACGCCGATCTTGTTATGTCGATTCCAAAAACACAAATTGCGGTTATGGGTATGGAACGTATGGTTCCGACAATGGAAGAATTAGATGTTTTAGTTGGTTTACTATGTCGTAGTGCAGTAGGTCAAAAGTTAACAAGTTATGTAACTGTAGCGGGACCAATTCAAGAAGAGGAAGTAGATGGGCCTGAAGAATTTCATTTAGTTGTTGTTGATAATGGCCGCTCTCAAATTCTTGGATCTGAATTCCGTTCAGTATTGCAATGTATCCGTTGCGCTGCTTGTGTTAACGTATGTCCTGTATATCGTCATGTTGGTGGACATTCATATGGTTCTATATACTCAGGACCAATTGGTGCGGTATTAACACCACTTCTAGGTGGATATGATGATTATAAAGAGCTTCCTTATGCTTCTAGTTTATGCGGAGCGTGTACAGAAGCTTGTCCAGTAAAAATTCCATTGCATGATTTATTATTAAAACATCGTCAAGTTATCGTTGAGCAAGAAGGACGTGCTCCACTTGCAGAAAAATTAGCAATGAAAATGTTTAGTATGGGCGCATCTTCAGCAGCTTTATATAAAATGGGATCAAAAATGGCGCCAGCAGCAATGAGTCCATTTACATCTGGTAACCGTGTATCAAAAGGTGTTGGGCCACTTAAAAACTGGACAGATATTCGTGAATTCCCGGCTCCAAGTAAAGAACGATTCCGTGATTGGTATAAAGATCATAAGAAAGGCGGGGACAAATAATGACAGGATTAATTCAAAACCGTGAGTCCTTTCTAGATAATATTGCAAAAGAACTTGGACGCGCACGTAAAACGGATGGTGTAGAACGCCCAGCATGGAAAAATAATGTGAATAAAGAAACGTTAAAAGATTATTCACAAGAAGAATTGTTAGAAGTATTTAAAAATCAATGTACAAACATTCATACAACTGTTGTGGAAACGACAAACGACCGTTTACGTGAAGATATTCAAAAGGTAATCGTGGAAAACGGCGGGGGACCTATTATGTTATCGGCGGATGAACGTTTTGATTCTTATGGGTTGACTTCTTTATTTAAAGAAGAGCTTCCAAAGCAAAATGTTGAAGTGAATGTATGGGACCGGGAGAAAAAAGAAGAGAATATGCGTATCGCGGAAAGAACGAATATTGGAATTGCATTTAGTGATTATACTTTAGCTGAATCTGGTACGATTGTTGTACAAAGTCATAAAGGCCAAGGGCGTTCTTTACACTTTTTACCGACTGTATACTTTGCTATTATTCCACGTGAAACACTTGTGCCTCGTATTACACAAGCAGTTGAGGATATGAACACACGTGTAGAAAATGGCGAGACAGTGGCATCTTGTATTAACTTTATTACAGGACCTAGTAACTCGGCAGATATTGAAATGAATCTTGTTGTCGGGGTACATGGACCATTAAAAGCAGTATATTTCATCGTATAAAAGAGGGGAAAGCAGGCCAGAAAATGGCCTGCTTTTTTAATAGAATAGAGATAATATGAAGTAGAAGTTCTCTCCTTTTTTTGCTATGTTCTTCTGGAAAGGAGAGGAAAGGATGTTCACTTATTTATATGCATTGTTAGTGGGGATG
The DNA here is from genome assembly GCF_037120585.1 of Bacillus sp. CCNWLW194. NCBI lineage: Bacteria > Bacillati > Bacillota > Bacilli > Caryophanales > Bacillaceae > Bacillus > Bacillus sp. CCNWLW194. The sequence goes on along the minus strand of NZ_JBBBBL010000002.1, from coordinate 404,789 downwards.
GTGTTTGGTTCTTTTTTTATGTTAATTGCGATGAGAGTTCCACAAGGTGAGTCTATCATTACCCCTCGTTCACATTGTCATTATTGTAAGTACGTGCTAAAGCCAAAAGAATTAATTCCAATCATTTCTTTTTGTATACAAGGAGGACGTTGTACGAATTGTAAGAGGAAAATTTCAATTTTGTACGTAGTATTTGAACTTATAACCGGAATAATATTTCTTCTTACTGTATATATGATTGGGGTGGAACGAGAGCTTATCATCATTTTATCGCTTTTTTCGTTACTTCTTATTATTTCAGTTACAGATTACATATATATGTTAATCCCTAATCGCATTTTAGCTTGGTTTGCTTGTTTACTCATTTTAGAATGTGCTTTTGTGCCGTTAGTTACTTTGATAGATAGTATAGTTGGTAGTGGAGTTATATTCATTTTGTTATATTGCATGCAAAAGATATATCCAGAAGGGCTTGGTGGAGGAGATATAAAATTACTTTCGTTACTTGGATTTATAGTTGGACTGAAAGGGATCTTTCTGATTTTATTTTTAGCATCTTGCTTTAGTCTTTGTTTCTTTGGAGCTGCTATAGTATTAAAACGTATGAAAATGAGGACCCAAATTCCGTTTGGCCCTTTTATTACCCTTGGGGCAATATGTTATATGTTGGTTACATATACAAAATAGAGAGGGGATAGAAAATGAATGTATATATGGATGATCAAAGAAGTTGTCCGTACGGGTATGTTTTGGCAACTACAGTAGAATCTGCGTTACAATTTGTTCGGAGTAATAAGGTAAACATCCTCTCTCTTGACTTTAACATGGGATGGAGGCAAAAGAATGGGGCGGAATTTGTAGAAGCCTTTTGTACAGAAGGTCTATATGTTAATGAAATTCACCTTCATACAAATGATGTCATCGGTATACATCAGATGAAACAGAGAATTGCGAAGGGGAAAGAGCAAAGAGAAATTGATCCTCATATTGTCGTTAAATATGTGGGGAGCTAAAAACTCCAAAGTAAAACTTTGGAGTTTTTAATGTTTCATATGTGCTTGTAAAGGTATGATTTCCTCTGTTTGAGCTGCGACTAATTCAGTTTCTTCTTGTTCAAAAACAGGCGCTTTCTTTGTTAAGTAATGATAGACCATACCGACAAATACCGATCCGCCAATAATGTTACCGATTGTAACAGGAATTAAGTTATGAATAGCACCTGCAAAAGAAATTGTCTCAGGATGCGGTGAAACTAAAGATAGAGCAAACAGTGATAAGTTTGCGATGCTATGCTCATAACCAGATAAGAAGAATGTGAAAACAAGTAGCATCATCACCATTATTTTTGCTGTATCACCTTTAACTTGGGAAGGTAAGAAGCAGGCGAGACATACGAGCCAGTTACATAAAATTGCTTTAAAGAATAATTGCATTGTAGGTGTGTTCATTTTTCCTTCCACTACTTTATTCATTAAATGACCGTGATCGATTGCTTCGAAAATGCCAGTTGCGTAAAATAGTAAGGCAAAGAATAAAGCACCAGCTAAGTTACCTGCATAACAAGCAACCCAGTTACGAAGTGTATCAGAAATCGTTGTTTCTTTTCTTAAAGTTGCCACTGTGAAATACATTGTATTTCCAGTAAACAATTCAGCACCACCATATATAATAAGTACGAGAGCAATTCCGAAAAACATAGAAGCTGCTAAATAAGTTGCTGGTGAATCTGCAATGTGAAAAAAGTTACCTAATTTAAAACATAGAACAATAATAAAACCGATATAAATACCCGCAAGTGCTGCACGAATGAAATATTGCATCGGGTTTGTATCTAGTATTTGTTTTTTGCTTTTAGCCAGTTTGACAACATAATCTAATCCTTGTTCTAGCATGAGTAATACGCTCCTTTAGTACATCATCTATAAATACTCCTTATATGAATAAAGTACATGGATTTAGTCATAGTTTCAATAAGTTTGTGCAATGTTTCACAAAAAGGACATACATACATAAGGAAAACGCTTACAATAAATAGTATAATGGAATTTTTTCTGGACATAGAGAGGGGACAAGGGAAAAAGAAAAAGCGCTGTAATTACAGCGCTTTTTCGTCTAAATTCTTTTCTACTTTTGTTTCTACTTCTTTCGAGAAGAACCAACCGCCAACTGCGATTCCAACTAATACAATCCAGAATGTAAGCTTCCATGGTGTAGATTCTGGGAATGAATGCGGAATTACATTTAATGCAGGGTGTGCTAACGTATAAACTGCTAATTTCACACCAACCCAACCTACAATTAAGAATGCTGCAGTTTCAAGTCCTGGTTTACGTTTTAATATTTGTACGAAAGCAGTTGCTGCAAATCGCATGATGATTAATCCGATAAGTCCACCTACAAAGATAACAACGAATTGCCCTGTATCAAGACTACCAATTGTACCTAATCCTGTTTTCGGTAAAGTCATTGCTAATGCAACGGCAGCTAAAATAGAATCAACTGCGAAGGCAATATCTGCAACCTCAACTTTAAATACAGTCCACCAAAAGTTCTCTTGTTTTTTCTTTGCTTCTTTTTCTTCTGTTTCTTCATCCGTATTCTTTTTAACATACGTTTTAAATAAATGATTACCAGCGATAAACATAAGGTAAATTGCACCGATTGCTTGCACTTGCCATACATCGACTAAGAACGAGATCATAAATAACGATCCGAATCGGAAAACAAATGCCCCCGCTAATCCGTAAAATAGTGCTTTTTTACGTTTTTCTTCTGGTAAATGTTTTACCATAATTGCAAGAACAAGCGCGTTATCAGCCGCTAAAATCCCCTCAAGTGCAATTAGGATGAGTAATACCCAACCATACTCCAATAATAATGATACATCCATGTACATTCTCCTCTCATTTCTATAAGTACTAAATAAGTGAAGAATTTCCCCACTATTTAGTTTCCCCATACTCCTGCCTATTAACTTTGGAAGAATTTGGTAATTAATACAAAAAAGACCTCTGCCGTTAATAGGCAAAGGTCTTGCTAGACATATGTAATGAAAATGCCAACAAAGCCGGAAGAACTAAGTTCTACGTAATGACGACTTTGTTTCCAAGAAACATTCTTGGACGCTACTCCCCTTTGGAGATATGCTGTTATATTCTCATTATATGGATAATTTATACGGTTGTCAACCTGTTAAAATATCTTCATTCGGATATTTTATTTTCCGGTTCTTTTTACGTGCAAAGGAAAAAGCCAATGTTAAAGGCCCCATTTTCCCAAAAAACATCATAAAGATAATAATAGCTTTTCCAATCATAGTTAAGTGGGGTGTGAAATTCATACTGAGGCCAACAGTCCCAAATGCTGAAAATACTTCGAAAGCACTCATTAATAGAGGAACTTGCTCAGTAATACTTAAAATTAAAATAGCGAAAAAGATAAATGAAATAGAAATAATAGTGATGGTCAATGATTTGACAATGAGAGTATCTTTAATTGATTTTTTAAATACGACAATATCATCTTGTTCTTGTAAAAATTTAAACACCCCAAAAAACATGATTAAAAATGTTGTTAACTTAATCCCGCCACCCGTTGAAGCACTACCAGCACCAATAAACATAAGGAGCATCATTAATAGTAAGGAAGGTTTGGATAATGCAGAAATATCAACCGTATTAAATCCGGCAGTTCGCGTTGAAATGGCTTGGAAATAAGCAGCCATTCCCTCTTCAAATGGGGTAAAGCCTCTCATAGAAAGAGAATTGTGGAACTCGAATATAAAAATAAAAACAGTCGCAATAATATTAATGATTAGAGTAGAAGAGAGCATAAGTTTTGAGTGTAATGTAAGGTTTTTAAAATTTTTCTTTCTCTTTATATCTACGATTACTGTAAAACCAATCCCACCTAAAATAATGAGGGAGGAAATAACGAGATTGACAAGAACGCTATGAGAATGGGACATTAAATTATCACTCCACACAGAAAAACCTGCATTGTTAAAAGCAGAAATCGAATGAAAAAAGCTATAATAGACCCCTTTAGCAATACCGTATTTTGGTACCCATTCAAAAGAAAGGATCAACGTAGCGATACATTCAACGGTAAAAGAGAATAAAAATAATGCTTTGGCAAGACGAATGACACCGCCGATATTCGTTTGATTTAACGCTTGTTGCAGTAAAATTCGATTTTGAAGACCAATTTTTCTGCCGAGCATAATCGCGGTTAAAACGGCAAAGCTCATAATGCCCAGTCCGCCCACTTGTATAAGCGTTAAAATGACACATTGGCCAAATAAGGTAAATACTTTTCCAGTGTCCACAACACCAAGCCCTGTAACCGTACAAGCAGAAACGGTTGTAAATAAAGCATCGAGCCATGAAATAGACGTTGTTGTAGCAATTGGTAGTTTTAATAAGCATGTACCGATAATTGATAACATAATAAAAGACAAAGTAAGAACACGAGGAGGACTCATGCGAATATTAATCCGTTTCATGTTACATATCGTTCCTTTCAGTTTGCTCTTACTAGTATGTGAAAAAGCACGATTATGTATGTTAAAAATAGAAAGAGGCAGAGAATATCTGCCTCTAAGCCATATGTTATAGGTTTATCCACGTAATTGTTGTTGAGCTAAAGCAACAAGGCGTTTTGTTACTTCACCGCCAACTGATCCGTTAGAACGAGATGCTGTATTAGATCCTAAGCTTACACCGAATTCTTGTGCAATTTCATATTTAAATTGTTCAAGCGCTTGTTCAGCACCTGGAACTAGTAATTTGTTTGTTTTTACCATGTTGATACACATCCTTATGAGTAGTCCAGTCCAGTTAAATACTTATCTGAACTGGTACCGTTATTTTATGTGGAAATAACGTACTCATACCCGGAAGTAATCGGTGTGATTAGAAGTTCTTGGATAGAAAAAAGAGTAGCAAATTTGCTACTCTTTTTTCAGTATTGTCGCTGTACCTTCCACGACAATATCATCGGATTGATTATAGATGTTTGTTTGTAATATAATGATTTTTTTATCATCCCGTTTTTTGATGACTTCTGCCACTACACGAAGTGTATCGCCGATTTTGACAGGAGCGCAGAATGAAACGTTTTGAGATAAATAAATCGTATTTTTGCCAGGGAGTTTCGTTCCGAGAATGGTAGAAATAAAACTGGAAACGAGCATGCCATGAGCAATACGTTCTTTAAACATTGTCGTTTTTGCAAAAGAATCTAAAATATGAATGGGATTCACATCTCCAGTCAATTTTGCAAAATTGATAACGTCCTCATCCGTAATTTGTTTTGTTAATGATGCTTGGTCACCGACTTGAATCTCATCATAACGAAGCTCTGGAACAGTTTGTGCTTCTTGAAATGGATTCATTTTGTCCTCCTTCTTTTCCATATCGAAAAATGCCAGCCATCTTGATGTAGTAGGAGGAAGAAAGAGTTTTGTTTGTGCTGCAGTTAGTTGCCACATTTTTCTTACTTGATGGAAGTAAATAGATTTTTTGAGTTTTCCTCGAATTGCTTTGCGAGTTCTAGTTGTTTGGACTTGAACTCTCCCAAAAAAACTTCTAACTGTTTTTGAACCTCTTCACGTTGTGATTGTTGTTGCTCGATAAATTGCTTTGTTGTTTCTTCAAATTGCCCACTTGTTTGAGTAAGAATAGACAAAGATGTTTTCGTAGGAGAAACAGTAAGTTGGTGCATTTGAGTAGAAAGCTCATTCCATTTTTCTTGCCACTCGTTAATTTGGTCATTTAAGGAGTTTCCAGTTAATTGCTTCACGTAATCTGTATATTGGTTATTGAACTGAGCAGTGAATTGGTGTAGTTCTTTTTCTAGTTCATCTACACCTGATGTTAATTTATGCAAAGCGTCTTGTTGTTGTTTTAACGTTTCTAAAGTAAGTTGCTCTAATTGTTTCCCTGCTGAAGAGAAAAGGGAAAGAGATTGAGACCAGTTTTTCCAAAATGCATCGACTAATTCGTATGGCTTAGTTTCCATTGTTTGACCCCCAAATGTTTTTTTGCATATTGTGAACGCAGATTACTCTGCTGTACCACCAGGTGAAGATGAAGAATCCTTTTCATCCTTTTCTGGAGAAGTAGAAAATGGAAAGAATGCGTTGGTGTATAACGTGAAAAACGTCCGCAGCATATTTTGGTAATGCTCAAAAGAAGTCGCGCATGTTGTTAAATATTGCTCTCCATATTCAGTTAAAGAATAAATTCTTTTTGCTGGCCCTCCGTCGCTTGTATCCCAAGTAGAAGAAATAAGGTTTTCTTTTTCTAATTTGCGTAGTGTTCTATACACATTACCTTGGTCAACAGAAGAGAAGCCGATATCCATTAGCATTTGAATAAGTTTGTAACCATGAAGACTCCAGTCTTTTAGACAGAGAAGTAAGAAGGGAACTAAGAAGTTTTTTGGCATGGAGTTTGGTTGTTTTGCTTGGTTGTTCTCCAAACTTTCGCGTTGTTCTGGTTCATTTTGTAGCATGATTGTGCATCACCTCATGAATCAGTTAGATGGAATTTTTTGCTTATAAGTGCAATTTACACCTATCTGTTTTTAATGTCAATACATTTGTTGGAAAATAAAGAAAAATAAAATATATACTTGAAGTTTTATTCAGAATATTAGAAAATAGTGAATAGGTTGAATTGTTTCAAAAACGAAAAAGGGAGTGTAGGTAAAGTGATTGATCAAAAATTCGATCCACTACAAGCATGGAAAAATGCTTATGAACAAACCGAAACATTTTGGGGAAAAGCGCTCAATGAAACAATTAAAACAGAAGAATATTCTGCTTGGATGGGCAGTGTTCTAGATTTGAATTTGTTTTATCAAAAAGCATTAAATGATACAACAAAAAACTATTTAGAGCAGGTAAATGTGCCTACGAAAGAGGATATAGCTAGAGTGGCTACGCTTGTTATTAACTTAGAAAATAAAGTAGATAACATTGAGGAAGTTCTAGAAGAGAAAGTGGATTCGTTAGGACAAGCTCCTACATTAAAGCGTGATGTTACGAAAGTAAAACAAGATCTTCGCACATTAGAAACGAAAGTTGATCAAATTTTAGAATTGCTAGAAAAGCAAAATGCAGTACTAGCGAAACTACAAGAACCTGTAAAAGAAGAAGTAAAACCTACGAATAAGCCAGAAAATAAAAAGTGATAATAGCGCTTGTTTATAACAGATAAAAGAGAGAGGGAGAATCTCTTTTTTATGTATAAACAGCGAAACATAATTATATAGGGACTCCATAGTATGAGTACCAAAATGATTCATAATAGTCGTTCACAAATTCATTTAAGGGGGAAAAGAAATGGTTCAATTAAATGGAAAAGTAGCAATCGTAACAGGTGGGGCAAAAGGAATTGGAAAAGCGATTACAGTAGCGCTAGCACAAGAGGGAGCAAAAGTTGTTATTAACTATAACAGCAGTAAAGAAGCAGCTGAAAACTTAGTAAATGAGCTAGGAAAAGAAGGACATGACGTTTATGCAGTTCAAGCGGATGTTTCTAAAGTAGAAGATGCAAACCGACTTGTAGAAGAAGCAGTGAATCATTTTGGTAAAGTTGATATTCTTGTTAATAATGCTGGTATTACAAGAGATCGTACATTCAAAAAGTTAAATCGTGAAGATTGGGAGCGCGTAATTGACGTGAACTTAAGCAGCGTATTTAATACGACAAGCGCTGTACTTCCATACATAACGGAAGCAGAAGAAGGAAGAATCATTAGCATTTCTTCTATTATTGGACAAGCGGGTGGATTTGGACAAACAAACTACTCAGCAGCGAAAGCAGGTATGCTAGGATTTACAAAATCATTAGCATTAGAGCTTGCAAAAACAAATGTAACTGTAAATGCTATTTGCCCAGGATTTATTGATACTGAAATGGTAGCAGAAGTACCAGAAGAAGTACGTCAAAAAATCGTTGCAAAAATCCCTAAAAAACGTTTTGGTCAAGCTGATGAAATTGCAAAAGGTGTAGTATACCTATGCCGTGACGGTGCTTATATCACAGGTCAGCAATTAAACATTAACGGCGGATTATATATGTAATGAAGTAAGAAAAAAGTGCATATCCATAGCAGGAATGCACTTCTTTTTTTAGAAGGAAATCGACCAAAAAGGAGATAGAAAAATGACTACATTCGCAACAGAATGGGAAAAGCAATTAGAGCTATACCCAGAAGAATACCGAAAAGCATATCGCCGAGTGAAAAGGGCGAGTGAAATTTTATTACGTGAACCAGAGCCGCAAGTAGGCTTAACGCCGAAAGAGGTTATTTGGACGAAGAATAAGACGAAGCTTTATCGCTACATTCCAAAACAAGAAAAAACACAAAGAGTTCCAATTCTATTAATATATGCTCTTATTAATAAACCATATATTATGGACTTAACTCCTGGAAATAGTTTAGTGGAATATCTAGTGGACCGTGGTTTTGATGTGTATATGCTTGATTGGGGCACATTTGGTTTAGAAGATAGTCATTTGAAATTTGATGATTTCGTGTTTGATTATATTGCAAAAGCAGTAAAAAAAGTAATGCGAACTGCAAAATCGGACGAGATTTCTTTACTTGGTTATTGCATGGGTGGAACGCTAACTTCCATTTATGCAGCACTTCATCCACACATGCCAATTCGCAATTTAATTTTCATGACAAGTCCTTTTGATTTCTCTGAAACAGGATTATATGGTCCTTTACTAGATGAAAAATATTTCAATTTAGATAAAGCGGTTGATACATTTGGTAATATTCCCCCAGAAATGATTGATTTCGGAAACAAAATGCTAAAACCAATTACAAACTTTGTTGGCCCATACGTTGCTTTAGTAGATCGTTCAGAGAATGAGCGCTTCGTGGAAAGCTGGAGGTTAGTTCAAAAGTGGGTTGGCGATGGCATTCCGTTTCCAGGTGAATCATATAGACAGTGGATTCGTGATTTTTATCAAAATAATAAACTGGTTAAGGGTGAACTCGTTATTCGCGGACAAAAGGTAGACCTTGCAAATATTAAGGCGAATGTCTTAAATATTTCCGGGAAACGTGATCATATCGCCCTACCATGCCAAGTAGAAGCATTGCTAGATCATATTTCTAGCACAGATAAACAATATGTATGTTTACCAACAGGGCATATGTCTATCGTTTACGGCGGAACAGCTGTAAAACAAACTTATCCGATGATTGGAGATTGGCTTGACGAGCGTTCGAAGTAAAAATAAAAAAATCCAACTAGCGTTGTGTTAGTTGGATTTTTTTATGGAAAATAACAAAACATAGAAAGGAGAAATTTATATTTTAGGAGTATAATTATGAAACTTATGACTGGTAAGTTGTTTTGGAATACAGGAGTTTCTGTACCTTGTTATCCACCGTTAGAAAATGATATGATATGTGATGTGCTTGTAGTCGGAAGTGGCGAAGCAGGTGCCCATATAGCGTATTTTTTAGCGAAAATTGGCATGAGTGTGATGCTTATTGAAAAAAGAAAAATTGCATGTGGTAGTACATTTGCAAATGCAGGTTTATTACAGTTTCTTCATGATAAATCGTTAACCTCACTTATCCATACATTTGGTGAAGAAAAAGGGGTACGAGCATATAAGCTTTGTTACGAAGCGTTACGAACAATGGAGAAAGTTGTACAGACTCTCGATATTGATCCCCATTTTATTCCACGAAGTAGTTTATATTATGCAAGTAAAAGTGAGGATGTCTCATTTTTACAAGAGGAGTACAATACGTTACAGAACTATGGATTTCCTGTTGAGTATTTTACAGAATCTAATATTAAGGAACGTTATTCCTTTACAAAACAATCAGCATTATACACACACGGTGATGCCGAAGTGAACCCGTATTTATTAGCACATAGTCTTTTGCATAAAGCAAATCAAATGGGTGCTACTATACATGAACATACAGAGGCCATACATATAAAAAAACGCCAAAGTGATTTAATTTGTTACACGAAAACAGGAAATCAAATTGTAGCAAAGAATATTATTATGGCAACGGGTTATGAAGCGCTTTTTGGGAAGAAAGAAAAAAATACAACAGTAGAGACATCTTATGCAGTTGTGACAAATGAAATAGATCAGTTTGAAGGCTGGCATGAGCGATCATTAATTTGGGAAACAGCACGGCCCTACTTATATTTTCGGACGCATCAAAACCGTATTATTGTAGGCGGATTAGATGAAGCGATGCAAATTCAAACAATCGGTGATACGAAATTATTGCATAAGCGTGATATCCTTATTAACATTGTAAAAGAGATGTTCCCGCAGTATAAAAATATACAAGCAGAGTATTATTGGGCAGCATCATTTGGTAGTAGCCATGATGGTCTACCTATTTTAAAAGAAGACAAAAAGATACATAATTTATTTTACGCATTACTGCATGGAGGTAATGGAACTTTGTATGGAATGGTATTTGCCAAATTATTTGAGCAGTTATTTACAAATAAAGAAAGTGAAGATTTTTCTTTATTTAATCGATAGAAAAAGGTAGCGAAGTGATGGAATGAGAGATATAAAAAAGTTTTTACAAAAATTACGTCCTGTACAACTCATTGTTTTGTTTTATTTATTAGCAGTAGTTGTATCGGTAATATTACTTAGTTTACCGTTTGTTACGAAGTCTGGTGTGAAATGGACATTTATCGATGCCCTATTTACATCTGTTAGTGCGGTAAGTGTTACGGGACTGTCTGTTGTTACGATTTCAGATACATTTACTACGGCAGGGATTATTGTTTTAGCCCTTATTTTACAATTAGGCGGCTTAGGAATTATGGCGCTTGGTACTTTTGTTTGGATCATAACGGGGAAAAAGATTGGTTTGCAGAGAAGAAGATTGATTATGGCAGACCATAATCAAGGAAACTTATCAGGTCTTGTAGAATTGATGCGTTCTATTTTAATTGTAATTATTTCGATAGAACTTATTGGAGCAATACTATTAGGTACAAGATTCCTACTTTATTTTCCAACTTGGCAAGAAGCTTATTTTCACGGTTTCTTTGCGGCTGTTAGTGCAACCACGAACGGCGGATTTGATTTAACAGGGCAATCACTAATTCCGTATAAGAAAGATTATATTGTTCAAATGATTCATATGTTACTTATTATTTTAGGAGCAATTGGTTTCCCGGTATTAATGGAAGTGAAACAATTCCTTAGTAAAAGGAGACAGCAACTATTTCGTTTTTCATTATTTACAAAACTGACGACAACAACATTTTTTGCACTCGTTATCGTTGGGACAATTATGATTTTTTTGCTAGAACGAAATCAGTTTTTAGCAGGAAAGTCATGGCATGAAACAGTTTTCTATACATTATTCCAATCTGTGACGACGCGAAGTGGTGGGCTTGCTACGATGGATATACGTGAGTTGTCACAACCGACGCTTTTATTTATGAGTATATTAATGTTTATAGGAGCATCTCCAAGTTCGGTTGGAGGCGGAATACGTACAACAACATTTGCTGTTAGTATATTATCGCTATACACTTTTGCAAGAGGCGGGAGAACGGTTAGAGTCTTCAAACGTCAGCTACATGAAGAAGATGTGCTGAAAGCATCTGTCGTTATGACGATGGGGATTTTATTATGTGCGACAGCACTATTTATCTTATCTATTACGGAAAATGTACCGCTTATGAGTTTAATTGTTGAAGTGTGTTCTGCTTTTGGGACGACAGGACTATCGACAGGTATTACGCCAGATTTAACAACTGTTGGTAAACTTGTACTCATTGTACTTATGTTTATTGGTCGCGTTGGTATTTTAACATTTATACTAGCTAGTGGCGGAAGAGAACAGCCGCCCCGCTATAAATACCCGAAAGAGCGGATTATTATTGGATAGCATGAAACCATTCTACCCATGTTAGGTAGAATGGTTTTTTAGTCGTTAATTCCAAATTGTGGGTGCATGAAAGCTTCATTTTTATTATCTGCTTCTTTTTTTAGCAACTCTTGATTCTCTTCTGAAATCCACCCAATATCATTTGTAGGATGGATCCATTCATCACCAGCCATAATGGCAGGATCTACTTCATCGCTCCAATTGTTAAGCGGACTGTTCTCGGAATTATATTTACTGTCTCCAATTACAACTTCATATTGATTTATAAAAGGTTGTTGCATCTTTTTACCTGTGCCTTTAAAAGATGGAAAGTTCATTTGATGCGGGAGCGTTTCGTCTAAAATTGGTGACTGAATTTTATCTTTCTTCTTCAAAATAATTGCTCCTTTTTATAATGATTTCTTCATACGTAGTATTTCCATCTAACGGCTCTTATGTACTTGTTAACACTTGCCAGTAATAATTCTTTTATGTTGCTTCAAACTAGAGTAGAAAGTGAATTCTTGAGAGCAGGTGAATGTATTGGTAAAAAGAAAAGTGAAACAAAATGCGGCAATCAACAATAATAAAACTCCGAAAGAAAGCTTACCAGATGCAGAATTTGCATTAGAGTATGAAGGAGAAAATAGCGCGAAGTATGCAAATCGTAATTCAAAAAAGGGTAAACAAAAATGAGGCGTTTTTTACAAACGCCTCATTTTTTTGTGGGATTATAAAGGTTTTTTTAATTATTTGTAAATTTAGTGTTCATTATTAGCAGAAAAATGCGAAAAAACATAGAAGTAGCAACGTATTACACAAAAACAAACAACAAACAAAAGATTAATGTTGGTTTAATACTGCTTTTACACTAGTTGTTTATATTTGAGTTGTACATAAGATTTGTAAAAGGAGAGAGAGACAGTGAAAAAAACAATCTTTAAAGCTGTAGCAACTGGAATGGTATTTTCGTTATTAATGGGGTGTGGTGCAAAGAAAGAAGAAAGTGCTGGAGCAAAAGTAAAAGATGATAAACTATCTGGATCATTAACTGTTTACACAGCGATTGAAGAAGAACTTGTACCAATTTATCTTGATTCTTTTAAAAAGAAATATCCAGATGTGAAATTGAACATTGTTCGTGATTCAACTGGAGTTATTACAGCGAAATTGCTAGCTGAAGGAAAGAATACACAAGCAGATGTTGTATGGGGAACTGCTGCATCAAGTCTATTAGCTTTAGATAAAAAAGATATGTTAAAAGGATACTCTCCAAAAGGAGCGGATCGTGTTCTTCCGCAATTTAAAGATGATAAGCAACCAGAAAAATGGGTAGGAAATACTGCATTTATGACGGGGATTGCTATAAATAAAGAAGAATTAAAGAAGAAAAATTTACCGATGCCAGAATCATACGAAGACTTAACGAAACCAGAATATAAAGGAACACTTATTATGCCACATCCGGCTTCTTCAGGAACAGGGTTTTTAACAGTTTCCGCATGGCTACAAATTATGGGTGAAGATAAAGGCTGGGATTACATGAAGAAACTTCATGATAATATGGCAAGTTATACGCATTCAGGATCAAAACCAGCGAAATTAGCAGGAGCAGGTGAATATCCAGTTGGTGTATCAATGGTTTATAGTGCTTTGAAAGAGAAACAAAAAGGTGCACCGGTTGAAGTTGTACTGCCGAAAGAAGGATTAGGCTGGGAAGTAGAAGCAAACGCACTTATTAAAAAAGAAAACGCGAAAAATGAAAAATTAGCGCAAGCATTTTTAGATTGGGCAATTACTGATGATGTAATGAAATTATACTTTGAAAAAAATGGATTTGTGACAATTAAAAATGATTATAAACTTCCAGATGGATTCCCTAAAGATGTGACGGAAAAGTTATACAAAAAGAATGACTTTAAGTGGGCAGCAGAAAATCGCGACAAAATTTTAGAAAAATGGGAAAAAGAGTTTGGCCAAAAAGCAGAACCGAAAAAGTAAGTGAGTGGGAGAGAGAAAAAATGAGCGAATATTTATCAATTCAACACATTCAAAAACAGTTTGATGCATTTACAGCGTTAAAAGACATTTCTTTTACTGTGAAAAAAAATGAGTTTGTATGTTTATTAGGCCCAAGTGGCTGTGGAAAAACAACATTGCTTCGAATTTTAGCAGGGTTAGAAGAAGCAACAACAGGTAGTATAGCTGTGAATGGAAAAGATATTACAGCATTACCTCCTGGAAAGAGGAATTTCGGAATGGTGTTTCAATCATATGCATTGTTTCCTAATTTAACAGCACTTGAAAACATTGAATATGGCTTAAAGACAAAAAAATATGGAAAAGCAGAAGTAAAAGAGAAAGCGCTCGATGCGTTAGAACTTGTAGATTTGCTGAATGTAAAAGATAAATATCCTGCTCAAATGTCTGGCGGACAACAGCAGCGAGTAGCACTTGCACGTGCGCTCGCTCTGTCTCCGGATATTTTGTTACTCGATGAGCCGTTATCTGCTTTAGATGCAAAAGTACGTGAAAAGTTACGTAGAGAAATGCGTGATTTGCAAGAAAAAGTAGGAGTAACAACTATTATGGTCACGCATGATCAAGAAGAGGCATTAACGATGGCTGATAAAATTGTTGTAATGAATCATGCGGAAATTATGCAGATTGGCACACCAGAGGAGATTTATCAAAGACCAGCCAATCCGTTTGTGGCAGATTTTATTGGTTCTATTAATTTCTTTTCGACAAATAACGAAGAACATGCAATTCGTCCTGAACATGTAACAGTTGTACAAAATAATGGTATGAAAACAATTGTAGAGAGCATGGAGTTTCGGGGATCTGTATACCGGACAGAAGTGCGAGTTATAGAGGAGAAAACACATCTATATAATGAGAAAATTGTTGTAGATATATTGGCATCAGAAGTAGAAAAATCAGCTATTAGGAAAGGAAAGCCGATTCAAATCTCTTTCTCAGAAAATCATATGTTGTCATATGGAAAGAAGGTTGTTGTATAGATGGAGATATTAGAAGATTTAAAGGTAGAAAATACGAAAAAAAAGATTAAGAGACGTATCGGTAAAGAAGAGTGGATACAAAGACTATTAGTTATTGGTATGATTCTTGCCTTTTTGATTATGCTTGTATTGCCGCTATTACAACTGTTTACACAAGCTTTTTATGATAAAGATGGAGCTTTCATTGGTGTTGCGAATTTCAGTAAATATTTCACAACACCAACGCTAGTTCAATCATTACAAAATACGGTATGGATTTCGGGCGCGACAACAATTATTGCAGTGACACTCGCTTTCGCTTACGCCTATGCGATTGCTCGTACGAATGTGTTTGGGAAGCGTGTATTTCAATATGTCGCGTTGTTACCATTATTCGCACCAACGATGATGCACGGTATCGCACTGACATATTTATTTGGTAATCAAGGGTTAGTAACGAAAGGAATGTTTGGTTTGTTTGAAGGTATACAAATCCCTTTATATGGACCAGTAGGAATTGTAATGGCTGAAGTCATGTATACATTTCCGCAAGCCTTTCTTATATTATTAATTGCATTTCAAGGCTCTGATTATCGATTATATGAAGCTTCTAATATGTTGGGAGCGAGTAAAACAAAGCAATTTTTCACTGTTACTTTACCTAGTGTAAAGTACGGATTAATTAGTGCGATGTTTGTTGTGTTTACACTGAGTTTCACTGATTTTGGTGCACCAAAAATTGTTGGTGGGCAATATAATGTGCTCGCTACTGACGTATACAAACAAGTAATTGGACAACAAAATATGCCGATGGGTGCAACTGTCGGAATGATTTTATTAATCCCAGCTATATTTGCGTTTGCAGTTGATCGTATTACGCAAAGAAAGCAGGCTAATTTCTTATCTTCCAAAGCAGTACCTTACAGAATAATAAATAATAAGAAACGAGATGTTATTTCATTTGTATATTGTAGCGTAATAACACTTATGATCATTCTATTATTTGTGGCAGTTGGTATTGCTGCAAGTGTGAAAGTATGGCCGTATAATATGAGCTTTACATTTGAGCATTTTGATTTTTCTAGTTTAACAGGAGATGGACTTGAAGCGTTTAAAAATAGCGTAATTGTTTCAGCAATTACAGCGGTTATTGGGGCCGTCTTAACATTTATGTTCGCATATGCGATTGAGAAAATAAATCAGCTACAATTTTTACGAAAAGCAGGTTACTTTTTCTCTATCGTCCCTTTAGCAATACCAGGTTTAGTACTTGGATTGGGATACGTCTTTTTCTTTAGTCAACCAACAATCCAAATACTTGGACTATCAGTAACGAATCCGTTTCATTCTTTATACGGAACAATCGCTGTGTTAGTACTAGTCAATATCATTCATTTTTATTCTGTAACATTCGTTACGGCAACGACTGCTTTAAAGAAATTAGACCGAGAGTTTGAGCTTGTTTCGCAGTCGATGGGCATTCCGTTTTATAAAACATTCTTTAGAGTAACAGTACCAATGTGTTTACCAGCCATTCTAGAAATGGTGATGTACTACTTCGTAAATTCAATGGTAACTGTGTCAGCAGTTGTATTCTTATACGCAGCTGATTTTAAACTAGCTGCCGTATCAATCGTAAATATGGATGATGCAGGAAATGTAGCGCCAGCAGCTGCAATGAGTGTACTTATTGTTGTTACAAATATTGTAGTAAGAGTTGTATATGAATGGGGAACGAAAGCACTTCGTAACCGAACGTCACAATGGCAAAAAAGATAAGTGAGAAAGGTGATGGATAGAATGAAAATTGAAGCGGTTATTTTTGATTGGGCAGGTACGACAGTTGATTACGGATGTTTTGCACCACTGGAAGTGTTTATGGAGATTTTCCATAAACGCGGTGTTGCAATTACAGCGGAAGAAGCTCGTAAGCCAATGGGGTTATTGAAGATTGATCATGTAAGGGCACTTACAGAGATGCCTCGTATTGCGAGTGAGTGGAATCGTGTTTTTGGACAATTACCAACAGAAGCAGACATTCAGGAGATGTATGAAGAATTTGAAGAGATTCTCTTCGCTATTTTACCGCGCTATGCGTCGCCAATCCATGGAGTAAAAGAAGTGATTGCTTCTTTACGTGAAAGAGGAATTAAAATTGGTTCAACGACTGGTTATACGAGAGAAATGATGGACATTGTAGCAAAAGAAGCAGCGCTACAAGGATATAAACCTGATTTTCTTGTAACGCCAGATGATGTTCCAGCGGGTCGTCCGTATCCGTGGATGTGCTATAAAAATGCGATGGAACTTGGTGTATATCCGATGAATCATATGATAAAAGTTGGAGACACGGTATCAGATATGAAAGAGGGAAGAAATGCTGGTATGTGGACAGTTGGTGTAATTCTTGGCAGTAGCGAACTCGGTTTAACTGAAGAGGAAGTGGAGAATATGGATCCAGCAGAACTTCGTGAAAAAGTAGAAGTAGTTCGCAATCGTTTCGTTGAAAATGGGGCGCACTTTACGATTGAAACGATGCAGGAACTTGAAACCGTAATGGAACATATCGAGAAACAAGAACTTATTATTTCATAAAAGGGGAATAGAATCATGACTGAAAATCACTACTTATTATTAACGCCAGGACCATTAACGACAACAAAAACTGTAAAAGAAGTTATGTTATACGATTGGTGTACGTGGGATGTTGAATATAACACGATGGTACAAGAAGTAAGGGCTAAACTTGTATCGTTAGCGACGAAGGAAGAAGCGAAATATACAACTGTTCTAATGCAAGGAAGCGGTACGTTTTCAGTTGAAGCAGTGATTGGTTCTGTCATTCCAAAAAACGGAAAGCTTCTTGTTTGTACAAATGGTGCGTACGGTAAGCGAATTGTACAAATAGCAAAGATGTTACATATAAATGTGGTGGTCAGTCAAACAGAAGAGTGGGAACCTACTAATATTATAGAGATAGAAAAGATATTGCAAGAAGACAAAGAGATTACGCATGTTGCAGTTGTTCATTGTGAAACAACAACAGGCATTATAAATCCAATTGTAGATGTATGTAAATTAGGAAAGCAGTACGGAAAGGTTACAATTGTTGATGCAATGAGTAGTTTCGGCGGGATTGAAATAGACATTGCTGATTTGCAAATTGATTTTTTAGTTAGTAGTGCGAATAAGTGCATTCAAGGTGTTCCGGGATTCGGATTTGTTATTGCAAAGCGTGCTGAATTACTGAAGTGTAAGGGGCAAGCTCGCTCTTTATCTCTTGATTTATATGATCAGTGGGAAACGATGGAAAATCAAAATGGAAAATGGCGTTTTACATCACCTACACATGTTGTACACGCTTTTTATCAAGCATTGCTTGAATTAGAAAAAGAGGGCGGAGTAAGCGCACGTTACAATCGATATTACAACAATCAAAAACTACTAGTGTATAGAATGGGAGAAATCGGATTCAAACCACTCGTAGATGAAAAATATCAATCTCCCATTATTACATCTTTCATTTATCCGGAAGGGAACTTCGAGTTTCAACAGTTATATAATGAGTTAAAACGCTATGGATTTGTTATTTACCCTGGGAAAATTTCGAAAGTAGATACGTTCCGCATTGGAAATATTGGTGATGTACATGAGGAAGACATAAATCGCTTAGTTGATAGTATCACTAAAGGAGTTGTTATAGGTTGAAAGTATTTTGCTTAGGTGGAGCAGGTAAAATTTGTCGTGAAGCCATTTTAGATTTAGTGCAATTTTCATCTTTTGAGACGATTACAGTAGCTGATTTTAATGAGGAAGAGGGCCTTAAAGTAGTAGAATGGCTCAACGATCCTCGCGTAGATTTTGTTAAAGTAGATGTAATGAATCACGAGGATACGGTTGCAAAGATGAAAGGCTATGACATTGTAATGGACGGTACGACGATAAAGCTAAATGGATTGTCTACTCGATGTATTGCAGAAGCAGATTGTCACGGTGTGAATTTGAATGGATTTGGTGAAGAAAATGATTCGCATTCTATATTTGTTAAAAATGGAAAAACGTGTTTACCTGGTTTTGGTATGACGCCAGGTGTAACGCAAATGATGGCGATGCATGCAGCAAATCAGCTAGATACTGTAGAGTCAGTTCGTGTAAGTCACGGTTCATATCGTCCAATTGCTTTTTCTGCATCCATTACAGAGACAACGACATATGAATATGATCCACATTTGCCATCGCGTACAGTGTATGAAGATGGTGAGTTTAAGCAAGTACCTCCGTTTGCGCGTCCGAGAGAAATTGAATTGCCTGCGCCTTACGGTAAAACAACGCAGTATATCATTCCGCATTCTGAAACAATGACGTTAGCAAAAGCGCTAGAAAATAAAGGCGTCAAGCTGATAGAGACGAGAGGAACTTGGCCAAAGCAAAATATGCAGCTCGTACGTGCTTTATATGATTATGGTATATTGCGTAATGATCAAATTGAAATAAACGGGAAAGACATTGGGATTATGGATTGTATTTCGAAGTACCTATTGCAATCGAAAGAAGGACAAGAAACAGAGGTTTACGGTTATGCACTTCATGTAGAAGTAATAGGTATGAAAAATAATGAGAAACAAGGGCACGTATTATATCATACACACCCGTTATCTGATGGATCTGTTGTAGGATGGGGAAAATTAAGAGCGTATACGAGAAACGTCGGTATTCCATTTGGGATTGCTACAGAGTTAATCGCAAAAGGGAATGTAAATAAAGTTGGTGTTGTGACGCCAGAGGAAGCTTTTGTAAATCCACAAATTATTTTTGATGAACTAAAAAAGCGTGGCATTCATATTCATGAAGAAGTTTTCACTTACAAAGAAAGTTATAACTTTGTATAAGTAAAGCAGTGTATGAGGTAGAAATCAATGGGGTGAGGTTATGTCTGTAGTAGGTGAAGAAAGAAAGCGAACCATTCTTGAGAAGGTAGAGTTTAAAGGGAAAGTAAAAGTTTCAGAATTAGCGAGAGAGTTTGCTGTCTCAACAGAGACGATTCGTCGTTATTTAGAAGAATTGGATCGTGAAAAGAAGTTGAAGAAAGTGTATGGTGGAGCAGTCCAACTTCCGGGAGCTGGAATAGAGGCACCAATGTTAGAACGAGAGATGCTGCATATAGAAGAGAAGAAGAGAATTGGGTATAAAGCAGCAACGTTTGTGGAAGATGGAGATGTGATTGCAATTGATGACGGAAGTACACCACTTCAAATGGTACCATATCTTGTTCATCGAAAAAATTTAACGATTGTAACAAGTTCATTTCCAGTAGCCACACAATTAATTTCTTCTATTAATAAAAAAATGTTTCACGGTGAAGTTTTATTTATTGGTGGGAAAGTATCTCCAAAGCATTCACGCGTATCAGGATCTATTTCCCAGCAAGTAATACAGCAATTCCATTTTCATAAAGCATTCGTTTCGATTGATGGATTATTGCCTAGTTTTGGAGTTTCTAGTTTTGAATTAGAAAAGGCAAAACTGTCAGAAGCGATGATGAAATTAGCGGAAAAAACATATATTCTATGTGATCATACAAAGATAGGCGTAAAAGGGAATTATCGAATAGCAGCATTTTATCGTATTCAGCATGTTATTTGTGATAAAAAAATGCCCTATAGTTTTGAAGAGGAAATTAAAAAGCATAATATTCAATGGACAATTTGCTAAATAAATTGAACTCCCACCTGATTTTTAGGTGGGAGTTTTACTGCCTGCAAAGAGCGGAATAAAAGATTTGTATTTATGCAAAAAGTGGACACATTTTCTCGTCTCTTTCATATAATTTACCAATACAAAAAAAGTTGGTCGAAGGAAAGAAGGGGGAACATGTCAGAACGAATATATAATAAACTTGTATTGTACGCGAATATTTTGCAGAAAATCGGTGTAATTAATGAGAAGGAAAAAAGTGAAATTCTTCATACGATAGGTAAAAAATCCCTTTGAATAAAGGGTTTTTTATTTTTTATCTTTGAAAATATAAATCTAATGTAATATTCCTATTGACAATGATAATGATATTCATTATCATTTAATTGTAGGTAATTGATAAGTGTTATCAATTATAAAAAACTATATATGATAGGGGATATTATTTTGAAAAAAAACTATATGAAGGCGTTAGTAGTAGCAACGACATTAGCCATTCCATTTGCTGCTTATTCTACTCCAGCATTGGCAGCAATAAAAATTGAAGCAAACCAATCAGTAGCAGCAGCGAGTGATCGTATGTATGATACTGAGATTAAAATATATAAGGATCAAAAAGATGAGCCATCAATGGTTTCTCAATATATAAAAGATCCTAAAGTAACAATTGCAGCCGGGAAAAAAATTGTTACTGTAACAATGCAAGATAGTGATTATTTTCAATATCTTAGAATAGAAGATAGAAACCAACCAGGTGTATTTCATGATGTGAAAGTTTTGTCAGAAGATAAGAGGAAGAATGGAACGAAAGTAGTTCAATTTGAAATTGGAGAGTTTGAGAAGAAGCATAATATGCAAATGCACATACTTATTCCGGCTATTGGATATGATCACAAATATCAAGTTCAATTTGAAATTAAAGATCCAACTATAGGTGACAAAGAAACAGAGAAACCAGATGATAACTCCAATTCAGGCAATACAGAAACGGATAATCCAGTTGATAATCAAAATATGATAACAGATAACAAATTAAGAGAACTTGTTAATAAAAAAGTATTTAATAGAAAAGATTTAAATACACCAATTACGAAAGAAGAGTTATTACAAGTAAAGAACTTGTTTTTAAATACGAATGAGATTCTTGATTATAGTGCATTAAAATATATGCCAAATTTAAAATCTTTAACAGTTGCGAATGCGAAGATAACAGATCCGTCGTTCTTTGCGAACTTAAAGCAATTAAATCATTTAGCTTTGCGTGGTAATGAATTTTCAGATGTAACGCCACTTGTTAAGATGGATAATTTAGAATCTCTAGATTTAAGTAATAATAAAATTACAAACGTTGCACCGTTAGTTGAAATGAAAAATGTAAAAAGTTTATATCTATCAGGCAACCAAATAGAAGATGTAACAGCATTAGCGAAAATGGAACAACTAGATTACTTGAATTTAGCAAATAATAAAATTACGAATGTTGCTCCATTAAGCGCGTTAAAAAATGTAACTTACTTGACTTTAGCTGGTAATCAAATTGAAGATATTAAACCGTTATATTCATTACCTTTAAAAGACTTAGTATTAACACGTAATAAAGTTAAAGATTTATCGGGCATTGATCAAATGAATCAATTAAGTAAGTTATTTATCGGGAAAAATCAAATTGAAGATGTGACACCACTTGCTAAAATGACTCAACTTACAGAATTAGATTTACCTAACAATGAATTAAAAGATATTATGCCATTATCCAGTCTAGTAAACTTACAAAAGCTTGATTTAGAAGCAAATTATATTTCAGACTTATCGTCAGTTAGTAAGTTGAATAAGTTAGTATATCTAAGTTTTGTTGCAAATGAGATCCGCGATGTTAGACCAGTAATAGAACTAAGTAAGAAAGCTTATATCAATGTTCAAAATCAAAAAGTATTTTTAGGGGAAACAGAAGTAAATAAAGAAGTAAAAGTACCTATATACGAAAAAGATGGTAACATCTCTACAAAAATTCGTTTGAAGAGCGAAGGTGGTACGTATAGTAATGATGCAGTTAAGTGGAGTACATCAGGTGAGAAAATATACGAATTTGGTGTGAAAGATCCATTTGCTGATACAGGAATCTTCTTCACAGGATCTGTAATTCAAAATGTGGTAGAAAGCAAAGGGGATAACACTTCTAAAGAAGATGAAAAAGTAGAAGTAGTAGAATTTAAAGATGTACCAAAAGGACATTGGTCAGAAGAAGCAATTAACTATTTAGCGAAAGAAAATATTTTCAAGGGATATGGAAATGGACAATTTGGATTTGGGGATAATATTACTCGTGGACAAGTTGCGTCTTTAGTACAAAGGTACTTGAAATTAGAAAATAAAGTAGAGCAGAAAGAGAGATTTACAGATACGAAAGGGCATATGTTTGAGCAAGATATTGCTACAGTTGCGCAAGCTGGAATTATGCAAGGAGATGGTACTGGGGAATTTCGTCCAGATGGAGTATTAACTCGATACGAAATGTCTGTCGTATTATATAAAGTATTTCAGTTAAAAGAATATGGAAATAATAAAGTGAATTTTAAAGATGTACCAACTGGTCACTGGGCAGAAGAATATGTGACATCTTTAGCGGATAATAATATATCTAAAGGTGATGGAAAAGGAAACTTTTTAGGTGATGATTTCGTAACACGTGAACAATATGCACAGTTTTTATATAACGCAATAACGAAATAAAAGATGAGAAAATACGTTATTCTTTAATGTAAAAAGAATAACGTATTTTTTATGTATAAAATGAAATAGGCAATCGACAGGTGTATGGACATATGAATGGACATATGAATGGCCCATTTTAAAGAAGAGCTGTGAAACTATATTGACAAAAAAGCGTTCTCATGTGATAATTCAATTAAATTTTTAGAATAATCAAAAAATACTCCTTTTACATAGAAAGGATTTGAACATTATATAAATATTACGCCGGGGGTGACGAAATGTTATTTTTTCTAAAGAAATGGAATGAATTGAAAGATGTGAAATCTGAATTAGCACTTCGTGATTGGTTTTATGGTACAAAAATTAGTTTATCACTCTGTACGTCAAAAGAGCCGTTAACTTTTTTAGTAAACGTTGAGGGAAGAGATAAAGGGCTATTTTCAGAAGAAGATTTTATTGTTGTAAATTGTATGTGTGAGCCAGTATTTGAAAATGAAGAAAAACCAGCTGCGGAATCATTTATGCATGCGGATATTTATAAAAAAAGTAGTGCAGAATGTATTTTACAAGTGCAGACTGTAGATAGTCATTTAATATCAGAGTTATACGGAGAAGAAGGGGAAGTAACATTCGATAAACGTAGCGTGGAACGTGTTTTTGGAAAAGAAGGTATAACAGAAATGACAATTCCCATTGTAGAAGATGAGAAAAAATTCGCTGATTTATTAGAAAATGATGTGCCGAATTTTATTGAAGGTGGAGGAGTAGTTCTCGTTCATAATTATGGCATGATCGTGTGGGGGAAAACTCCAGAAGAAGCGAAAAAATGGCTAGAGGGTATAGAATATTTAATGAATTACCATGTGAAATTGTTAATGATAAAAGGTGCGAAGAGCTCTGTAATATAAAATGTTTGTGGTGTCGTTCGTTACAAGTCAATAAAAAAATGAAAGCGTTTTAAAAATGATTTTACTCATAAAATATAGGTTTCCTTATTATATATAGATTACATGTTGACATGTAAGGAGGAACATATTTTGCGAGTTAAATATCATTTTCTGCCAAAACAGCAAGTAACATTTTGCAAAATGAAAGATTCAGGTAAAGAGGCTTTGCAAATTATGAATGAAACGGGATTTCGAGCAATCCCTGTAGTAGCAGAAGATGAAAAGAAATTCATGGGGATAATTTATAAAGTAGATCTTTTAGAAAAGAAGTGTGATGGTGGATTAGAGAAATTAAGTACGGAACATATGCTGGAAGATTCCGCTGCATTTATTTTTGAAAAGGATTCTTTTTTTAGAGCATTTTATGTTATTCGTCGCCTTCCATTTTTAGCTGTGTTAAATGATTATAATGAATTTGTCGGTATCTTAACGCATTCTAATATATTTGATGTTATTGAAGATTCATTCGGTATGCGGACGGGTGGTTATATATTAACGATTGCAACACAAGATTGTAAGGGAACGATTAAGGAACTTGGGACATTGTTGAAAGCATTTAATATCGGTGGATTATTTACGTTAGATAACGGCGATCAATATATTCGCCGTGTTATCGTAAATATAACAGATGAGTTAAATGAAAAAAAATTAAAGCAATTAATCGAAAAAATAGAGAAAAAAGGATTCAGGGTGAGTCATGTAGATTATATTTAAGGTGAAAAGGAAAAGGGACCAATTTGCTATATGCAGATTGGTCCTTTTTTAGTTTGAGTAATGAATCTTATTTTGAAACAGGAGGTGGAGATAATGCTAAATCAGATAAAAAAATAAAGTCTGCATGTGCGCGAATTTTAGGAATAGAAGTTTCTATTACACGTGATGTAATTTCACCTGGAGGCCCAACATGTCCGATAGCTACCATAATCGGTTTTTCTTGAAGTTTTTTTATGAGTAATTGGGCTTGTTTTGAAATATGTGTGGCTGTATACACATCATCAAAAAATAATTGATTTTCAATAATAGGCACTCCTAATTCTTTCCCGATTTTCGGGACGACACTCTTAGGATTTGTTTTGCTATCTAAATAAAATAAACCGTGTTTTTTACAAGCTGCAAGTATAAGTCGTACAATTCTTTCGTCCGCAGTCACTTTTGATCCCATATGATTGTTCATCCCAATTGCATGCGGTACTTCTTGAATTGCTTGTTCGAGTCGGTTATTTATTTCTTCATTGCTTAAATCAGTTGTAATTGCTTTTGGTCCAAGCCATTCTTTTTTACCTTTAATAGGTTCCATTGGCATATGTATAATAACTTCGTGCCCTTTCTTGTGAGCCGCTATCGCATCTTCCTTTGTGGAAGGAAGAAAAGGCATAACGGCAACAGTCAGTGGAATAGGAAGTGATAACATTTTATCAGTTCCCTTCATATTATTGCCGAAGTCATCAATGACAATAGCTACTTTGTTTGTATGTGCCTTTGCTTGAACAGGAAACAAGAAAGATGGTAAGAACATAGCAAGCATAAGAAATGCAATTGTATATTTGCGCATATAAATATTTCCTTTCTATTTTATCCTACTATTTGCGGGCAGTGAGGAGTGAACGCCCTCAATGATTAAATTTTCACTTTATCAATCATCATTATGTTTTGCGTTTTTATATAAATTAAACAAAAAATGTCGAAGAAAAGTATATGGAAAATAGAGAATCCGCTATTTAATAGGTGTTTATAAAAAAAGAAGATGAAAAAAATGTCTATTATTGCGAATGTATTTACAAAGATAGAATAATTTGTAATAATTCTCAAAGTGAGGGTAAAGATTTGTAAATTACAGGGAGAAAATGTTTAATTTTCTGATTCTTCAAATTCAAATATGATTAAGTAGTTACAAGGTCGATGGAGAAGTGAAGTTGAGAGCATGGAAGTATAATAAGGGGGATATGAATGTTTACTGTAAAAAGGAAGTACACATTAGAAAAGCTTTCACGTGATATTCATATGAAACGTGAAGAGATGATTCAATTAGGTTTAACGAGTGGGTTAAATAGTATGGAGACAATTCAAGTTAGTCAAGAATTGGACAAGCTTATTTTACAGTACCAGTGTTATAAAGAGAAACAAACACCAAGATGGTTATCGATTATAAAGGTACCTATTTTTCAAATTGGGTATGAAGGGAAATCGAGTAATTTTTGGCGAATGCTTGTGGCTGGTTTTATGAAATAAGTATAATTACCCTTTTGGGATAAGGATAATTATACTGAGTGTAACGGAATTTCGATATGAACTGTTGTTCCTTCGTTTTCTATACTGTCAATAAAAATATGCCCATTGTACATCTCTACAATTCGTTTACATATAACAAGTCCAAGACCTGTTCCAGTATCTTTATTAGTAAAGAACGGATGAAAGAGGTGTTTTTGAATATGTTTTGGAATCCCTTTTCCAGTATCTATAATTTGCAATTGTGCGTGCGTTTCAGTGTTTGTTACGACAATGGTGAGTGTGTCACCAGAAGTCATGGCTTCAATTGCATTTTTTGTAATGTTTAAAACCACTTGTTTCATATGGTCTTTTGAGCAACGGATATGAACATGATGGTCTGGCAAATGTAAATGGAATACAATGTTATGTAGATTCGCCTCAGATTGAATAATTAACGTTACCTCATTTAGAATGGTTCTCACATCATAAGTTTGTTCAATGATAGCAGTTGGCTTTCCGAGAATAAGAAATTCGCTTACAATTTCATTAATCCGTTCTATTTCTTGTTCGATGATGGAAAAATAGAACTGATCTTGTTCATCTTTATATTTCTCTTTTAATAGAGCGACGAGCCCTTTAATTCCGGTAAGAGGATTACGGATTTCGTGGGCTGTACTAGCTGCAAAAGTTCCAACCAATTCAATTTTTTGTAGTTCATTTTGTTGTCTTTCCAGTTTTGTTTGCCGTTTTAACAACATATATTGAGCGAGTAAAAATAAAATTGACATTAAAAATAAAGTAGCTATACATTCTACGGAAACCCACTGGTATAAAGTTTTTTGATGAATAGGTAACGGAGAAACAGAGACCTTCCAATCTAATCTTTGAAGTGGAGTAGTAAGCATATTTGAATGAGCAGCACTTGTTTCGTTATTATCATCGGTTAGAAAAACGACATCATATTTATCGGTTACTTCAAAATGGTATTGCGGCTTAATGGCATTTAAAGATGATGAAATGTAGTCAAAGCGTAAACTTGCTAACAATAAGCCTGAGAACTCTTTCTGTTTATTGAAAATGGGAGAAGCAATCATAATAGCTTGATGTCCAAGAACACGATCTGTAATGACGGATGATACAGTTGTTTTCTTAGTTTGTAATGCGTTTTGAATATATTTACGATCTGAGACATCAACAGGTGGTCGGTCGCCTTCCGATGCGATTGTAATGACGCCTTCTGGTGTAGCGTAATATAGACCAGAAAAACGTGCATCGTTTCCATCTGTATCATGTACAATTTCTTTAATTCCATTTATATTTCCAGTCTCGGTTCCTACGACCTTTGCGAGCATTTCTAATGCGGAAATTGCTTCACCAAGGTGATGATCTAAATAGTCTCTATATAAAAAGAGAACGGTGTGAGCAGATAGTTTGTTTTCCTGTTTCATTTTATACGAATGATACGAATAAAATGTAGCACCAATCCCTATTGTTGGTAGGATGACAAGCAATATATATAAAACTATGCTGTGGAATTTGACTTTCAAATTTCGTACTCCTTCTTTTTTATTATCATTATATATAAACTATGTTAAAATTGTCATGTTTTTATTCAAGAATCATGCATAATATGTTTGGGGAGAGGTAATGAATGAGTGAATGCTCATTCGGGAATTACATGAAGTACTAAGCTGTTTTTTCTTTTTATTACTGAGAATTTAAGTGAAGGGTTGAAAGTTGTATGACATCAAATAATGAACGAGAAGATATTTCTCAATCTTTAAAAGTATTTATAGCATTATCTCGTGTACATCGTGCTGTTATGGATACTACAAATAAGTCTATACAAAGTAACGGGTTAAATCCAACTGAATTTGCTGTATTAGAACTGCTATATCATAAAGGTGGTCAACCACTTCAGCAAATTGGTGAGCGTATTTTAATAGCTAGTGGCAGCATTACATATGTTGTAGATAAGCTAGAGAAAAAGGGACTAGTAAAGAGAATTCCGTGCCCGAATGACAGACGTGTTATTTATGCACAACTAACTGAGTCGGGAGAGAACTTTATTGCTTCTATTTTTCCAGGGCATGAGCAAGTTATACATCAGTCTTTTGAAATGTTAACGAAAGAGGAAAAGGATGAATTACTTGATCTATTAAAAAAGATTGGAAAGTATGAAAAATAATAGTATGTTCCAAAGGAGCTTTGGATAAAGAAATCCAAGGCTTTTTTGTTTACATGTAATTATGACAGCATTTGCCGTATTTTGCTGAAGAATAAGAGGAGATTTGTAAGTAAGCATTGAATTATAGTAAGGATGCATATAATGGAGAGGAGGCTCGTTCATGTCATTTAAAGACTATGAATATAAACGGCCAAATATTGAAGAATTAAAAGAGAAGTTTACTGTTGCTTTAGAGAAGTTTGATAACGCAAAAACTGTAGAAGAACAAAAGCAAGTCATTCATTCAATTAACGAAATTCGCAACGATTTTGGTACAATGGGGAATCTTTGTTATATTCGTCATTCTGTTGATACGACAGATGCTTTTTATAAGGAAGAGCAAGATTTCTTTGATGAATTCTCTCCAGTTGTACAAGGATATGGTACAAAGTATTATAATGCGTTAATTCATTCTCCATTCCGTGAAGAATTAGAAGCGTATTATGGGAAGCAATTATTTGCCCTTGCGGAGTGTGATTTAAAAATATATTCTGATGAAGTCGTGAAAGATTTACAATTAGAGAATAAATTGTCTTCACAATATACACAGTTATTAGCGTCTGCAAAAATTGACTTTGCAGGAGAAGAAAGAACGTTATCACAGCTTATTCCATTTATGCAAGGAAAGGAAAGAAGTGAACGTAAAGCAGCAAGTGAAGCATATTACGGTTTTTTATCTGAGAATGAGGAAGAGTTAGATCGTATTTATGATGAGCTTGTTAAAGTGAGAACGAAAATTGCTAAATCTTTAGGTTTCAAAAACTTTGTTGAACTTGGATATGCAAGAATGTACCGTACAGATTATAATGCGGAAATGGTGGCGAATTATCGTCAGCAAGTACTTGATTATATTGTTCCAGTTACAACGGAATTAAGACAAAGACAAAAAGCACGTATTGGTGTAGAAAAATTAGCATATTATGATGAGAACTTTGAGTTTTCTACTGGTAATCCAACTCCAAAAGGAGATGCGGATTGGATTGTTAATCATGGGAAAACGATGTATAAAGAGTTATCGGCTGAAACGGATGAATTTTTCAATTTCATGCTAGATAATGATTTATTAGATTTAGTTGCGAAAAAAGGAAAAGCAGGCGGTGGATATTGTACATATATCGAGAATTATAAAGCGCCATTTATATTCTCGAACTTCAACGGAACATCTGGCGACATTGACGTATTAACACATGAAGCTGGTCATGCTTTCCAAGTATATGAAAGTCGTAAGTTTGAAATTCCAGAATACAACTGGCCAACGTATGAAGCGTGTGAAATTCATTCTATGAGTATGGAATTCTTTACATGGCCATGGATGAAGTTATTCTTTGAAGAAGATGCAGATAAATATTACTTCTCTCACCTAAGTTCAGCACTTCTGTTTTTACCGTATGGTGTATCTGTTGATGAATATCAACATTATGTATATGAAAATCCAGAAGCTTCGCCAGAAGAGCGTAAGACAGCATGGCGCAATATAGAGAAAAAGTATTTGCCGCATCGTGATTATGAAGATAATGATTATTTAGAGCGCGGTGGATTCTGGCAACGTCAAGGGCATATTTATAGCTCGCCGTTCTACTATATCGACTACACGTTAGCACAAATTTGCGCACTGCAATTTTGGAAACGTGCAAGAGATAATAGACAAGAGGCGTGGGAAGATTATGTGAATCTTTGCCAACAAGGTGGAAGTAAATCGTTCTTAGAATTAGTAGAAGTTGCAAATTTAACATCACCATTTGCTGAAGGCTGTGTAAAAAGCGTCATTACAGAAATTGAAGCATGGCTACATGCGATTGACGACACAAAATTGTAAAAAACATGCGCTTTTTTTCACATGTTTAACATCGACATAATGTGAAAATGATGAGATAATAAAAGAAAATTCAGAATACTAAAGAGGTGTTTCTAATAAGGAGCACCTCTTTTCACCAACAAAAAGGGGGGAAAGAAGTATGCTTCAATCTAATATGGATGTGAGTTTAGAAAGTTTGGTGAACTCATTACAGTCTACTCGAAGCACGCTATTATCAGAAATTGAAATGTTAAATGATACAGAAGTGAATGTAAAGCCACGCCGTGATAAATGGAGTATTATTCAAATTTTGCATCACTTGCATTTAGTTGAACAATCTGTCACGTCTGCCCTTGTATATGCTTTACAAAAAAATGAAAGAAACACGACTCCATTTAAAGACCTCCAACTTACGCTTGATCGCACACATAAACGAGAAGCTCCTCAGCAAATGCAACCAACAGAAACGTTAATGAAAAAACAGCAAGGAATTCAATTACTAGAACATTCACGACAAGAACTATTACACGCGCTTCATAGTGTTATAGATGAAAAAGATCTATTTGAAAATGGATTAAAGCATCCTGTTTTTAATGATCTGAATTTGTATCAGTGGATTCAATTTCTTGATTTGCATGAACAAAGACATCTTACGCAGTTAAAAGAGGCGAAACACGCAATTTTACAAAGATAATTAGGAAGAAGTGGGAGACCACTTCTTTTTTGATATGTGCATAGTTTTCTTTCTTATTTTGGAATACTAGATGGAGAAAGGAAAGAAGGAGTTGAAAAGTATGTCCAAGAAAAAGAAAGAAGAAGAGCGCGCTTGGAAAGCACGTAAAGAAAATCAAAAACCACATGGAAAAGTGAAAGCTTTTGCTGAATTAGTTGAAGGAACAGAAAAAACGTGATGATTATTTCATCACGTTTTTTGTATGAGTGGAAAAGTTAATAAGAAGGTTGTACCGATTCCTTTTTCACTTATAATATCAATTTTTCCATTCATAGCTTGAACAACACTGAATACGACCATCATTCCAAGTCCAGTCCCTTTTTCTTTTGTTGAGTAGAAAGGAGAGCCAAGACGCTTCACTTGTTCGGTATCCATACCGACTCCTGTATCTTTTATATATAACTGAATATGCTTATGATCAGGAACTAATGTGAAATAAAGATCACCGCCTTTTGGCATGGCCTCAATGCAGTTTTTTAAAATATTTAACAAGCATTGATTTAGTTTTTGTTTTTCTCCCGCGATAAAAAAAGAAGTGCTTTGCTTTATATAATGTGTACGCACATTTGCTAAATTAGCAAGCGGTGTAATTAACGATAATGCATGTAGTAGTTCTTCTTCTAACTGTAATCTTTGTTCTTTTTCAATACTTGGTTTTGCAAAGGTTAAATAATCTGTAAGAACGTGGTTTGCTTGTTCGATTCCGTTGATGGCTATGTCAATATATAATTTTCGCTCCTGCTCAGTACATGTATCTGATTGTAAAAGTTGCAAAAATCCTTTTGTTGAAGTTAATGGATTGCGAATTTCATGAGAGATAGACGCTGCCATTTCACCAATTAAATGAAATTTTTCAGCATTCATAAGTTCGTTTTGGAGACGCACTTGAGTTTGTAATATGTGTAGTAAATATAAAATAAGGATCGTACCAAGTATCGTACATAACTCATACACAATAATATGTGGTATATAATCAGCCTTGTTTGTAACCTTTGAAAGGAAGAAAGGTATCCAACTAAATCCGTATGTGAGACTGTAGATAATAGCAAGTATTATTTTTATACGATTAGAAGTTCGATTGAAAAATTTGTATGTAAATAATAGGACAATAAATAGAAGGATAGAACCGATAATCGATGGGAAAACCCCTATTCCTCCTAATAAGAAGCGGTATATATTTAATACAACTAATATAGATCCACCAGCAATAGGACCTCCGGTTAATGTACCGACAATTAATACGATATGCCGCATATCAAATTGAAATCCATAATTTGTTTTTGCTGCGAAAGTGATACATAGTATAGTAACGAGGCAACATAATACAATAAATATTGCTGAATTTAATTTAGGAGAACGTTTCCCTTTTTGATTCCAAAATAAATGGTATACGAGCATTGTAACAAGGATGAATAATATATTTAAAAAGAGATAAATAATAAAGGGTTTCAGTGGGATGCCTCCTCTCTTCTCACATTAAATTAATCATACTATAAAATGAAAGAAATGAAATGAGAAATAGCGGAAAAATCAGAAATTTTTTCTGATAGTATACAATATGTTACAATAACCTTTGTCAATGAAAGAAGGAATTCCGTGCAATGCACGGGAGAGGTTCGCGAACTCCCTCTATAAAAAACTATGGAAACAACAATATCTTTAGGTATTGTTTTGTTTTTTTATTGTGACAGTTCAAGAACGTTCTTTCTTCTTATTCGTAGTAGAGAAGGAGAATGAGTGAAATGAAAAAAGAAAAGGCAGTTGTTGTTTTTAGTGGAGGACAAGATAGTACGACATGTTTATTTTGGGCAATAGAGCAGTTTGCAGAAGTAGAGGCTGTAACGTTTAATTACAATCAACGTCATAAGCTAGAAATTGATTGTGCAGCGGAAATTGCAAAAGAGCTAGGAATTAAACATACGGTACTAGATATGAGTCTATTAAATCAACTTGCTCCAAATGCGTTAACGAGAACCGATATGGAGATTACACATGAAGAAGGTGAATTGCCATCGACGTTTGTAGATGGACGAAATTTACTATTCTTATCATTTGCTGCTGTATTAGCAAAACAAGTTGGAGCACGTCATATTGTAACGGGTGTATGTGAAACTGATTTTAGTGGTTATCCAGATTGCCGTGACGTGTTTGTGAAATCGTTAAACGTTACTTTAAATTTATCCATGGATTATCCGTTTGTGATTCATACACCACTTATGTGGATTGATAAAGCGGAAACATGGAAATTATCAGATGAACTTGGAGCATTCGAGTTTGTTCGAGAAAAAACATTAACATGTTATAACGGAATCATTGGTGATGGTTGCGGTGAATGTCCAGCATGTCAACTTCGTAAAGCAGGATTAGATACGTACCTACAAGAACGCGAAGGAGCGAGTAACTAATGGATAATTTCTTTGGATTTCGCATTGTAGAAAATTTGCAAAAAATGGACGAGGATATTCAGCGTAAACAGCTCAAATATCATAATAAAAGAGTAATGGTCAGCAAGGAATTTACATTTGATGCAGCACACCATTTACACTGTTATGAAGGGAAATGTAAAAACTTACATGGTCACACATATAAAGTTGTATTTGGGATTAGTGGATATGTAAATGAGATAGGTCTTGCGATTGACTTTGGAGATATAAAAGAAATTTGGAAGAATGAAATAGAAATTTATTTAGACCATCGTTATTTAAACGAAACGTTACCAGCGATGAATACGACTGCTGAAAACATGGTCGTTTGGATTTACGAAAAGATGGCAGAAGCATTATTAAAAGATAATCGTGCGAACGAATATAAAGGAGCTCGTGTTGAATTTGTTCGTCTTTTCGAGACGCCAACTAGTTATGCGGAAGTAAGA
Organism: Bacillus sp. CCNWLW194; assembly: GCF_037120585.1. Taxonomy (NCBI): domain Bacteria; kingdom Bacillati; phylum Bacillota; class Bacilli; order Caryophanales; family Bacillaceae; genus Bacillus; species Bacillus sp. CCNWLW194. Next base: position 370,698 of record NZ_JBBBBL010000002.1, on the reverse strand, counting down.
CGGGAGTGGATGCTCGATGAGTAAAATCCCTGTTTTAGAAATATTTGGTCCAACTATTCAAGGTGAAGGAATGGTTGTAGGACAAAAGACGATGTTTATTCGTACAGCTGGTTGTGATTATAGCTGCGCTTGGTGTGATTCTGCTTTTACGTGGGATGGATCGGCTAAAGATCAAATTAGACAGATGACAGCAGAAGACGTTTGGAATGAGCTTGTAGAAATTGGTGGCGAAAATTTTTCTCATGTTACGATTTCAGGTGGAAATCCAGCATTGCTGAAAAATATTGAGTTTCTTCTTTCTATATTAAAAGAGAATGGAATGCGAACAGCAATCGAAACGCAAGGGAGTAAATGGCAAGATTGGTTACTTCAAATTGATGAGATAACGATTTCTCCAAAGCCACCAAGTTCGAAGATGAATACTGATTTTCAGAAGTTAGATGCTGTTATTCAGAAACTAGCAGGAAAAGATATTAGTTTAAAGGTAGTAGTATTTGACGATTATGACTTCGAGTATGCAGTTAAGATGCACGAACGTTATCCAGATGTACCATTTTTCTTACAAGTAGGGAATGATGATACAAAAACAGTGGATGATGCGATGCTGATTAAGAAATTATTAGATAAATATGAGTGGCTGATTGATAAAGCTGTAAATTGTAAAGAGATGAATAATGCAAAAGTATTGCCGCAGCTTCATGCCTTAGTATGGGGAAATAAACGCGGAGTATAATGAGAAGGGATGTTTAAAATGGCAGGAAGATTAGATGAAGATTTAAAAGATGTAACATTATTAGGAAATCAAAATACAAAATATTTATTTGAATATAGCCCAGAAATTTTAGAGGTATTTGATAATAATCATCCAAACCGTGATTATTTTGTGAAATTTAATTGTCCTGAATTTACAAGTTTATGTCCGAAAACAGGCCAACCAGACTTTGCAACAATTTATATTAGCTACATTCCAGAACAAAGAATGGTAGAGAGTAAATCTTTAAAGCTATATTTATTTAGTTTCCGCAATCACGGTGACTTCCACGAAGATTGCATGAACGTTATTATGAATGATTTAATTAAATTAATGGATCCGCGTTACATTGAGGTATGGGGGAAATTCACACCACGTGGAGGGATTTCAATTGATCCTTACTGCAACTATGGTCGCCCAGGAACGAAGTATGAGCAAATGGCAGACTACCGCATGATGAACCATGATCTATATCCAGAAACAATTGATAATCGTTAATATATAATAGAAAGAAAGGATCTGTATGTTATACAGATCCTTTCTTTCTATTATATTATGCATTTTGATTAATGACAGTATAGTTTTTATGACTTACAACTGTAAGAGGTTCCATATCTAGTTCTCTAAAATTTTCCATAATTGTTATATCTACAATAACGGAGTTTTGATTTACTTTTTGAACACGGCCTTGCATTCCACCTTTAAATTCGATGATATCTCCAGTTTCTGCGATCTGCATAAGCAACTCTCCTTGTTACAGTTTTCCCAAAAAAAGAATAAATTTGGGTTTTTTTATTTCCACCTATTTTGAACCATATTTCCTACTTTGTAAATGTTTCCAAAGTAAAAATTCGAAAAATATTCACTTTTTGTAAGAAAATATACGAAAAACCCATGTTATTAGGAGAAATAATGGTAGAAATGCATGTATCTTTATATAGGGGTATAATAAAGATATAAGATAACCTGCTAAAGTGGGAGAAATTAGAGGCGGTAAAATGATGTTTGAATTTGTGGGGAGTGCTATAGCTTTAACTTTGTTTTTATTTTCTTATATACATTTAAAAAAGATTCGTCATCATGAAACGACTACATATTTTGATGGGATGGATGGTATACATGCTTCAATCACACATGAGAGTGGCGGGGATATGTAAAGGTGTATAACTTTCTTTTTTTTGCGTGGTATGATATGTAAAAATAGTACATAATAGAGTTCGTAAGTGATGAATGGAGAGTGGAAAGAATGAAGATTTCTTTTATTCGTCATGGTCGCTTAGATCGTACTATAGAACCAATGACGGTTACATTCTTTCATGAATGGATGAAAGGATATGACTTACATACTATAACAGAGAAAGCACCTATACCATTGGAAACAAGGGAAGCGGTTGAAGCAGCAAAATTGATTTTAACGAGTGATCAAAGGTGTGCAGTACAGTCAGCAGCTGAATTAGTGGATTCTTTATCTTTTATGCAAAATGCTCTTTTTAGGGAAGCTGAAGTTCCGACGAGTTTTTATGCTCCAAAATGGTTAAAATGTAAACCTAACGTATGGATGTTTATCGGACGAGCAGTATGGATACTTGGTTACCATAAAGATGTTGAGTCTTATAAGGAAGTAAGGGAGAGGGCAAAGCAAGCGGCTTACTTATTACACCGTTACGCTCTCGTACATGGAAGTATTGCTCTTGTAGGTCATAATTATGTGAATGTAATGATTGGTACGGAACTGAGAGCAATGGGATGGTCTGGTACGCCTATTTTGCATAGAGAGCCATGGGGATGTACAACATATACGTTTCATGAGGCGATGAATGGAAATATATTAAATACGAATTTAACATAAAAGCACACGATGTATATACATCGTATGCTTTTTTTTAAGATATAGAAATTTGGATGTTCAATGGTTTTACAAGATGTGCATAAGGTTCGCCTACAAGCATAACGATTTGATCTTTTTTATAACCTAGTTTTTCGTATAGTGAATAGGCACGTTTGTTTTCTAAATTAACAAGTAATGCGATTTTTTCATGTTCCTTTTCAGTTGCATGAATTTCAGCAGCTTCAATTAATTTAGAACCAATTCCTTTTCCACCATGTGCACTTGAAACTGATAATGTATCAATGTAATATTCATCAAGTTCAGCTTCTTTTTCTAACGTAATCGATTCATCTTTATGTAATTCTCTTAAGTGATGTACAATTGGTTCATCAAGCCTTGTTGCCTCACTACCGTGATAAGCGACAATAACTCCAACTGCACCCCCGTCTTGCTCATATACAAAACAGTTTTCATAGCTCAGTCGATTGCCCTCTTTTGAGAACCATGTTTCAAGTCCTAGTAATACTTCGGTCTCAACTGTGCTACCTGTGATTTTTTCAGCAATTTCGTGCAGAGCATTATACAATAAAGGAGCTATTGCCGTTGCATCTGTCTTTTTTGCTTTCCGAATCATAGTATCCCTCCTAATTCTATTTATATATTGTAGCATAGTGGTATGGAACTTTGCATAATTGAATGTCGAAATGTTTGATATAGAGAAGTAGCTATGTTAGTATATGATATTTAGTGGACATATAATAAAGAGATATCTTTTGAAAAATAATGAAAATGAAATGAAGGTATAGCATCTGGATAAATTTACAGTTGTTGACCTATAGAATATAAGATAAAATAAAATATTGCATAGAGGTGAAATACATGGATAAAGAATTAGCAAATACAATTTTGGATCAGCTGAAAAATGGTGAAATAAAGGAGTATGTTGTTACGAAAGATGTATTTTATACGTTCAGAGAAGTTGTAGTAAGTAGGGAAGACTTTAAACATATTATTGGGAACGCACAGCGCGGCGGACAAGTAATTTATACATATTCAGAAACGCCACGTTCGTAACTAGAAGAATATAGGGGAGGAGAATTATGGGCGATTTTAAACAAGGCATATTACCGCATTGGGATTATATGTGGAAAGATAGAACCGGTAATCGATTTATGGGGATGGTTATGTATCCAGAGAAACGAAAGTGTTCGGCAAAAATGCTTCAGAAAATAAAAAGAGCATATGAAGAGGCTATAGAAATTAAAGTAACTGTACAAGTTCAACATACATATCAGTACGTAGAAGGAATGATTGTTTACTTTGATGAAGAAGCTCCTGTATGTACAATGATTGATAAAGATGAAAATCCACATCATATTTTTGTAAAAGATATTTTGCGTATTGAGCACTCTGAATAATCTTTTCATAAATAAGTTGAATTTCCATAATAATTATCTTTTTCTATAATAGTTATCTTTTAGTATGTAACGCGAACCGAAAGTATATGTATAATATTTAATAAAGTAAAATTGATAAATGTAATCGTTTTTTAGAACAGATTATCGTTTCATGTCTGTTCTTTTTTGCGTGATGCTGGAGAAATATATTCCTCCAGCATTTGCCGTTTTATGACAAAATACATTGGAACCTTTTTTAAAAATAAGGTTAAATTCGTTGACAACTTTTTTGAAAAGCACTTTATTGACATGAGTTTTAGAATGTTGTTTCATAGTCATTGTATTGAAAAAAATCGACTGTCTTGTCGAAAAGTAAAAGTTAAAAAAAGAAAGAATTTATACATATATCTTGTGTCTTATTTTGAAACGTAATACAATATATAGAGAAATCAAGAACAACATATAGAGAATATAGATTGGAGAGGGAGGGGTCGGAAATGTTAGTTGCATATGATTCCATGACAGGAAACGTGAAGCGTTTCATCCACAAATTAAATATGCCGGCCGTTCAAATTGATGAAGATCTAGTAATAGATGAAGACTTTATTCTTATTACGTATACAACAGGTTTTGGCAATGTACCAGAACGTGTTTTAGACTTTTTAGAGCGCAATAATGAAAAATTAAAAGGCGTATCTGCAAGCGGCAATCGTAACTGGGGAGACATGTTCGGTGCAAGTGCTGACAAAATTTCTACTAAATATGAAGTGCCTATTGTATCAAAATTTGAGTTATCTGGAACAAATAACGATGTAGAATATTTTAAGGAAAGGGTGCGGGAGATTGCGACACATTGAACTGAATAATGAAATCACGCAAATGCAGGACGGTTTTTATCAGCTTCATAAGGATAAAGAGGCATTAGAAGTCTTTATGGAAGAAGCTAGAGAGAATACCGTTTCTTTTAATAGCGTGGCAGAGCGAATGGAGTATATGAAAGAACATGATTACTATTACAACGTTCTGGACGAGTATAGATTGGAGGAAGTAGAAGAGGTATATAACATCGCTTATGGTGAAAACTTCGAGTTCCAATCTTATATGGCAGCATCTAAGTTCTACAAAGATTATGCGTTAAAAACGAATGATCAAAAACAATACTTAGAAAGCTATGAAGATCGTGTAGCAATTGTGTCATTATACTTAGGACGCGGTGATGTTGCGAAAGCAAAACAATTCGCAAGCATGATTGTCAAACAAAACTACCAACCAGCGACACCAACCTTTTTAAATGCGGGAAGAAGCAGAAGAGGAGAAATGGTGTCTTGTTTCTTGTTAGAGATGGATGATAGCTTAAATTCAATCGGCTTTAACATTAATACTGCAATGCAATTATCGAAAATCGGCGGAGGAGTAGCTTTAAACTTATCTAAGCTACGCGCACGCGGTGAGCAAATTAAAGGTATCGACAACGCTGCAAGTGGTGTAGTGCCCGTTATGAAATTGCTTGAAGATTCGTTTTCATATGCGAATCAACTTGGCCAACGAAAAGGTGCCGGTGCAGTATACTTAAACATTTTCCATTGGGATATTATTGAATTCCTTGATACAAAAAAAATAAATGCCGATGAGAAGAGCCGTATTCAGTCTCTATCAATCGGAATTATCGTTCCAAGTAAGTTCTTTGAGCTTGCTGAGAAAAACGAACCTTTCCATGTTTTCGCGCCTTATACGGTGTATAAAGAATACGGAAAGCATTTAGATGATATTGACATCGATGAAATGTACGATGAATTAATGAGCAATCCGAAAGTGAAGAAGAAGCCTCTAGATATTAGTGCGCGTGACATGCTTATTAAAATTGCTATGATTCAGCTTGAGTCTGGTTATCCGTACTTAATGTTTAAATCAAATGCAAATAACCAACATCCATTGAAGGATATTGGAACTGTGAAGATGTCGAACTTGTGTTAAATATGTAGCACCTTCTAGTAGAAATGCTAGTCGAAAACTCCGTTAAACGGGGAAAGCCTCAAATTTGAGGTAACCTACCGTGCTAAATCTTATCTTAGAATGAAAATATAAAAGTTCAGAATGTATCTTATTATTTTGTATAGCAGAGTTATGGGACAACATAAAGTAATAAGAGACTTTCTGAAAGATTAAGATAAGTAAAAGCCTAACGACTATCCCTTATGGGAGTAGAGCGCAAGCGATTGGCGTTCGAAAAGCGGAGCACCTAATCAGGTAATGCTGTAGGTGGTGATATAGTCTGTCCTGTATGGTGACATACAGCAGTTGCATGAGCAACGGACTGAGGAGTAGCGGACTCAGTTGAACATTCGAGACAGAAATCTTCCAGCTTCAAGAAACTTCTGAAATTAACGATTACGGTACAGATGACATTATCCGTCGTGATATTAACTGTAACTTAGGATCGTTAAATATCGTAAATGTAATGGAAAATAAAGAAATTCGTGAAGCCGTTCATGCGGGAATGGAAGCTTTAACAGCTGTTTCTGATATGACGATTATTCCGAATGCACCAACTGTGAAAAAAGCAAATGATGAGCTTCATTCAGTTGGACTTGGTGCAATGAACTTACACGGATATTTATCCAAAAACAAAATCGCATATGAAAGTGCAGAAGCGAAAGAGTTCGCTCGTACATTCTTTATGATGTTAAATTACTACTCTATTGAGAAAAGTATGGAAATCGCTAAAGAAAAAGGCGAAACATTTAAAGACTTTGATAAGTCTGATTATGCGAATGGCACATACTTTGAAAAGTATGAAACGACAGATTACAGCCCAGTAACTGAAAAAGTTCAGCAATTATTTGAAGGAATTCATATTCCAACAAAAGAAGATTGGACAAGTTTAAAAGAGCAAGTGAAGAAGAATGGATTATATAATTCCTACCGTCTTGCTATTGCTCCAACACAATCTATCAGTTACGTTCAAAATGCAACTTCAAGCGTAATGCCGATCGTAAGTCAAATCGAATCAAGAACATATGCGAATGCGACAACATATTATCCAATGCCATATTTATCAAAAGATACGTTCTGGTACTATAAATCTTCTTACGATATGAATCAGTTTAAATTAATTGATTTAATCGCAGAAATTCAAGAACATATTGACCAAGGAATTAGTACAATTCTTTACGTTAATAGTGATATTTCAACACGTGAATTAGCACGTTACTACATCTATGCACATAAAAAAGGTTTAAAGAGTCTGTATTATACGAGAACACGTAAATTAAGCGTGGAAGAGTGTGTGGCTTGTACCGTTTAATATAAGAAATGAGACATGATGAGCAGGGTTTTCTGAACCCTGCTCATGCTTAGTTATCAATTTTTCATGTTTATTTAGAGAAGGGGCGATTGAATGCGTGCGGTAAACTGGAACAAAAAAGAAGATGATTTTAGTTTAATGTTTTGGAAGCAAAACATCGCTCAGTTTTGGACAGAAGAAGAAATCGCAGTGTCTTCTGACAAAAATACTTGGGCGCAATTATCAAAAGAAGAGCAGGTTGCTTATAAGCGTGTATTAGGTGGCTTAACACTTTTAGATACGAAACAAGGCGGCGAAGGGATGCCACTTGTACTTGTTCATCTTGAAAATTTACAAGCAAAAAGTGTATTAGCTTTCATGGGAGCTATGGAAGAAGTACATGCGAAGAGTTACAGTCATATTTTCACAACGTTAGCTACTGAAGAAGAAATCGATGATATTTTTGAATGGGTAGATAAACATCCATTACTTGAGAAAAAGGCTGGTATTGTTACTAGTTATTATCGTCGTTTATTAAAGCCTGAAGTAACGAAAAAAGAGTTATACATGGCGATGGTGGCAAGTGTATTCTTAGAAAGTTATTTATTCTATAGTGGATTCTTCTATCCGCTTTACTTAGCAGGTCAAGGTAAATTGACGGCAAGTGGTGAAATTATTAACTTAATAATTCGTGATGAATCAATTCACGGCGTATTCGTCGGTATTTTAGCACAACAAATCTTCGCAGAACTTTCTGCAGAAGATCAACAAGAAGTGCAAAAAGAAACGCAAGAGTTATTAATGGAACTATATGAAATTGAAATGGCATACACAGAAGAAATTTATACTTCTATTGGTCTTGTAGAAGATGTAAATCGTTTCGTTCGTTACAATGCGAATAAGGGACTTATGAACTTAGGACTTGAGCCGAAGTTTGAAGAAGAAGAAATTAACCCAATCGTTTTAAATGGTTTACGTACAGATACGAAAAACCATGATTTCTTCTCTGTAAAAGGAAATGGTTACGTAAAAGCAACGAACGTTGAAAAGTTAGCTGACGATGACTTCGTGTTTAATTTTTAATATATGATCATAAAGAAAAGCTGTCTTATTCATTGATAAGACAGCTTTTCTTTATAATTTTGTTTACATAACACTATTATTTTCATATAATGAGTTCTATTTAAAAAGTTCTATTCAGCTAATGGATAGAACTTTTTTGTAATTTAATGGGTATTTACAAACGTCTTGTATCAGTGTATTATTTAACTAGTACACCGATACAAAAGGAGGGAAGAAATGAAAATAGAGTTTTCTCCAAATACACCAATTTACATTCAGGTAATGGAATACATAAAAAAAGAAATCGTAACAGGACATTTATTGCCTGGTGATAAAATTCCCTCTGTACGTGAATTAGCGAGTGAATTACAAGTAAATCCAAATACGATTCAGCGTACATTTCAAGAGCTAGAACGGGATGGAGTTGTTGTAACACGTAGAGGAATGGGACGATATGTAACGAATGAAGGGGAGAAAATTATGGAGCTGCGAAAAGAGATGGCGAAAGAATTACTTCATTCTTTTATAGATGGAATGGACAATTTAGGTTTTTCAGAAGAAGAAATTCTTACAATCCTTCGTTCTTCATTACATGAGAAAAGGGAGGAGAGCGAATGACAGAGCTATTAAAAATAGAAAACTTATGGAAGAGATACGGGTTAAAAGCAGTGATCCGTGAATTAAACATAGAGATTACGGAAGGGAAAATTATAGGGCTTGTTGGAGATAACGGGAGCGGGAAAACGACGTTATTGAAAATGATTGCTGGTCTGCAGCACCCTTCTGAAGGGAGTATTACAATCGCTGGTAAAAAGGTAGGATTAGAAACGAAAGAAATTGTTTCTTTTATGTCGGATAAACCAGTATTTGATGATTGGATGACGGTTAAAGATTCCTTATTTTTCTATAGAGACTTTTATAAAGACTTTGATATTCAAAAAGCGGTAGATACAATCGCCGAATTTAAAATACCGCTAGAAGAAAGAATTACAGCTTTATCAAAAGGTATGGTTGAAAAATTACAAATTATTTTAACGTTTTCTCGGAAAGCGAAGTTATACGTATTAGATGAACCGCTTGGCGGGATTGATCTCGTTTCTAGGGAACACGTACTGGAACTTATTTTACAGTTTTATCGCGAAGATTGTACTATTTTAATTGCAACACATTTAATTGGAGAAGTGGAAAAAATTTTTGACGAAGTAATCTTTTTAAAAGATGGTGAAAGTGTACTTCATGAAAATGTAGAGGAGTTACGCTTCCATCGAGGAAAAGCTGTTACGGATTTGTTTAAGGAGGTGTTTAGTAGATGAAGGCCAGTTTAATATATATGTACAATGCGAATAAAAAACAAATTTTCATTTCGTTATTGTCATTCATATTTATTGCAGCTGTCGCTTTTGTAAGTATGGGGAATTATATTAAACAAGAATCAGGAGAAGTAAGGCAAATGATTACAATTGCTTTAGTATTCTTAGTTTATTTAATTTTTGCGGTATTAGTATTTCTGCAGGCGATGTCTGCGTTTGGGAAAATGACTGAAAGTAAATTATTTCGGTTAACACCGATATCTGGTAAAAAAATTGTTTTAGCAATATTGTCATATGCAGCAATTAGCTTAATGTGTTTTGAAGTAATAGGTGCTATGTTTTTCTATAGTATTTCGATGAAAGTAATAAAAGGTACAGAACTCCATGAATTGTTATTTACCGAAAGTACACTTACACTAGATATGGTAAAGCAGTTATTTAGTAGCGTGTTATATGTATTTAATTTATCAAGTATATTATTAGTCTTACTTTTTATAGTAGCTGGCGTGAAAGTATTTTCTTTGAAAAAGAAAAAAATGGAGTATGTAATTATTTTCTTCTTATTTTTACTAGTGACGAAAGTAATCAATATGATATATGAAATGTTAGGCGGATTTGCACCTACATCTGCTTTTATCAAAAAATTAGTTTATATAGATGAATCGACAGATGTAAATCTCACACTATATCCAGAAAAACTTATGAATTTATATAGTATTGCTTTTTCAATCGGTATATTTGTTTTACTTGTTTATATAACAGGTCGCATAATCGATAAAAAATTAGAAGTCTAAAGGAGGAATCGGCATTGGGAAACGTAGTAGTAAAGTTAGAGAATGTTCGAAAAAAGATTGGTGGAACGGAAATTATCCGTGGTTTATCATTTGAAGTTCGTGAAGGGGAAGTGTACGGGTTCCTTGGACCGAACGGTAGTGGTAAAACGACGACAATTCGTATGATGACAGGTCTTATATCAATGACAGAGGGCGATATTACAATTTGTGGTCATAGTATTCGCACGGAGCGTGAAAAAGCGCTAGAGCAAATTGGAGCGATTGTAGAAAATCCTGAACTATATGATTATATGACAGGAATGCAAAACTTAAAGCATTTTGCGAACATGGCAATTACACCGATTAGTAAAGAGCGCATTGCTGAAATTGTAAAGCTTGTTGAATTAGAGCATGCGATTCATAAAAAAGTGAAAACATATTCACTTGGTATGAAACAACGTTTAGGAATTGCACAGGCATTACTGCATCAGCCGAAAATCTTAATTTTAGATGAGCCGACAAATGGATTAGATCCAGCTGGTATTCGCCAAATTCGTGATTATTTACAACGTTTAGCGAAAGAAGAGAATATTGCTGTAATCGTATCAAGTCACTTATTAAGTGAAATTGAACTCATGTGTGATCGCGTCGTTATTATTAAGCAAGGTGAGTTTGTACAAGAGTACAACTTACACGAACAAGCAAAACATGATGAGGCAGTAGTTGTAGCGTTTGAAGTAGATCAAGTTCAGAAAGCAAATGAAATCATTAAAGGTAAGGCGCAAGGAAATGTCATTTTAGTATCTGTAATGAAAGAAGAAATTCCGCAGCTTGTAAAAAAACTTGTGAATGACGATGTGCTTATATACGGAGTTACTGTTCAAAATAAAACGTTAGAAGATGAGTTCTTAGCGATTACTGGGGGAGTGAAAGCGTAATGTTTAAATTAATTCAAAATGAATTTTTAAAGTTGCATGCGAAAAAAGGTATGTATATTTTAATTGGTGTCATTGCAGTGTTGGAGATTTTGGGAGTTTTAGCAATGCTGAAATGGGGAGACGGAACTGAATTTAAAGGATCATATCTAGATTTTGCAAGTTCAGAGATTAGTTTAATAACTTTGTTTGCAACAATTTTTGGAATTACGATTGCTTCTCGTATGATTACTGATGAGTTCCAAAAGGGTACAATTAAGCAGTTATTAATTCGTCCAAGAAAACGAATGACAGTTTTATTCTCGAAATATATTACAGTGTTACTTACTCTAGTATTTATCATATTTGCTAGCACGTTAATTGCAATGATTATTGGCGGAATTGTAATGGATGGTAGTAAAACAGAATTAACGATAGGAATCGTAATGAAATCTACTTTATATCAAGTACTTTCACCGTTCTTCTTTGCGACGCTTGCATTTTTCTTAGCGAACGTATTTAGAAAATCTGTATTACCATTAATTATTACGATGTTCCTGTTCTTCTTACAAGGACCAATTAATATGGTATTAATGATGTTTGCAAAAGGTGTAGCGAAGTTTGTAGTATTCTTCCATTTGGATTTAAGAGCCTACGACAGTAATAAATTAATTAGTGGCGGAGTAGAACCTACATTTACAGAATTTACGTTCGCAACTTCATTATTACTTGTAGCTGTATACTTTGTTGTATTACTTGTAGCATCAGGTGCATTATTCCAAAAACGTGACGTATTATAATAAAAATCCCCGCTTGTAAAAACGGGGATTTTTATTACATAACTTTCTCATAGATTGCAACTTAAAGAACAGTGATATGGTATTTTAAGAGATATGTTGTTTGAAAGTATTTGAGAAAAATAGGAAGAATTTCAACTATATTCGAATTATAATTTAGTTATTCGACCATTTATTTTTATTATCTTTGGGGGTGTTCTATATGCACTATGCATTTTCACGTATAAGACTACGTAGCTTTTTTGGATGGATGATTATAGGGGTGTTCCTTACGATGATCCCATTAGGCCTATCAAATGTTTCTGAGAATACGATGGAGGTTATTTCACAAATAACTGTGTTTTTTGTATTTCCGTTATGTTGGTTATACGTAAAAACAAATAAAAATAATGTTGTATTTAACAGTTTTTTTGATAAGCCAGGACGTTTACCGTGGGGATTAATTGTATTAGCAACGATAATGGGAATGATTTTCTCAGTCGGTATATCTCATATTCAATTTTACATATTAGCACATACGTTACCGAATTTCTTAGTTACTATGTTAGAAGATGGAACTGTTATTAATACGAGTAACATATATATGACGATATTTACTTTCATTTCAGCATGTGTATTAGCACCTATTATGGAAGAGGTTATTTTTAGGGGATTCTTTTTACAGCGAATGGCTTATAAATGGGGGATTAAAAAAGCTGTCATTATATCTTCAATTATTTTTGGTCTAGGACATTTTGATGTTATTGGTGCGTTCATGTTTGGTGTTGTGATGTGTCTCTTATACATAAAGACGAAAAATATATGGACGAATATCGCTGTACATGCTCTAAATAATTTGATTGCAACAAGTATGCAATTTATCGGTGGAGAAGAAAGTACTGCAATCTCAATTCCTGAATTACAAGCGCAAAGTAATTTATGGATTGGTATCGGTCTTACAGTTGTTGGATTACTTTGGTTAATTCCTTACGTTTGGAAACAATGGCGTACAGTAAAAGAAGTGGGTGTGCCACTGATGCGCTTCATAAATGAGGAAAAAGTAGTGAGTACATCAAAAGAAAATGAAGTGTATAGTCAAGTGATCGTAACAGATAGATTGATGGCTGTAGAGCTACCAGATGAGGCCGTAAATAAGCTCCGGTTAGAAGAAAATGATTATGTAACAGTATCTGTAGAAGAAGATAAAATTGTTATAAAGAAAGCACATGATAGATAATTAAAAAGTAGCTCCTAAAGAGCTACTTTTTAATTTGTAATAATTTCTACACGAAAATTATTACCGTTCTTTACATATTTAATATCTGTAACAGTGCGGACTGTTTTTAAAATCTCCACTTTTTCACCAATTCGAGGGATAGTGGGAACATTATCCCAAATGCCAAGCAAATCATCTAATTGTGCCGTTTTTTCATAAAACCAGATTTTCAATGTAAAGCCCCTTTCTCGAACTTTATGTATTTTAATACATAATATATTATTTTTATTCTTATTGTAAGGGGTTTTTATATATTTTATGAATAAAAATGAATTAATCTTCTGGGAAGATATGTTCAATATCAGGAGTAAGAGACACTTCTGATAATACGATATGAGAAACTGTCGTTGCATATGAAGAAACATCATTGATAAAATCTTCAAGTTCAACGAGTGAAGGAACAGAGATTTTTACAATGTAGCATAAGCTTCCTGTTACGCGGTAACAAAAACTTGCGGATGGATAAGATTGGATAAATTGTTGCATACGTGTTGTATCACCATTTTTTAAAGTGACTTCTAAAATACAATCTAAAACAAGTCCTGCTTTTTTATAATCGATATCGATTGTGTATTTTTGAATAACGCCTTCACTTTCGAGTTTACGAACACGTTCTGCAGTAGACGGAGCAGATAAGTTTACTCGTTTTGCCAATTCGCGCATGGAAAGGCGACTATCATTATATAATTCATTTAAAATTTTTCGATCAACACGATCTAATTGCATTTGTAAATATACCTCCAGTAAAATGATAATTTTTGTAAAGGAAAAATATAAATTAAGATTCATATGAAATGTGAAGTGAACTTTATTTATTTTACAATAAAACAGAAGGAAATAGGAGGGGAAATGATGGAGAGAATTTCATTATCGAATATAGGAGATACAAAATTTCAAAAGTTATTAGGGCATAATCCGGATCTATTACATGCATGGAGTCTGGTAGAGAATACGCTGTATAGTAAAGGAACTCTTTCGGCAGAGTTGAAGGAGCAAGTAAGAAGAACATTAGCGTACGGGAATGAATGTCCGTATTGTATGGCAAAGGGAAGACCTGATGATATGCAAAAGGTAGAAGAAATTGGTGTAGCCGTTACTTTTGCACATACTTTTGTTCATGATAAGCAAGCGATAGATGATACTATGTTTCATGTATTGAAACAATACTGGACGGAAAAAGAAATTGTAGAGCTTTGCGCTTATATTTGTTTTATTACTGCGTCGCAACAACTTGGTTTTCTGTTTCAATTACAGCCGAATGAAGGAGAAAATGATGACGAATCAAATAGCACTTATCATAATTGATGTACAAAAGGCGTTTCAATTACCATATTGGGGCGAGAGAAATAATCTTTTTGCTGAAGCAAACATGAAAATTTTGTTAGAAGAATGGAGAAAAAGGAAGCGACCAGTTTTTCATATTCAACATGTAAATAAAGAAAATGCTCAGTCGATGTTTTATGAGGGAGCCGAAACGGTCAATTTTAAAGAAGAGGTGAAACCACTACCAGGTGAAGTGGTTATTCAGAAATTCGTTAACAGCGCGTTCATTGGAACAAATTTAGAAGAGCAATTAAGAGAGAACAAATGTAATGCAGTAGTGGTTGTAGGATTAACGACAAATCACTGTGTGGAGACTACGACACGAATGGCAGGGAATTTAGGATTTACAACATATTTAGTGAGTGATGCGACGGCTACTTTTAACCGTAAAGGTCTAGGTGGTAAAGAGTATAGTGCAGAAGATATTCATAATATGACACTTGTAAATTTACATGAAGAGTTTGCTACGATTGTGACGACAAAAGAAGTATTAAAATTATTTTAAGAAAATAATTGCGAATTATGTAGAAAAAAATAAGAATATTTCGTATAATCTAAGTACAATCATTTTGAAAATAGGGGTGGCATCATATGGAGCAAATTCCGGTAAAGAGAATAGAAGAAGTACTTGTTGTAGCAGGGGATGATAAACAAAAGCAAAAGGAATTTTATGAATTGCTCTTATCTACTGAGTTTTATGTTGCTGGCTCACTAGAAGCAGAGGACGGGGCAACAGAAGGGATACTTCGTTTGCGTCATTTCCAAGGAGAGGGTAGATGGATCGTTCCGTTCTTTACACAAATGCAATTTGTAAAAGACGTGCTGCCAGAAGGAACGCCCCTTATTACGATACGCGGGAAAGAATTATTTGGTAGCATTGAGAAAGATGCTACAGCCGTATTAAATGTTGGCACTGATATAAGTAAAACATTTATTCCAGAAGAGATTGCAGATATCGCATCTGGACGAATTTTTAATTATTATAAATAAAAGGAAAAGCTGAATCGCTTTTCCTTTTTAATTTGAACACGGAGTGGCTACGCCAGAAGAAATAGAGAGTATTTTATTATTTGTATTTATTGTCGCTGTAGCTCCAAGAGGAATACCGATGTTTGGGTTTATATGTCCAATCGGTAAACCGAATAGGACAGGTATATGATATGGTGCGAAATATTCATATAGTATGGTTTGCAATGATTGAGATGGTTTAGAAGGAGTGCAGTCGTGACAACTTGTAAAAATAACACCACTACATTCATTAAACTTTCCAGATAATAATAGCTGATTTAACATACGGTCAATGCGATACGGTTCTTCTCCAATGTCTTCAAGCAATAAAAATTTATTGGCTGTATGTACCTCGTAGGGTGAGCCAATTACGCTCGTTAGCACTGCTAAATTCCCTCCAACTAACTGACCCGTAATTGTACGGGAAGAGCTAGGTACGATACATTCTGACGCAGATAAAATGGTGGAATAAGGATGGAATAGTTGATTGAAAGAAGATAAAGAGAGAGAATCTACACCTTTTCCTAATTCTTCAACCATTGGGCCATGAAAAGTAACGAGCTTTGCATAACGTGAAAAGGCAGTATGTAAAGCTGTAATATCACTATATCCCCAAAAGATTTTTGGATTCCGTTGAATGATTTCATATTGAATGTGAGGGAGGAGACGAGCACTACCGTAACCACCTCGTGCGCAGAGAATGGCCTTTACTTCATTGTTTGTAAATGCTTCATGTATATCATCAAGACGAACTTGATCACTTCCAGCTAAATATCCATATTTCTCATAAACACTCTTCCCGATTACTACAGATAAACCCATTTCTTGTAATACGTTTACACCTTTTAATACATTTTCAATTGTTGGTGGGCCGGACGGTGCAATAACCATTACTGTATCACCTTGTTTTAACGCATTTGGATACATCATTGTTTTCAGCCTCCTTCTCTTTCAATATATTCGCTTCATATGAAGTTCAACCCTTGTAAAAGAAGGGGAAAGTTTGTCAAATAAAGAAGATATAAGGGGAATAGGAGGAGAAATGATGTTTACAAGTCGAGTAATAGATATATTACAAATTAAATATCCCATCATTCAAGCAGGTATGGCAGGTGCGATTACGACGCCAGAACTTGTTGCAGCTGTAAGTAATAGCGGAGGATTAGGAACGCTTGGAGCAGGTTATATGAGCCCTGAACAAATTCGTGAAGCGATTTATAAAATAAGGCAGCTAACAGATAAGCCTTTCGGTGTTAATTTACTGTTAACGAAAGAGATACAGATCGAAGAAGAGAGGATAAACTTAGCAAAGGTATTACTTAGCGGAGTGAATAGAGAATTAAGTATAGAGGGAGAAGAAGCGTTAAAGCTTCCCAAAAGCTATAAAGAACAATTACAAGTGTTATTAGAAGAAAAAGTACCGGTCGTTAGCTTTGCATTTCAAACGTTAGAAAAAGAAGAAATAGATGACTTAAAAAGGAGAGGAATAAAAGTCATCGGAACAGCTACTCATGTGACAGAGGCAAAAGTACTTGCTGATGAATTAGGAGTAGACATTATTGTCGGGCAAGGTAGCGAGGCAGGAGGGCATAGAGGAACGTTTATCGGGAAAGAACAGGATGCTATGATTGGTACGTTTGCATTAATTCCACAGTTAGTAGCAGCAGTTCCGCATATCCCAATTGTTGCAGCAGGTGGTGTAATGAACGGACAAGGGCTTGTTGCGGCATTTACACTGGGAGCAGAAGCTGTTCAAATGGGATCAGCCTTTTTAACGAGTGAAGAAAGTATTACGCATGATGTGTATAAAGCTGCAGTTTTACATAGTACAGATACGAGTACAACTGTGACTCGTGCGTTTTCCGGGAAATATGCACGGGGTATTCGTAATGAATTTATAGAGAAGCATGAAGGGAAAGAAGAAGGCCTTCCGATGTATCCAGTGCAAAATGTATTAACCTCTAAAATACGACAAGAAGCAGCTAAACAAAATAAAGGAGAATACATGTCGCTTTGGGCGGGACAAGCATCATCATTAGCACGAATAGAATCAGCTCAGCATGTAGTGGAGCGAGTTATGAAAGAAGCAGATAACGTAATCGAACAATTACAAAATGTATATAGAAAAAGACCACTTGAATAATTCAAGCGGTCTTTTCATTAGTTTGCTTTATAAAATTGTTGGATGGCTTCATCGATATAAACCCAGCCTTTCCAACCTAAGTGCATATGATCTTTTAAGAAGTATTTATCATACTCATGATTTGAGAAGTCGGCAATTGGATAGCCAGCTTTCTCAATTTGCTCATGAACCTTCTTATAGTACAATTCGCGGCGTTCTTTCGGGAAGCCAGCGTAATCGTACCAAGGACCTTTTACAGGAACAGAAATGAAGAGTGGTTTTGCACCAGATTGTTTTAATAAATCAAGTACAATTTGTAAATCTTCATATTCTGGCGATTGATCATAAGCATCATTTTTTAAGTAGCCTTCACGTTGCTTTAATTTCTTCTTGATTTTGCTGTTGAAGTAATCATCTTCGATACCATATTCGTTCGATCCTGATTCTACTGCACCAGTTTGATCTGCATGTTTACGAGCCTCTTCCCAGTTCATTTGTTTTAATGAAGGGTCAAGTTTTTCTTTATGCGGTTTAATATTAAACATTGCTGTAAATAAATCTTTACGATCTAAAATGTTACGGTAAATATAAGCGAAAGGTTTAGCAGCAAGTGCTTTTACTTTATATTTCGTATCATCGTAGGCGATACCTTCAAGCGAAATTTTTAATAAAGTTTCTTTCTTAACGATTTCAAAGTTTAATAAACGTTTTGCAATTTGCTTTTTCATTTCAGGTTTTAAATCATCGTTGAAAATGAAGTGATAACCTTGTTGTTTTGAAAAGTTAGGTGCAAAGTGCGTTTCATCAATACCTTGTGGTACAAACCATTGCGGAGAAAGAACGAATACCATTTTCTTATCTTTCAATTGATCCATTGTAGATGCGAAGTTTAACACATGTACAAGGTCTTGTGTTCCCCCGCGTCCGAGTAGGAATGGTGTGAATCCTTCAGGCTTTACTTTGAAATAATTTGATGGATGAAAAGCATCCATACGTGCGAATTCCGATGATCCATACATCGGAAGGTATTTCGGGTCTGCTAACATCTTTTGCTGTAAAATCATACTTTGAATCTTTTCTTCTTTTAAAGAAGTCGCAGCTTGTTCTACTTTTTCATCACTTAAAAGTGGAAGTAGGAAGCGAGTTGGGATAAGTAAGAATACAGCAAAAAGGGCCAATGCTAAAAGCATCGGACCAAATTTTGCTTTGTTCATCGGATTTCTTCCAACTTCTTAATAACCATGTTTGGTGTAGCCCACTCGTCACGATCAAAATCAGAAATAGAAACTTCAATATCTAAACGCTCTTGGAATTCAACTAATAAAGATACTACAGCGAATGAATCAAGAATACCTTCTTCAAATAATTGAACATCTAAGTTTTCTTTCACAATATCGTTTTCACATACTTCTTCTAAAATATCTAATACTTGCTCTTTGAATTCTGCCATTTTTAAAATCTCCTTTATATCCGAAATATATTATATGTGCAACTTCTTAATAGTATAAGAAGGGTGCATTAAAAGTATCTGTTAAGGTGTCCAGAGAAAATTAGGAAACCGAAACATACAACGTGGAATGTAATTACAATCGCAAGGACGTGTGTAAATTTATTGTTTGGCCAAAACTTATGCTTCTTGTTTTTTCGTTCGAAAATATCGAATAGAATAAACAGTGCAGCATGATATAGACCATAAATAATGTATTGATACACATGCTCACCAGTAATATGCCAAATTCCCATGATGAAAAAGTTCAAAAATGCACCGATATACGAAATTGTGTAACGGTTCTTAATTAACTTTTTCTTCGTTGCAAAAAAGACGAAACGCATGTAAATAAAGTCACGGAACCAGAATGATAAACTCATGTGCCAACGGTTCCAGAAGTCTTTAATATTACGACTAATGAACGGTTTATTAAAGTTTTCAGGCGTTTTAATACCCATCATATAACTTACACCAATTACAAATGAGCTATAACCAGCAAAGTCGAAGAATAAATATAAGCTATAGCTATACATGTAAATCATATTGGATAGGATTGTATCTTGCTGAGCAAATGCTGGATCCATAAAATATTGCTTTATTAAGTAAGCGATAATAAATTTATACAAGAAACCTTGGAAAATGCGGTTTAATCCTGTATATAGTAAATTTTGATATTCTTCAGCGCTAGGTGGCTTTTGGATATCTTTTTGGAATCTACGGTAACGATCGATAGGTCCTGTTGAAATCGCCGGGAAGAATAAAACGAATTCCCAAAAATTAAAGAAGGAAAGTTCCTTAATTAATCCATCGCGAACTTCAAATACCATTTGCACTGCTCTAAATGTTACATAAGACATCCCTAAAAATACAATAAACTTTAGTTCAGGTGCAAACGGTGCGATTTTTGCCAAAATAAGTGGCAAAATTGATAAAATAACAGCTATACAGAATGTGAATGTGCTATTATTTTGTTTTCTTAAAAGTAAATAGCCTTTAATTAGGGCATATTGCCAAATAATAAATGCGGCTAACATAATCGCTTGCTTTGGCTTATCCGAGAAGATAATAGCAAGCATTACTAGTGTTAAAACGGCATTATATTTACGCAACATTTTACCTTTAAATCCAGCTATGATAGTAGGTATTAATAAAATGCCCACTATAGCGAAAAAATAAAATGATCCATATGCGGTCATGCTGTAACCTCACTCAATAATTTTTTGCGATCTACCTTTCCATTTGGTGTCATTGGAATAGAAGATTGATACATGAATTTACGTGGAATCATATAGTTTGGTAATCGCTCATTGAGTTCTTTTTTGATTGCAGATGTTAATTTGAATTCTTTTTCAAATGAATGTTCTCCAGGAACAACAACCGCTAATAAATAATCGTATTTCTCACCTTTTTTAATTGGAACGATAACTGCTCCTTCTACGTAAGAACACGCACGAAGATGATGCTCAATTTCTTCTAATTCCATTCGATAACCATGCAGCTTAATTTGGAAATCAAGACGACCATTATAGAATAGAAGACCATTCTCAACATAGCCAGCATCGCCTGTTTTATAGGCACGCTCACCGTCAATCATAGTAAATGCTTTTTCTGTTAATTCAGGGCTTCCTAAATATCCAACGCTTACGCTTGGACCGACAATTACGATTTCACCTTTTTCACCATCAGGTGCAAGAGTGCCATCTTCTTTCACAATAAGAAGGCGACAGTCTGATTTACAGTAACCAACTGGAAGTGATTTGTATTGATCAAGCACTTCTTCTGTAACGTGAATACCTGTTACAGCGACAGTAGCTTCTGTTGGACCGTACGTATTCATAATTGTTGCTTTCGGGAAACGCTCAATTAATTTTCTAGCTACTTCATTTGGTAATACTTCACCGCAGAATAAGAATGTTTTCATGTTTGGTAGCATACTCTCAGAGAAAGATGTTTCCATTAAACACATCTCTGCGAAAGATGGTGTTGAAGTCCATACTTGTATATCCGATTGCTCTAAAGAAGCAAACAAGTCTTTTGGACGTGCAATCATATCTTTGTCGATTGCCCAAAGTGTACTACCTGTTACTAATGATGGGTAAATATCCATGACAGATAAATCGAATGAGAAAGGTGCTTGGTTTAAGAATACTTGTCCTGTTTGTAAGTTGAAATCTTCTACAGCCCATTTTGTAAAGCTTACAAGGCAGTTATAAGTAATCTGAACCCCTTTCGGATTACCTGTGCTTCCTGATGTGTAAATAATGTAGAAGTTCTCATCACCTTTTACCGCATGTTCAGGATTTGGAGTGTTCCCTTTATGAGTAAAGAAAATATCTTTTAAGTTGTCTTCACTTACAATGCGAACTGGTAAATCAGTTACAGTTACTGCTGCTGCTGATAAAAGTAATTTCGCACCAGAATTTTCAGCGATACGTTGTACACGATCAGCTGGGATAGATAAATCTACAGGAATATAAGCATGTCCAGCTTTTACACATCCTAAAAAGTTAATAATCATTTCAGGTTGCATATGGCCATACACCATAATTGGTGAACGATCATCTGGATACTCAGAAGAAATCCAATGTGCTAACGCATCAGAATCTTCCTTTAATTGTTTGTACGTAATTTTCGCATCTCGCCAAACAAAAGCAGTTTGATCAGGCGTTTCAATAGCCCACTTTTCAATTTGTTCTAATAACTTCATAACGTTCCCACCCTAAAATTCGTTGTAAATAAATGTACTTGTGTTTGTATCATGGAATCCATACAACCAAAGTAGTGCAAATAAAATTGCAAGGTAATAAACCGTCTTTGCAACCCATTGTGTGAGTGGTTGAGACCATATCTCTTTTAATCTTTGCATGTCTGTCCCTCTCTTAATGAAATAATAGCTCTTTGTAGGTATCATGTCCTACATTATTGTGAAAAAAACAAACTTCCACATTTTAGGTAAAAATAAGTCAAAAGGCTCTTTTCTGATATTAGCACTAAATACTAAAAAAGAAAATCCCTAACTTAGCAATTATATTACATTAAGCATGAATTTGTAATGGGTTTGACATGTAAATAGGAAGTAGATTGTGTGAATACATAAAAGTGGACTATAAGAATACGTAAAAATAGAGTATTTGTTTTCATTAATCATTTGAGACAGAGTAAAGTTTACAATTTCTAGCTCTTTTGAAAAGGAGGAAATTATCATGAATAGAGTGTGGAAGAGTCTAATTTCGGAAGAAAATATCGTGAAATGGAGAAGGCATTTTCATAAGTATCCGGAATTATCATTTCATGAAAAAGAAACTTCGCAGTTTATATATGATACATTATGCTCATTTTCTTCTTTTGAAGTAACAAGACCGACGAAATATAGTGTACTAGCAATTAAAAGAGGAACGGAACAAGGGAAAGTGATTGCGATTCGAGCTGATATAGATGCTTTGCCAATTCAAGAGGAGACAAGTAAATCTTATATGTCTGTGAATAAAGGAATAATGCATGCATGTGGGCATGATGCTCATGCAGCTATTTTGTTAAGTACAGCAGAAGTGCTATCAAATATAAAGGAAGATTTTGCAGGTGAGATTCGTCTATTCTTTCAGCATGCAGAAGAAGTGTATCCCGGCGGGGGAGAAGAAATGGTTGAGGCAGGTGTAATGGATGATGTTGATTATGTAATAGGTTTACATGTTATGTCTGGATTGGAGAGCGGGAAGATAGGAATTGCGTATGGGCCGATGATGGCGGCACCAGACGTATTTACAGTCGAAATTCAAGGGAAGGGAGGGCATGCGGCGAGGCCAGAAGAAACGATAGATCCTATTGCTATCGGAGCACAGATTATTACAAATCTACAACATATCGTATCAAGAAATACAAGTGCTTTCATGCAAAGAGTCGTTTCAGTTACGCAGTTTCATGGGGGAATGGCTGATAATATCATTCCTAGTGCAGCAACTTTAATGGGAACCGTTCGTTCATTTAATCAAGCATTAAGGGTAGAAGCAGAAGAGAAAATTGAGCAAATCGTGAAAGGCATTACAAAAGCACATGGAGGGGAGTATACATATACGTATCGATATGGATATGATCCGGTTATTAACGATGAATATATTACGAAAGTAGTGGAAGAAAGTGCACTACATTTGTTTGGAGATGAGTGTGTTGTGAAGTTGGAACCTTCTATGGGAGGAGAAGATTTTTCAGCATATTTAAGAAAAGCACCGGGTTGTTTCATTAAACTAGGAACCGGTAATGAAAAGATAGATACTTGCTATCCGCATCATCATCCAAAATTTGATGTAGACGAATCAGCTCTAGTTTATGGAGTGGAACTATTTTTAGAGACAGTGATAAGACTGCTAAAATCATAGAGAAATAAAAAAAGGCAACTGCGCTCTATCGCAGTTGCTTTTATTTCTTTCCGTCAGAGAGGGCTGAGAAAGAACTATGCTCATTTATAGTATATGAATAGCTAACGGACAAGCTTGTACATTTTAATCATTTTTTTTAAAATAGTTGTTGACATTGATAATCAATGTCAATTAATCTAAATATAGTTGAAATTGATAATTATTATCAATATGATGGATGCGACATGTTAATGAGAAAAAAATTTCACCTTCTGCGGAGGGGATTAAAAGATAAAAATAAAGATGTTGATCAGCATATGGAATGGCAACGAAATGTAATTCGGTCTGAATATGTAGATGAGAAAAAGAGCATTCAAACAGAAAAAGAGATACAAAGTAAAGGGAGAGGTTCAGTTGAGTAAGTTAGTGATGATTTTTGCAAGTATGAGTGGAAATACAGAGGAAATGGCTGATCATATTGCCGGTGCAATTCGTGAAACAGAGAATGAAATTGAAGTTATTGATATTATGGATTCACCAGAAGCTTCTATATTAGAACAGTATGATGGAATTATTTTAGGAGCATACACTTGGGGAGATGGTGACCTTCCTGATGATTTCTTAGATTTTTATGACGCAATGGATTCTATTGATCTAACTGGGAAAAAAGCGGCAGTATTCGGATCATGTGATTCGGCTTATCCAAAATATGGCGTGGCGGTTGACATTTTAATAGAAAAGCTACAAGAACGCGGGGCAGCAGTTGTGTTAGAAGGACTAAAAGTAGAATTAACGCCAGAAGATGAAGATGTAGAAAAATGTTTACAGTTTGGAGCTGAATTTGTAAAACACCTTTCTTAATGGCAGAAGGGAGATGAAGAGCAAGTGCATGAGAAAATCGCGATCAAAACGATGACAGATTATCATTTGTATGATTTTATGCGTTGTCCGCATAAATTTTATTTTCGTCATATAAAAAGAAGAGAACCTTCTTCGTTTGAATGGCAACAAATCGCACAAATGATTGTGAATCGAATTATTAACGAATATTACACGTTACCTGCGGGTCAACAAACGAAAATTGTACTTTTAATATTAATAGAAAAGTATTGGAAAAAAGTAAGGATTAATATGTTTGCTTCGAAGACGGAGTATTATATTGTGTTAGCAAAGCTAACGGATCACTTATTACAGTTTGTTGAAAGAGATGATAGTCAGACACCGCCGTTATTTTTATATGAAAAATTTCAAACATACATGGAAGAGTTAGGTGTCCACATGTCATTGACATTAGAAGTTGGTGAGTGGAGTACTGAGTCGTTTGTAATTAAAAAGTATGTTGTCGATGCGGATGAGGAAATGCTTGCTCTTTGCCAAAAGTTAATGACAGTATTCAGTTATAAAGCTTTCGGCATTCTTCCAGGAAAAATTGAAGTTATTAATTTAATAGAAGGAACTAAGTATGAGTACATTCCGAAACAGGAAGATATAACAGCTGGAATGGCGGATTTATCTAGAATGAAAGAAATGTTGCAACAACCTGAGCACTACACAGAGCGTCATTTTCGTTCTGAGTGTATGAGTTGTGCATTTCGTAACGAATGCCAAGGAGAAGAAGTAAAGAAAGAAGCGAGGCAGAAGAAAAATATCGTACATTAAAGGATGCAAATTTGCATCCTTTTTTGTTGTTGACATGAAAAGCTTTTCATCATTTACCGTATGTTTGTAGCCGATTAATAAAGGGAGGAATAATCAATGAAAGATGAAATGAAAGTATTTCAATGGTTAAAAGAACAAAATGCTCCTTTTGGGATTCAACTGCAAATTTTACAAGCATTTCAACTGTATAAAGTCATTGTTGAAATGGATAAAAAGTTAATGATGTATGAGGAGAGAGAGTATAGGGAGAGAATGTAATCTCATCCCTGCAATATCGTTTTTAACTGTTCTATACCTGCTATGAATTTAAGTTCATTCTTTGTTTCAAAGTTATAAATCATATTATGTAGTAAAGGGCTGAATTGATAAAAGGTAATGATGCGGTGAATGAGTAATGGATCATGGTGTGAAATAAGCGTACTGTATTGTTCATATACTGATGTAGTAAATTCATGTCCGAAATCATAAAATAGCCCTGCAAAATCAAAAGCAGGATCGCCAATTTGTGCGTCACCAAAATCAATAATACCTGAGATAGTTTTATGCTGTTTGCTAAATAAAATGTGATGATGTGTAAAGTCAGCGTGAATGATTGTATTTTGAAATGTGGATGTAGCTAGACGGGCAAAAAAATTCTTGAATAAACGATTTAAGGCTGATTTCTGGAACGAAGTAAGATTGTTAGTAACATACTGATTTAATTTAGTTTGTAGCTCTTTCCAGTAGGCAACTGTTTTTTCGATAGGGAATCCTAATGCTGTAACACTTTTTAGAGGAATACTATGTAGAGCCGCAAGAAAAGTAGCTAATTGTGTAATAATTACTTTCTGTTCTTTTTCATCTAAATTCACAACTATTTCTGTTTTTAACGGTTCACCATGAAGGAGAGTATAGTAACTACAAAGCGGAATAGTATCAGTATCCTGTTTATAGAGTAGGTGATACTTTGGAACCTTAATTTCATGTAGTGAATAAGAGAGAAGTGTGCATAATTCTTTTTCTAAAGGAATTCGCATCGCATATTCCTTTTTTCGTGGGAAACGAAACAGTAGCTCATCATTTACTATAACCGCTGCATTATCCCATCCTTCTTCATTTTGTTTATATGAATGTATGGAAAGATTAGGAAAAGCTTCTTTTATAAATTGTTTGTAAGAATCCATAATTGTTCCTCGTTTCTGAGTTAAGTTATTCTACTTTATGATATCAGAATTTTCTTTCTATATGTTAAAATATAACTATCATTATGAAGAGGGGCGGGAGTGTTATCAAGAAAAGACTATTAATCACTTCTTTATGTATCGCTTTTGGACTGTTTTGGTCATATAAAGAGGTGGTTTTTGCTAACTATAAACCGATTGATCAGTACGGATTAAATAAGGAATTAAAGAACAAAAGTATAGAAATTTTAAATCATAATGAAATGAAAAAGGTAGGAGAACATTTTGTGACAGAGCAACTAGCAGTGTTTGAGTTTAATAATAAAGAAGATGTGAAACGAAAAGGTGAAGAACTATTTTTAACTAGAGGGTATGAACGATTAATAGAAAATTATTATCCAAATCGTTTTCGGGATTTAGAGTATAAATTTACAGACGAGGATATACGGGAAGTGACGGATGAAAGTTTTCTCTATCAAGCTGCAGCGTACGTGGCGGGTACTGAAAATGGTAAGAGAAGCGAAATGAAATTGAATTATGAAATAAAAATTGTAAAGGTTAATAATATATTTAAGGTGTTAGAACAAAAACAGTATGTACAATAAAGTGATACATGAATCAGTGCTACAAATAGCGGGATAAAAAAATCCCCCAGTTCTTTGAGGGATTCTAAAGGTTTTCATTTTGTTGCCCAAGTTCTTTTTGAGCAATGTATAAATTTCCTTGCTCGACTTGTTTCTGAGTAAGAACAGAATCACCTGCATACCCTTTTTCTGTTTTTACAGTTCTTTTTGAACGATTGGACTCTTGTTTTTTCATATAATAGATCACCTTCCATTAAAAATAAACGAAAATGATAAGCACAAGTAATACAGCAGCGAAAATGGTAATACCCATTAAAAAAGAAGTGTTTTTATATTTAGGTGGCTTATGTACATCTTGCCGGTATCCAGGTGAAATTTCAGGGGCGAATTCTTCATCGAATGATTGCTTTTTTTCTTTTTCTTTTTCGTCCATATGTATCCACCTTTCTTTTTCATTATGTTATACGTTACAAGAAAAAATATGCATAACGAAAACAGCCACTATATCATTAGCGGCTGTTTTGCGTTGTATATTTTCTCTGAACTTGAAAGAGACGGATAAGCAGGAAGGTTGCTCCAAATGCTAGACCGATAATAAGACCAATCCAATATCCTTTTGCTGCCCAATCAGTATAGGTTGCTAATATGTAGCCAAGAGGTAGACCGATTACCCAATAGGCGATCAATGTCATAATTAAGGCGACATTTACATCTTTATAACCACGTAGTGCCCCTTGTACAGGAGTTGCAATTGCATCTGAAATTTGAAATAAAATCGCAAATATAAGGAATTCTTTTGCTAAATGATGAACTTGTACATCTGTCGTATAAATCGAAGCAATTTCATCATCAAAGAAGTAAAGAAGAATTGAATACGATAGGGCAAATGCAAGTGCTAAGCCAATCCCGATAAATCCATATTGTTTTGCGTTATTATATCGTTTTGCCCCAACTTCGAATCCAACAGCGATGGTCATTGCCATTGCTAAGCTTAAAGGCGTCATATATAGCAAGGAAGCGAAGTTCATAGCGGCTTGATGGGCTGCGATTGTTGTTGTACTAAAATTGCTCATCATAAGTGTTACCGCAGCAAAAATACTCGTTTCAAAAAAGATAGCAAATCCGATAGGGACGCCAAGTTTTAAGAATTCTTTCCAACTCGAAAGAGAAGGACGATATAATTGTTTAAAGATATTGAAAGATGCGAAAGGCTCTTTCGTCCGAATAATAATAACGGTAATAATTAAAATGCACCAATAGGTTGCTGCAGAAGCAATTGCTGCTCCGACACCACCGAGTTTTGGAAAACCGAAGTTACCGAAAATTAATACATAATTTAATACTACGTTAATGGGTAATGATAGTAATGTAATGATCATCGTTGTACGAGTTTTTCCTAATGCATCAATAAATCCACGTAAAACAGTGTAAGTAAATAAAGGGATAATTCCAATTGCGATAATACTTAAAAATTGTGCCGCAATACGTTCTACAGGTTCTTCTAATCGCATGCCATTTAAAATAGTTGAAACAGTAAAGAAACCGATAAGGATAACGACGAAGCTAGCACAAATTGCTAAATAAACTGCTTGTATGACAACGTGAGGAACATCCTCTTTTTTCTTAGATCCAACGAGTTGTGCAACAATTGGAGTAGTGGCCATCAAAATTCCTGTTAATCCCGTACTAACTGGAATCCATATACTTGTTCCGATAGCAACACCTGCTAAATCAATAGGGCTTGCATGTCCTGACATTGTGGTATCGAAAAAACTCATTGCAAATAATGACATTTGCGTAACGAAAATCGGGAAAAATAGTAATACAAATTGCTTTAATTTTTGTGAGAATGAATTAGTTTCTTTCATAAAATCCCCTTTCCGCTAAAAAAACCAAACTCTTATTATCATACAATTTAATCAAAAAATAGAAAAGAAATACGCGCATACAACATGTAAATTCAATAAAAAAAGGATGCACTTTAAAAGGGGATAAGGTATTATGATAAGGTGTGAAAAATTACATATTCGTTATTAAGGAGGCACTACTTGTGGCTGATTGGTTAATTGGTATAATCATGGGTGCTGTTGAAGGGTTAACAGAGTTTTTACCAGTATCATCAACAGGGCATATGATTTTAACAGGACATTTAATTGGATTTGACGACGATAGAGCGAAAGTTTTCGAAGTTGTTATTCAATTGGGATCGATTTTAGCAGTTGTTGTTATATTTTGGAAACGTCTATGGTCTTTAGTAGGTATAGGGAAAGTAACAGACGGACCATCGTTAAATCTATTACATATTATTATCGGGATGATTCCAGCCGGCGTACTTGGCGTATTATTCCATAGTGCGATTAAAGAAGTTTTATTTGGGCCAGGCCCAGTTGTTATTAGCTTAGTGGCTGGTGGTATTTTAATGATTGTTGCTGAGAAGTTTTCGAAACCAAGTACAGCAAGAACATTAGATGAAATTACATATAAGCAAGCATTTACAATCGGAATGTTCCAATGTTTAGCGCTTTGGCCAGGATTTTCTCGTTCTGGTTCTACAATAAGTGGTGGTTTATTAGCTCGCGTGTCACATACAGCGGCAGCTGAATATACATTCATTTTAGCAGTACCAATGATGGTAGCTGCAAGTGGATTAGATTTAATTAAAAGCTGGGATATATTAAGTGCAGCTGATATACCGTTATTTGCAACAGGATTTATTACAGCGTTCGTTGTTGCAATGCTTGCAATTGTTTCATTCTTAAAATTATTATCTCGTGTAAAACTAACACCGTTCGCTTACTATCGTTTCATTTTAGCTGCGGTATTCTATTTCTTCATTATGTAATAAAAAAACTGCCGAGTTCGGCAGTTTTTTTATTTTACTACTTTTTCCATCATGCTTTCCATTACATGTTCCCATAGAGAAGTATCATCAGCTAATGTAGCACGGAAATTAGTGTACATTTCTTTTTGTTTCTCTTCGAATGTTGGATCTTCTTTTTCAGGCAATGTAGCGCGCATTGAAGTCACTAACTCTTGTACTTTTGGAGCACGTGGTCCCCAAACGGCTTGTTCGTTTCCATCTTTATCAATGAAAATAAAGATTGGAATCGCACGTGCTGTTCCATTTGTTAAATATTGATCCATTAATTCCAAGTTTTCATCGCGAATTAATAATGACATATCAATATTTGCAACTTCAGAAATTCGTTTCATAACAGGTACGCATAAAAGAGCATCACCACACCAATCAGCTGTTAATACGATAACACGCCAGCCATCATTTTGACGTTCTTCTAATACAGGAAGTAATTCATTTGGAATTAAAAAGTTATTGTAAATATGCAGTAGTTCGTATTGATTTACTTTCATTTCATTCACATATGTATCAAAGGACATGCCTTTATCAGCCCATTGTTGTAAGTTCATAAGTAACACCTCTTTAGTATAATTTGTTTTCATTGTACCAATTTTTATATAGAAAAGCTTGTATTCTTACTCTTTATTGTCGCTTAATAATTTATTTAATAGGAAAAGGAATAGTACGACACATAACTCAGCTATGTTGGACAGTTGTACGCTCTCTATCCAGTCGTCGGCCGTATGTATAACAAACCAATCTAACGTAATTTCAATGATAGAGAGCAGGGCGATTGAGAGCCAATAGGGCATACTTGTTATCATTGGATGTAGGAGCACTTTAAAGAAAATGAATATAAAATGTGTAATACCATCTAATAAAAGAATAAGTAAAAAAAAGAGTAGTAGAGCTGTTCTTGATGAATATTCTATACCTGTAATTTGAAAGAGTCCTACATATACAAAGAATATAAATGCAAAGAATATAATGAGAATAAGAATAACAACACTAATAATAATAGTCTTATCTTTTAGATTAAGATTAGAAAATTTGTCTTCTTCGCTCACTACTCCAACTCCTTTTTCTGGAAATTCAACTTTATTGTATCATGAAATATATATTAAAAAACTACGAATTATGGGAAAATAAAGTGACAAAAAGTAAGATTTCATGTAAAATTATTAATAAGGTTTTTATTTAACTAAATGAAATAAAAGGGGCTGTCAAAGTTGTCTCAAAATCGAGAACAATTAATGGAAGAACTATCGACAAATGTTTTTGCTATGTTCCGCACGATGCGTAATGATATTGGAAAAATATTTGGTGGTTACATACCGTGGAATGAGTTCATCGTCCTTAGAATATTGAATCGTACGAATAAAGAAATGGTATCACGTGTAGCGAATGAGTTAAATGTGTCGAATAGTCATATTACAGCTGTTACAGAAAAATTAATTAATAAAGGTTTTGTAACTCGTTCACGTTCTACGTCAGATCGTCGAGTTGTATATTTGGAGATTACAGAACAAGGAAAAGATTTAGTTGCGAAAATGGAAGATGCGAAAAAACAATATTTACAAGAAAGATTTTCTACGCTTTCAGAAGAAGAAATGAATATAATGATATCTATTTCTAAAAAACTTATTTAAGTTATTACAACCAAGAAAACGCTTACGTAGTGATGGAGAAGACCTTCCTTATATGAGGAAGGTCTTCTTTCATATGTAAAAGATTATAAAAAAGAAAATATGTAACATACTACTAGTAAAGGAAAGGGGGCAAAAATATGACAAATCGAAATGGTAGTAAAGGGAGCGGAAATCAAGGCTCACCTAGATCAGGGCAATTTCAGCAAGAGTTTAGTGCTGAATTTGAGACTGGTAATGATAACAAAGGAAAAGAATATCGTTCGAAAAAAGGAAGTAAATCAAAAAAGGAGTGAATCATTTCACTCCTTTTTTGATTTAAGATGCTGCAGATTGATCAGTATTATATTTTTCTTCTGATTTTGCGACAATCATTGCGCAAATTGCATCACCAGAAATATTTACAGCTGTTCTTGACATATCTAGAATGCGGTCAATACCGATAATTAGGGCAATACCTTCTACTGGTAGATTTACTTGATTTAAAACCATCGTCAGCATTACAAGTCCAACACCTGGTACACCAGCAGTACCGATACTAGCTAGTACAGCAGTTAATACGACCATAGCTAATTGTGGTAATGTAAGTTCAACGCCATATACTTGAGCAATAAATACAGTTGCTACACCTTGCATAATAGCTGTACCATCCATATTAATCGTTGCACCGAGTGGTTGGACAAAAGAGCTGATCGCTTTTGGAACTCCAAGCTTCTCTTGTGCTGTTTTCATTGCAAACGGAAGGGACGCGTTAGAACTAGATGTACTAAATCCAATTGCCATTACTGGTCCGAAATGTTTAAAGAACCGGACAATACTTTCTTTTGCTAATACCTTTAATAAGCCGCCATATACAAAGACCCCGTGAATAATGAGTACTAACATAACGACAATCATATACTTGAACATCGCAGCGACGCCTGCAAGACCCATTTTACCAACGGAAGAAGCGAGCAAGCCAAATGTTCCGATTGGAGCTAATTTCATAACGAGATTAACGAGATACATCATTAATTCGTTGCCCTGTTCAAGTAATGAATGGATACCTTGAACTCGTTTTCCTAAAATAGCTATACCGAGTCCAATCAATACAGCAAAGGCAATAATTTGTAACATGTTTCCATCAGCCATTGCTTTTGCTGGATTATCTGGTACGATATTCAGCAATGTATCGACGAAAGATGTTTCGGTTTTTGCACCTTCATACATAAGCCCTTCTGTTTTAAAATTACCGCCAGCTCCCGGCTTTATAATAAGTGCAAATGTAACCGCGATAGAGATGGCAACTGCTGTTGTTACGAGGAAGAATGAAATTGATTTTAAACCAATTCTTCCGAGTTGCTTCGGATCTCCAAGACCAGCAGCTCCCAGTACGATAGAAATAAATACAACAGGAACAACTAGCATTTTAATGAGTCGAATAAACAATTGACCAAGTGGATTGAACACATATTGATTTAATGGATCAAAAATGGATGGAGCAGCTAAATTTAGAGTGAGTCCGACAACTAGACCGAGAAATAATGCAATTAAGATTGCTTTTGTTTGTTTCAATAAAATCCCCCCTTATCCCCCTTATTTTTTGTAAAATAGCTTTCTACATTAATTGTACCGAAAAAACACCTATTTTGACAATATTTTCTGAATATTTTGTATAAAAATATCTATTTCAATGTAGAAGGAGTTAAATTTTGTATTTGAAAAACAAAATAGGCCATCACATTGGATGGCCTAGGGAAGGGGACAATTTATGTCAATTTAATTAGGATGGAAGTTGTTCAAGACACTGGGGAATGTCTTATAAATTAGGGAGGAACAACTTCGATACATACACTATAAAAGATGGATGTGACCGTGGTGTGAACATAGAGTGAAAGAGAGAGGGAGTTTTAAATAAAAGATAGAGTAAACAAAAAAATAAGACCATCACATATGATGGCCTAAGGAAGGGGACAATTTATGTCAATTTAATTAGGGATGGAAGCTACTCAAAGACACTGGGGAATGTCTTGTAAATTAGGGAGGAATAGCTTCGATACATATACTATAAAAGGTAAGTGTGACCGTAGTGTGAACATAGAGTGAAAGAGAGAGGAAGTTTTAAATAGAAGGTAGTAGAGTAGACAAAAAATAAGACCATCACATATGATGGCCTAAGGAAGGGGACAATTTATGTCAATTTAATTAGGGATGGAAGTTGTTCAAGACACTGGGGAATGTCTTATAAATTAGGGAGGAACAACTTCGATACGTATACTATAAAAGGTAGATGTGACCCTGATGTGAACATAGAGTGAAAGATATGGGTATTTGAAAAATAGTACTTATGAAACTATTGTTGCAAGAGTTGTAGAGTTAGGATATATAGTTTTCCGTCATAAAATGAAGTGAAGTTCGCATATAAATAAAAGTTGTAATCTATGAAAAAAAGGATTATGCTCAACTATATTGTAAGAATATGAGGTTTATCCGACTATTTAAAGGCTCTTAAAAGCCTTTATTTATGAAGGGAAAGCTGCACTTTATTAAGGGAGTTAGTGAATATGGAAGTAACAAAAAGACAAGGGCTGTATAATCGTTTTATACGATTAAATCCACCACAAATATTAGCATTAGGCTTTTTCTGCTTAATTGTGGTTGGCGGTTTGTTATTAAAGTTACCATTCGCAACGAAAGTACATATTAGTTGGGTAGATGCTTTCTTTACGGCAACGTCAGCAGCAACTGTAACGGGTTTGGGAGTAGTAGATACTGCCAGTACGTTTACGATGTTTGGCGAAATTGTTATTATGTTTTTAATTCAAACAGGTGGTCTAGGTCTTATGACGATTGCCATTTTAATTGTTTGGGTATTAGGTAAAAAAATTGGTTTACGCCATCGCTTATTAATTGGAGAGGCATTTAATCAGACAAATATAGGTGGTCTCGTAAAATTAGTAAAACGTGTCTTTATATTTTCAATTTGTATTGAGTTTATTGGAGTTATCTTTTTATCGTTTCGCTTTATTCCAGAGTTTGGTTTTGGAAAAGGTGTATACTATAGTATTTTTCACGTTATTGCATCTTATAATAATGCTGGATTTGCTTTATGGCCAGATAATTTAACAAGGTATGTAGGAGATCCTATTATTAATATTGGGATTTGCTCTTTAATCGTAATAGGTGGTCTCGGTTTCACTGTATTAATTGATATATGGTATAGCCGTAGTTTTCGAAAACTATCACTTCATTCAAAAATAATGATTGTTGGAACGGTAGCACTAAATGTTATAGCGATGATTGTGATTTTTGTATTGGAATATAATAATGTGAAAACGTTAGGGAATTTATCTTTAAATGAAAAATTATGGGCTTCTTTCTTCCAAGGTATTACTCCTCGTACTGCTGGATTTAATACAGTTGACTACGGGGGTATGGAAGAGTCATCTATATTATTTACAATGGTTTTAATGTTTATTGGTGCAGGAAGTGTATCAACGGGTGGAGGGATTAAATTAACAACGTTTGTTATTTTAGTTACATCTGTCCTTTCTTTCTTTAGAAAGAAAGAGGAAATCGTTTTATTTCAGCGCACAATTAAAATATCGACAGTAACGAGAGCTTTAGCAATTGCTGTTGCCAGTCAAATCCTCATTTTTGCAGCAGTATTTGTATTAATGCTTACAGAAAACTTCAGTTTTATTCAGTTACTATTTGAAACAATCTCAGCGTTTGGTACAGTAGGTTTAACGATGGGGATTACTGCCAAGTTATCAGCGTTTGGAAAATGTATTATTATGTTTGTTATGTTTTGTGGATTAATCGGACCGTTAACACTTGTCTTTTCTTTAGCACGACCAGCAAAACAAAAAATAAAATATCCATCAGAAGATGTATTTACAGGATAAGGTATCCCGCATAAGCGAGATACCTTTTTCTTTTTAAAAAAGGGAGAACAATAAACCGATAAGCGCTACTCGGAATAAAATTGCAATGAGTGCTGCAATTCCGCCGACAATCGCAGCGATACCACCAGTTACAGTAGCTCCGCGATTATAAGCGTAAATCCCTAGTAATACAGAAACAAGACCAAATAATGTTGGGAAGGTAAATAGTGATAAGATAGATAAGGCAAGAGCGATAAAGCCAGCAGTTGATCCAGCGGCAGACGATCTTACATCATCTTTATTATCTTTTTCATCGTAATCATAATCAATGCGCTGTGGTGCAACCTCAGCTGCATATTCTTCTTTATAGTCACTATCTATTCTATCTCTTTTTTTATACTCATCAAATTTCTCAGTCAAAGTCATGACTCCTTTCATAACAAGGTTCAATAGTAGTATGTATCTCTTTATCTTTTTTATCCCGCTTTAATGGGCAGTAAGACCCCCACCTCAAAATTCAGCGAAAGCAAAGAAGTTAGGTGGGGGATCAACTGCCCATAAAAGTCCGATTGGTGAGGTCTAATAATCAGTGGGGATGAAGAAAACCCCCACTGATTAAAGTTTCACTTTATCCGAGTATGTACAGGGAGTAATATCCATCTAGTAGGAGGAAATTGTTTTTTTGAAATAGGAAAAGTTAGTATGACTTCCTCTATTTTGGAAAGTATAAAAAGGAATAATGAGGAAAGGGTGCAATACATAATGGAACATCCAATTGAAAATTTAATGAAAACAGCAATGACAAATTTAAAAGAGATGGTAGATGTAAATACGATTGTTGGAAGTCCAGTTTCAACAGCTGATGGAAATGTAGTATTAACAGTATCTCAAGTGGCTTTTGGTTTTGGTGCCGGTGGAAGTGACTTTAAAGGTGATTTTATTTCCGAAAAACATAATAACGGACAAGGACAGCATAAAGAGAACAAGCAAGCTCATCCGTTTGGAGGCGGAAGCGGGGCTGGGGTTTCTATTAGTCCAGTTGCCTTTTTAGTAGTTGGTTCTAACGGTGTGCAAGTATTGCACCTCAATAGTAGTACGCATTTAATTGAGAAGGCTTTAAATACTGTACCAAGCACTGTAGATAAATTTGTAAATAATCGTCAAAAGTGAACTTGCATTTTTTAGGAATTATGATATATTGGAGAAAGTGTGCTTTATGATGATCGGAATAATTGAACTGTAAATATATATGATGTGTGGAATAAGGGAGAGGAATTTATGATTAATATCAAAAACTTAGTAGTTGGCTTATGTATGTTAGTAAGCGGCTTTGTTGTATATGTAATAAAAGAAAAAGCTCCATTCTAAAACAGACAAACCGTTACTGTCTGTTTTAAATTTGTAAAAAATGTTGACGAGTTATGATATTGGTGTTATAATTTTAATTCGTGTCTCGGTTACAGCTAGTGTAAAGTAAATAAATCTTATGAATATAATACGAAAAGTTTGCGAAAGATCGGGTAGTCTTACCAACAACTTTTGTGAACAAACCCTATAAATTATAATTGTAGGCTTTATAGGTATACTAGTGAATCAAGGAGCGGTCAGTGGAACCGTAATGATGAGAGAGAGGTAGGGCTTTCATCCAGTATATGTTACTTTCCCGTTAGGTGAATATAAAAAAGAGGACTCCTTTTTAAAAGGAGTCCTCTTTCTATTTTTATAATAAATTTAAGTGCGGCTCGCAACTTGCTGACAAATTTCATC
This sequence comes from Bacillus sp. CCNWLW194, assembly GCF_037120585.1. Taxonomy (NCBI): domain Bacteria; kingdom Bacillati; phylum Bacillota; class Bacilli; order Caryophanales; family Bacillaceae; genus Bacillus; species Bacillus sp. CCNWLW194. The sequence continues at coordinate 333,495 of NZ_JBBBBL010000002.1, read as the reverse complement.
CGTTGTTAAACCGTGAGCTGTAATTACCGATCCCTTAATTGATGCATCTGCGATTCCCATCATATTGGAATCTTGTCCAGTTACAACACAACAATCGCACCCTTGTGCATCCTGTTCTGAATTAAGGGTAACAATTTCATGTCCCTGTTGCTTAAGAGCGTGCTGAACATCTGTTAATGAGTTTTCAACGCCGATTCTAGCCATAATTCTCACCTCCTACCATCTAGTTGCTAGTATGCTCAAGTACATCGCATATATTTATGCAAAGACAGTAGGAAGCATATATTTATCTGTTATTTACGGGTAGTCTGATTAAAGTATCACTTTATTTAGTCGTTATATACACCAGTAAGCATTTGGCTTACGAATTGATCGTTTAAAGTATCTTGGGCGGAAGAAGTATTTGAATGGATGTCGATTGAAGCAATAAAATTGTTATGTTCTTTATTATTTGGTTCTACCTCTACATAATTATCGAATTTACAAAAACCTTTCGTATCCATTAGATCAAATAGTTGAAGCATTTCTACTACCTCTTGTCTAGTTCCTTTAATTTGTACACACGCCATATTGATTTCCTCCTTCATTTTGACAAATTGTTTTTTAAAAATAGGATTATGATTCCGAAATGAAAAATATGAATGTTATTTTTAGACAGCGTTATTTTTATTATTTTCCCCCTTTTTCAGCAAAAGTCGTTGTATATTCCCGAATTTGTAAAAACGGACGTCCGTTTATTGAATACAATAGATTCGTATCAATTGAAGAAAATCCTTCTTTTAAACAAATATTTTTTTTAGTGGAAATTGGAGAAAAAAATTTTTGACTTTTTGTAAACGTTAACAATGTTGTTAAATCAATATAATTAAAGATGTACGTACGAATAAAAATTATAAATTTTCTAAAAATTCACTTGATTTATTTAGAAAGGAGAGTAAACTAGGAAACAATAAAAAATTCATAGAACATAGGAGGCGCTTTCCAGTGAACGAGCAATGGATTTTCTTAAATGGAGAATTTGTTCCAAAAGACGAGGCAAAAGTATCAGTATATGATCATGGTTATTTATATGGAGATGGAGTATTTGAAGGAATTAGAGTCTATAGCGGTAATGTTTTCCGTTTGAGAGAGCATCTTGTCCGGTTATATGAATCAGCAAAATCCATCATGTTAGAAATTCCATATTCTTTAGATGAAGTAACGAATATTGTTGTTGAGACGATTCGACAAAATAAATTATCTAATGGATACATTCGCCTAGTTGTATCGAGAGGAGCAGGAAATCTTGGGTTAGATCCTGATTCTTGTAAGAAACCGAATGTAGTAGTAATTGCAGAGCAACTATCTTTATTCCCGCAAGAATATTATGAAAAAGGGATTCCGGTTGTAACAGTTGCAACACGCCGAAACCGTCCAGATGTATTGTCGCCTCAAGTAAAATCTTTAAATTACTTAAACAATATTTTAGTTCGCATCGAAGCGAAATTGGCTGGAGTACAAGAAGCGCTTATGTTAAATGATCAAGGATACGTAGCTGAAGGCTCAGGAGATAATGTATTTATTGTAAAAGGAAATAAATTAATTACACCACCAAGTTCTGCTGGAGCGTTAGAAGGTATTACACGAAACGCTATTTTAGAAATCGGTGAAAAACTTGGATATGACGTTAGAGAAGAGTTATTTACAAGACATGATGTATATGTAGCCGATGAAGTATTTTTAACAGGAACGGCTGCGGAAGTAATTGCTGTTACGACAGTAGATGGTAGAACGATTGGTTTAGGGCAAACAGGTCCACATACGAATCGTTTATTAGAAGAATTCCGAAAGTTAGTTATAGAAGATGGAGAGAAGATCTACGAAGAAAATAAAGTTGGATAACAACTTTTTATAACATAAGAAAGCGTTGAGAGGGAGGAGTAGTTGATTGTGAAGCCTCACAGAGAGTCGGTGGTTGCTGAAAACCGATGGTTCACGTCGACGAACATCGCCCTTGAGTGCTAAGCTAAAGCATTTGTCTAGGCTTAGACGGTAGCTCCGTTATTAGCTAGACTCATTTATGGGTCACTGAGGCAAGAGTATTCTTGCAAAGAAGGGTGGTACCGCGAAATCTTTCGTCCCTTCAGCACATAGCTGGAGTGTGGACGTAGGATTTTTTTTATTGATAAAAGTTTTAAAAAGGGGGCTTATAAGAACAATGTCTTCAAAAACGGAAGAGAAACTGGCAACTGGTGCACAGCTATTGTTAGAAGCGCTAGAAAAGGAAGGAGTAGAAGTGATTTTCGGTTATCCTGGTGGTGCTGTTTTACCTCTTTATGATGCACTCTATGACTGTGAAATTCCGCATATTTTAACAAGGCATGAACAAGGTGCTATTCACGCTGCTGAAGGGTATGCCAGAATTACTGGCAATCCAGGGGTTGTAATTGCAACGAGTGGACCAGGTGCTACAAATGTGATTACAGGTCTAGCAGATGCGATGATTGATTCATTACCACTTGTAGTATTTACAGGGCAAGTAGCAACAACATTAATTGGAAGTGATGCTTTTCAAGAAGCGGATATTATGGGGCTTACGATGCCGGTGACAAAACATAACTATCAAGTGCGAAAGGCTTCGGATTTACCTCGAATTATTAAAGAGGCATTTCATATTGCTAAAACAGGAAGACCAGGCCCAGTCGTTATTGACCTTCCGAAAGATATGGTAGTGGAACAAGGAGAACGATGTAGTGATGTACAAATGGATTTACCAGGATACAACCCTAATTATGAACCGAATCTACTCCAAATAAACAAATTATTACAAGCAATTAGGGCTGCAAACAAGCCGTTAATTTTAGCTGGAGCAGGTGTATTGCATGCGAAAGCATCGAAAGAATTAACAAGTTTTGCTCGTAAATATGACATCCCTGTTGTCCATACATTACTTGGTCTTGGTGGGTTTCCGCCAGATGATGAACTTTTTTTAGGGATGGGAGGAATGCATGGTTCTTACACAGCTAATATGGCGTTATACGAATGCGACTTACTCATTAATATAGGTGCGAGGTTCGATGATCGTCTTACTGGAAATTTAGCTTATTTTGCTAAAGAGGCGACTGTTGCGCATATCGATATTGATCCGGCAGAAATTGGGAAAAATGTGTCAACTGAAATCCCAATTGTTGCAAGTGCTAAGCGAGCATTGGAAGTATTACTTCAATCAGAAGGGAAGAAAGAAAATCATCATGAATGGCTCTCTTTATTAAAGAGTAGAAAAGAAAAGTATCCACTATCTTATAAACGAATTTCGGAGAGCATTAAGCCGCAATACGCAATTGACATGTTATATGAAATTACGAAAGGAGAAGCCATTGTAACAACAGATGTTGGGCAACATCAAATGTGGGCAGCACAATATTATCCGCTCAAAACTCCAGATAAATGGGTAACTTCAGGAGGACTAGGAACGATGGGATTCGGATTTCCAGCCGCAATTGGTGCGCAAATTGCAAAGCCTGATGAACTAGTTATTGCAATTGTCGGTGACGCCGGATTTCAAATGACTCTGCAAGAATTAAGTGTCTTAAAAGAACATTCTTTACCCGTTAAAGTATTTATTTTAAATAATGAAGCGCTAGGAATGGTAAGACAGTGGCAAGATGAATTTTATAATCAAAGGTATTCGCATTCTTTACTACCGTGCCAACCAGATTTCGTCGCTCTTGCGAATGCGTATGGCATAAAAGGAATTCGCATAGACGATCCACTTCTTGCAAAGAAGCGAATACAGCATGCGATTGAATTACAAGAGCCAGTCGTAATTGATTGCCGTGTACTTCAATCAGAAAAGGTAATGCCGATGGTTGCGCCAGGGAAAGGTGTTCACCAAATGGAGGGAGTGGAAAAAAGGTGAAGAGAATTGTTACAGCAACAGTTCGAAATCAAAGTGGTGTGTTAAACCGAATTACAGGTGTTATGACACGAAGACATTTTAATATTGAAAGTATTTCAGTAGGTCATACGGAATCATCGGACATATCGCGGATGACGATTGTTGTACATGTTGAAAATGAACAGCAAGTGGAGCAGTTAATTAAACAACTTCATAAGCAAATTGATGTTCTGAAAGTATCAGATATTACAGAAGAAGCGATGATCGCAAGAGAACTTGCACTTATTAAAGTAGCAACTTCAGTAGCAAGAGCAGAATTATATAGTTTAATTGAACCGTTTCGAGCCGCTGTAATAGATGTTGGGAAGGATTCCATAGTGGTGCAAGTAACAGGTACGCAGGAGAAAGTAGAAGCGTTAATTGAATTACTTCGTCCATACGGTTTGAAAGAAATTGCAAGAACAGGTGTAACGGCCTTTACGCGTAGTATGAAAAAGCAAGATAAGCAAGTTATGTTAATTCAATAATCATTTAAATATAGGGGGAAATGAAAATGGCGAAAGTTTATTATGAGAAAGATGTAACGGTAAATGTATTAAAAGAGAAGAAAGTAGCAATCATCGGATACGGCTCGCAAGGTCATGCGCATGCACAAAATTTACGTGATAATGGATTTGATGTTGTAGTAGGTTTAAGAAAAGGGAAGTCTTGGGATAAAGCGAAAGAAGATGGATTTTCTGTATATACAGTAGCGGAAGCAGCCGGAAAAGCTGATGTAGTAATGATTTTGCTACCGGATGAACTGCAACCAGAAGTATATGAAGCGGAAATTGCGCCAAATTTAAAGGCAGGAAATTCTCTCGTTTTTGCACACGGATTTAATGTTCACTTTGATCAAGTGAAACCACCAGCGAATGTAGATGTATTTCTAGTAGCACCAAAAGGTCCAGGACATCTTGTGCGCCGTACATTTGCTGAAGGTGGAGCTGTTCCTGCATTATTTGCAGTATACCAAGATGCAACAGGAGTTGCGACTGAAAAGGCACTTTCTTATGCCGATGGAATTGGAGCAACGAGAGCTGGTGTACTGGAAACGACATTTAAAGAAGAAACAGAAACAGATTTATTTGGAGAGCAAGCAGTGCTTTGCGGCGGAGTAACTGCGTTAGTAAAAGCTGGCTTTGAGACGTTAGTCGATGCGGGTTATCAACCTGAACTTGCATATTTTGAATGTTTACATGAACTAAAACTAATCGTTGACCTTATGTATGAAGGTGGACTAGAAAATATGAGATATTCAGTTTCAGATACAGCGCAGTGGGGCGACTTCGTATCAGGGCCACGCGTTGTAACTGAGGATACGAAGAAAGCGATGGGTGCAGTGCTAGCAGAAATTCAAGATGGTACATTTGCAAGAGGCTGGATTGCGGAGCATAAAGCAGGAAGACCAAATTTCCATGCGACAAATGAGAAAGAAAATGAACATGAAATTGAAGTAGTTGGGCGTAAATTACGTGAAATGATGCCTTTCGTACAGCCGCGAGTAAAGGTAGGGATGAAATAATATGAAGCAGATTTTGTTCATGGATACGACGCTACGTGATGGCGAACAATCACCAGGAGTGAATTTAAATGAACAAGAGAAATTGCAAATTGCAAGGCAATTAGAGAGACTAGGGATTAATGTCATGGAAGCTGGCTTTGCAGCAGCTTCCGAAGGGGATTTTCAATCGGTAAAGCGCATCGCAAATACCATTCAAAATGCTACAGTTATGAGTTTAGCTAGAGCGAAGGAAAGTGATATTCGAAGAGCATATGAAGCTGTGAAAGGTGCTGTATCTCCTCGTTTACATGTATTTTTAGCTACGAGTGATATTCATATGAAATATAAACTTTGTATGTCAAAAGAAGATGTGTTAGATAGTATTTATCGCTCGGTTACGCTTGGAAGATCTTTATTTCCGACAGTGCAATTTTCTGCAGAAGATGCGACAAGAACATCAAGAGATTTTTTAGCTGAAGCAGTAGAAGTTGCGATTCGTGCAGGAGCGAATGTAATCAATATTCCAGACACAGTAGGTTATACGAACCCAGAAGAATACTATTCCTTATTTAAATACTTACAAGAATCCGTTCCTTCATATGAAAAAGCGATTTTCTCTTGTCATTGTCACGATGATCTTGGGATGGCAGTAGCAAATTCCTTAGCTGCGGTTGAAGGCGGAGCACTGCAAGTAGAAGGAACAATTAATGGAATTGGAGAAAGGGCAGGGAATGCGGCGTTAGAAGAGGTTGCGGTTGCACTTCATATTCGAAGAGATTTCTATAAAGCGGAGTCTTCTATGACACTACAAGAGATTAAATCGACAAGTACGTTAGTAAGTCGTTTAACAGGTATGATAGTACCGAAAAATAAAGCTATTGTAGGAGCAAATGCATTTGCTCACGAGTCAGGCATTCATCAAGATGGTGTTTTAAAAGAAGTGACAACATATGAAATTATTGAACCAGCGCTAATAGGCGAATCTCAAAATCTATTTGTACTCGGGAAACATTCTGGACGTCACGCGTTTACGGAAAAAATGAAAGAGCTTGGCTATGAATTTACGAACGAAGAGCGTGATGCGGTATTTGAAGCATTTAAAAAATTGGCTGATCGTAAAAAGGAAATTACTGAAGAAGATCTACGCGCGCTTATGCTTGGTGAAGCAGCATTTGCAGCACAACAATATAACATTACGCAATTGCAAGTACATTTCGTATCAAATAGTACACAATGCGCGACAGTTGTACTAAAAGATGAGGAAGGAAATGTATATGAAGATGCAGCCACTGGTTCTGGTAGTATTGAAGCGATATACAATGCGATTCAAAGAATTTTAGGATTAGAATGTGAATTGGCAGATTATCGCATACAATCTATTACACAAGGTCAAGATGCACTTGCTCATGTTCATGTTGAATTAAAAGAAGGAACGCATCAAGTATCAGGTTTTGGTGTTGCACAAGACGTATTAGAAGCGTCGGCAAGAGCATATGTCCATGCAGCAGGGAAATTAAAATCTCTTATAGCGCTTGTGAAATAAATGTTTGATAGGTGAGAGAAGCTTTCCTCACCTATCAGATTAAAGTTCTGAAAATTCTGTTAAGAGGAGTGTTAAAAATGGAAAAACGTATCGTTTGTTTAGCTGGTGATGGTGTCGGCCCGGAAATTATGGAGAGTGCAAAGGAAGTATTGCATATGGTAGAGAGGCTATATGGGCATCATTTTCATTTGCAAGATGAGTACTTTGGTGGTGTGGCTATTGATTTAAATGGGCAACCATTACCACAACGAACACTTGCCGCCTGTTTAGCGAGTGATGCGGTTTTACTAGGAGCAGTTGGTGGACCAAGGTGGGATGGTGTGAAAGAAAGGCCAGAGAAAGGATTATTAGCTTTAAGAAAAGGACTTGGAGTATTTGCAAATGTTCGCCCTGTCACGGTAGAAAGCGCAACGGCACATTTATCGCCATTAAAAAAGGCTGATGAAATTGATTTCGTTGTCGTTCGTGAATTAACAGGTGGGATTTATTTTTCTTATCCGAAAGAACGAACGGACGAAGTAGCAACAGATACACTTACGTATCATCGTCATGAAATTGAACGTATCGTTTCTTATGCTTTTCAATTAGCGAGTAAGCGGAAGAAAAAAGTAACATCTATTGATAAGGCTAATGTTTTAGAGTCTAGTAAACTATGGAGAACTGTAACAGAAGAGGTAGCACTTCGATATCCAGGTGTTGAATTAGAACATATTTTAGTGGATGCCGCAGCTATGGAATTAATTCGGAATCCCGGACGGTTTGATGTAATTGTAACGGAAAATTTATTTGGGGATATTTTGAGTGACGAGGCTTCAGTATTAGCTGGATCATTAGGAATGCTGCCATCAGCTAGTCACGCGGAAAAGGGCCCTTCGCTATACGAGCCTATTCACGGATCAGCACCGGATATTGCTGGGAAAAATAAGGCGAATCCAATTGCAATGATGCGCTCTGTTGCAATGATGCTTGGGCAATCGTTCGGATTAACGAGAGAAGGGTGTGCAATTGAAGAGGCAATTTCAGCAGTCCTTAAATTAGGAAAATGTACAGCAGATATCGGGGGGACTGAAACGACAACTTCTTTTACGAAGGCAGTTATGCAAGAAATGGAAGAGCAAGCGCTAGTAGGGAGAGGAAGATAATGGGGAAAAGGTTGCTAGATAAGCTTTGGGAAAGACACGTAGTTACGACAAATGAAAATGGATTAGATTTATTATATATCGATCTGCATCTTGTTCATGAAGTAACGTCACCGCAAGCCTTTGAAGGCTTGCGGCTTACAAATCGAACGGTCCGCAGACCAGATCTAACATTCGCAACGATGGATCATAATATTCCAACGAAAGATGTTTGGAATATTACCGATCGCATTGCGAAGCAGCAACTAGATACACTTCGGGAGAATTGTAAACAATTTCAGGTGCCATTAGCGGATATTGGAGATGAAGAGCAAGGGATCGTTCATGTTATCGGACCAGAACTAGGGCTCACGCAGCCAGGAAAAACAATTGTTTGTGGTGATAGTCATACAGCAACGCACGGTGCGTTTGGCGCGCTAGCATTTGGCATTGGTACGAGTGAAGTGGAACATGTATTGGCAACGCAAACGCTGTGGCAACGAAAGCCGAAAGCGATGGGCATTGAGTTAAACGGAAAATTACAGAAAGGCGTTTACGCAAAAGATATTATTTTACATCTCCTTTCAAAGTACGGTGTAGCAGTTGGAACTGGATACGTAATGGAATTTTACGGAGAGACGATTCAAGCAATGGAGATGGAAGAGAGAATGACACTTTGTAATATGGCAATTGAAGGAGGAGCAAAAGCGGGTATTATCGCGCCAGATGAAAAAACATTTGCTTATGTAAAAGGACGTAAATATGCACCGAGAGACTATGAAACTTTCGAGGGAAAATGGTCTGAACTTTATACAGATTCAGATGCGATTTATGATTTACATATTTCGATAGATGTTACGGATTTAGCACCGTACGTTACATGGGGAACAAATCCGAGTATGGGTGTTCGTATTGATGAGAAATTGCCAGAAAAGCATGATGTAAATGAAGAAAGAGCATTTTCTTATATGGGATTAAGCCCTGGACAAAGTACGTATGACATTCCAGTTCAGCATGTCTTCATTGGATCTTGTACAAATTCCAGGCTTTCTGATTTAGAAATCGCTGCATCTGTTGTGAAAGGGAGAAAGGTAAAAGAAGGTGTGCGAGCACTCGTTGTACCTGGATCGAAAAGAGTAAGAGAAGCTGCGATGCAAAAAGGACTACATCACATATTTGAAGAAGCTGGATTTGAATGGAGAGAACCTGGATGTTCAATGTGTCTTGGAATGAATCCAGATCAAGTACCTGAAGGAGAACATTGTGCTTCAACTTCAAATCGTAATTTTGAAGGAAGACAAGGAAAAGGAGCACGAACACATTTAGTTAGCCCAGCAATGGCGGCAGCAGCTGCATTATATGGTCATTTTGTTGATACTAGAAAGGAGAGTTATGATGGAGCCATTTCGTATTCATAAAGGTACTGCCGCAGTACTGATGAATGATAACATTGATACTGATCAAATTATACCGAAGCAATACTTAAAGAGAATTGAAAGGACAGGATTTGGAAAGTATTTATTCGATGAATGGCGTTATGATAATAACCGCCATGAAAACCCTAATTTTCCACTTAATGCACAAGATAGAAAAGGGGCAAGTATATTAATTACAGGTGATAATTTTGGTTGCGGTTCTTCAAGAGAACATGCTCCGTGGGCGCTTGCTGATTATGGTTTCCGCGTTATTATCGCCGGAGGGTTTGCGGATATTTTTTATATGAATTGTATGAAAAATGGTATGTTGCCAATTGTAATGGATAAAGAAATGCGAGAAAAACTTGCCAAAACGGATGCGAGAGAACGAATCGAAGTAGATTTAGAGAATGAAGTAATTACAACGAGTACGCACGTGTTCCATTTTACAATCGAGAAAATGTGGAAAGAGAAATTATTAAATGGTTTAGATGAAATTAGTATTACAATGCAATATGAACAGGGAATTGTAGAGTATGAGAGGAAAGTAGCTTTATATTAAGAAATAACGGAATGTTCAAAATGTATTTACATTCAGAATTAAGTATTATATACTATGTAAAAATTAGAGGAGAAAGGGAGTAAGTATTATGAATATCGTGCAACCTATTAAAATGCTTACACAACTACATCATCATACATAAAGCCCTTGAACCTAGCGCGTGAAAACGTGTAGGCACAAGGGTTATTCCCGTTGTACCTACACTCTACTAAAGAGCCTTGTAGGTATTTTGTCTACAAGGCTCTTTTTATTTTCGGTTTAGGTGAATGAAATAGGCATACATTAGAAAGGGAAAGGTGTGAGAGTTTAGATGACAAAATGGAAACGAGCAAACCCAAATGGAACGAGAGATTATTTATTCGAAGAATGTACGTTAATTGAAGAAGTGGAGCAAAAATTAAGACGTACTTTTTTAGAGAGAGGTTATGAGGAAATAAGGACACCTACAATTGAATTTTATGATGTTTTTGCCTTTCAAAGCAGGCCGATAGATGAAGAAAAGATGTATAAATTTTTTGATGAAAAGGGAAGGATTATCGTCTTGCGTCCAGATATGACAATTCCTTTAGCGAGAGTGATGGGAACGCAGAGGTGGGATACGCCGCTTAAACTGACGTATAGTGGGAATGTATTTCGAGCGAATGAGTCCCTTACCGGAAAATATAATGAAATTGTGCAAAGTGGTATTGAAATTATTGGGATTGATAATGTAAGAGCTGAAATTGAATGTGTCATAAGCGTCATTCAATCACTTCAAAAGGTGAAGGTGAAATCTTTTACCATAGAGATTGGGCAAGTGCAGTTATATAAATGTATTGTAAAAAAGCTCTCCATTCATGAAGAAGAAGAGAAAGTACTTAGAACGTATATAGAAAGTAAAAATTATGCTGCTCTATCAAATTTTATTAGAGAAAAGAAATTAGATCGATGTGATGAAACCGTAAGATTACTTGAGAAATTACCAAGGCTATTTGGGAATTTAGAAGTGATTGAGGAAGCAGAAAAACTCGCCTCAAGTAATGAAATGAAAATGGCTATTGCAAGAGTGAAAGAAATATATGAAGCAATTGAAAAACTAGGCTATGGATCTTACATATCAATCGATTTAGGTATGATTCAACATTTAGATTATTATACAGGTGTTATTTTCAAAGGGTATATATATGAAATTGGAGAAGAAATTGTTAGTGGCGGAAGATATGATGAGTTAATTGGGAATTTTGGGGAAATGCAGCCGGCTGTTGGACTCGCGGTGCAAGTAAATCAAATTGTAAAGGCGCTGCAAGAGCAGCAAAAACCATATGAAAGAAAGAGAATAGATATTATTATTCATTATGAGTTAAATAGATTAGCAGAAGCGGAAAGATTACGAATTTTACTTCAAAAGGACGGGAAAAAAGTAGAGCTATCTTTATTTTCTAATGTAAACGATACCTTTCAATTTGCAAGAAAAAATCAAATAGTAACGGTCGTTGAGGCAAAAAACGAATCACTAGTGGAATATGTATGGAAAGAGAAATGGGTAGTCCAGAAAGAAGGAGAAACTTCATGCGTAACATTCAAATTGCGTTAACGAAAGGAAGATTAGAAAAACATGTGATTCCACTGTTTGAGCAGATTGGAATTGATTGTTCAGAGCTCAAAAATAAAGGACGAAAGCTTGTCTTTCAAAGTAAAAATACAGATATCTCATTTATTTTAGTGAAAGCAGTAGATGTTGCTACTTATGTAGAACATGGAGTAGCTGATATTGGGGTCGTTGGAAAAGATATTTTAATGGAAAACGAGAAAGATATTTATGAAATGTTGGATTTAGGAGTAGGCGTGTGTAAGTTTTGTGTTGCTTCTATTCCTACTTATAACCCAAAGAGCTACCGGAAGAAACGTATTGCGACGAAATATCCACATATTACTTCTAACTATTTTCATGATAAAGGGGAGGATGTAGAAATTATAAAAATAGAAGGTTCTGTAGAAATTGCTCCTATTCTTGGATTGGCAGATGCGATTGTTGATATTGTTGAAACGGGAAAAACATTACAAGAAAATGGACTCATTGTATTTGAGGAAATGTATTCTATATCTGCTCGAATGATTGTAAATAAGGCAGCATTAAAAACTAAAAAAGACGAAATATTCAGTATTATAAATGTAATGGAGCGAGAAATTTTGTCAGAAAAACAGGGGGACTTGTAATGGAGATAGTTTGTGAAGATTTTCAAAAGGCGTTATCGAAAATAAAATTGCTACGAGAAAACGCTAATATAATAGAAGAAACTGTTCAAAGAAGTGTAAGCGAAATCGTTCAAAATGTAAGGGGAAGTAAGGATGAGGCCCTATCTTTTTATACAAAAAAATTTGATGGTGTAAAGATTAAAGAGTTTCGTGTAAGTGAAGAAGAAATAAAACAAGCGAGTATGTTTGTAGAGAATTCATTTTTAGAAGCGTTGCAAGAGGCGAAGAAAAACATTATTTCATATCATGAAAAGCAAAAAAGGCAATCCATATTCGATTGCGCGAGTAAAGGTATCATTAGAGGACAAATCATTCGGCCGTTAGAAAATGTAGGGGTATATGTGCCGGGCGGAACTGCTTCGTATCCTTCGTCAGTATTAATGAATGTATTGCCAGCAAAACTAGCTGGTGTGAAAAAGATTGTAATGGTAACACCGCCGAGAGATGGAGGAATTGATCCACATGTTTTAGTTGCTGCAAGCCTTGCAGGAGTAGATGAAATTTATATGATAGGTGGTGCGCAAGCAATTGCGGCTTTAGCATACGGGACGGAATCGATTCCGAAAGTGGATAAAATAGTTGGACCGGGAAATTTGTACGTCGCTCTGGCGAAACGAGAAGTATATGGAATAGTAAATATCGATATGATTGCCGGACCATCAGAAATTGTAGTTATTGCGGATGAAACGGGTAATGCAAAATATATTGCGGCTGATTTATTATCACAAGCAGAACATGACGAGAGAGCAACAGCAATTTGTATTACAACGAATATAGAGTTAGCAAAAGAAGTAGAAAAAGAGATAGAAAGACAGTTAGAAACATTGCCAAGAAGTGAAATCGCCCGTGAATCGATAAATAGAAATGGAGCTATTTTTATCGTTCCTTCTTTAGATGAGGCACTAAAGTTATCGAATGAAATTGCCCCGGAACATTTAGAGTTACATATAAAAGAACCGATGAATGCTCTAGCCTATGTGAAACATGCAGGATCTATCTTTCTTGGACCATATGCCCCGGAACCACTCGGTGATTATTTAGCGGGACCGAATCACGTATTACCGACAAGTGGAACGGCAAGGTTTTTCTCACCATTATCAGTTGATGATTTCTTGAAAAAATCAAGCTTTCTATCTTATACGGAGGAAGCGTTAAGAGATGTACAACATCATATTGTAGAACTTGCCAATAAAGAAGGGTTACATGCGCATGCGAGAGCAATTCAAATAAGATTTGAGGAGGAAGAATAATGCGTGAGTCCAGTCAAATACGTGAGACGACAGAGACAAGAATAAAATTAAGTTTGCAGCTTGATGAAGGAAAGAACGTTTCTGTACAAACCGGAGTTGGATTTTTTGATCATATGCTAACTTTATTTGCAAGGCATGGAAGATTTGGTTTGCAAGTGGAGGCGGAAGGCGATGTATTCGTTGATGCGCATCATACAGTTGAAGATGTTGGGATTGTACTCGGAAATTGTTTGAAAGAAGCGTTGCAAAATAAAGAGGGGATTAACAGGTACGGCTCAGCATATGTACCGATGGATGAATCTTTAGGTTTTGTCGCAATTGATATTAGCGGGCGCTCATATATTGTATTTCAAGGAGAATTAACGAATCCGAAACTAGGGGATTTTGATACAGAACTAACAGAAGAATTTTTTAGAGCAGTCGCTCATGCTGCCAATATTACATTACATGCTCGCATTTTATACGGAAGCAATACACATCACAAAATTGAAGCGTTATTTAAAGCATTTGGTAGAGCGCTTAGAGAAGCGGTCGAAAGAAATGCCAACATTACTGGTGTAAATTCAACGAAAGGGATGTTGTAATTGATTGCCATTATAGATTATGGAATGGGAAATATTCGTAGTGTAGAACAAGCATTAAAATATATTGGAGCAGCGTACATCGTAACGAGTGATAAAGAAGAGATTTTTAGAAGTGATGGAGTGATTTTACCAGGAGTAGGTGCATTTCCAAAAGCGATGGATGTATTGGAAGAAAAAGATTTAGTGCATGTGTTAAAAGAAGTTGGGATTTCAGGAAAACCACTTTTAGGTATTTGCTTAGGAATGCAGCTTTTATTTGAAAAAAGTGAGGAACTACAAGACTGTAACGGATTGAATTTATTACCAGGTATCATTAGGAAATTAAAAGTTCCTTATAAAATTCCACATATGGGATGGAATGAGCTAAAGAAAGAGGGAGAAATAGCGCTTTGGAATGGAGTAGAGAACGGTTCTTTCGTATATTATGTCCACTCTTATTACGCAGATTGTCCAAATGAAATTGTGTATGGAATAAGTGATTATGGAGTGAAAGTACCTGGTTTTGTAGCAAAAGGAAATATATATGGCGCACAGTTTCATCCTGAAAAAAGTGGTGACATTGGAATGCAAATGTTAAAAAATTTCAAAGGAGTGGTAGAATCATGGAAATCTTCCCAGCTATCGATTTAAAAGAGGGACGATGCGTTAGACTTTATCAAGGAGAGTTTAGTAAAGAAACAGTAATGAATGAAGATCCGGTTGCACAAGCGATTATATTTGAAAAATTTGGAGCGAAAACATTACACATTGTTGATTTAGATGGTGCAATTGCTGGGGAGTCGTTAAACTTGCCGATCATTGAAAAAATTTGCAAGGCGGTACGTATTCCTGTGCAAGTTGGAGGAGGAATTCGATCACTTGTAGCAGTAGAGAAGTTATTGTCAATAGGTGTAGATAAAGTGATTTTAGGAACAGCTGCTCTTTATGATAAGGCATTTTTAGAAGAAGCAGTTCGTCTATATAAAGAAAAAATCATTGTTGGAATTGATGCGAAAAATGGTTTCGTAGCAACGAGAGGCTGGCTCGATGTGTCTGAAATTTCTTATATTTATTTAGCGAAGCAAATGGAGAATGTAGGTGTTCAAACGATTGTGTTTACGGACATTTCGAAAGACGGGACACTTGCAGGGCCGAATTTTGAGCAATTAGAGTTACTACAAAAAAGCGTAGGTCTGCGTCTCATTGCTTCTGGAGGAGTGGCATCTATTCAAGATGTGAAGAAATTAAATGATATGAATATATGCGGCGTCATAATTGGTAAGGCACTTTACGAGAAAACGATTGATTTAGAAGAAGTGTTACAGGTAACAAAGTTATGTTAGCGAAACGCATTATTCCATGTCTAGATGTGAAAGAAGGGCGAGTCGTAAAGGGTGTAAATTTTATAGGATTACAAGACGTCGGTGATCCTGTTGAAATAGCTGCCTTATATAATGATGCGGGAGCAGATGAAATTGTATTTTTAGATATTACGGCAACGCATGAAGGTCGAAAAACGATTAAAGACGTTGTAGAAAAAACAGCTTCAAAAGTATTTATTCCTCTTACAGTTGGAGGAGGGATTTCAAGTGTGAAAGATATGTACAAATTACTAAGAGCTGGAGCAGATAAAGTATCAATCAACTCAGCGGCAGTGCGAAATCCAAAGCTAATCGAAGAAGGGGCAGAACACTTTGGCTCACAATGTATTGTCGTAGCAATTGATGCTAGAAAAGTAGCAGAAGATAAGTGGAATGTATATGTGAACGGCGGAAGAGTTGATACGGGAATGGATGCCATTGAATGGGCGAAGCGCGTTGTTATGCTCGGGGCAGGTGAAATTCTATTAACGAGTATGGATGCAGATGGAACGAAAAATGGATATGACCTTCGTTTAACGGAAGAAATTTCAAAAAGCGTTTCCGTACCAGTCATCGCGTCAGGTGGATGTGGTCATGCTGATCACATTATAGAAGTCTTTCAAAAGACAATAGTCGACGCAGCACTAGCGGCATCGATCTTTCATTATAGTGAGGCGACAGTGCAGGACGTAAAGAGAAAATTAAAAAATGCAAATGTTGAGGTGCGGTTATGAAACCTAACTTTTCAAAAGGATTAATACCGGTAGTTGTCATCGAAGAGGATACGAAAGAAGTTTTAATGCTAGCTTATATGAATGAAGAAGCGTATGAAAAGACGCTAGAAACGAAAAGAACATGGTTTTATTCCCGCTCGAGAGAATCTTTGTGGAATAAAGGAGAAACATCAGGAAATGTCCAATATGTGCAATCTCTTTATTTAGATTGTGATCAAGATTCAATCGTTGTTGTCGTAAAGCAAGTAGGACCTGCTTGTCATACGGGAGAAAAAACATGTTTTCACTACAAAATTATATAGGGGGATACATATGGGAAATGCCTTTAAATTACTATTTGAAACAATTGAAGAACGAAAGGAAAATCCACTTCCTGAATCATATACAAATTACTTGTTTTCAAAAGGAGAAGATAAAATTTTAAAGAAAATTGGTGAGGAATGTTCTGAAGTAATCATCGCATCTAAAAATAATGACAAAGAAGAGTTAGTGAAAGAAATGGTTGATGTATTGTATCACTGCTTCGTTTTATTAGCTGAAAAAAATATATCATTAGAAGATATCATGAAGGAAGTGATAGAAAGAAATGGAAAGCTTTCGAAAGTAGGGGACAGAAGAGAAATAGATACTTTATAAGGGGGAAATGTAGATGAAGGTGGATTATCACATTCATTTAGAAGAAGGGCCATATTCAATAGGGTGGCTAGCTAAAATAAATGAAGCACTACAACATTATGAACCGCTTAAAGAAGAAAAACATTCTATGGAATGGCTTGTGAAAACACAAGAACGCCTGCAAAGACGTGTGAAGGAAGGGCCATTTACAACGAAATGGATTGATTTATATTTAGAAGAAGCTTTGCGAAAAGGTATAAAAGAAGTTGGTATTGTCGATCATTTATACCGTTTTTATGAAGCAAAAGAATACTATGAAAGATATGTCGATATTAGTGATTCTAAGCTTGGACGTTTGCAGAAGGAATGGTTAGACCAAGTAAGGGTAGCGTCACTACATGATTTTACAAAAGCAATTGAAGAAGCGAAAGAACGATGGAGTAAAAGAGGGGTTACGCTTAAACTTGGAATTGAAGCGGATTATTTTATTGGTGGTGAACAAGAATTACAATCTTTACTGGCATTAGGAGACTTTGATTATGTAATTGGATCTGTTCATTTTTTAAATGGATGGGGATTTGATAATCCAGATACGCAAGAATATTTTGAGGAACATGAATTATGTGCTTTATATGATACGTTTTTCAAAACTGTAGAGAGTGCGGTTCGCTCTGAGTTATTTGATATTATAGCTCATCTTGATAACATAAAAGTATTTAATTATCGGTTAGATGAGAATGAACAACTTTCTTATTATAAGGAAATTGCGCGTGCATTAGTAGAAACAAATACGGCAACGGAAATAAATGCGGGATTGTACTATCGCTATCCTGTGCGAGAAATGTGCCCGAGTCCGCTGTATTTACAAGTATTAGCTAAGCATGGTGTTCCGATTACTCTCTCCTCGGATGCTCATTATCCGAATGATTTAGGGAAATATGTGGAAGAGAATATAAATACATTACGTAATCATGATATTTCTCACTTAGCTACATTTACGAAAAGAGTAAGAACGATGAGATTACTGGAAGAAGTAGTAACAATTTCAAAATGAACTACGATTTTTTGATGAAAACCCTCCTTTTTGTTCAAAATAAGAAAGAATAAAAAGGAGGGAAAGAAATGGCGAAACAACAAAATAAACAAAATGTACAAGGTGCACAGCAACAAGCGTATACTTCTGAAACAACGAATACTGCTCAGTCAGTTATTGAGGAGCAAATTAGCGATACAGTTGCAGAAGGAACGATTGATGTGAAGCTCGGAAAAGCATCGCAGGAAAAAGCGTAAGAAGAGGGGAGAGTTACATCTCCTCTTTTTTCATGGAAAAGTGTCGATTTTCAAAACTATAATCAAATTCCTTGGTTTTTATATGTGGATTTCTTACAATGAAATATAAGAGATATCTTATTTTCTATAGAAGAGGTGTTAGTAGTGGCAAAAATATTAGTAGCAGGGAAAATTCCAGCAATCGGATTAGAATTATTAAAAGATCATGATATAGAAATGTATGATAAAGAGGCGCTAATTTCTTTAGATGAATTAACAGAGCGTGTAAAAGATAAAGATGCATTGTTAAGCCTACTTTCTACAAAGGTGACAAAAGAAGTGATTGATGCGGCACCTAATTTGAAGATTGTTGCAAACTACGGTGCTGGTTACGATAATATTGATTACTCGTATGCCGGAGGAAAAGGGATTGCGGTAACGAATACACCGAAAGTATCAACTGAAGCGACAGCAGAATTAACATTTGCACTTCTTTTAGCAGCTGCACGTAGAATTCCTGAAGGTGATACGCTATGTCGTACAACTGGATTTAACGGATGGGCTCCATTATTTTTCTTAGGCCGCGAAGTACATGGTAAAACAATTGGAATTATTGGCCTTGGAGAAATCGGAAAGGCAGTTGCAAAGCGTGCGAAAGCGTTCGGAATGAATGTTTTATATACAGGACCAAATCGAAAACCTGCAGCTGAAAGTGAACTGGAAGCAACATATGTAACATTGGAAGAATTGTTACAAACGGCAGACTTTATTACAATTAACTGTGCGTATAATCCGAAATTGCATCATATGATTGATGAAAAGCAGTTTAAAATGATGAAGAAAACAGCGTACATTGTAAATGCCTCACGTGGACCAATTATGAATGAAGCGGCACTTGCTCAAGCATTAAAAACGAATGAAATTGAAGGGGCAGCTCTTGACGTGTTTGAATTTGAACCGAAAATTACAGAAGAGCTAAAAGAATTAAAGAATGTAGTACTTGCTCCTCACGTAGGAAATGCAACATTTGAAACGCGCGATGCGATGGCTGAAATGGCAGTAAGAAATATTTTAGCCGTATTAAACGGTGAAGAGCCTGTAACACCTGTAAATCAAAAAGTATTGGTTACAAAATAAAAAGAAACCTTCCGGAATCGGAAGGTTTTTTTATTTTTCTTTATTTGCTCTTTTAGATGGTCTTTGTCTAAGAAATTGAGATAGCATATACAAAATATAGAGTGGAATAGCAATGAATAAGAAAACAGAAAAATTACCGAACCCTGTTTGGTACATTGTAATAATGATTCCAACTAAAAATAGTGTAATAATGATGCTATATCGTGGAATTGGTACATCTTTTAAACTTGGGATACGAATGCGGCTTACCATTAAAAATGCGAACGTTACAAATACTGTAATAAGAACGATTTTTGGAATGGTATGTGAAAATAATGTTAAGAAAGCAACAAGCCCACCCGCTGCTGTAATCGGTACCCCAGTGAAATATTTCATTGAAGTAGAAGATGGTGTTACATTAAATCGTGCTAAACGATATGCCCCGAAAAGAGGGAATAATCCCGCTATGTATAGACCGATGATTCCGTAGTTGGAGAAAGATGTGTAATACATTAAAACAGCAGGTGCTGCACCAAATGTTACGACATCTGCAAGTGAGTCGAGCTCTTTTCCCATTTGTGAATCAACACGTAATAAACGAGCAACACGCCCATCAAGACTATCTAACATCATCCCGATAAGTACTAAAATAGCAGCTGATTTATAATATCCTAAAGATGCATAGCCGATTGACAAGAATCCACTATATAAATTTCCGAGCGTAAATAAGTTTGGAATAGCTGCTCTATACAAAATCTGATCCCTTGCTTTCTGTAATAAATTCTTAATTAGTGTATGAAAGTTTACTTATTTTATCATACCATAAATTTCTTCCTCATACGAAAGAAATTCCCAATTTGTGAAAGATTTCATAGAAGAATAATTTGAAAAATAAGTAAAAAAAGAAGCAACTTTTATAAAGTTGCTTCTTGTATTATTCAAATCTCGTTGTCATCGTTCCGGTTTTATACCGATTGTTAGGATCGAAACGTAATAAATCTCCATAAATGAGTTTGTCGGAGAGTTTCAATTCAGTTTTTGCTTTTTCAATATTTGGTTGACATAATGAAATGTCCGCCTCTTCACCTGTATTTCGTTTATAGCACATGTTTTTTGTATAAACATAATCTTTTGAAACGAAGCTACCATCACGCATTACCATAAGTGGGTCTTCTTCTTTAATAAATAAGTCAGTTCCAAATTCAACTGATTGATTTGTTTTAATACCAAGTAAATGAAGTAGCGTTGGTTTAATATCAATTTGACCAGATACTTTAGAAATGACTTTTCCTTCTTGACCAGGTACATGAATAATGAGAGGGACGCGTTGTAATTGCATAGAATCAAACGGTGTAATAGCGTCTTTCCCAAGGAATTGAGCCATAGCTGCGTTATGATTTTCAGAAATACCGTAATGGTCTCCATAAATGATAATAACTGAATTATCATACAGCCCATCTTCTTTTAATTGTTTAATAAACAGTTTAAGAGCTTCATCCGTGTAACGAACAGTTGGGAAGTAACGGTTTACAACACCACTTTCTGAATTAAACTCATCAACATATTGATCTTCTGGATTTAGAAGAAATGGAAAATGGTTTGTTAAAGTAATGAATTTTGTATAGAACGGTTGTGGTAAAGATTTTAGTTGTGGAATAGATTGTTCAAAGAACTCTTTATCTTTTAACCCCCAACCGACAGACATTTGTTCTGTGCCTACGTAATCATTTAAATTAAAGTAACGATCATATCCAAGTGCAGGATACATTACATCACGATTCCAAAACGTTTTATCGTTTGAATGGAAGACAGCAGAAGAATATCCGTATTTCTTTAATTGTTCTGGTGTAGCGGTATATTCATTTGTTGCATGAGTAAAGAATACAGAACCGCGGTCTAACGGATAAAGTGAATTTTCAACGATAAATTCAGCATCAGAAGTTTTACCTTGTCCTGTTTGATGATAGAAGTTATCGAAATAAAAACTATCTTTAATAAATTCATTTAAAAATGGAGTAATTTCTTTTCCATTTATTTTTTTATTAATAACAAAACTTTGTGTAGATTCCATTGAAATCAAAATTACATTTTTACCTTTGGCAGCTCCAAATAAGTTCTTATCAACTTGTTTATCTTTTGAGTCTGTATAGTTTTTAATTTCGGAGAACCCGTCCCCACTTGCAAATACACGTTCAGCTGAAGATTTCGATTGAAGTGTAATATCGAATAGATGATATGTGTATAAACCTAAATTTTTCACGACAGTTTGACGGTCAAATGAGCGTGAGAACATTTGTGGTTTATAAATAACGGAAACAACAATCTGTAGTGCTAATAGAGCTGTTACACCGCTAAAGAAAGTTCGCTTCTCAGAGCGAGAAAGCGGCGTCTTGTCGCAAAATGCCGGGAATTTACGCGAAAGAAACATTAAAATAATCGCATCTGCAAATAAAAGTAATGTTTTATACGTAAAGAGTTCTTTTATACTTGTCCCTAAATCAGCCATGTTATTTGTTTGGAATAATACTGGGAATGTAACGAAATCGTTATAAAACCCATAGAACATTGCATTTCCGAATAAAATGAATGATAGTATAAAACTGATTCCAATTATAATGCGGTTTCGGTGCTTAGATGCAAATAAAGAAAAACCGAAAAATAAAAGTAACGCAGCCAGTGGATTAATAAAAAGCATAAACTCTTCAAAGAAATTATCAATTTTAATATCAAATGCTAGCTTGTACACAATATATGTTTTTATCCATAATAAAACGACTGCAACGAGTGCAAATCGCAGTTTTGGAAACAGACGTTGTAGCATAATATACTCCTCTCCTAAAAAGCATGACAGTTCTTGTGAGCCGGTTTGAGTGGCGCCTCATTTTATATATACGAACAGTCCTTTGTTATTATGTTTATTATACTATGAGTATCATTATACGAAAATAAAAGAGAGTTGTGGGCTTTTTTATAATAATTGAGTAGAAAAAGGGCAGTAGGAGACAATAAAACGGAGTTTCTATGTATGATAATTATCGTGCGTAGAAAGAATCGTGTAACAATACGGAGGTTATAATGCGAAAATTATTATATTGTATAGTATGCAGTAGTGTTATACTTTTTGCTTCACCGAGTGTGTCGGTAGCCCAATATGATGCACCTCTTATGGAAGATGCCCTTTATTCTGTTTTATTTCCGAAAATAAATAAAGCAATTGAAAAACAATATGGGAGCTTGAAGCCGTATCAATGTCCAAAAATTATTAGTTTAAAAAAAGTGTATAGCGGTACATATTTATTTCAAGCGGCTATTGAAGTAACGAAGTATGAACGAGTCGCTGGGAAAATTGCTCCACCATTTGAGAAGGTAACGATTACATTTAATAACGACGAAGGCGAATGGGAAGTGACAAAGATTTTAGTAAAGCGCTTACCGAATGATACGAAACTAAACTGTAAAAAAACAATATAAAAAATTGTTTGACAAATAAAATGGTCCTTTGGTATTGTTAATAGCAACAATTAGATGTTTGAAAATTAAATAGACTTACCTCATCTACTCTCAAAGGTAGAGGCCGCGATAGGAAAGAGTAAGCTATGGGAGATTTAATGGAATCTGTGATCATAGGTTGAAAGGGACTATTGCCGAAATATAAGAATAACCATCTTATTCATATATTGGGACTGCATTGAATAAATGTAGTACTGTCATAAGATTTATTTTATGGAGAGCTATTTGGAGATGTTGATGCGGTTTCTTATTTTGAGGAGATAACAACTCGTTTATTTTTTCAATATATATTTTTCCTAATAAGAAACGCGTGTGAACATTGTTCCGCGCGTTTTTTGTCTATCTAAAAGCGTGCTGCAATGAATAGAAGATTGGGGTTATGAGTTTTAGAGGAAATAAGGGAGGAATTCAAATGTATTTACACGGCACAAGCCGAATCAATGGGCAAGGACACTTAGAAATTGGAGGGTGCGATACGACGCAGCTAGCAAAACAATACGGAACACCGCTTTATGTATACGATGAAGAGTCAATTCGAGGAAAGTGCCGCGCGTTTCATCGTGCTTTTAAAGAAAGTGGGTTCTCTTATCAAGTAGCATATGCAAGCAAGGCGTTCTTGTGCATGGAGATGTGCCGAGTAGCTCGTGAAGAGAATATGTCATTAGACGTTGTTTCTGGAGGGGAATTATATACTGCGCTTCAAGCAGGATTTCCGGCATCGCGTATTCATTTTCACGGCAATAATAAAACAGAAGAAGAGATCGTGATGGCTCTTCAGGCGAATATTGGTTGTTTTGTCGTAGATAATTTCTTGGAATTAGAAATTTTGTATGATTTAGCGGTGCAACACGGGAAATTTGTGAACATATTAATCCGTGTAACGCCTGGAGTAGAGGCACACACACATGAATATATTACAACAGGTCAAGATGATTCGAAATTTGGATTTGGCGTTTCAAATGGTCAAGCAATGCAAGCCATTGAACTTGCTTTACAAAAATCAAATTATAATGTGTTAGGAATTCATTCACATATCGGATCGCAAATATTTGAAACGGCTGGATTTGTTCGAGCGATTGAAGTTCTTCATCAATTTTTAGAAGAAGTGAGAGAGCGAACGAACTATGTAGTAAAAGTGCTAAATGTGGGCGGAGGATTCGGAATACGCTACACAGAGTCAGATACACCATTAACTCTTGAGACATATGTGCGAGCTGTAACAAGTGCAGTGAGAGAACAATTTACAGTATATAATTATCCATTGCCAGAAATATGGGTTGAGCCAGGCCGTAGTATTGTAGGTGATGCTGGAACGACAATTTATACAGTCGGATCTGTGAAAGACATTCCTGGTATTCGGAAATATGTATCAGTGGATGGTGGGATGACTGATAATTTAAGACCAGCTTTATATAACGCTCGTTATGAAGCTATGTTAGCAAATCGAGGGAATGATGAGAATGAGGAAATCGTTTCGATTGCTGGGAAGTGCTGTGAGAGTGGAGATATGTTGATTTGGGATATTACTCTACCGAAAGTTGCTTCTGCCGATTTATTAGCAGTTTCTTGTACGGGAGCATATGGGTATTCAATGGCAAATAATTATAACCGTATTCGAAGACCAGCCGTCGTCTTTGCAAAAGGTGGAACATCACAAATTGTTGTAGAGCGCGAAACATATGAAAATATTATTGGGAACGATCGCATACGTATTAAAGAACTTGTTTAAATGGGGAAAAGGAGTTGTTCGGATGGGCAATTCCTTTTTTATAAAATAAAATAATTAAAATATATCGGAAAACTAGGATTGAAAAAAATCAGAATTGTGATAAAATACAAATACAAAGCTTATCAAGAGAAGCGGAGGGAACTGGCCCGACGAAGCTCGGCAACCTGCTTATAGAAAGCAAGGTGCTAAATCCAGCAAAATGGAATCCATTTTGAAAGATAAGGTAAAATATATTACCGAACAGTCTTTTCGAAATGGGAAAGATTTTTTTTATGAATAAAAAGGGGGGCTGTTCGCGTGAGTGTACGGGAACATTATGAGGAAGTATCTGAGAAAATTCAAGCGATGCTTGCTGATATGAAATATGGTTCAATTACAATTGTTGTGCAAGATGGAAAAGTCATTCAATTAGAAAAAAGTGAAAAAGTACGTTTAAAGTAAAAAAGCGCTGACTAGAAAAACTAGAGGCGGTTTTAACCTATTTTATTAGGTTAAAACCGCCTTTTTGCTTTTACAGGGGGAAAAAACATGTTGACGTATGAAACGTGGGAAGAAAATGCGGTTTCATTTTCAGAAGAAGATGAAACGAAAGGCGCGCTGTCAGTATTAAGTTGGGCTTATAAAGAGTATAAAGATGAAATTGTATACGCATGTAGCTTTGGAGTGGAAAGTATGGTATTACTGCATCTTATAAACCAAGTAAATCCATCTGCTAAAGTTGTATTTTTGGATACAAACGTACATTTTCAAGAAACGTATGAATTAATTCAAAAAGTGCGGGAACGATTTCCTTCATTGAATATTATAGAAAAACAGCCAAAACTTACACTTGATGAACAAGCAAAATTGCATGGTGATAGGCTGTGGGAAAACAATCCCAATCTTTGTTGTAAGATTAGAAAAGTTTTACCTTTAGAAGAATCATTGGCAAATGAAAAAGCGTGGATATCAGGATTGAGAAGGGAACAATCAGAAAACCGTAAGCATACAAGGTTTATAAATCACGATCATCGCTTTCAATCTATTAAAGTTTGTCCGCTCATTCATTGGACGTGGAAAGAGGTATGGCGATATGTATACAAACATAGCTTGCCGTATAACCCATTGCATGATATTGGATATCCAAGTATTGGGTGTGAGAAGTGTACGCTGCCTGTAGGAGAGGGTGGCGATTCGAGAGATGGTAGATGGGCTGGGAAAGTGAAAACAGAATGTGGCCTTCATTACCAATAAGATGAATTTGAAAATAAAGCTAAGAGAGGGTATAGAAAATGAGTACAGTAAACGAATTAATAAATCGAATAGACGAGACATACGACGTATCACAAATTGAAAAAGAAATTCAACTAGATAACATTGCTTTAAGTGATTTAGAGCTATTAGCGACAGGGGGATATAGCCCGCTTACTGGTTTTTTAGGAAAGAAAGATTATGATTCGGTTGTAGAAACGCTTCGTTTAGCAAATGGGAGCGTTTGGAGTATACCAATTACATTACCAGTCACAGAAGAAGTTGCAGAGACTCTAAAAGCTGGAGAGGAAGTAAAACTTGTTAACGGTGGAAATGTATATGGTGTTATTCAAATAGAAGATGTTTTTGTGCCTGATAAGGAAAAAGAAGCGTTATTAGTGTATAAAACGACGGATGAGGCTCATCCTGGAGTGAAAAAATTATACGAAAGACCTAACGTTTACGTTGGAGGAACTATTATTCTTACAAAACGTTTTGAAAATAATCCGTTTCCTTCTTATCATTTAGATCCAATTGAAACGAGGGAAGAATTTAAAAAACGTGGTTGGAAAACGATAGTCGGATTCCAAACGAGAAATCCGGTACATCGTGCCCATGAATATATTCAAAAATCTGCTCTTGAAATTGTAGATGGCCTCTTTTTAAATCCGCTCGTTGGAGAAACGAAGTCGGACGATATTCCTGCTGATGTAAGAATGGAAAGCTACGAAGTATTACTTCAAAACTATTATCCGAAAGATCGTGTCTTTTTAAGTGTATTTCCTGCAGCAATGCGTTACGCAGGACCGAGGGAAGCGATATTTCATGCATTAGTCAGAAAGAATTTTGGATGCACTCACTTTATTGTAGGACGTGATCATGCAGGGGTAGGAGATTATTACGGTACTTATGAAGCGCAAGAAATTTTTACAAACTTTACAGTGGAAGAGTTAGGGATTACACCGTTATTTTTTGAACATAGTTTTTACTGTGCGAAATGTGAAGCGATGGCTTCGACGAAAACATGCCCGCACGGGAAAGAGGATCATGTTATTTTATCGGGTACGAAAGTAAGAGAACTATTAAGAAACGGTGAAGTTCCGCCAAGTACATTTAGTCGTAAAGAAGTAGTGGAAGTACTAATTAAAGGTTTGAAAAAAGAAGTAGTAACAGAATAGGGAGAGAATGAGATGGACACGAATATTACTTGGCATACAGCTTCTGTTTCAAAAGATGAGAGAAGAGTGAAGAATGGGCATCATAGTTTTGTGATTTGGTTTACTGGTTTATCAGCTTCGGGTAAATCTACAGTAGCGAACGCGGTTGCTCGTAAACTATTTGAAAAGAATATTGGAAACTATGTACTTGATGGAGATAATATACGCCACGGTTTAAATAAAGACTTAGGTTTTTCTGAAAGTGATCGTATGGAAAATATAAGACGGATTGGCGAAGTGGCGAAGCTATTTGTAGATCAAGGTACTGTTGTTCTTACAGCGTTTATTTCACCGTTTCGAGTAGACCGAAAACAAGTAAGAGATCTATTAGCTGCCGATGAGTTTATAGAAGTATTTGTAAAATGTCCAATTGAAGAGTGTGAGAAACGTGATCCGAAAGGGCTTTATAAAAAAGCAAGAAAAGGTGATATTAAAGAGTTTACAGGTATCGATTCACCGTATGAGGAACCAGAGAAAGCGGAATTAATCGTAGAAACGCACAAGTATTCTATTGAAGAATGTGCAGAACAAATCGTGAAGTACTTACAAGAGCGTAGTTTTACCCCGCTATTTACCGGGCAGTAAAACTCCCATCTCAAAATTTGGCTAGGGCAAAGAAGTTAGGTGGGAGATGAACTGCCCGTAAATGCCCGATTGATTCAACTAATAATCAGTGGAGGATGAACACTCCCCACTGATTAAAGTTTCACTTTATATAGGGGGATAAAAAATGAGTTATGAAAAAGTATGGGCTAACAATGAAAAATTAAATCAAACTGAGAAAAATAAATTAAAAAAAGATGGATTGGAAATCTTTAATGATATTCCTTACTATGCAGAGAATGGCTTCGAATCTATTCCGAAAGAAGAATGGGACGCATTCAAATGGGCAGGGTTGTATTTACAAAGACCGAAAGAAGCTGGTTATTTTATGATGCGTGTAAATATTCCTTCAGGGGTTATTACGAATGCACAGGCAGAAGTGCTTGCTTCTATCGCTGAGGATTATGGGCGCGACGTAATAGATATTACTACAAGACAAGCGATTCAGTTTCATTGGTTGGAAATTGGGCACATTCCAGATATTTTTAAAAGGTTAGCAAGAGTTGGGTTATCTTCAGCTGGGGCGTGTGGTGATATAACGCGTAATATTACAGGGAATCCACTTGCTGGCATTGATGCAAATGAACTGTTTGATACAACTGGTATTGTGAAAGAGGTATATGACTATTTCCAACATAATGAAGAGTTTTCTAACTTACCACGTAAATTTAAAATGTCTATTAGTTCTAACATTTATAACTCAGCTAACGCAGAGATTAACTGTGTTGCATTTACACCTGCTACGAAAGAAATAGATGGTGTGAAAAAAGTTGGTTTTCATATAAAAGTAGGCGGTGGATTATCAGCTCGTCCGTATTTAGCTGATGAATTAGATGTATTCGTTTTACCAGAAGAAGTGAAGGCAGTAGCGATTGGGATTGCTACGATATTCCGTGATTTTGGATACCGTGAAAAACGTCATTTAGCTCGTTTGAAATTTCTTGTTGCAGACTGGGGAGCAGAGAAGTTTAAAGAGAAACTAATAGAGTATACAGGACCATTGCAAAGTAAAGGAGAAAGTGCAGTCAAAGGCTGGAATGCAGGATACTTTTATGGTGTTCAAAATCAAAAACAAGAGGGATTAAAATATGTAGGTTTTAATGTGCCGGTAGGACGCCTACATGCAGAAGAAATGTTTGAAATTGCAAGAATTGCTAAACAGTATGGGAATGGACAAATTCGTACATGTAATTCGCAAAACTTCATTATTCCGAATGTTCTGCCAGAGAATGTAACTGGTTTGCTAAATGAACCGTTGTTTGAAGCAATATCAGCAAGTCCAAAATCGTTTATTGGTCATGCGGTTTCTTGTACTGGTATTGAATATTGTAATCTTGCTTTAGTAGAAACGAAAGAAAGATTGCGAAAAATTGCCGAATACTTAGATACACAAATTGCACTCGATGTTCCGGTTCGTATTCATATGGTAGGATGCCCGAATTCGTGTGGTCAACGTCAAATCGCTGACATAGGATTGCAAGGTGTGAAAATGAAAACGAAGGAAAAAGGAATCGTTGAAGCATTTGAAATATATGTAGGTGGAACGTTGTTAGATGGCGGTGCTTATAATCAAAAGTTAAAAGGAAAAATAGATGGCGAGGATCTACCTGATGTACTCGCATCATTTATAAGTTATTTCAAAGAAAATAAATTACCGGCTGAAACATTTTATGATTTTGTGGGCCGTGTGGGTGTAGAGACATTACAAATAGCGTTAAATAACGTGTTAGAAGAAGTAATAGCGTCTTAGGAGGGACAATATGGATTTATATCGATTTGAAGCTGTATTAGTAAATAGTATTGTGCCAATTGTTGTTGTTGCTGAAAGTGAAGAACATGCATTTAAGATGGCGGAGATTGAACTTGAAAAACATTTTTTACCGTTACCAGAGGTAAAGGAGATTGCTTTATTTGAAAAAAAGAAAATTCGAAAAAGCGCAGCCTTTGTTATTCACGAGTAAGGAACATTGAAATATGAAGAAATGAAAACTTCCATTCATATATAAGGATGGAAGTTTCACTTTAATAGTAGAAATGAGGAGAGATGATGGGAAAAGTATATATCGTTGGAGCAGGCCCTGGTGATCCAGATTTAATTACTGTAAAAGGATTGAAGTGTATTGAGAAGGCAGATGTTATTTTATACGACCGTCTCGTGAATAAAGAGTTGCTATCATACGCAAAGCCTGAAGCGGATTTGATTTATTGCGGGAAACTCCCGAATTATCACACGATGAAGCAAGAGACAATTAATACGTTTCTTATTAAATATGCGAAAAAAGGAAAAGTTGTAACGAGGCTTAAGGGCGGTGATCCATTTATATTTGGTAGAGGAGGAGAAGAGGCGGAAGCGCTAGCAAAGCAAGGTGTACCATTTGAAGTTGTTCCAGGTATTTCAGCTGGAATAGCTGCACCTGCATATGCTGGTATTCCGGTGACGCATCGTGATGCAAGTGCGAGTTTTGCTATTGTGACAGGGCATAGGAAAGAAGATGCTGAAGAGGAAGTGAAGTGGGAAAATTTAGCGAAAGGTATAGAGACTTTAGCTGTATATATGGGGGTTAGCAATTTACCCTACATATGTGAACAACTGATGAAGCATGGAAAAGATAAAAGGACGCCTGCTGCTATTATTGAGCGTGGAACGACATCTATGCAGCGCACAGTTGTAGGGACGTTAGGAACAATTGTAGATGTTGCGAAAAAAGAACAAATTCAAAATCCGAGCATGATTGTAATTGGAGAAGTCGTCCGTTTTAGAGAAAAAATCCATTGGTTTGAGAAACAGACAGAAAGTACGTATCAAGTAAGTGGAGTGTTATAAAATGAAAGGCGTCTTATATATATGTCATGGAAGTCGCTTGAAAGCAGCTAAAGAAGAAGCGGTTGCATTTATTACGTCATGCATGAACTGTGTAGAGGCAAGTATTCAAGAAGTTTGTTTTTTAGAGTTAGCGAGTCCAACTATTGATGAAGGATTCCGTACATGTGTGAAGCGTGGTGCTACAGAGGTTATTGTTATTCCAGTTTTTTTATTAGCGGCAGGTCATGTGAAAACAGATATCCCGTTTGAATTGGAGAAGTTAACTAATCAATTTTCGAATGTTAAAGTGACCTATGGTAATCCGTTTGGTGTATCAGAAACACTTGTTAAATCGGTGTATAGCGGAAGTGGCATTGAACAGGAAGATAAGAATGAAGTGACGTTACTTCTCGTTGCAAGAGGGAGTAGTGATCCTGAAGTATTAAGAGATATAAGCTGGATCGCTTCTTTATTTCAAACGGAAGAGAAGATTAAAAAAGTAGAAGTTTGTTATTTAGCGGCTGCAGAGCCAAAATTTGAGGAGAAGTTAAAGGAAGTTGTAGAACGAAAAGAAAAGAACATCGTTGTGCTGCCTTACTTATTATTTACAGGTTTACTTATGAAACATATTGAAAAAGAAGTGCGCCAATATGAGTTGGATGAGATAAAAATAAGTCCGTATTTAGGAAAGAATGAAGCGTTTCAGTACATGTTAATTCAGAAAACGAAGAAATTATTGAAGGGAGATCAATATGTATCCACTTACAGTGCGAGTTGAGAAGAAACGTGTTGTTGTCATTGGTGGAGGGAAAGTCGCGGGATTTAAAATTATTCCTTTACTAAAACAAGGTGCAGATATAGTTGTGATAAGTCCTGAATTGGATGCGAATTTAGTGAAACTTGTAGAAGAAAAGAAAATTCGTTGGTATCAAAGGGAGTATGAAAAAAGTGATATTAAAGACGCCTTTTTAGTTGTTGCAGCGAGTAGTGATGCTGTATTAAATGAACAAATTGCTGAAGATAGCGCAGAGAATCAATTAGTAAATGTTATTACGAACCCGGAAAGTGGTAATGTTCATTTTCCGGCAGCGATTCATCGTGGGTTACTGAATGTGGCTGTTTCTACCGGAGGGGCAAGTCCGAAACTTGCAAAAAAAATTCGTGATGATATCGCAAATAAATATGATGAGGCGTATGAAGCGTATCTTGATTTTTTATACGAAGTTAGAGTAAAAGTGAAAGCATTACAAATAGAGAAAAGGCAGAGAAATATATTGTTGCAAGAGGTATTAAAGTCGATATATGTTCAAAATGAACAAAAAAGAGAATTGTTTTTACAAGAATTAGAGAGAAGAGTTCATATAGGATAATGAATAAATTGTACTTTACAACTATAAAAATATAATTTATAATCACAAGTAACTTCAATAGATGAAATCGATGAGCAAGAAGAGTATGTATATTTGATACGTTCAGAGAGCTGGGGTAAGGTGTGAGCCCGGTACGATAAAATATACAGAATGGGCTTGCGAGAGGTATGTTGAACATTGTAGTAGGCAACCCGGGTTCCGCCGTTAAAAGGATAGAGTATCGGAGTTTTTCCTGTACTTGAACAAGTGGGATTTATCAATCCAATTGAGGTGGTACCACGGTATTAACATTACATATATCGTCCTCTACATGCATATTTGCGTGTAGGGGACTTTTTTATTTTCTAAAGGAGGTGTGCGAGTATGAAATGAAAGTGTATAATTAACAAAAGTTTAAATATTCGGAAAAGGAGAAATTATGATGAAAGAAACACAGCAATGGACGTCGAAAATAGGCTTTGTACTCGCAGCAGCCGGAGCCGCAGTAGGTCTTGGTGCAATATGGAAATTTCCGTATGTTGCAGGTAATGGCGGGGGAGGCGCATTCTTCCTTGTATTTTTACTATTAACTTTATTTATAGGTATGCCGCTTCTTTTAGCTGAATTTGTTATTGGACGTAGTACGCAAAAAGAGGCAGTTACAGCTTATAAAGTACTCGTACCAAATAGTAAATTGTATCCTTGGATTGGTCGTATGGGAGTTGTAACTTGTTTTAGTGTACTCTCTTTCTATAGTGTTGTAGGTGGATGGATTTTACTGTACTTATACTATAGTGTTACAGGAAGCTTCTGGAATGGTGTTGTTGATTATGGGAAATTGTTTGGTGAAACGATTTCAAATCCAGCAAGTGCGATTGGAGCGCAATTTCTCTTTATGCTTTGCACTATTTTTGTTGTAAGTAAAGGTGTAGAAAAAGGGATAGAAAAAGCAAGTAAGTATATGATGCCGTTATTATTTATTTTATTTATTGCGATCATTGTTCGTGCATTAACACTTGATGGTGCTTTTGCAGGAGTAGAGTTCTTCTTGAAACCTGATTTTTCAAAGCTTACAGCAGATACGATTTTATATGCGATGGGACAATCTTTCTTCTCGCTAACAGTAGGTGCCTCGGTAATGGTAACGTATAGTTCGTATTTGAAGAAAGAAGAACATTTAGCTAAATCAGCAACATCTATTGTAAGTTTAACTGTTTTTATTACAGTACTTGCAGGATTAGCGATTTTTCCAGCGATTTTCGCATTAGGCGTTAAGCCGACTGAAGGACCGGGATTACTGTTTATCGTCCTTCCAGCAGTATTTGCGAAAATACCATTTGGACAATTTTTCTTCATTATGTTTTTAGTTTTATTCTTCTTTGCAACGTTAACATCTGCGATTTCCATGCTTGAAATTGTAGTAGCATCTGTTGCGAAAGATAATGAGAAAAAGCGTCCGTCAGCATCATTATTAATCGGTATTCTTATTTTTGCAGTTGGAATCCCGTCAGCATTATCGTTTGGCGTTATGAGTGATGTGAAAATATTTGGGAAAACATTCTTTGACTTAGTCGATTTCTCAGTAAGTAACGTATTGCTGCCGCTAGGAGTACTAGCTATTTCGTTATTTGTACCAAATAAAATGAGTAAAGAAATGTTAATGAAAGAATTAGAAGTTACGGAAACGAAAGGGAAAACATTATTTAATATTTGGTTCTTCTTGCTTCGTTATGTTATTCCAGTAACTGTAATTATTGTATTTTTAAATGCGATAGGCGTATTTAAAATGTTTGCATAATAAAAAGACGGAGTTTTCTCCGTCTTTTTATTATGCTGTAGGTGTATTTAATAAGCGATTATATGCTTTATAAGCTGTGATGACTACGAGGAATGATCCGATTAAAAATAATGCTGAATCGCCAAATGTAAATAGCCGGCCAATGTAAGTTTCTCTATCTTCTTCTATTTTTTTGCTGTAATTGTGTATTCATATGATTCACCCTGTAGAATATAGGCATTTAGTTGTAGTCTATGTGGAATGCCTATAGTGTGTGAAGTGTAAATAAAAAACTCGGTATGCACCGAGTTTTTTTCTATAATCCGATATAAGGAGATGGATCAACTGCGTTTGTCTTGCCGACATTCCATTCTCCAAGGTGAAGTTCGAAGTGTAAATGCTGTCCGTATGATTGACCAGTGTTCCCCATAAATCCAAGTTGAGTTCCTTGTTTTACAGTTTGTCCATTTGATACAGAACGGCTACTCATATGAGCATATACTGTTGTGTATGTTTTTCCGTTAATACGGTGAGATAAGTACACAACATTTCCATAACTAGATGATAATTCTGAGCGAATAACAACGCCATCAGCAGCGGCAATAATCGGAACGGTTCCTGAAGCTGCGATATCGATTCCTTTATGGTTATCTATAGAACGCACGCCAAACCCAGAAGTTTTTGATCCAGCTGCTGGCTTAATAAAGCCGCCAATATTTGTATCGTGTGGTGTTGGAGCTGCTTGAGCTGCTTGAGCTTTTTGAGCAGATGTAGTAGCTTGTTTACGAGCTTCTTCTGCCTTGCGGGCTTCCTCAGCTTTACGAGCCTCTTCGGCACGTTTTTCCTCTTCAATTGCTTTTTGAACAGCTTGACGCTGATTTTCTAAAATACCTTTAGATTCTTCTAATCCTTCAATCTCTGAATCTACTTTTGCTACTTTCGTATGTAGATCGTTAATAAAGGTTTGCTGCTGTTGCTGATTCGTTTGCAACTCTTGTTGTTTTTGAGCTAATTTCTGTTCAGCTTCTTTTAGTTGTTGCTCTTTTTTCTCAACAGCCTCTTTTTCTTTCGTCACAGCATTTTGGTCAGTTGTTTGTTTTTTCACAATATCGGTATCGTTGTTTAAAATTAAACTTACAGAGTACATATTATCAACAAGATCAGCAATGTTTGTAGAAGTTGTTAATACCTCTGTAATGATATTTGTACGAGGTTTTTCTTGCATAGATTGCAAACGTTGCTTAATAACTTCCTGACGTGTATCTATGTTTGTTTGTAATTGCTCTATATGTTTCTTTTTTTCAGCGATTACTTGTTGTGTTTTATCAATTTCTTTTTTTGTATCGTTTAATTCAGCCTCGTTTTTATTAATAGAAGTAGTTAAATCGTCGATTTTCTTTTGTAATTCTTGAATTTCCTTTTCTATTTGTTCTCTCTCGGCTGATTTATTTTGTAAGTCATTTTGTTTTCCTTCTAATTCAGATTGAATATTAGATAATTTATCTTGATTCGTTTCAGCGTATGCGGGTGAAAGTAACGGAGAAACAAAAATTGTTCCTGCTGCTAAAACGCTGAACGCTGCAAATTTCTTTTTCATGGTTGTCTGGCTCCTTTCCCTATGAATGTTATATATCATAAGAAGAAGAGTGTCTATCGTTGTAACCATAATGTAAAGAAAATTTTATAAAATTGCTAAGTTTTGTCGGAATTTATCATCTTTCAACGATAAATTTCATGTTAGGTGCATTTTTGAAATTTGTGTAAGAAGGATGTATTTTTAAGTTATTTTGTAAAATAAAGGGAAAAATAGATTTGTTTTATATAGTGAAATATTAGATGGAAACCCAATAAAACACTAGTAAGGGATCGTTCTCATGTGAGGTTTTCTGACATGGGTTTTGTTTTTGTCAAGAAAATTATTTGCATTCGAGCAAAGTTATTTTGTTGTCAGATTTTAAATTTTGATTTATGATTTTTA
This sequence comes from Bacillus sp. CCNWLW194, assembly GCF_037120585.1. Taxonomy (NCBI): domain Bacteria; kingdom Bacillati; phylum Bacillota; class Bacilli; order Caryophanales; family Bacillaceae; genus Bacillus; species Bacillus sp. CCNWLW194. The sequence goes on along the minus strand of NZ_JBBBBL010000002.1, from coordinate 298,098 downwards.
ACAGGGACAAAATGTAGTGAATTGTCGAATAATATGTAATACTCTTAATTTCAAGTTTTATAGAGATAGAATGAGAGATAGAGTGAAACATCGAAGAGGGGGTTACAACAAGTATGAAAAGAATAGGACTTGCATGGCAAATATTAATTGGTCTTGCGCTAGGTATTGCAGTTGGGGCGATTTTCTTTGGCAATCCGGCAGTGGTGAGCTATTTACAACCAATTGGTGATATTTTCATCCGATTAATTAAAATGATCGTTGTACCGATTGTTGTAGCAAGTATTGTTGTTGGGGTAGCTGGTGTTGGTGATGTTAAAAAATTAGGCCGACTAGGCGGTAAAACAATTATTTACTTTGAAATTATTACAACACTTGCAATTATTGTCGGTTTATTAATTGCTAATATTTTCCAACCAGGAAAAGGCGTAAATATGGAGCAGTTAACAAAGACAGACATTTCGAAATATACACATACGACAGAGCAAGTACAAAGTCATTCATTTGCAGATACATTTGTAAATATTGTTCCAACGAACATTATGAAGTCATTAGCTGACGGAGATATGCTTGCTATTATCTTCTTCTCTGTACTATTTGGTTTAGGTGTAGCGGCAATTGGTGAAAGAGGAAGACCGGTTCTTCAATTTTTCCAAGGTGTAGCTGATGCAATGTTTTACGTAACGAACCAAGTTATGAAATTTGCGCCATTTGGTGTATTCGCATTAATTGGTGTTACAGTTTCTACATTTGGTTTAGCTTCATTAATTCCGTTAGGGAAATTACTAATTGTAGTATACGGAGCAATGATTTTCTTCGTAGTAGTTGTCTTAGGACTTACAGCGAAAATATTTGGAATTAATATTTTCCAATTCTTTAAAATTTTAAAAGACGAACTGATCTTAGCGTATTCAACAGCAAGTTCAGAAACAGTTTTACCGAAAATCATGGAGAAAATGGAAAAGTTCGGTTGTCCGAAAGCAATTACATCTTTTGTTATTCCGACAGGTTATTCATTTAACTTAGATGGATCAACTTTATATCAAGCAATTGCAGCTATTTTCTTAGCACAAATGTACGGTATTGATTTATCTATTTCTCAACAAATTACATTATTACTTGTATTAATGGTTACATCAAAAGGTATCGCGGGTGTACCGGGCGTATCATTCGTTGTATTATTAGCGACACTTGGTACAGTAGGTATTCCAGCTGAAGGTTTAGCCTTCATCGCCGGTATTGACCGTATTTTAGATATGGCTCGTACAGCAGTTAACGTTGTAGGTAACTCTTTAGCAGCTGTAGTTATGTCTAAGTGGGAAGGTCAGTATGATGCTGAAAAAGGACAAGCTTATTTAGAGGAAATTTCTAATAAGCAAGCAGCTTAATTATAATTTGAACAAGCTCTCACATAATATGTGAGGGCTTTTCTATATAGAAGGAGAGCGGACGTAATGAAACGTAAATATGGTGACGGTTCTTCCTGGAAGCGACTAATAGAGAAAGATTATACGGTTAAGAACATAGAAGAGGGAATACTAGGAATACTGGAAATAAAAAAGGTGAGAGAACCTAGTTGTAAAGAATATGATGGTAAAGAACTTTGTATTGCAGGGGATCAGTATATGTGGATTCAATATTTCATAGACGGGAAAAACTTTGCGATTACAGCTATGTTAGATGATCAAAAAAAATTAATACAATATTACATTGATGTGACGAAAAAATATGAAATAGATGACCGTGGTTTACCGTATTTTGATGATTTATATTTAGATGTAGTGTTATTGCCGAACGGTAAGATGTATATATTGGATGAAGACGAGTTAGAGGATGCTTATAAATGTGGTGATGTTACAAAAGGAGAGTATGAGTTAGCTTGGTACACTACGAAGTGGATAATAGCGGCAATAAAAAATAATGAATTTTATTGGATTTCAATATTGGATGAAGAAATCAAAAAGTTAAAATGATTGTGGTATTCAAATTTTTGTATAATTACCAAAAAAATCTATACAAAAAATAATTGACTTTTGTTTTGTAAGCGAGTAAAGTTAGGGAAGAAATTATTATTAAAAAATAAATATGAAACCTTCTTATAAAGAGAGGCGGAGGGACTGGCCCTACGATGCCTCGGCAGCGGACTCGATTTCAGAGTGCTGTGCCAAATCCAGCAAGCATATGCTTGAAAGATGAGAAGAGTGTTTCTTATAGATGTATAAGACCTCTTCTCGTTGGAAGAGGTCTTTTGTTATTCAGTAGAAAAAAGGTTGAAACTAGGGAGAGATGGTACTTTGAAAGAAACGAGAGGAAATGGTTTGGCATTATTACCACTTGGGATATTTTTGGCGCTATTTATTGGTTCTGGAATTATTACAGGTGATTTCTATAAATTGCCGATACTTGTAGCAATATCAATTGCTGTAGGAGTCGCTTTAGCAATGAATCGTAAAGAAAGCTTTAATATCAAAGTAGAACGATTTGCTAAAGGTGCAGGGAACCCAGATATTATGATTATGGTTTTAATCTTTGTACTTGCAGGAGCATTTTCTGAAACGGCAAAAGGGATGGGCGGCGTTGATTCTACAGTTAACTTAGCGTTATCAATTTTACCGCAAGGATTTATCGTAGCTGGAATTTTTATTATAGGGGCATTTATTTCATTAGCGATGGGAACTTCAATGGGAACAATTGCCGCATTAGCACCAATTGCTGTAGGTATTAGTGGTCAAACTGATATCTCAATTGCACTTACGATGGCTACTGTTGTTGGTGGAGCGATGTTTGGTGATAATTTATCATTTATTTCAGATACAACAATCGCAGCTGTACGTTCACAAGGAACAGAAATGAAAGATAAGTTTAAAACGAACTTTTTAATTGTATTACCAGCAGCCATTATTACAATTGTACTATTAGTAATCATTACTTTAGGAAGCGATACGCAGATTAAAGCGCATAGCTTTGACTGGATAAAGATTTTACCGTATGCAGGAGTACTTATTACAGCGCTACTTGGTTGGAATGTACTTATCGTGTTAACTGGTGGAACTGTACTATCTGGGGTTATCGGTCTTTTAGATGGAAGTTATACGTTAGAGAGTTTCTTTAAAAGTGTAACGACTGGAATGGGCGGTATGATGGAGTTAGTATTACTTGCTATTTTAATTGGCGGTATGGTCGAATTGATTCAATATAATGGTGGCATTCAATATTTAATGAATATTTTAACGCGTAACATTCGTTCAAAAAAAGGAGCAGAGTTCGGTATCGCTGGTTTAGTAGGTATGACGAATATGTGTACAGCGAATAATACAATTTCTATTATCTTTACAGGTCCGCTTGCGAAAAACATTGCAGATCAATATGAAATTGATCCTCGTAAATCAGCGAGTGTATTAGACCTTTTCTCATGCTGTGTGCAAGGATTAATTCCGTATGGTGCGCAAATGTTAACGGCAGCAGGATTTGCAGCGTTATCTCCGATTGAATTGTTACCATATGCATTTTATCCAATCTTAGTTGGAGTATGTGGGATCATTTCTATATTAATTGGTTTCCCGAGGTTTTCTAAAGTGGCGGGAAAGAAAGAGTATCATAAAACAGCATAATGAAAAATGAAGTTTATGAATAGTAACGAAAGCCGTACAGAGAATGTTCTCTGTACGGCTTTTTATGTGCGATAAAAGAGTGAATCAACCTATCTTACCGTATGTTTTTACAAAAGGCTGAATGCAACTCGGTCTTAAGTCTGAGTCGAAAACGGTTCTTAAGCTCGTTATGGAAAAAAGAAAAAATAGTTAAGATAAGAGTATCAAATCGAAGGGAGGCAAGCACAAGATGAAACAATTTCTAGCGTTTATCGCGGCCGGTATTTTGGCTTTAATTGCTCTTGGTAGTCTTGCTGGTATTGTAGGATTCGCAATCGGAGCAGGAGTTGTGTACTGGAGCTATAAATCATTTGTGCGAGCACAATCATTTTTTGGAAAGTTAGCTTGGGGTATTGTAGGTTTAATCGGTTTATCTATTGCACTTTCGCACTCCCCAGCATTAATCGGTATCGCAGCATTAGTAGTTTTATACTACGGATACCGTGAGTGGAAAAAAGAAAAAAATGTAGTTGTTGATTCTGCTTCAGAAAGTTCTAAACCATATAGCAACTTTGAAGATGAGTGGAACAAGTTAATGAAAAACTAATATTAAAATAAATCAAATTTATAAAGTAGAAGAGAGGAAGATTATAATGAAACAATCTTTATTCGGACGTGTACGCGATGCAATTTTAGCAGATTTTCATAATGTGTTAGATGAGAAAGAAAGAAAAAATCCAATTGCTATGTTAAATCAATATTTACGCGATAGTGAGCGTGAAATAACAAAAATTGAGAAGTTAATTCAGCGTCATAAAACATTAAAATCTAATTTTGCTCGTGAGCTTGAGCAAGCGCGTTATTTCGTTAATAAAAGATCAAAGCAGGCTATCATCGCTCAAGAAGCAGGCGAAATCCAATTGCACGAACGTGCGTTAGAAGAGGTAGCTTATTATGAAGGGCAAGTAACTCGATTAGAAGAAATGTATGCAGGTGTTGTAGAGCAAATCGATGAGTTAGAGCGTCGTCTTTCTGAGATGAAAAATAAATTAAAAGAAATGCACGCAAAGCGTATGGAACTAATGGCACGTGAAAATATGGCACATGCAAATCGTCGTATGAATACTGCTATGCATAAAATGGATGAAAATAATCCGTTCTTACGATTTGAAGAAATTGAAGATCACATTCGTGACTTAGAAACTCGTATGAATGAAGAGCATGAACGTGACACATTTGATATGAAAATTGCAAAGCTTGAGCGTGAAATGAAAGAAAAGAATGATGTATCGTTAACGAAAGAGTTAACAAAATAATAGTAGTATATTATAAAACAGGCTTATGATATAGTGATAGGAGAAAAGGTGTTGGAAAGCAATGCCTTTTCTTCTATGTATATGTGACAAGAAGGGGGGAGCTGAAATGAAGAAGCATTTTTCAAAAACACAATTAATGGGGATGCTCCTCATCATATTTGGATTCGGTCTTTTTCTTGATATGATACTTGGACATTTTGAACCAGGTGGTCTCATTTTTGCATTTATTATGCTTATGTTTGGAAGGCATTATCGTAAAAAGAATCGTTATGTACGAGGAAATGTATTTTTATTTGTTGGTGGTATCGTATTTTTATTCTTCTTATTTTCATCAGCGGCATTTGTTCTTGTCGTATTTGCTTGTTTAGCTTTAATTGGTTATCAATTGATTCAACAAGGACATCAGCAAAAAGCAATGAAGGTTGAAATTAAAGAAAAAGGGATTATAGATGAAGAGAAGCAAATATATCGTACAGAACCATATGTAAAAAATATGTTTGTAGGTAATGTACGAATGATGGATCATATTTATGAACTTGAGGATATAAATGTTCAATATGGTGCTTGTGATGTGGAAATAGATTTAACAACTGCTATGATTCCAGAAGGGGAGACAGTAATTGTTATTCGAGGCATCGTTGGAAATATTCGTTTATATGTGCCATATGATATTGAACTGTCTTTAAATCACTCTGTTATTGTTGGACGTGTGCTCTTGCCAGGACATGAAGAGACAGGTTTTAATCGCAATGTTACATTTAGAACAGAGCAGTATAAAGAAGCTCCTCGTCGTATTAAAATTATTTCTTCGCTTGTCGTAGGCGATACGGAAGTGAGGAAAGTATAATGAAGAAACAAAAAAATATTTCGTGGATGTATATTCGTTATTCTATGTTGTCCTCTGTTAGTATCGCACTTATTTGTACAATTGTATATGTATGGAAAAGCGAACAACAAGTGTATGATTTATTATGGAAGGAATCCATCGCTTCTGTTCCAATTGGCTTGTTTATTATGACTACAAGTTTACTTATCGGGGGGATTGTAGGATATGCAATCGGTTACTATATAGAGCAGCGCATACAAGGATTAAATACTTTTCTATTTGAAGTAGAGCGAGGGAATTTTCCGAGCGATGTTTCGTTTACTGCAGATGATGAATTTCATGAAGTGGAACGAAAAGTAATCGTTCTGGCTCGTCGATTAGAGGAGCAAGCTGGACTCTTTCAAAAGGTAACGAATGAACGAGCTCATTGGAATGAAGAGATGAGACAAGAAGCGATTTCCCAAGAAAGGCATCGATTGGCGAGGGAGCTGCATGATTCTGTAAGTCAGCAGCTTTTTGCAATGTCGATGATGATGTCGGCTATTAATGAACAAGTAGCTGAATTTCCAGAAACGACGAAAAAGCAGTTGCAACTCGTTGAGAATATGGTTGTAAATGCACAGTCAGAAATGAGAGCGTTGCTTCTTCATTTACGCCCAGTGCAGTTAGAAGGTAAGAAATTAACAGAGGGTATAGAAGAATTATTAACAGAACTGTCTAGAAAGCAACATATGAAAATTGAATGGTTAATTGAACCAATTCAATTAAAAAAAGGTGTAGAAGATCACTTATTCCGTATTGTCCAAGAGGCGCTGTCTAATACATTACGGCATGCGAAGGCAAAGAAAACGGAAGTACGTTTACGCAAAATTGAACAATATGCAATATTGAAGATAATTGATGATGGTGTCGGTTTTAAAGTTGGAGTTAATAAGGCCGGTTCATATGGTTTAAGATCAATGCAAGAGCGAGTTCATGAAATTGGTGGTACATTAAAAGTGCTTAGTTTTCCAAATAAAGGTACACAAATTGAAGTGAAAGTACCGATTATGATTGAGAGAGGGGGAGAGTCATGATAAAAGTATTACTAGTAGATGATCATGAAATGGTTCGAATGGGTGTATCAGCATATTTATCAACGCAGCCAGATATTGAAGTAGTCGGAGAAGCTGAAAATGGAAGAAGAGGTTCAGAGTTAGCACTGCAATTAAGACCGGATATTATTTTGATGGACCTTGTAATGGATGAGATGGATGGGGTTGAAGCAACACGTGCTATTATTCAGGAATGGCCAGAAGCGAAAATTGTAGTTGTAACGAGCTTTTTAGATGATGAGAAATTGTATCCTGTTATTGAGGCCGGAGCGACAAGTTATTTATTAAAAACATCAAGAGCGAGTGATATAGCGGACGCTGTACGGGCTACTTATGATGGAGAAACAGTATTAGAGCCAAAAGTTACTGGTAAAATGATGTCTCGTATGCGTCAGAAGAAAGAACAACCTTTGCATGAGGAGTTAACAGAAAGAGAGTCTGAAATTTTGTTATTAATTGCAGAGGGGAAAAGTAATCAAGAGATTGCAGATGAATTGTTTATTGCCCTCAAAACAGTAAAGACGCATGTGAGTAATATATTAAATAAGCTAAATGTAAGTGACCGGACACAGGCGGTTATTTATGCGTTTAGACATCAATTGACGAAATGATAAAGTGAAACTTTAATCAGTGGGGGGGTTATTCCCACTGATTATTAGTTTGCACTGAATCTTTTTATTGACGACAATAAATGTAAGCGTTATCGTTAAGTTGTTAACAGTACATACAAAGGGGAGAATGTATATGTTAGTTCAAACTATATTTGGTATGGATAAGTCTAAAAAATTAGGGGATTATGTGAACGCATTACAAGTACTTTGTGAACAATATAATGTTGAAACAGATAAAATTGCAATTGTTGAGGCGACAGAAGAGTACTATTTATTTTTAGTAAAGCAAGAAGATTGCTACGATGTTGTCAAAGTAGAAACAGTGGATACAAATATCGACTATTATACGAAAGCATATAAAATAAGTAGTTTTAATCATACTGCTTATCAAAAGTAAAAAAACTCCCTTTCGGGAGTTTTTTTAGGATGCTTTTACTTCATGAGATTCGGTAAGTAAGGGTACTCTTTTCGCACCGCTTAGCTTAGCGATTGTAAAGCCGATAAGAGCTCCGGCTGATGCTGGTATTAGCCAGCCAATTCCTTCATTATATAAAGGGATAAATTCAAAATATGGTGTGATATATGAAATTGAAATACCACCTTGTTTTAATCCATCAAATACGCTCACTACGGCTGCACCAATTAAAGCACCTACATAAACAGAGCGATATCCGCCGAAGTATTTATGCAGTAACGATAGTAGAACGAGTACGATTGCAATTGGATATACAACAAGTAAAATTGGAACAGAGATGGCAATGATTTTTGTTAAACCTAAGTTAGCAACTAGTAACCCTAAAGCGCAAACGATACTTGCAAACATTTTGTATGAAAATTTTGTAAATAATGTTGAGAAATATTGACTACATGCAGATACGAGTCCAACACATGTCGTTAAGCAAGCGAGTGTAACAATCAGAGCTAGTAGAAGTAAGCCGTATGGACCGAATAATTGTTGTACGATTACAGTAAGTAGTTGTCCCCCATTCTTTGCGTATCCGAGTGAGACGCTAGTTGCACCGAGCCAGCCAAGTGCACCATATACAAGTACGAGACCGGTAGCGGCAATAAGTCCTGCTTTCGCTGTTGCGATGGCAATGGACTTACGATCTTTCACACCTTTAGAGCGAATGGCATTTACAACGATAATTCCAAATGCAAGTGCTGAAATGGTATCCATTGTTAAGTATCCTTCCATAAAGCCTTTGAAGATTGGAGAAGTTTGATACTCTTGCATTGCTGGTCCTGATTGCCCAAGTGGTGTAAATACACTTTTAATAAATAATAAGAAAATAGAGAGTAATAAAATAGGTGTTAATATATTTCCAATGCGATCGACAAGTTTAGATGGATTTAAACTAAGCCAAAATACGATAGCAAAGAAGATGACGGTATATAAAAATAGTGCTAGGTTACTAGAGCGAATTGTTTCTGGTAAGAAAGAACTAACACCCATTTCATAAGCGACATTTGCAACGCGTGGAATTCCCATAGAAGGACCGATTGCAATGTATACAACTACCGTAAAGAATATTCCGAATAATGGATGAACATGACTTGCTAGTTGTTGCATACCGTTTCCTGATAAAGAAATTGCAATAACAGTTAATAATGGTAAACCGACTCCTGTTAGTAAAAATCCAATCATTGCTGGCCAAAAGTTTTCACCTGCATTTTGTCCAAGTATGGGAGGGAAAATTAAATTACCTGCCCCAAAAAATAAAGAAAATAGCATAAGACCTGTGAAAAAAATATGTGTTTTTGATACAGTGTTCACTGTTTTTCCTCCTTTTTTAAATTCATTTGTAAGAACACAAAAAACTCGCCCCTAAAGAAAGGGACGAGTTATATTTACCCGCGATACCACCCTAATTTATACATGTAGAAATGATTCTATATGTATACGGCTTTACAACGTACAACATGATACGTGTTCCTTGTAACGGGGGACAGCCGGTAAGAACTTACTACAGCATTCGGTTCTACTTCTCGGAGATGATTTTCGGCTATGCATTGAACGTTGGCTTTCAGCAAATCGCCAACTCTCTGGGGGACAGTCCTATAACGTACTCGTTCTCGTCAATGAATTTTTATTCAAGTATTCTGACAGTATTGTTGCATGTTTTTTTGCGAAAGTCAATATTTTTTTAAAAAGATATATTTATATGGGAAATATCAAAAGTAATATGCTTTGTTTTGAAGTGAAGGGCTGATGTAAGTTAGATTGTAAAACGGGAGTAAAAATTTGTAGAGAATTGTAAAATTTGTGGAGAAAGTTGATATTTATAGGAGTAAAGAAGGTATTGTTTGAATTTACAGAGAATAATACAACAATCCACTTGCTGGAAAGAACAAACCAAAAGAGGTGACTGGAATGCTTGCGATGGGAGTATTATTTGGCATTATTGCTATAATTGGTTTTATGTGGTTATATTATTCGCGTTCGTTTAAACAAGCAGAAGTTTTACTCTTTCAAAAAGGTAGTTTGTTGACAAATCAGTCTAGATATTTAGTATGTCCGAAGTGTGGAAGTGCACAGGCCAGAAGTGGAGGATATCAAGAGTGTTGCAAAATTAGATTATGAAAGAAGGAAGCCTCACATTATTTTGTGAGGCTTCCTTCCTTACAATTTCATGGCGCTCCAAATTGTCCACCGATCTCTTTCGATAATAGGAGAGGTGTTTTGTAATGCAGTCTGTACTTGTTGTAGAAGTTGAGAAAGTTCGTGATCTGTTAATTCGTATAGAATGGATCGACCTGTTCGAGGTGATAAATCTTGTAGCAATGCTTCTACAGAATCATGTATTTTTCGTACTTCCCATTGTGTTTGAGTGGGGAACACGTGAAGAAAATATTTTTGTAATTCTTGTTGTATCGTGGTGGTTTTTGGACGTCTTTTTGCTTCTATTTCAATGAGCTTTGGAAAGGTAGAGAAAAAATATCCACGGATGTGTTCGGGGCTTCCAGGAATTGTACAATCTTCAATAGTTCGGTCTTGTACAATAAGTACACCGTTTTTCTTTAATATACGAGAAGCTTCACGTAGAAATGTAGGAATGTCTTGTAAATGATGAATAACTGCGCGCGAAATAACAATGTCGAATGTATCGTTAGGATATGGAATGCTATGTGCATCACCGTGAATGAATGAAATGTTTGAAAATCCGCTACAATTTTCTTTTGCAGCCTGTAATATTTCTTTTGAAAAATCAAGCCCAACAATACTTTTTGCTCCCATAAGAGCAAGTTCTTTCGTATAAATCCCGCCACCACAGCCGATATCAATTATTTGCTTGTTTTGTATATTTGTAATGCTTTTTATCATTTCCCCCCAAGAAATATGGGCGTTTCGCTGTGCGTATGTGTATTTATTATTTGCATCGTGAAAATTAATGGACATGAAAAACCCTCCTTTCAATGCTTAGTATAGCGTATTTTATAGTGTGTCACGTTTTTGTTTTTTATATGAAGATTATAAGAATTTCTTATTGTAAAAGGAGGATTAAGTTGAAAAGGAAATATGTATTGTTGTTATTTGCTATGTTACTAGCATCTTGTAGTCAAGTTGAGCAAAAAAAAGAAACAAAAAAAGTGGAAGAGACGGTGAATGAAGTGAAAGAAACAATAGGGGTAACCGTTATACAAAAAAAACATACAGAGAAAAAGTTACAGGAATCAGAAGCTAAGGTAGTAATAGACATTATGGATAAAGCTGAGAAACAAGAAATAACAGGTAGCTTCGGTGAACCTGAATATGAAATACAAATTAGTAGAGATGGAAAAAAAGAAACATATTATGCATGGCTAAGAGGGGAAGACAGACGAGGATGGGTACAACATAAGAAAGCTATGTATATGCTGAATAAAAAAGATACGGAAAAGCTTTTAGCTATATTTCCAAATGTTTCAGAACAAAAAGAAGATGAGGTACAGGTAGGTCCTTTAACGGAAGTAACAAAAAAAGATTTGCAGATTACCGCGTTCCATATTAAAGCAGGCGATCAAAAAGTGAATTATACGGTACGGTATACGATTTCACAATCATTATACAACAAGTTAGAGAAGGAACAAGAATATTATTTGCAAGTCATTTTCCCAGAAAAAGTTCAAAAATTAATTGGAAAAAAAGAAAGTGAAAAAATTTCAGGTGAAAAGGTAAAGGAAGGGTATAAACAGTATGAATTGCATGCTACTGTTCCGGTAAAAGATGCTTCAGAATCACAATTAAAGTCATTAGAAACATATTATGAAAATTATGATTTGAAAATATTAAATAGTAAAAAAGAAAAAATAGGTGTTTTTCAAAATATCATTCAAATTGTTAAAGAGTATGGTGAAAAAATGAATTTACAAAGATAAGGTGAAACTTTAATTAGCCCTGACGGATTGGGATGAATGTAATTTGTAAAGTCTATATGGCCTTTCCTAGGAAATGATAATAGAGAGGGAAAACCCCCTCTCTATTACTTTGCTTTTGCAGATGGCTCATTCATTGATTTTCGCGTAATAAGAAAAGAAATCATAAGAGCGGAAAGGATGATAAGAGTGATAAAGACATGATTGGGCAACAAATCTAATAATAATACGTAACTAACGGTATAAAAAATAAGAGTTGAAGCTAAAAACGATAGAACACCTATTATGAGAGATTGTAAGTTCATTTATATGCACCTCCTTTTATTTATATTTTTGTCTAAAAATGGATTAAATAAACATTGTTTCTAACAATAGAAAAAAATATGTCATAATAGAGAAAACAATAAATTTTGATGAATGAAAATGATTCATGAATGAGAGATAAAGGAGAGGAATATGAAAAATAATAAAAAAGGATTATGGGGAATTATTGTTGCAATGGGGCTATTTTTACTTTCTAAGTTAAAGTGGGTATTTGCAATTTTTAAATTAGCAAAGTTTTCAACGGTATTTAGTATGTTTCTATCACTTGGAGCATACGCGGTTCTTTATGGTTGGAAATTTGGTGTAGCACTCATTTATTTGTTGTTTGTTCATGAAATGGGCCATTTATGGGCGGCAAGAAGAAAAGGAATACCAACATCGCCTGCGATCTTTATCCCGTTTATGGGGGCTCTTATTGGAATGAAAGAGATGCCGAAAAATGCAAAAGATGAAGCGTATATTGCCTATATGGGACCTCTTTTTGGATTACTTTCATTTTTACCAGCTATTCCGCTTTACATGATAACGAAAGAGCCATTTTGGGCGCTCATTATTTTACTTGGAAGCATGATTAATTTCTTTAATTTAATTCCAGTTTCTCCGTTAGATGGAGGACGGATTATTTCAGTTGTAAGTACGAAAATTTGGGGAGCAGGGCTTGTTTTGCTACTTGGCTATTCAATTTATTTTAAAAGTATTTTGGGAGGATTTATTTTTATTATCGGCTGTATGGAATTGTATAGAGTAATAAAAAGAGATGAGCCAATTAAGGGATTAGGATATAGAATTGATGGAATGAAAGAATATGTTGCGAGGCTTGAAGAGGAGTTAAAAGAAACTGGTGCAGTACATCGAAATATATATATGATGCAACATGAAATAAATGTATTAAGGCAAAAAGAAAGAGAGAAAGAATTAAAAACAGGAGAATTTCAAAAGATTGAAGTGTTAGAGTATCTTTTACCAAAGTTTGAGCCACTGGATTACGTCCCATATGAAGATGAAAAAGAAACACATACAATTCATATAAGAGAAGCATTTGAAATGTCAGAAAGAAAATTAAAGGAATGGGAGACAGAAAAGAGACAACAGGAAAACTATTATAAAGTGGATATGAAAACAAAATGGACAGTATTTGCTTGTTATATCGGATTAATGGCTATACTCGGTTACACAGCTTATGAAGGATATATTGTTTTACAAGAACATTTGCCAACGAGAAATGTATAGAAGAATATTGTCGAAATGATAGGAAGGATTTATACAGGAATTATATTTCTACGAGAGAATGTTACAAGTATAGTGTTACATTGTAATATCTTTAGTAGAGAAGGAGTTCTGTATATGAAGAAATTGTTAAGTGTATTCGGGATTATTATCGTAATGATCATTGCGAGCTATAGTCTTATGAAGGTGTTATTACATTATGCGAATAAGCCCGCTGGGGTAAGTACAACAGCTGAAATAGAAGATGTGCAAGAAGAGACAAAAGTGCTTGATTTTATTCGTATGACACATGAAAGTTATAATAATTTCTTAAATTATGGTAAGGCAGAGAATTATACAGATGGGGACTGGAACCAATTTAAGAAATGGTTCCAACAACAAGAATCATCCTTAAAAAATATACATACAGAAATAAAAAATGATAAGATAAAACGCGATGTAAATAGAAGTTATGAAATTGTAAAAAAAGGTGTAGAACTTCAAAATATTGAGTATGTAGTGTATGCTCATCGTGTATATCATGACTTAGATATTATCGTAAATAAATATAAAGGTGAAACGAATATCTGGGGGTATACAGAATTTGGAGATGGGAAAGATATAAGGGTAATTGAACAAGCTATACAGTCCAAATAATAAGCTAGCTAGCATTCTAGTTGGCTTATTTTCTTTTGTAAGCGCAATGTTCATATATTTTTCACAAAAACACCGTGTTAATAGTGATTAAAATCACAATCTGTATTATACAATTCAGTTAAACTAAAAACAGTTAAGGAAATAGAGGAGTGGGATACAATGTTAAGTGAAAAAACAATCGAAATCGTAAAGTCAACAGTACCATTATTACAAGAAAAAGGCGTTGAAATTACAACGAGATTTTATCAAATTTTATTTTCGGAACATCCGGAGTTATTGAATATTTTCAACCATACGAATCAGAAAAAAGGAAGACAACAACAAGCGTTAGCGAATGCTGTTTATGCAGCTGCAACTTACATTGATAATTTAGAAGTTATTATTCCAGTTGTAAAACAAATAGGTCATAAGCATAGAAGTTTAGGTATTAAAGCGGAACATTATCCAATTGTAGGTACATGTTTACTACGTGCAATTAAAGAGGTCGCAGGTGCACCTGATGAAGTTTTAAACGCATGGGGAGAAGCTTATGGTGTCATTGCTGATGCATTCATTAGCATTGAAGCAGAGATGTATGAGGAAGCTGCGCATAAAGAAGGCGGATGGAAAGATTTCCGTAACTTTGTAGTTGTTAAAAAAGTGAAGGAAAGCGATGTTATTACGTCATTTTATTTAAAACCTGAAGATGGAGGGAAAGTTTCTTCATTCATCCCAGGACAATATGTAACGATTCAAATAAATATTGAAGGCGAAACATATACACATAATCGTCAATATAGCTTATCGGATGCTCCTGGAAAAGAATATTATCGTATTAGTGTAAAGAAAGAAAAAGGTGTAGATACACCGGACGGTAAAGTATCTAACTACTTACATGATCATGTAGAAGAAGGAGATATGTTACCAGTAAGTGCACCAGCAGGAGATTTCGTATTAAATATGGATTCAACATTACCAGTTGTACTAATTAGTGGTGGAGTAGGTATTACACCAATGATGAGTATGCTAAATACGTTAATTGAACAAGACTCAAAACGTAATGTATATTTTGTTCATGCAGCGCTAAATAGTAATACACATGCAATGAAAGAACACGTTGAGGCAGTAGATAATGAATACGAACAAGTTAAAGCATATACTTGTTATTCTGCACCAACTGAAAAAGATTTGGAAATGAAGAACTTTGATAAAGAAGGTTTCATTGAAAGAGAATGGTTACAAACTATTATTCCGACAATTGAAGCAGAGTTTTATTTCTGTGGTCCAGTAGCATTTATGAAGCATATAAATGCTGCACTAACTGATTTAGGTGTGAAACAAGAGCATATTCATTATGAATTTTTCGGTCCAGCAGCAAGCTTACAATAGAGTGAGCTTGAATAAGAAAAAAACGAGGGGTTATTTCACCTCGTTTTTTGTTTGTTCTCGTAATAGTCGATTTACTGTCTCGCGGCGTATACCTATGAGTTGACCAATTTCGGTTTGTGTTAATATTTCATATATTGGAATGTCACCTAAATATAGTGTGAACCACTCTTGTAAACGATGAAGACGTTCTTTCGGAGAAACGGTTGTCAATTGATCGATACGCTGTTGCATCATTCTTAATTTTGATTGTAATTGCATAGCGATATTTGCATAGGATGCAGGATTTGCCTGGAGTTGATCGTACCATTCATTGCTAAGTATAGGTTCAACTTCTGTTTTCATTAAAGCGATTGCTGTACCGTGATATTCCTTCGGTGAAATTAAAGAATGGTGAGGTATTGTTTCACCTGGAACGATAATGTTGAATAAAAACGGTGTTCCATCTTCTTCTATTCTTACTACTTTTAATAAACCTGTTTTTATAAAATACAAAGGACCATCCTCGCCTTGACGGAATAGTACGTCTCCCTTATGTAGAATCAATGTTAGCCCCCCATTTAAACATTTCAATATCTTCTATTTTAGCGTATAAGTATAAAGACAATATACTATTTAAACTGCAATTTCATTGACGAAATATATGCTATTACAGTAGTATACTATTTAGTGTGTAATAGTACTAGCAATGAATACGCTGTAGGGGGTTTAGTATATTGTTAGATGCGATAAAAATGACGGATATGAGAATTCCGGCGAATGCTATCATTCATGTAGAAGAGATGAAAGGTGGAGTCGTGTTATCCGTTGAAGTAGACGGCCAAATTATTTATACGATGGCTTATGATGAAGAAACAGATAGTTATGCTGAATTATATGATCGAAACGATAAGAGGGCGTGCCAAGTACATGAGGATTTTATGGGATGGTCACTTCTTCATTAAAAAAGATGTCAATATGACATCTTTTTTTATTAAACCGATAGAATATACAAAGAAATGAAATATAAGGATAAAATTTGTAATAAATGATTTTGCATTGTTAGCACTTTGTAACTGCAAGTGAATTATTTTTTCGCTATCATAAAGATAACAGTCGCAGTTATAGGAGTGGTCAACTTGAAGAAATTACATATTTCCAATTATATGTTATTATGTGTTTGTTTAATTTTATTTGTTCTCTTAGGAAGTTTTTTATATTCATGCGTATAAGAAAAACGCATTCTAAAAAGAACGCGTTATAAAAAAGAAGTAATGATTAATCTAGTTCCAAGAATCATTAATGTGATACGTAATAAATTAATTACGGCCTTACCACTTAGTTTTGTATTAATATAAGCCCCGATTTTCCCGCCAATCCATGCACCAGGAATAAGAATTAATGCGTAAATCCAGCTGACATTTCCAAGGGAGATGTGAGTTGCGGAACTTACAATTGCTGATAGAAATACAATAAACATCGAAGTTGCTACAGCAATATGTGCTGGGAATGCAAAAAGTAGCATCATTGCAGGAACAAGTAAGGCACCGCCACCAATTCCAAATAAACCAGATATAAATCCAACTATAAAGGCGATAAAGATAGCGAGAAGCGGTGGGAATTGATAGTGTACAGTGTTCCCTTCGTTATCTGTAAAAGAACGCTTAATTACAGTCATATTTGATAAAGAAAGGGGTTTTAATTTGTCTCGTAACATAAGAAGAATGGAGACAAAAATAAGGAAAATCCCAAAATATAAAGAAAATGTATCTTGATTTAAAAATTTATTTGCCCACGAGCCGATGATACCACCAGGGCCACTCCCAATAAATAAAATAAGTCCACTTTTGTAATCTACTCGTTTATGCTTCATATAAGTAAGGGTGGAAGATAGTCCTGTAAAAACGACTGTTACCATTGAAGTTCCTACTGCAAGTTGTGGTGATAGGCTGTGTAATCCGATTAATAACGGAACGATAATAATTCCGCCACCAAGTCCGACTAGACTCCCGACTGTTCCGGCGATTAGCCCGATGAAAAGTAACATGATGTATTCCAAAATTGCCAACTCCTCTATATAACTTAACCACTAATTATTATACACGCTTTTTAATAAGAAAAAGGTTTGTTCACAAAAAAGTCGTCTTCCTAGAAAAATAAGGAAGACGACTTTTTATTAAAAGATAAAGTGTAATAAAGTGTAAAATAGAGCAGCTAAAGAAGCTGAAATAGGAAGTGTAATAACCCATGTAATTAACATACGTTTTGCAGTTCCCCATTTTACACCTTTCACACGATGAGAAGCACCAACCCCTAAAATAGAAGAAGAGATAACGTGCGTTGTACTAACTGGTAAGTGAATGAATGTTGCACCGAAAATAACAAGTGATGATGATAAATCGGCTGCTACACCATTTACAGGACGAATTTTCATAATTTGTCCACCGACAGTTTTAATGATTTTCCATCCGCCGACAGAAGTACCAAGCCCCATTGCAATTGCACAAGATAATTGTACCCAGAACGGGATGTCGCTAGAAGTATGATAGTTATTGGCCATAAGAGCCATCGTAATGATTCCCATTGCTTTTTGCGCATCATTCGTACCATGCGTATAAGCTTGTAATGCAGCAGTGAAAATCTGGAATATACGGAAGTTTTTGTTCGTTTTCGTTAAATTAAAGTTTTTAAAGACTACTTTAAAAATACTGTATACGATATAACCAATAACAAAAGCGATAATCGGTGAAATGATTAAAGCTTCAAGAATTTTGATAAACCCTTTAAGGTTTAATGAGCTAATACCGGCAGCAGCGATAGCTGCACCTGCGATTGAGCCAATAATTGCATGCGAAGAACTACTTGGAATACCGTAGTACCAAGTGATTAAATTCCATGCTATTGCCGCAAGTAAAGCAGCTAAAATTACAAGAGAACCATTTTGCAAGGCAAATGGGTCAACGATATCTTTTGTAATCGTTTTTGCTACACCTGTAAATGTCATCGCACCTAAAAAGTTCATAATAGCTGCCATAATAATTGCATGTCTAGGCTTTAGAGCTTTCGTTGAAACAGCCGTTGCAATAGCGTTTGCTGTATCGTGAAATCCATTGATAAAGTCAAAAGCTAAAGCGCAAATGACTACTAAAACGGTCAGTATCAAGAGTGTATCCATGATCAAACTCCTTACGCGTTCTTCATAATAATTGTTTCTAATACGTTTGCAACGCTTTGGCAGCTATCCGCTACTTCTTCAAGCTCTTCGTAAATCTCTTTGTATTGAATAATCTTAATCGGATCTTTTTCACGAGAGAATAAGTGCTTAATCGCATGACGGCGAATATCATCACATTGTGATTCGTAATCCTTAATCTTAATCGCGTTCGTACGAATGTCGACTAACTTCTTTTTAGACATTAGTTCAACAGAGTTTGCAATCTCAATGGCACATTGATTAATTGCTTCTACGAACTTAATCATGTATTCATCAGCTTCTGTAATAGAATACATTTCGAATAGACCAGCACTGTGATCTAATCCGTCTAATACATCATCCATACTCATTGCAAGCTGTAGGATGTCCTCACGTTCAATAGGAGTAATAAACGCTTTGTTTAGCTCCATTATGATTTCGTGAATAAATGAGTCACCTTTTGACTCATACTCTTTCATGCGCATAGAAAACTCTTTTAAATCGCTAGCATTTTTAATTTTATACTCCACGAAAAACTGCGCGCCTTCTTTTAAATTTTCAGAAACATTCATTAACATTTCAGAAAATTTATCTTTTTTTGATTTAAAGACCATTATTAGTTACCCCCACAAAAGTAATATATGTAAAATATATTGGCTAGTCAATTCTAACAAAAAACTGTCGTTTTTTAAAACATTTTATCGAAAAGTTTACAAAAACTTAACATAACTCTCATTGTTGTATTAATAATATTAATAATCAATAATGAATATCTTACTTGTAGAATGTCCTTTTCTTGCAAAAAGTATGAATGTGAAAGAAAAGCTTTACACTATAGGAAAGACTACGTTATTATAATAAATTTAAAAGGAGGTATATTCTTCCTTTTGAAAAGAAGAGTGTAAACAAACGAAGGAAGTGAACGAATGAAATTGAAGAACACTCACTTAAAAAAAATGCAGGAGTGGTTCAACAAGAGGAAGAAACTTCGTAATTCATTAATTGTATTAGGAAGTTTACTCGCTACTCTATTTATTGCTATAAATATAATAATTTCCATTCAAGACATAACTGAATTAAAACAAGCTGTTCCGCAACCGACCTTAATTTATGATGCAAATAATGAAGTTGCGACTAAATTAGCTTCTTCTAAAACAGAAGGTGTGAAAAGGAAAGATATTCCTGATGTTATGGTTCAGGCAATTGTTGCAGTAGAAGATAAGGAGTTTTTTAACCATCACGGTATTTACTATAGTGGAATTATAAGTGCAGTTTTTAAAAATATTACAGCAGGAGAAGTTGTAGCAGGTGGAAGTACAATTACACAACAACTTGCGAAAAATGTATTTCTAACGCAAGACCGCACGTTTTCACGCAAAATAAAGGAATATTTTTTAACAAAAAAAATAGAACGTACGTATACGAAAGATGAAATTATCGAAATGTATATGAATCAAATTTATTTTGGTGAAGGTGCTTGGGGTATAAAAAGGGCAGCTAAATCTTATTTTGATAAAGATGTAAAAGATTTAACAATTTCAGAGGCTGCAACGATTGCAGGATTAATTAAAGCACCATCTGCGTATTCACCTTATAAAAACTTTAATAAATCCATCGAAAGACGTAATGTTGTATTAAGTTTAATGAAAGAGCAAGGGTATATTTCTGACGAACAGTATAATAAAGAAAAAGAGAGCGGTCTTGTGTTAAAACGTGGTGTTGATGATAAATACAAGGGGAAATACTCTCAATATGTAGACTATATTGTTAGAGAAGCGATGGATAAGTACGAATTAACACAAAATGAAATTTTAGCAGGTGGCTATCGTATTTATACAGAGCTTGATCCGAAAAAACAACAGGCTGTAGAAGATGTTGTGAATAATAATAGTTATTTCAAAGATAGTGGCTCAGATCAACTTATGCAAACAGGTGTAGTTCTTATGAATCCAAAAACAGGTGGTGTACCAGCTTTAGTTGGAGGGAGAGGGCCATATCAGTTTTTACAGTTTAACCATGCAACCCAATTAAAAAGACAACCTGGCTCAACGTTAAAGCCTCTGGCTGTATATGTACCAGCGTTAGAGCAAGGGTATGAAGTATACGACATATTAAAAGATGAACCATTTAATATTAAAGAATATAAACCGCAAAATAGCGATCATACTTTTCACGGTGATGTGACAATGTATGAAGCAGTGGCAAAGTCGTACAATGTTTCAGCTGTTTGGCTATTAGAGCAAATTGGATTAGATAAAGGATTGAAATCTTTAGAGCGATTTGGTATTCCATTAGTGCCAGAAGATCGTACGTATCCGATTGCTTTAGGCGGTATGCATGTGGGGACATCTCCATTTGTAATGGCTCAAGCATACAGTACATTTGCAAATGACGGTGTCCAAGTGGAAGCTCATGCAATTAGAGAGATACAAAATGCTGAAGGTGAAACGCTTGGCAAGTGGTATAAGAAAGAGACACGAGTGACGAGCGAGAAAATTTCTCAAAAGATGACATATTTATTAAAAGGTGTTGTCGAAAAGGGGACGGGCGAAAAGGCGAAAGTTACTAATGTTGATACGGCAGGTAAGACAGGAACTACTCAAATTGTAAATGGCCCGAGCACCGGTGCAAAGGATTCATGGTTTGTTGGGTACACACCAGATTTGGTAGGTGCAATTTGGGTAGGATATGATAAAACAGATAGCGATCATTATGTTCCGGGCGGGAGTCAAATTACGACGACAATGTTCCGGGATATTATGAAAAAAGCGAACGCAAATCCAACTCAAAAAGCATTCCAGTTATCGCTTATATCTGAGGCTGATTATAAAAAACAATTGACTACAATAGAAGAGGAAAAACGAAGAAAAGAAGAAGAGAAGAGAAGGAAAGAAGAGGAACAACAACGAAAACAAGAGCAACAAGAGTGGCTTGATAAAGTGAAAGAATGGATTCCTTCATTTTGGTAAAAGAAAGAGGCGAATAAAGAAATTCGCCTCTTTTTTTGTATGAAAACAAAATGAAATTTTAATCGGTAGAGATTTTTGTCTATCTTAATTAGCTATTAATCCATATCCCTTGAGATATATAATATTACTCGTTAAGTATAATATTCGTACTGCCAAGGGATTCGGAATCGTATGTGACGATTATTTTTCCTTTACTAATAGGTTCGTAAGGTAATTCTTCCTCATAATTACCATTATTTTCATTATGGATAGAAAGCATGATTTCATCAATTTCTTTATTTTTATACTGATCTTTAATTGTTTCAGCAATTTGAAGTAAGGATTCGGAACTAGAAGCTTGCGTAATAAGCATTCCTTTTATAACTTTTTTTTCATTCTTTGTAGCATTGGAATAAGGGATGTTGCTTTGTTTTGTATACAAAAGTTTGTATGGAACAGTTTTTCTCTCTGCTTTTGATATAGTGGAATATTTTAGAGTTAAAAAAAATCCTACACATAAAATAATGCATACCATAAGAGCAAACCAAATGCGTATTAGTGACATAACTCTCATTTTCATCCCTCTTTCATATCTTTGACTTCACTATTTATCATACAAAATGAGGATTAAGATAGAGTAAATTTGAGGTAAAGAAACGTAAAGAAGGAGCACTTATCCTCCCAAATAAGTGCTCCTTTCTATATAAAGAGAGATTTAATGCACGGTTAAACAATACATATTATTATAAAAATACTTATTGAGTGAAAATTAGTAAATTCGGAATACTGATAGTGTTGCAGTTGTATCGCCTGTATTAGGAATAGAAATAGTGTTTGCTGTAGGCTGTATAGAAATCGTTGTACCAGCTTGTAAAGTAACGATTGTAGAGAAAGAAACAGCACTACCGATAACGTTAGTTGAGAAATTACGAGTAGGTGGTTGGCCATTGAATGAAATACCGAATCCAAATGGTGAAGATCCTGGGAAAGTTGTAGATGCTGAGAAACTAATATCATATACGCCTGTTTCTAAAATTGTTAAAGTATCTGCAGTGTCATTAAAATTAATGTTATTTATTTCGAAAACTTGATTAAATTGGATGTTTGTTCCAGGTGATATAGTTTGTGGGTTTGAGTTTCCGATTGCCGCGATAGTTACAGGAATTGGAGTACCCGCTGGTCCTGTTGCACCAGTAGCACCAGCCGGTCCTTGAATACCTTGAGGCCCTTGAGGTCCAGTAGCACCTTGAACACCAGCTGGTCCTTGTGCGCCTTGAGGCCCTTGAGGTCCAGTAGCACCTTGAGCACCAGCTGGTCCTTGAGGCCCAGTAGCACCTTGAGCACCCGCCGGTCCTCGAGGTCCGGTAGCCCCTGTAGCACCAGTAGCCCCTGTTGCTCCTCCGCCTCCAAGGCAACCTGATCCGTATTGAACTAGAATAGTTTGGATCTCTGTTATAAGTCTAACTAGTTTGTCGATCGTACAACAATCTACTTTGAATAACTTAGCGATATACAATATATAATTAAGCAGGCTTTGTAGCTCAACGTACAATGCTCCGCATGAGAAAGGTGTTGTTCTTAAAATAGTTAATAGATTAGCAATAATAGAATTTCCAATTTGTTTTTGTGCTGGAGATAAATCTAAGCAATTGAGGAATTTTTGTAAGTTATTTAGGGCAGCGATCAAGTTATCGATATTATTTTGAGAAGGGTTTTGAAAGACAGCTTGAATAGCTTGGCCAAGAGCTTGAAGAAGTCTAACAAATTCTGTAAGTTCGGACTTAGAGATGTTAATATGACTGCAAGCTCTGACTTCGCAACAATCATTACCATAAAATACTTTTCCTTTATTTTTATTGTTCATCTGTTCATTCCTTTCTTTCATAGAATCAATAGTCATTACTATATATTAAAATGAAATTTATACTAAATCCGTGATGGACAAACTACCATTTCTAAAAAAATAAGAAATTGGCCCATCTAACAAAAAATAAATAAGATATAGAGAAGGTTTTATATAATGTAAAGAAGAAAAGTTCAACATAAAAAACTGCATGTCAATTGTTGAGGGATTTAACAATTGACATGCAGTTAGTAGATTGGATTTTATTTGTATTGATTTAATCTTTCAAGGGCTGTTTTAGGTAAGGTTGGAATTGAAATAGTAAAAGTAGTACCATCTTCATTACTAGTCATTTTTAATGTACCGTTATGATTTTGAATAATTTTTTTCGTTACTGACAAGCCCAAACCTGTGCCGGAATCTTTTGTTGAGAAGAATGGATCAAAGATATATTCTTGAATCGCTGGTGGAATACCAGTCCCATTATCAGTGAAAGTAATACGAACAAAATTATCTAGGCGGTAACTAGTGATTTGGATAGAAAGTTTTTTTTCTCCTTGAGCATCGACAGCGTTTTGGAATAAGTTTAAAAAAACTTGCACAAGTTCATGACGATCAATATGAACTAAAATATCATCTAATTCGGTAGAAAAATTATAATCAATTGAAATGTTATGTAAAAAGACTTCGCTAGCTAGTAACTGTTGAATATACTCACGTAAAAATGTATTAATTGGAAAGGGTTCTCTTTTAAATTCACGTGTTTTTGAAATAGATAAAAATTTTGTAATGATACTATTTGCGCGATCTAATTCAGGAATAAGTAAGTTTTTAAATAGTTCTTTATTAGATGGAGAAACAGTTTCTTGTAAAAATTGTAAATACCCTCGTACGGTTGTAAGAGGATTACGTACTTCATGTGCAATACCAGCTGCGATTCGCCCTGCTAACGAAAATTTTTCTGCATCACGTTCTGTGTTTAAATAATGAAAGACACTAATAACTCTAAAAATCTCTCCGTTATAATCACGAATAATTCGGTTATTTAAAATGCCATAGTTTTTGTCTAAAACTTCTTCATTATATATTTCAGTGCCCGTTCTTAATGTTTCAAGAGCTTTAATTTTTTCTTCAGGCAATTTTAGTAATTGTTGAATTGGTTTTCCAATTATATCATTTCGTACTACACCAAAATCATCTGCTGCAGCTTGATTACATAAAGTTATATTTCCTTTATTATCAACAAAGGTTACATGATGTGAAAAAGCATCAAAAATATGAACAAAGTATGTTTCAAGTTGTTTAAATAAAAATAGTGAGTCGCAAGTAAGTTGAAAATCAGCCTCTTTATTCTCTTTTTGTATGTTTTGAATGGAATGAGTCGATCTTGTTTTCTTTATTTGTAAACCAATATGTGGATTTTTATATGTGAAATGATGTGGTAATTGATTCACAAGTTCTTCATAAAAACGTACTTTATTTTCTAGTTCTTCTATTCGATTTTCGTGAGATACAATATCATCGTTTGGAAGCATAAATAAATAACCCCTCAATTTAAAAATTCTTCCATCTAGTATATCATATTTTTATACGGATACTCTTAAAGAAGGGACTACTTAATGAAATTGATTGGTCGAAGTGTTCAGGAAGTGAGTAGACTGAATAGAAGGTGAAGTTAAAAGGGAGGAATATATTTTGCTTTTCATTGGAGTGACAGGCTGGGGAGATCATGATTCTTTATATATAGACCCCTATGAAAATAGAAATAAATTACGAACATATAGTGAGTATTTTCCTATAGTCGAAGTGGATAGTTCATTTTATGCGATGCAACCTGCACGAAACTATACAAAATGGGCAATGGAAACACCGAAAGATTTTTCTTTTATTGTAAAAGCATATCAAGGAATGACAGGACATATGAAAGGTAAAATCCCTTTTTCTACGATTGATGAGATGTTTGATGTGTACAAACAATCTATTCTTCCTTTAATAGAAGCTGATAAATTAAAAACGATTTTATTTCAATATCCACCATGGTTTGATTGTAAAAAGAAAAATGTGGATTTTCTTCGATATACGAAAGAAAAAATGGA
This sequence comes from Bacillus sp. CCNWLW194, assembly GCF_037120585.1. NCBI lineage: Bacteria > Bacillati > Bacillota > Bacilli > Caryophanales > Bacillaceae > Bacillus > Bacillus sp. CCNWLW194. Next base: position 272,697 of record NZ_JBBBBL010000002.1, on the reverse strand, counting down.
AGGTTTGCCGTGTGCGATAGAATTTCGAAATCAAACATGGTTTTATCCAGAAATGAGAGATAAGACGTTACAGTTTTTGGAACAGGAGAAATGGATTCATACAATTTGTGATGAGCCACAGGCAGGGATGGGTTCGGTACCGCTCATATTAGAAGTAACGAATGCAGAGATGGTGTTAATACGTTTTCATGGCCGGAATGTTCATGGGTGGCTTGATAAAGGAGAAAATTGGAGAGCGGTTCGCTGTTTATATCGCTACAATAATAAAGAATTAGAAGAATGGGTAGAAAGACTAGAACAATTAAAAAAGAAGACAAAGGACATATATATACTATTTAATAATAATTCAGGCGGAGATGCAGCTGATAATGCGAAACAGCTTATGAAAATGATGAACATTACATATGGTGAGCCAAAGCCTGAGCAATTAAATTTGTTTGAATGATAATAAACAAGAAAGGCACTGTACAAACAGGGGGAATGTACAGTGCCTTTCTATATGAAAAAGAGGGGTAACAATGTTACTGAGCGTTTGGTTGATTCATCAATTGTTGGCTTCGTAATAAATGATAATGGTTATCATTATCATTGTCAATAGTTTTCCGAAAAATAAATAAAAAACTTTTTATGAGATAGTAACGGTAGGGAGATCCCTAATAGAAGTTTGGCTGAAGTAAAGAATTGTTTCGAGGTAGATTTCCAGCAGCCCCCTGATAAAGTATAAAAAAAGAACAGCAATTAATGCTGTTCTTTTCCAGTGACGAATTGTTGTAAATCAAAAGGAGTTATCGCTTGGATAAATTCTTTTGAGATAAGTGTTTGAACAAGAGTACTTTCAGAAATAGAAGCACCTGTTTTCTTTTCATAAGCTTGTTTTAATAAATCAAGTTTTTCAGCCGTTTCTTTCGGTAATTCAATTGTTAATGTGTTCATAATTTCTCCCCCTTACTATTAGAGTACCACTACAATATAGGAGAGACAAGCAAAGAGAGTGTGAAACATAAAAAAGGTTACCATTTATAAATGGTAACCTTTTTTATGTATAAGAGTTATTAAGCAATACCGATATACTTTAAAGTTTTAGATGGAGTACTATGGTCAAAGAAGTGTTGTAAAAATGCGATATCAACACCTGATTTGTATGCACAATATCCCCAAGTTTTTCGAAGTGTATGTGAGCTAATCCCTTCTAATCCAACTTCTTTTGCAGCTTTGTTTAAAATGTACCATGCATGTTGTCTCGTAATAGATTTTGTTCCCTTTTGAGACTTTAATAACGGTTCATTACGTTTCCAAGTTTTACGTTCTTTCATGTAGTCTTCGATCGCGTGCTGTAAGTCTTCATTTACAGCAAACCATTTATGTTTCTTTACTTTTTCATTGTAAAATAAAATGGAATGGCGAACATTTTCATTTTCATCGATTACATCACTAACTTTTAATTGTAAGATTTCACTTACTTTTAAGCCAGAATTTACAGCTAATACGAATAATAAGCCATCACGTTTCGAAGATTGTAAAAGTATATTTTTGATAGTTTCTAATTGTTTTTCATTTTGAATAGGTTGTCCTGCTTGTTTCATTTCACGCACTCTCCTCTTTTATATGTGTAAAGGAAAGGATTAACTTGTTTCTTACTATAAAGGGAGAGTGTGAATTTCATGTGAACTCCTAGTGAAATTAAGACAAATTATTTGACTTCTTTTACTTTTTGTAAATTAAAGTAGAATATAACACTATTAGTCGTGTTATATACGCCGTATTCGGCATGGTGGAGATCTAAAATGTTTTTTACAATAGATAAACCGAGACCAGTACCACCAGTATGACGGCTACGAGATGCATCTAAACGGTAGAAACGATCCCAAATTTTTTCAAGACTTTCTTCTGGAATAGGGTTTCCTGTGTTTTCGATTTCGACTTTTACTGTATCTTCCATTGCCATAACCGAGACTTGTATTTTTTCTCCATCTGGCGTATAGCGAATTGCATTGCTAAGTAAGTTCACAACCACTTGCTCAATACGACTACGATTCGCTTTCACAAATATAGAAGGGTCTACATCTATATTCACTTGTAAATGTTTTTCCTCCATGCTAAATAATAACTTTGTATAGACTTGTTGAATTAATTCACCGATTGAAAATGTCGTCATATCTAGTTTGTACGTACCTGATTCTAATTTTGCTAATTCTAACATTTCAACAATAAGTCTGTTCATGTTTTCTGTTTCTTCTAAAATAACATCTGTGTAATACGTCGTATCTTTACTAACACCATCTTTAATTCCTTCTGCGAAACTTCTAATTACACTGAGCGGTGTTTTTAATTCGTGTGATACACCAGAAATGAATTCTTTTCGCGTTTTCTCTAATTGACGTTCACGTTCAATATCTTGTTGTAATTTTGTATTGGCAACATTTAATCGATCGATTCGATCTTTTAAATTTACAGACAACGTATTAATACTACCGGAAAGTCCGCCAATTTCATCATCTGCTGTTACAGGTAATTTCTCGCTAAAATCAAAATTGGCCATTTTCTTTGTAACGCGATTAATTTTAATTAATGGTTTCACAATGATTTTTGAGTAGTAGAAGGATAACAAAATAATTACGAGAAATACGATGATTAAGGCATAGACATAATAATCTTTCAAAACGAGCATCGCTTCATTAACAGGTTGCAAGGATGCTATCGCAAAAGCATATTCTTTAATCTCTCCATTTTCGATAATAGGTTTTACAAAGATACTATTCTTTATATTCTCTCCGCTATCTATTATATAAGTGTTTAATTGCTGCGAGTTAGCAGTGCCATTTCTAATAAGCTCTGCAAAATATTGAACGGCTTGTAATGTTTCAATATCATTTGCAAGACGAACCTCGGCTTTCGATGGAAGCTGTAACTTAGATATAGTACCAGTAAACTCAATTTGAGTAACAGTTTTGTATCGGTTTGTAAGTCTATTTTTAGAAGGGTTACCATTAATAGATGAAAAATCTGAATTGGTATATTCGTTTTGCCATCGATTATAATTTGTTGTCAATTTTATTGGTGTTATTGTTTTGTTTTGTAGCAAACCGACGACGTTTATCACATCGTCTTTTTTCAATCCTAAGTTTTCGAATTTCTTATATTCTTCGGGTGTTAAAAGATTATTGAGCGGAATGGAATATGTTTCATTATTTTTAGGGTTAAATACATCAATGTAGTAATTGTTGTCGCTTTTAATAATGCCATTCGTATTTAAAAATTGCATGTCAGCATTTGTTTTATCATGAAATTCTTGTTTTAGTTTTCGAATTTCTTCATAACTTTTCCCACTTTTTTCGTACGTATCTACGAACTTCTCAAAAGCAGTTTGAACTGTTTTTACTTTTTTATTAATATAAAATTTCTCTAAAAATAGAGATTGTCCTAGGAAAAAAAGGAGGAATATGATTGTAAATAATGTTGATGTTAATAAAAATAGTTTAAAGACGATACTTCTGTTTTTCACTGCGTCACCTCTTGTGAGAAATACTGTAAATGATTACTTTATTATAACAAACGTTACAAAAAAGTAGAGGAGAAAATCTGTCTCTTCCGAAAGTAGTTTTTAATAAAAAGTCACATAAAAAGAACTCGACAGACGTATGACGAGTTCTTTAATGTATTATTGTTGAATTGCTGCATCTAAAGCGATTTCAATCATTTCGTTAAATGTAGTTTGACGCTCTTCTGATGTAGTTTCCTCACCAGTGAAGATATGATCGCTTACTGTTAATACAGATAACGCATTTACACCGTATTTCGCTGCTAATGTGTAAAGAGCAGTTGTTTCCATTTCTACTGCTAGTACACCGTAATCTCCAAGTTTTTTAACCATGTCCATGCTTTCACGGTAAAATACATCTGCTGTTAAAACGTTACCAACACGAACGTGTAAGCCTTTTTCAGTTCCAGCATCGTAAGCTTTCTTTAAAAGGTCGAAGTTTGCAGCTGGTGCAAAATCAAAACCAGGGAATGTTAAACGGTTCATATTAGAATCCGTACAAGCTGTCATTGCAATAATAACGTCACGTACTTTTACGTCTTTTTGAATGGCACCGCAAGTTCCAACGCGAATTAAATTTTTAACTCCGTAGCTTTGGATCAATTCGTTTACATAAATAGAAATAGAAGGAACACCCATACCTGTACCTTGAACAGATACACGTTTTCCTTTATAAGTTCCAGTGAAACCTAACATACCACGCACGTTATTATAGCAAGTAACGTCCTCTAGAAATGTTTCAGCAATATATTTTGCACGTAATGGATCACCTGGTAATAGAATAGATTCAGCAATTTCGCCTTGTTTTGCTTCGATATGTACACTCATGAAAAGTCCTCCTTATAATGTATTGATAGAAATCAATATCATTTGCATTATACACTACGAATCCTTTCAATTAAAATCTTTTTATTATTTATAATATGTGCAAAGCAGGAGGATTTCATAAATCATAATCTAGAATATATATGTAAGAAGTTTTGTATGAACAGAGACAATAAATATGGTAGGTGATGTTTTGAAAAATCTTGTCATTGGACTTGTTGCTTTACTATTTATTGTAGTAGGAGGATTTTACATAAAAAAGTATCAGGAAACTACAGAGACTGTAGGTGATGTTCAGGAAGTAAAATGGGATGTGTCAAATGGAAAAGGAAATGAGAAGGTAAATATTTCGTTTCAATTATTAAATAATAAAAATAATGAAGTTCGTGGTGTGAATGATCAAATTCGGGCAATTATTGTAGACGGACAATTAAAACATGTACAACAAATGAAACCTACATTCGCAGGGAATGGATCATATAAGGTATCTTCTAAAATAGCGAAAGATGAAGGGTATACAATATTTTTATATGAAGACAAAAATAAGTCTGTGCAATCATTTGCGAAGAAAGATTTTGGGAAAGAAATGGACGAGAAAAATAAGAAAAAAGTAAAATTTCCAATCGATAGTGTACTTACAAAAAAAATAGGGGAGTATGAAGTTTCTCTTTTATTTGGTGCCTTGCATCCAAATGAACCAGCGACGTTAACATTTCAATTCCAAGCGAAAAAGGGTGAAAAATTGAAATTACATTCAGAGAGGGGAGAAGTAGAGGCGCTCTATATCGTGGACGAAACGAGGGAAAATTTTTTATACGCAATACCTGTTGATACAGATGAGCAATTACAATATCGTATTACATTTCCTAGTGAAGGAACGTATAAAATATGGGGGGATTTCTATATAAATGGTAAGAAATATGAAAAAGAATTTATTGTACAAGTTCAAAAAAGAAAAAACAGCTAGATCTTTAGCTGTTTTTTCTTTTTCCTATTAATTTTGTAACAGAGAGCATTGTAAGTGGTAAAGAATGATTCTTTCTAAATGCCAAATATTTACCGCTCCATGCTGGTTTATATTTTTCTTTAAAATGTCGTAACCCGCTGAAACTATACGTATATCGAACATTATTAAAGATGGCAGCAGCAACCCGTTCAGACCAGAAAGATTGTGTTGATAAACCTACATTTGAAAGTGGTGCCATACCAATATTAAAGGAATGATATTCATTTTCTTTTGCCCACTGGAATAAGTGGATGAAAATTGCATCCATAATGCCGCTAGGTGCATCTGGATAATATCGCATTAAATCAACAGATAATGATCCGTCTTGATATACGGGCATAAAGGTTGTGAATGCGATAATCTTTCCATCCGCATCAGATAATGTAGCGATAGGAGCACGGCTAATATATTCACGATCGAAGTATCCGAGTGAAAAACCTTTCTCTTTTTTTCCACCGAGCCATGCATCAGAAACTTTCCGTAACTCTTCAAATAACTCGTCTGAGAATGGCGGCTGATGAATAGAGAATGTATAGCCTTCTCTTTCAAAACGATTGAAAGTCGCTCGCATACCAGCACGTTTCTTTCCTGTTATTGTAAATGTATTTAAATCAACGACAGCTTCTTCACCAAGTTTAAAGAAGTTATAACCAAAATCATGATATAAACTCATCCATTTACTTTCGATTTGATAAAATACACAAATGTATCCAAATCGATCAGCTTCAGCTAAAAACTCTTGTAACACAGTACGATAGGAGGACGGGTCACCAATTGGATCGCCTAATACAACAAGACGTTTTCCAGTTATGGAGAAGAGAAGGAGTGCTTTCCCGTCACTACTGAAGAAGAATTGCTTATCACCCAAAAATCCTAAATGACTAAGTACATTTCCATTATGTTCATCTAAAAAGTTTTGTAACCTTTTGTCATTAGCTGGTTGCCCGGGAAATTCATTTCGATAACGATTGGCAATGAGTGAGCCAATCAGTAAAAAGGTAGGAACGAAAAAGGCAGCTGCTAATGCACTTCGTTTCACTTGCGTAATATTACGAACGACAAAATCAGGTTTGAAAGCTTCTTTTGCACCTGCAAATAAAATACCTAAGTTTTTATATAAATATAACGTTACAAGTAAGAATATAAAAACTTTTACCATATCAGAAAGTGAGACTTCCATTTTCTCGCGCACAAATCTTTTTCGAAGCATATATAATACCGCGAGTACGATTAATAAAATAAACGTTTCTTCAATATCAATTCCTTTTAGTGTATTAAAGATAGCCGCTCCAATTAAAGAAACAATCGTCATATAATAAGAGCGTTTTGTTCCATAATATATCCCACGTGAAAGGATTAGGAGGAGAATACCGAATGTTAGTGATAAGCTAAAAGAAAATTGAATAAGATGTTTTGGAGCTAGAATATGTAAGGCGTGTGCTCTGTTTATACTTGTCGGTAGAATGGTCGATAAAATAACCATTAGTCCAGCAAATACTGTTAAAGCAGCAGATGCCCATGAACCAAGCTTTCCTAGAAAGTCACGCTGCAAAGTCCATATAACACCAGTTGTTTCTAATGCAGGCGCAATAAAAGGTTTATCTTCAAACTTTTTAATGGCTACACCTGTCATTTCAAAAGCTGCAAAAATAAGGCCAAGGCAGAAAGGTAAAATGTAATAGACGAGGCGATATAATAACATAGCAGGTAGTAATACACCTGTATCAATGCCGTACTGTCCGAGTCCAGTTAAAAAAACAAGATCAAATGAACCAAGTCCACCAGGCACAAGACTAACAACGCCAGCTAAAGCAGCGATTACATACACACCTAAAAACTTTTGAAATTCGATGTCGATACCAAATAATATTAATATGACGTACATAACAATACCAGCAGATACCCACTCAACTAATGAAACTAATGAGTATAAAACAGTTGGGTTTTTCTCTTCTCCTTCTTCTTCTTGTCCTTCAGTTTGCTTTGTTTTTCTATTTTTTAGTTTAGAAAAGCCAATATATATAGGGACGAAAAGAGCGAAAAAGATAAGAACAGGCCATAGCCACGGTTTTTCATGCAAAATAAAACTTGTGTCTAATATTCCAATCAGGCCGAGGAATGAGAGAATGGCTAATCCGTTAATAAAAGCAGTTGTCATCCAGGCGATACTTTTAATAAGTTTGCCATTTTCTTTTATGTATGGACGATAAAGCATTGTGCGTACACCAGCTCCAACGAGACCACCAAATCCGATAAAGCCATTTAAAGTATTAGCAATCCATGAGATGCGGAAAATCTTTTGGACTGGTATATCAGCTTTTAAATAACGAAGCATAACATAGTCATAAAAGAACATTGTCGATACGGCAAATGCGCCAAGTGTAATTGCTAAAAAGACTCCTCCGGTGGGAATGTTTTTAATTGTATCGATTGCTTCTAAAAAAGAAATGCCTGCTAATTCTTTTTTTGCTTGAAAGAATACAATTGTTAATACAACAAATGGGAAGATAATTTTCCCGATTTGTAAGAAACGTTTCCATGAAAACGACATAAATACAACTCTCCTTGTATAAGAAAACTGAGACAATAATATTATTATGACAAACTTCAAGAAAAATAAAAAGGTAAATTCCTGTATGGGGAAGCTATTTTTTATAAGGATTATATTTGAAAGAGTATTTCGTTTGTCAGAAAATTAAGTTAAAATGAAATGAAAGAAGGAAGAGAGGGGAAGTAGATGATTATAATAGGTTATGCGGGATATGAGTTAGAGAAAGCAAAACCTAATACATCAGAAGATTTTTTTAATAGATCTGAAGTGACATATATATTAAATGATAAAGAGAGAACTTTTTCTGTTTTATACGTTCGATATTTTGAAGAAGTTTTACTAGAAATTACTCCTTTTGAAGGAAATCCAGTATGTAAAGTAGAAGAACAAGACATATATTTGCGGGATATTGTAGCGATATGTTGTTTAGTGAAAGAGAATGAGCATCGCATGCGAAAACGCTTATATTTAAATACTATAGAAGAATTCCGACAATATTTTGATGAGGGAACAGTGGTGAAAGTACAAGAAATATTGGCTGAATTACATAAAAATAAAAGAGTAGAAATAGCGTGAAATGGCAAAGGAGAGGGAAAAAATGTCTAATCTGATGGTTGAAAATCAAACAGAACAAGTTTCTATGTTTTTAGAAGATGTTATTACTTTGATAACCAATTATGTAAATTATCATACGTTGCCTTCTTTATTAGAAGAGGCACCGGCAGGGAACGAGCAATATTATAAAGGGTTATTAGCATCAATAAGGCGTCTTCTTGTTTTTTGTGAAGAAGGACATGATGCATGTTTTGTTTTGTTGAATAGCCAGCCATTTCGAAAAACAGCAGCTGAAAAAATTTTATATAAAATTTATCATCAAGTAATTGCAGAGTTTTTTTCACCAAAGAGTGATCATTGGTATGAAAATAGTCGGTCTGCCTATACAGGGAAAAACTCCATCGTGTTTCAACAAACGCCACCTGCATCTATAGAGCAAGTAATGAAGAATTTAGAAGGTAAATTTCAATTGATGCGTGAAGAACTAGAATATTATGAGACGGATTACCAAACAAAGATGTTACACAAATATTAATTGCGAAAAAGAAGCTAAGGGGACTTAGCTTCTTTTCCTTTTGTACAGTTATATAAGGGATTTCCTTTGAATATATTTAAGGGGATAGCATTAAGGAGGTGTAACATGAGTCAGCAAGGTGTATTTACAGATTACTTTCATGAAGTAGAAAGCTGGTGTGAAAGTGTTCTTCACGTATTAGATAGCCGTGCAATGGAAGTGTATGATGTCCATATGCTTGCTTATAAAATTCAAACGTTATTAGACCGTATGAAAGAACATGAGTACGACACAGATGCAGAGTTTATGTATGAAATAAGTGATGATGTAGAACATATTCAGCATCATTTGCAGGAAGTATTTGTACAGGGTGAAGAGGAATATGAATTATATGAAAGAGGGGATAGTGAACGAGCTGTTCCAATTGGAGGGCATACACTTCCGCCATTACCGTATCCATATAATGCGTTAGAACCGTATATTTCTAGAGAAATTATGATGTTACACCATGATAAACATCATCGTAGTTACGTAGAAGGGTTAAATAAAGCGGAGAAGAAGATGGAAGAAGCGAGAAAAACGAATCAATTTGATTTGATTAAGCATTGGGAAAGAGAAGCGGCTTTTCATGGATCGGGTCATTACCTGCACACAATATTTTGGAATAACATGAAAAAAGATGGTGGCGGAAGTCCAAGGGGGGCTTTTTCACAACAGATTGAACAAGATTTTGGGAGCTTTTTACGTTTTCAAAAACATTTTACTGAAGCAGCTTCTAAAGTGGAAGGGTCAGGATGGGCGATTCTCGTTTGGGTGCCACGATCTGGAAGGTTAGAAATTTTGCAGAGTACACTTCATCAATTATTTACACAATGGGATACGATACCGCTCCTTGTACTAGACGTGTGGGAACATGCGTATTATTTACAATATCAAAATCGTAAAGATGAATATATTAAAAACTGGTGGCATGTTGTAAATTGGCCTGATGTAGAAAAAAGATTTGTAAGTGCAAAACAAATTGAATGGACACCGTATTAGACGCATATTGTATGCGTCTTTTTTATCCTGTAAACGCCCGAATATTAAGGACTATTAATCAGTGGAAGATGAGAAAATCCCTAACTAATTAAAGTTTTGCTTTATTGAGAAGAGAAGGAGATTTCGTTCATATTTTAAAAGGCCAAGCATACACTTGTACAAAAAGTGCCAAAAGGACGTGGGGGGAAATATGAGACGAATTTGTGTAATCATTACGCTTCTTATTATGTATGTAAGCGTTATGCCAATTCCTACATATGCAAAGATGAACAGCAATGTCAGTGCTCGTAATGCTGTATTAATGGAGCAACATTCTGGACGTGTATTATACGGAAAAGCAGAACATGAGCCGCAAAAAATTGCTAGTATAACAAAAATTATGACTGCCTTGTTAGCTGCTGAATCAGGAAAAATGAAAGAAATGGTCTCGGTTAGTAATGAAGCAGTGAGAGTAGAAGGATCAGCAATTTATTTGAAGCCTGGACAGAAAGTAAAGTTAGAGGATTTAGTATACGGACTCATGCTTAGATCTGGTAATGATGCAGCACAAGTAATTGCTGAAAATGTAGGAGGGAGTATAGAAGGGTTTGTATATTTAATGAATGAAAAGGCGAAACAAATTGGAATGAAAGATACTCACTTTTCAAACCCACATGGTTTGGATGGAGATGGATCCCATTATTCGTCGGCCTATGATATGGCACTTTTAACGAAGTATGCAATGGGGAACGAAACCTTTAAGAAGATTTTTGGGACAAAAACGTATAAATCAGATTCGTGGGATTATCCGTGGAAAAACAAACATAAACTTGTGACGTCTTATTATGAATTTGCAACAGGAGGAAAAACAGGATTTACGAAGAAAGCAGGACGGACGCTTGTTACAACAGCAACAAAAGATGGACTAGATTTAATTGTCGTAACTTTGAGCGCTTCTAGTGATTGGGATGATCATATGAATTTATTTGATAAAGGTTTTGATCGTTTCAAGCAAACGAACGTTGTAGGACAAGGAGCTCTTGCTGAAATTACTGAAAAGAAATATGCCAATCATGTTTACACGAAAAATAATTTTGCGGTGCCTTTAACTGAGCAGGAAAGAAAGAATGTCGTATTAAAAGTTGAACTCGATAAAAGTGCAAAACTTAAAGATGGCGTAAAGGTTGGAAAGACAGAAATTTATGTTGGCAATGAGAAAGTTGGAGAACGGAATTTATTTTATAGTAAACGAAAGTTAGTAGCTACAACGGGAATGTACTGGAATAATGTGAAAGAAATTTTTTCTCATATGATAGGTGTTGGGAGCGATGGTTAATCTCGTATGGGTAGCGATGGCGGTCATAGGGATTGTATATGCCATGATAAATGGAACGATGGAAGCAATAAATAAAGCCGTATTTGACGGGGCAAAAGATGCAGTAACAATTTGTATAGGACTTATTAGTGTTTTAGTATTTTGGCTCGGCTTAATGAAAATTGCAGAGGAAGCAGGATTGCTAAAAAAGTTAGTGTCACTTTTTATGCCGATAGTAAAAAGGTTGTTTCCAGAAATACCGAAAGATCATCCGTCAATGGGATTTATTTTATCGAATATGATGGCAAACTTTTTTGGATTAGGTAATGCAGCGACCCCTCTTGGTATTAAAGCGATGGAACAATTGAAAGAGTTAAACGGAGGGAAGGATTCGGCGAGCCGTTCTATGGTGACTTTTCTCGCGTTAAATACATCAGCGATTACTTTAATTCCTACTACTGTCATTTCGATTCGAATGACGTATGAATCAGCGAATCCTACTGAAATTGTTGGGGTAACATTCATTGCACAAGTACTCTCTATGATCGGAGCGATTTGGATTGATCGCTATTTTTACCGAAGAAGGAGTAGGAAGGGGCGGAAAAAATGAGTATTGTCAATACGATATCATTATGGGTAATCCCTTGTGTAATCGGTTTTATCCTTTTATATGGAACGATAAAGAAAGTTCCGACGTATGAATCTTTCGTTGAGGGAGGAAAAGAAGGGATTCAAATTGCGATCTCTATTTTACCGTTTATGGTTGGAATGCTCGTATCTATTTCTATATTTCGGGCTTCAGGTGCATTAGATGCAATGATATCAGTAATGAAGCCGATATTAGATTTAATTCATGTCCCAGCAGAAATTGTTCCACTAGCACTTATACGCCCTATTTCAGGCTCTGCTGGTTTAAGTATAACGACCGATTTAATTGCCACATATGGGCCAGACTCGTTTATTGGAAGATTGGCTTCTACGATGCAAGGGAGTACAGATACGACTTTTTACATTTTAACAGTATACTTTGGAGCTGTTGGAATTAGAAAAATGGGAGATGCATTAAAAGTAGGACTTTTTGCCGATTTGATTGGAATTATTTGTTCAATTGTGTTTGTTTCTTTAATGTTTAAGTAATACTATTCATTTTTTATGCTATTTCGCTTATAATATGTATACGACCACTATTAAGGTGCTGCTTAATAGTGGTTTTTTTATGCGGTATTTTTGACAAAATGATGAACTTTTATTGTGAGAAATATGAAAAAAATGGACAATAATAAAAGGTAAAAACATGATTTGACCTTTATATGTTTATTATCATCGCTATGTTGTTTAAGTAAGATGAAGCGAAAAGCCGTCAAGCGTATGCGGTTGCCAAGTCTTTCTAATGTAAGGTAAGATAAATTCGAGGTGAAAAAAAGAAATGGAACGATTACAAAAAGTGATTGCGCAAGCAGGTATTGCATCGAGAAGAAAGGCTGAGGAATTAATTCAGCAAGGAAAAGTGAAAGTTAATGGAAAAATAGTGAAGGAGTTAGGAACGAAAGTAACTCCTCAAGATAAAGTAGAAGTAAATAACATCCCTCTTGAAAAAGAAGAACCTGTTTATTTTTTACTATATAAACCAACTGGCGTAATTTCAAGTGTATCAGATGATAAAGGAAGAAATGTTGTAACAGACTTTTTCCCAGAGATTACACAACGTTTATTCCCAATCGGACGCTTAGATTATGATACGTCTGGCGTATTATTAATGACAAACGATGGGGACTTTGCAAACGTATTAATGCACCCTAGATATAAAGTTGAAAAAACATATGTTGCAAAAATAAAAGGTCCACTAACAGGTGAGAAAATTCGCATGTTAGAACGTGGTGTTGCACTAGAAGACGGAAAAACAGCACCAGCTCGTGTGAAGATTATTTCTTGGGACAAGCGTAAGGAAATGGCGATTGTACAATTAACAATTCATGAAGGACGTAACCGTCAAGTACGTCGTATGTTTGAAGCTTTAGATTGTAAAGTAGTGAAACTAAAGCGTGAACGCTATGCTTTCTTAGAAGTAGGAAGCCTGAGACCTGGTGATGCAAGAGAATTGACACCACATGAGGTGAAACAATTACGTGCATTGGCTTCTACAAAGCCTCGCTAATCGATATTGTGAAACTTTCACCAGTGGAATGTTCCGCTGGTGATTTATTAAAAATACATATATTCATCACTCGTCGAAGAGAGGGGAGACAATATGAAAAAAAATCGCTTATTATTTCGCGTTATTATTCTGCTCATTTTAAGCGGTGCTGTAGGATTTACACTTTATCAAGGTTTTTTTGCTGATAAAGAGAAAATGCAAATTGGAAAAGAAGCACCTAACTTTGTTGTGACGGATTTAGAAGGAAAGAAAATTGAATTAAAAGATTTAAAGGGAAAAGGTGTATTTTTAAACTTTTGGGGCACTTGGTGTAAACCTTGTGAGAAAGAAATGCCTTATATGAATGAACTATATCCAAAGTATAAAGAAAAAGGCGTTGAAATTATTGCGTTAGATGCAGATGAAACAGAAATTGCTGTTAAGAACTTTGTAAAACAATATGATTTGAAATTTCCAGTTGCTATTGATAAAGGAACAAAAATCATAGGGACATATGGAGTAGGACCGTTACCGACAAGCTTTTTGATTGATAAAGATGGAAACGTAGTGGAGCAAATTATAGGTGAACAAACGAAAGAACAGCTAGAAGGATATTTAAAGAAAATTACTCCGTAATAAAGAAAGCCTTTACATAAGAGGTGCTTGCCTATAGCGCCTCTGGTTTAAAAATTCTGAGTATTGCGGTAACTTGAGGTTAGAATATACAATGGTACATATAGATACAGGGGCGGTGAGAGTGTTGAAAGAAATTAAGTGTGAATGTGGACATGTGAATCCGATAGGAACTGTTTTTTGTGAAGCTTGTGGGAAACCATTTGAAAGTAATGAAAATATAAAACTATTGGATATGCGCTATGAGGGGAGTGCTCGTAGATCTCTCACGCAAACAAAAACGATCGTCGATAAAATTTGGAGCTTTTTCTCTTCTGTAAAAGTGGGTGTATGGCTCATTGTGATCACTTTAGCTGCATCAGCGATTGGAACTATTTTTCCGCAAGAAATGTACATAACTCCAGGGGTTGCACCAGCTGAATATTATAAACAAGAATACGGATTTTTAGGACAATTATACTATCAATTAGGATTTAATAATTTATACGGTTCATGGTGGTATATGATGTTAATTGCTTCAATTGGTATTTCGCTTGTGATATGTAGCTTAGATCGTGTTATTCCGCTTTATAAAGCTTTAAAAAAACAAGGGGTGAAAAGACACCCTAGCTTTTTAAAGAGACAAAGATTATACGGCATTGGTACACCGCAAGATGGTGATTTGGAAAGAATCCAAATGAATTTAAAGAAAACGAACTATAATGTGAAAGTGGAAGAGGGAAACGTTTTAGCAGAAAAGGGACGTTTCTCGCGTTGGGGTCCATATGTGAATCATATCGGTCTTATTATCTTTTTATTCGGTGCAATGCTTCGGTTTTTACCGAGTATGTACGTAGACGAAGCGCTTTGGTTACGCGATGGTGAAACGAAAGAAATACCAGGGACGAATGGCCAATACTATTTGAAAAATGAGAAGTTTATAAAGGAAGTTTATGATAAAAGTAAGGACAAGGAAGTTTTTGATGAAGCAATTGACCGTGTAGGTGATAAAATGATTGCGAAAAACTTCCAAACGAATGCTGTATTATATAAAGCGGTCGGCGAAAATATAGCAGGACAAAAACCGAAATTGGAAAAGGTAAAAAAAGCGGAAATTCGAGTGAATGAACCGCTGAAATTTGATCAATTTGCTATTTATCAAGTGGATTATAAAGAAAGTGAATTTAAAAGCATGTCCTTCCATTTGCAAAATAAAGAAAACAATCAAAAGTTGGGACCAATTAAAGTTGATTTAACGAATCCTACAGAAAAATATGATTTAGGAAATGGTTATTCTCTAGAACTATTAAGCTATTTTCCTGATTTTTATTTTGACGAGAGTGGAAGACCGAACACAAAAACGAAATTACCAAACAATCCTGCATTCGTCTTTAAAATGTTTACGCCTGAAACACCAGATGGTGAAGTGAGTTTTGTTGGTATTCAGCAAAATATAGAACCTGATGGGAACAATAAGTATAAAATGTCATTCGCAGGTGTTGAAATGCAAAATGCAACAGCACTTACTGTAAGGAAAGATTTAACGCTTTGGATTCTCGGTATTGGAGGATTTATATTTATGGTTGGTGTCATTCAAGGAATGTATTGGAATCATCGCCGTATTTGGATACAACGCGTTAATGATGAATGGTGGATTGCAGGACATACGAATAAAAATTGGTTCGGTTTAAAGAAAGATATTGAAAGAGTACTAGAAGGTACAGCAATTCCGCAACCAAACGATAAAGTAGTTGATAAAAAAATTAGTTAAGGTGGGGAAACGATATGGTGCAAATAAGTAGTAACTTTCTCTTTACCGCATTTATTTTATATTTAATTGCAACTCTATTTTTCGGGGGAGCAATTAAAGAAAAGGGTCATAAATGGGCAAATGTAGGAATAATGATTACAATTTTAGGGTTTATTGCACAAACAGTATATTTTGTTACAAGATGGATTGCATCAGGACATGCACCAGTTAGTAACTTTTTTGAATTCGGTACGTTTTTCGGCATGATGCTAGTCGGAGCATTTATTGTCATGTATTTTATGTACCGCGTAAGTATAATTGGACTCTTTGCATTACCAGTTGCGATTTTATTAATTGCCTACGCGAGTATGTTTCCGAGGGAAATATCGCCGCTTATTCCATCTTTGAAAAGTAATTGGTTACATATTCACGTGACGACTGCGGCTGCAGGACAAGCAATTTTAGCGATTAGTTTTATTACGGGCGTTATGTATTTATTGAAAAATGTAGATCAATCAGTGAAAAGTAAACGTACATTTTGGTTAGAAACAGTAGTGTTCACGCTTGTTTGTACAGTTGGATTTATTGGAGTAACAACGGTATTTTCTAGTATGAAATATGAAGCGAAGTTTCAATGGATTGATAAAAATGAACAGCAAGTGGAAATGAAGTACAATCTTCCGGCTTTAGTTGGACCGCATGAAGGGAAGTTGCTGACAGAAAATAAATTAGAACCGACAGTTGAAGTTCCAGCGATTGTAAATGCAAAAAAATTAAATACTGTAATTTGGTCAGTGTTAGTTGGAACATTACTTTATATTGTATTAAGACTTGTTTTAAGGAAACGAGTATCAGCAGCACTTCAACCGCTAGTAAAGAATACGAATAGTGATTTACTAGATGAAATCGGATATCGTTCTATTGCAATTGGATTCCCAGTTTTTACATTAGGTGCATTAATTTTTGCGATGATTTGGGCACAAATAGCTTGGACACGTTTTTGGGGCTGGGATCCAAAAGAGGTTTGGGCGCTTATTACTTGGCTCTTTTATGCTGCGGTATTACATTTACGCCTATCAAAAGGATGGCACGGAGAGAAGTCAGCGTGGTTAGCGGTAATTGGTTTTGCAATCATTATGTTCAACTTTATTGTAGTAAATTTAATTATCGCGGGTTTACATTCATATGCATAGAGAAATAAAATAGGAGAGTGAATGTCACTTTCCTATTTTATTTTTGTCAATTTTTCTTCTTTTTTGAGAAAAACATGACAAAGTAGCGGTTGATTTTGTAAAATGATGTCGAGGACATTATATACTGTTCAAAAAAAATACATAGTTTTGGAAAAAAATTGAACAAACTTTATTATTCTTGTGAAGCATAATATGGGAAGTGAAACAGTTAGAGGATTGCTTAAATAAACGAGAATAGCGCAACATAATAGTGTAGAAGGGTAGGTGTGAACCGTTGTGGTAAAAGTACGCAACGGGTAAAAATGGAAAATGAATCAAGAATTTTAATTGTAGACGATGAGGATCGTATTCGTCGTTTGTTGAAAATGTATTTAGAGAGAGAACAATACACAATTGATGAAGCAGATAATGGTGATACAGCTTTAGAAATGGCGTTACAAAATGATTATGATTTAATCCTATTAGATCTTATGATGCCTGGTAAAGATGGTATTGAAGTATGTAAAGGGGTTCGTGAGAAGAAAGCGACGCCAATTATTATGTTGACAGCAAAGGGTGAAGAAGTAAACCGAGTACAAGGGTTTGAGGTAGGAACTGATGATTATATTGTGAAACCATTTAGCCCACGTGAAGTAGTGCTTCGTGTGAAAGCGGTCTTACGCCGTTCTGTACCAACAACATTCTTTACACAAGATACAACGACAAAAGATGTTACTGTGTTCCCTCATTTAACAATTGATAATGATGCACATCGTGTTACAGCAGATGGTAATGAAGTGAACTTAACACCGAAAGAGTACGAATTACTATTATTCTTAGCGAAAGCTCCTGATAAAGTATTTGATCGTGAGCAATTGTTAAAAGAAGTATGGCAATATGAATTCTTCGGAGATTTACGTACAGTTGATACGCATGTAAAGCGTTTACGTGAGAAGTTAAGCAAAAAATCACCAGATGCTGCGAAGATGATTGTTACCGTTTGGGGCGTAGGTTACAAGTTTGAGGTTGTGAACGACTGATGCTTTGGAGAAGTGTAGTAGGGAAGTTATGGATGACCATATTACTTCTCGTTTCGTTTGTACTTGGATTTGTTGCGATTTTACTTTCACAGTTTTTTAGAACATATTATGTTGATATGAGTGAAGCTAGGCTTCAAAAAGTTGCAACAAGTGTTTCAGAGTTAATTGAAGAAGGTGCCGATGTAAAAACGATTGAGAATATCGCGTACAAATTCTCTGATCCACTTTCAAGGATTATTATTGTAGAAGATGGTAAGGAAATTTCATCTTCACCGAAACAAGAAGGATTAGTCACTCTTACAATGGATGACTTAAAAGAAGATAAAGAATTAGCGGCTGTTTTTACAGACAAAAAAGAAATTAAGAATAACATTAGAAAAGCTTCTAATAGTAGAAAGAATAAAAATACTGAAAATGATATTATGATTGTCGGAAAACCAGTACACTCCAAAAATCAAAGTGCAGTGTTTGTATACGAATCTTTACAAGTTCCGATACAAGGTATGGAGAGAACGACTGATTTTATATTCTTATCAGCAGGGATTGCAATTATATTAACAACTTTCTTTGCATTCTTCTTATCTACTCGAATTACAGCACCACTCCGTAAAATGCGTGAGGTTGCTTTTGAGGTTTCGCGTGGGAAGTTTGATGCGAAAGCTCCTATGGTATCTCAGGACGAGATTGGTGAGCTTGCAACGGCCTTAAATCAAATGGGAAAACAGTTGAAGTTTAATATGAATGCCTTGCAGCAAGAGAAAGAACAGTTAGCTAGTATTTTAAGTAGTATGGCAGATGGGGTTATTACGTTAAATCAAGAAGGTGAAGTCGTTGTAATCAATCCGCCAGCGGAACATTTCTTGCAAGTTTGGCAAGAAGAGAAAGAAGTAGAGTTAAGTAAAAAGCTTCCTTCTGAACTTGTTGAACTATTCCATCTAGTTGTAGAAAGCGAACAACAACAAGTGGTTGAAATTAATTTACAAAAAGGTAACTATGTAGTTCTTATGACTCCGCTTTACAATCAAACGAAAATTCGCGGGGCGGTAGCTGTATTGCGTGATATGACGGAAGAACGCCGTCTGGAGAAGATGCGTCAAGACTTTATTGCGAACGTATCACATGAACTTCGTACACCGATGGTCATGCTTCAAGGGTATAGTGAAGCAATTTTAGATGATATTGTGCAAACGAAAGAAGAAATTAATGAGTTTGTTCAAATCATTTATGATGAATCTGTTCGTTTAGGTAAACTTGTAAATGAATTATTAGATTTAGCGCGTATGGAAAGTGGTAATGTAGAGTTACATATAGGTGAAGTTGATATTCATCCTTTCGTTGAAAAAATAGGTCGTAAATTCCAAGGTATTGCAAAGGATAAAGAAGTTGCATTAACGGTTGATTTCCAAAATCCAATAGAGCGATACCCGTTTGATGCAGATCGTATGGAACAAGTATTGACAAATTTAATTGATAACGCAATTCGTCATACAAATGCAGGTGGACATGTAACGCTTGTAATTGATACGAAAAATAATGGTCTTATTTTTGAAGTGCAAGATTCGGGCGCTGGCATTCCAGAAGAAGATATTCCATTTTTATTTGATCGTTTCTACAAAGCTGATAAAGCAAGAACACGTGGGAAAAAAGGTGGAACAGGACTCGGGCTTGCGATTGCAAAAAATATTGTGCAAGGCCATGATGGGAAAATTACTGTTTCAAGTGTTGTTGGAGAGGGAACTACATTCTCTGTATATTTACCAAATCGTATAATTTAGATATGCGTTTTTAAAGTTGATAATGAATAAAGTTCTACTGTTTTTTATTTTTTTGTAAAATCAATTAAATAAATAATAGTAGAACTTTTTTTATCGTAGTTGAATGAAGAATAAGAGGGGTGTCGTAAAGCAATGAAATTATACACAAAAACAGGAGATAAAGGGACAACAGGTGTAATAGGCGGCAGAGTGGATAAAGATGATATCCGAGTGGAAGCATATGGCACGATAGATGAGGCGAATTCTCATATTGGATATGCGATGACTAAGCTTCAAGGCGAGTCTTTTGGAGATATTTACAATGAACTTGAAAATATTCAACACGAACTATTTGATTGCGGAGGAGACTTGGCGATAGTAGCGGGGAAAATTCCTTATAAAGTAAAAATCGAAATGGTCGAATGCTTAGAAAAAAGGATTGATTCGTATATAGAAGAAGCACCGCCGTTAGAACGCTTTATTTTACCAGGTGGAAGCGAGTCGGCAGCTGCTATTCATATTGCACGTACAGTTGTAAGGCGAGCAGAACGATGTATAGTGTCCTTACAAAAAGAAGGGGAAATAAACGAAGTTGTTCTAAAGTATGTAAATAGATTATCTGATTATTTGTTTGCAGTAGCTAGAGTAATAAACGCTCGAGTACAAGTAAAAGATGTGGAGTATAATCGCAGTGCAATCGTTTTTCGTGATAAGAAAGAGAAGGAAGTGGAGTAATCCACTTTCTTTTTTTTGTATACTTTTTTCTGTAATATACCAAAATAGAGAAGGTATGGTGGTAATTAGAAAACGGAGGATGTATATGAAAGGTTTAAAATACGGCGTCATGTTATTGACTATATTGTTTTTATCTCAATTACATGTGTACGCAGAGGGAAACCGGTGGACATGGCCTGTTGAAGGGCAGATAAGTGATTATTTTGGGACAAGGCATGGAAAACACTACGGTATAGATATAGCGGCACCGATCGGCTCGGCGGTGGCAGCTATTCAAGATGGTAAGGTAACAAAGTCTTATTATTCAAGTAGTTATGGAAATGTTGTATTTATTAAACATGGAGAATATGAGGCTGTGTATGCACATTTAAATAAGAGATATGTAGTTCAAGGGGATTATATTTCAAAAGGAGAAATAATTGGAGAAGTAGGGAATACAGGAGAATCTCGAGGTGCACACTTACATTTAGAAGTTCATCAAGGAAGATGGACGATGGCAAAAAAGAATGCGATGAATCCATTGCTTGTTTTACATGAACAAAGAAACGAAGTCGTTTCTTCCTCGTTATATGTCGTTCAAAAAGGGGACACTTTAGTTAGCATTGCACGGAAATTTAGCATGTCTGTTAAGGAAATTAAAGAAAAAAATGGGCTGCAGCAAGAGCTGATTTATCCAAATCAACAATTATACGTAAAGTAAAAAAAGAGCTAGTTTAACTAGCTCTTTTTTTACCAAAAAATAAAGACACATATAAATCCAGAAATAGCTAAGTAGCTATATAAGTAAAATACTTTTGTTCTGGTTTTTTCGTTTGTTCGAAAAAGTACAATAGTCGGTTCAATTAAACCGATTGTCAAACAAAGTAGACCAAGGAGCATACAACCAATTGAAATGGAGTACAGGGCGATTTGTGGTGCTTGAAATGGAATCATCCATTTTAATAAAAATGCAATAAGTGCAGTGTAGCAAATGCTGCCAATGTATTTATTCAACGGTGCATTAGAACGGAAACCTGGAAGCTTTTTTAAGAAAGAGCGGGAAACAACTTCAGTTTGTAAAGATGTATGCTCTTCGATTATTTTTTGAGCTTCTTTTCCTTTTTGGAAAAGGGATAATATCCAGTTTCGCTTCCCTTGAAAAATAAATTGAGAAGTTGTTAAATAATGATCCACCTTCACTTTATTCCAACTTTTCCACGGATGACGCTCACATAATTTTAATTTACTCTCTGTTTTTTTATCATACTGATAAATACTGATGCCATCTTCGTCGAAAGTAGCATAGTATGTCTCGCTTGAGAATGTGCCTAAATCAATTGGACAGTAGAAAAGTAATTCTTTTTTTAAGTAAAAGTATTCTTTTCTTAAGTTTTTTTTCATTGTTTCTCGAATAGAGTGTCTCTTTTCTTTCTTCATGACATTTCCTCCATAATCCAGAAAATGTTCTTATCTTAACAATTCAACATCTTATCACTTTTAATTATATATGACTAGGGGATTTATAGGAGAAATGCCGAATGCTAAAAAATATGGGGTGTATTGTAAAATATAATGAATGGTTTTGATTATGTAAAATCAATAACTTATTTATAATAAGTTACGATTTTTTTGTTCACAATCCAATCATGTTGTTGTATAATGAAGTGGAAAATAGAATATCGGTCTATCTTCGGGGCAGGGTGAAAATCCCGACCGGCGGTGATGAACTATATGTGATTTTGTTCTAAGCCCGCGAGCCGTTAAGGCAGGATTTGGTGTGATTCCAAAGCCGACAGTATAGTCTGGATGGGAGAAGATGGAGGTTCAAGCGTTCAAAAAAGATATGGATTTGAACGTCTGTTTGATGTGCCTTAAATTCTCCCTTTGTGTAAAACACAAAGGGTTTTTTCGTTCTATGAAAAAGTAGGCATAGCAGAACCTTTCCACTTTCCATGAGATGATCGATGGAAAAGGAGAGAGAAAGATGAAACAAAAAAACAGTGTAGTGCAGATGGTGAGTGTAGCGATGCTAAGTAGTATTGCATATTTACTGATGATGTTGGATTTCCCGTTCCCAGGGCTTCCGCCATTCTTAAAAATTGATTTTAGTGATGTACCGGCTCTAATTGCAGCGATTATCTTCGGACCAATTGCGGGAGTAATTGTAGAGGCGATAAAGAATATTTTACATTATGGGATTCAAGGAAGTTTAACGGGAGTACCAGTTGGAGAAATAGCTAACTTTATTGCAGGATGTTTATTTATTGGACCAGCAGCTTTCTTATTTAGGAAGTATCGTACTGTTAAGAGCTTAACGACAGGATTAATGCTAGGGACAATTACAATGGCGCTTATTATGAGTATATTAAATTACATCATCATATTCCCAGCTTACACTTGGTTTTTAAATTCGCCAGCTATGTCTAGTGAGGCTATAAGAACAACGGTTGTAACGGCAATCTTACCGTTTAATTTGATTAAAGGGATTGTTGTGACAATTGTATTTGTAGCGTTATTCTCACGCCTGAAAGTATGGATGTTTGCAAAAATGAAAAATGCATAAAATATAAAGTGAAACTTCAATCAGTGGGGGGCATCCCCCACTGATTATTAGCCCTCACCAATCGGGCTGCCCGGCAAATAGCGAGGCAAAAAAACCATTAGTAGTATGGAACTACTAATGTTTTTTTTATAAGTATCATGAAAACAAAAAATGTCCCTCATATTAATGAGGGACATTTTTTGAAGTTAATAAAAGACTATTCGAATTTTAAAGCATCGCCGTCAAATGATTCGTCAGCAACTTTAATTGAGTCAGTTGGACAACCTTCGAATGCATCCATCATATCTTCAAGTAATACATCTGGAATCTCAACGATACCTTGGTTATCGTCTAATGTTACGAATGCAATACCTTCATCATCATAGTCATAAATGTCTGGTGCAGCAGCGCCACAAGCACCACATGCAATACAAGTATCTTTATCAACGATTGTATATTTTGCCATCTTTTTTCCCTCCTGATAATATGTATGTGAAAAGCTCGCCATAAAAATTATAACCTTATTGTAAAACGGTTTTTAAAACTTTTCAACATAAAATTATAATGATAATGCTTATCAATTAGGGTGTCAACTAATTTTTGTATTATGTCATAAGATTTTCAAAATACGTAAATGTTATTTCGTTTGGTACAATAGAATATATACAAGTATATAGTGCCGATATGATAAGTTAGTGTAATTATACCAAAAAGCAATTAAGTTAGATTGAAAGGTGGAAGCGGTAATGCAACTACAATATACTTTATTGTATTGTTTAAAACAATTGAATGGTGAAAGGACCGTTTCTTCTATTTATTATTTATTAAAGGGAAAACGATCTTCGCAAACATTACAAGATGGAAATATGTTCCGAATTTCTTTTTTGTTTGGGATATATAAATCATTAAATAGAATTGAATATGATCGTGAAGTTGCAAAGTTGTTGCAAGCAGATTTGATTCAAGAAATACATGAGAATACATATTTGTTAACACCTAAAGGTAAAATGCAGTTGCATACATGGGAGGGAGTGTATGCTTTTCCAGCGCATTTACATGGTTTGCACTATGGTGAATTAGGTGAAACATTTTGGAAAAGATTATCTTTAATTATTCAAACTATATCTAATTTACAACAGAATAATACGAAATTTATTCCTATTCAACAAGATACAGAAATAATGATGTGGGTGAAACGCTTTTTAACAGGTATGCCGTATAGGCGAAATGAATTGGCTAAAAGATTATGGAAAGAAATACATAATCTTTTAGGGAAATGTGATGTGGTAGAAGCGACGATTGTAACATATAGATTAACAGGATATGAACGTATCGGTTGTACATTGCAGCAGTTAGCTGAAATTACGAAACAAGATATATTTAGGGTGTACTTTTTATTTTGGGGTGCAATTCATCTCCTTATACAAGAAGTTCGCGATAAAGAAAATGAATTTCCGTTATTAGCTGAAATTATCTCTTATCCGAATGAGAGAGCTGAATTATTTAGTTTATCAACGAAAAAAACATATAATTTTTGGAGGCAAGGGCGCTCATTAGAAGAAATAGCGACAATTAGAAATCTAAAGGTTGCAACGATAGAAGATCATTTTGTTGAAATTGCTTTGAGAGAAAGAGATTTTTCTATCGAGATGTTTATGGAAAAAGACAAAATAGATAAAGTAACAGAAGTAATTGATGCATTACAAACACGTAAGTTACGTGAGTTGAAACAAGCGGTTGGAGAGGATATCTCTTATTTTGAAGTTCGTCTTGTATTGGCGCGGATGGAGGGTATAAATGAAGCTTGAGGAATATTTATATAGGTGGTTTGGATATTCTGAATTTCGTCCAGGTCAAAAAGGGGTAATTACAGATTTATTGGAAGGAAAAGATGTTATAGCGATGCTTCCGACCGGAAGAGGGAAGTCTATGTGTTATCAACTTCCAGGGCTAATGCAAGAAGGGACAGTACTTGTTGTATCACCATTATTATCTTTGATGGAAGATCAGGTTACACAATTAAAATATGTTGTGAAAAACCGAGTGATAGCATTTAATAGTTTTCGGACATTACATGAAAAAAGAGAAGCGATGAAAAGATTAGCTTCATATAAATTTATTTTTGTTTCACCAGAGATGTTGCAGTCGGAATTGTTAATAAGAGAATTGAAGAAAGTTCATATTTCATTATTTGTTGTGGATGAAGCTCATTGTATTTCGCAATGGGGTTATGATTTTAGACCAGATTATAAAAAACTAAATGTAGTCATTGAGAATATCGGGTCTCCTACGGTGCTAGCATTAACGGCAACAGCGACGAAAGATGTACTCCGAGATATAGCAGAGAGTTTAAATTTGGAGAATGTGATGCAGCATGTATACTCTATTGATCGTCCAAATATTGCAATGGAAGTACAATTTGTTACGACGATAGAAGAGAAGAAAGAAGCGCTTTTGGACCAGGTAATGTATTTACAAGGCCCAGGGATTGTATATTGTTCAAGCCGAGCGTGGACAGAACGTTTAACGGAATATTTAAGAGGAAAAGGCGTTACTGGTGTCGCTTTCTATCATGGTGGTATGGAACATGAAGAGCGTATGTTAATTCAACAGCAGTTTATGAATGACCAGTTGCAGCTTGTAATATGTACAAGTGCTTTTGGTATGGGAGTAAATAAGTCGAATACGAGATATATTATTCATTTCCATTACCCGACTAATATCGCTTCTTATTTACAAGAAATCGGAAGAGCGGGAAGAGATGGTGAACCGAGTATAGCTATCTTACTATGTAGTCCGTTAGATCACGATTTACCAATTTCAATAATTGAAGATGAATTGCCAAGTCAGTCACAAATACAATTTTTATTTTCTTTACTGCAAGAAAGAATGTTTCAAACGAAAGAATTACCAATAGAAGAGGTAGAAGAAATTTGTTATAATGCAGCAAGATTTAATGAACAATATTGGCGTTTCATCCGCTATCATCTTGAACGGCTTGGAATCATACAACAGCGAAAATTAATATTAGAGAGCTTGTCAGATGAAATTATGAACAGATTAATAGCTGAAGTAGAAATAAGGCTACGTAATAAATATAGTGAGCTAGAAAACATGAAATCATGGATACAAGTGAAAGAATGTAGACGTGAATATTTGCTGCAACAGTTCGGTTATAGAAAAGAGGGCGAGTTAAAGAATTGCTGCGACTATTGTCATATTACAAAAACAGATTATAAAAAAAGACAAGCGCAACAATTGGATTTCGACTATAATTGGGAAACAGAGTTACAAAAGCTTTTCGGTCTAGAAAAGATGGGGGAATGATGAACATTCAAAGGCATAATATTGAAGATATGAGTCCGAAAGAAATAAGGCTGAATCTGTATATTACACAGTTCATTATTATCGGTATTGGTTGTTTACTAGCATATATACTATTCCGAGATATAAAATCGGTGTATAGTCTGTGGAAATGGGAACCGGTGTCTATACTTATAATAGGTGGCTTGTTAGCGATTGGTATTGTGTTATTAGATTATGTTGCAATGCGAGTATTTCCAGAGTCTTGGTTTGATGATGGTGGTATTAACGATAGGATGTTTCAAGGGATGTCAGTTATGCATCTACTCGTTATTACGTTCATTATCGGCTTTGCAGAAGAATTTTTATTTAGAGGTGTAGTGCAGACGCACTTTGGAATTGTAATAGCCAGTTTAGTATTTGCAGTGTTACATATTCGGTATATAAAAAAGCCATTTTTGTTTTGTTTCGTCTGTTTCATTAGTTTTGTCTTTGGTTATGTATTTGAATGGACAGGAAATTTGTTTATAACAATCTTTGCACACTTTCTTGTTGATTTTATAATGGGACTCCAATTAAGAAAATAAATGGAAGGTGGTGGTGAACAACATGAGAAAACGAATTCCTGATTTTGAAGAGGAATTAGAAGTTGAGCGAGTGGAAGAAAAAGAAGGTTTACCGCCGCGTAGTGAAATTCATAGAAATAAAGAGAAAAAACAAAAGTTTAAAATGAATCATATTTTCGTCCGAGTTTTAACATTTTTATTCATATTACTACCAATTAGTATCTTATGGTATACAGATAAATATATTCAGGTGAAAAGCGATGGTAATAACGCTGGAAAAAGTGCATTTGAGGTCATTTTCTTTGATTCAGCTAAATCTGAGTCCGAGGCACCATCTGAGAAAGTCGTCACGCATACGGTGAAAGAGGGAGAAACTTTAGAAAGTATAGCAAAGCAATATTTTTCAGATGAAACTGGGATCGAAGTGATTAAAAAGTATAATGATTTACAAGGAAATGAAGTGAATGTAGGTCAAGAATTAAAAATTCCAATAAAAGATAAGTCCACAAAGCAAGAGAGTTAGTGGAATACTTACTATAAAAACTGAGGATTATCTTTATGAGGAGGGGAGTAAAAAATATATGATATGGATTATCTTATTAAGTACTCTCATATGTATTGGTATTATATTTCTTCTTGTAATGTATACAGAAGCAATGCGTGATACGGTGCTAGAACATACTTTAACATTTGAAGAATTTCCGAAAAGTTTTCAAAAAGTAAATGTATTTTTTATATCTGATATTCATAGAAGGATCATTTCAAATTCGTTAATTGAACAAGTAAAAGGAAGAGTAGATCTTGTAATTATTGGTGGTGATTTAGCGGAAAGAGGTGTCCCTTTATCAAAAATCTCTGCAAATATACAAAAGTTAAGAACGATAGCTCCTGTATATTTTGTATGGGGAAATAATGATTATGAGATTGAATATCACGAGTTAGATGCTTTGTTATTAGAAAATAATGTGAAAGTTTTAGATAATACAAGAGTTGTATTTGAGTCTGAATTAGGAGAGAAAATTTGCTTACTCGGTGTAGATGATGTTGGTTTGGAACGTGATCGTTTAGATTTAGCGTTGGCTGATTGTAAAGAAAATGGTTTTCGCATATTAATTAGCCACAACCCTGATATAATAAATAAAATGTCTGGAAAAGAACAAATTTCACTTGTGTTAAGTGGACATACACATGGAGGGCAAATCCGATTATTCCCATCTAAAAAATATTTAAAAGGTGGCGTATATAAGCATTCAAATGTGACTCTTTTTGTTAGTAATGGGTATGGAACAACGTTGATTCCACTTCGCTTCCGAGCACCTGCTCAAACACATATTATTACGTTATGCGGAGGGAGATGATGCCAACTCTAAACGGAAAATATAACATAAAAGCTGTTTCGAATATAATTGGAATTCAGCCGAGCACACTTCGTGCATGGGAAAGACGATATCAAATGATTGCCCCAAAGCGGAATCATGCGGGGCATCGATTATATACAGAAGAGCATATTCAAATTTTGAAATGGTTAATGGACAAGGTTTCTTCCGGCATGATGATTGGACAAGCAGTTCAATTATTAGAAGGGAATCGTTTGCGAAGTAATGTTCAAAATGAAATACATTACGATAGAGAAGTTGTTTTAGTGGACGATTTACTACAAGCTTTGTTAAAATTTGATGAAATTACAACTTCTGCATTGTTAAACGAGGCTTTTAGTATTTATGCAACAGAAAAAGTTATCGCAAATATTGTTCTTCAAGTGTCAAATAAATTGTTAATGTTAAAAAAAAATAATGAAGTTACAATGGTGCAATTCCAATATGTCGTATCATTTTTACAAACGCGTCTAGGGATGGTGTATCATAATGCATCATCGTTTTCTTCTATACACAAAGTTGTCGTGTTAGAAAGTAATATGTTGAGAGGGTTTGTTTTCTCAACGTATTTACGATTAAAAGGATATGAGGTGATATATATTAGGGTAAGCTTAGCGGAAGATAGTATTTCGTTAGCTGTTGAGCAAATAAGACCTAAATATGTAGTAATCTCTTTTGATGACGGACGAGAACTTAAGAACGCAATGAACTACGTGAATGTGTTGCAAGAAAAAAATGAGAACCTTTCTGTTGGGGTTATAGGAGAAATAGGTGCTCGAGATCAGTTGAACATTCAAACAAGCCTAATTGGTGATACGAAAGAAGAATGGGATGATTGGTTAAAAATGTTAGAATAGTTGTTCGAAAAGAACCATCTATTTTCTATTTCATATAATAAAAATTATATTCATTGGTTGCGTAGGGAGGGTATGAGATGAGGCTGGAACGATTAAATTACAATAAGATAAAAATTTTCTTAACATTTGATGATTTAACTGAGCGAGGATTAACGAAAGAAGATTTGTGGAGAAATGCACCGAAAGTACAGCAATTATTTCGTGATATGATGCAAGAAGCAAATAAAGAATTAGGATTTGAAGCGGATGGTCCGATTGCAGTTGAAGTATTTTCTCTACAAGCGCAAGGAATGGTCGTAATTGTAACGAAAGAACATCAAGAAGCGGATACAGATGATGAGTTCCGTGACGAGTTTATTGAAATGCAAGTGACTTTAGATGAAAGTGAGCATATCCTTTATGAGTTTGCTACACTAGATGACGTAATTAACCTGTCGAATCGTTTATATAACCTTGATGTAACTGGCGGGAAATTATATACGTGGGATGGGCGTTTCTATCTTTGGATGGAAGAAGAGGAGCAAATACAATTGCTGAAGGCAGATTTTATAGCTATTTTAGCGGAATATGGTAATCCGTCTACAGCAACTATTTATCGTTTAATGGAGTATGGTAAAGAATTAATGTCTTCTCAAGCAATTGAACAAATACACAATTACTTTGTAAAAAAACAAAACCTTAGCTAATATAACATAGCTAAGGTTTTGTTTTTTTACTTGGAAAACTTAAAATATTGATTTGGAAATTTTAAAACGATCCACGGTATAGAGGGAATCATAAATATTTGAGCATTCTTTATTGTACTTAAATATATATCTTTTCAAGGTATTGCATTTAAGTAAAATGAAAAATATTTAAATATTTAAGTATTTTACTTTTCTAAAAGCAATAAAAGGACTATAATAATAGTGAAAACGCTTGCAATAGAAAATAGTTTGTATATATTTGTTAGCGTTTTCTATTGCATTCCAAATTTAACGGTGTATACTAGGCAATGAAGGTTTACTAAACAAGTGAAATTACAGGGGGTTTACTTACTATGGTAGCCGAAAAGGGAACTCAAACAAAAACACAACAACAAAGGGAACAACATTTTGAACTATTGAATTCGACACAAATTGTTATTAGTGAAGCATTAGAAAAATTGGGTTATCCAAACGAAGTATATGAATTATTAAAAGAACCAATTCGTATGATGACAGTGAAAATACCAGTTCGTATGGATGACGGGACTGTTAAAATATTTACAGGATATCGTGCACAACATAATGATGCTGTTGGTCCAACGAAAGGTGGAATTCGCTTCCATCCGAATGTAACAGAAAATGAAGTGAAAGCACTTTCAATCTGGATGAGTTTAAAATGTGGTATTGTTGATTTACCATATGGCGGAGGTAAAGGTGGAATTATCTGTGACCCACGTGAAATGTCATTCCGTGAGTTAGAAAGATTAAGCCGCGGTTATGTACGAGCAATTAGCCAAATCGTAGGACCGACGAAAGATATTCCAGCTCCAGATGTATTCACAAACTCTCAAATTATGGCATGGATGATGGATGAGTATAGCCGTATTGATGAATTTAATTCACCAGGATTTATTACAGGTAAGCCACTTGTATTAGGTGGATCACATGGACGTGAAACAGCAACGGCGAAAGGTGTTACAATTTGTATTCGCGAAGCTGCAAAAAAACGCGACATTGATATTAAAGGTGCGCGCGTTGTTGTTCAAGGATTCGGTAATGCTGGTAGTTTCTTAGCTAAATTTATGCATGATGCAGGTGCGAAAGTTATTGCAATCTCAGATGCTTACGGTGCGTTGCATGATCCAAACGGATTAGATATTGATTATTTATTAGACCGTCGTGATAGCTTCGGTACAGTAACAAAATTATTTAATAATACAATTTCAAATAAAGAATTGTTAGAACTTGATTGCGATATTTTAGTTCCAGCTGCAATTGAGAACCAAATTACAGAAGAAAATGCTAATAATATTAAAGCGAAAATCGTTGTTGAAGCTGCAAACGGTCCAACAACATTAGAAGCAACTAAAATCTTAACAGATCGCGGAATTTTACTTGTTCCAGACGTATTAGCAAGTGCTGGTGGTGTAACAGTATCTTACTTTGAGTGGGTACAAAATAACCAAGGTTACTACTGGACTGAAGAAGAAGTAGAACAACGTTTAGAAAAAGTAATGGTAAGATCATTTGATTCTATTTATGAAACAGCACAAGTTCGTAAAGTGAACATGCGCTTAGCAGCGTACATGGTCGGTGTTCGTAAAATGGCTGAAGCAAGTCGCTTCAGAGGTTGGGTATAATATTATAGCGTGAGAAAACGTGATTCCTTTGGAAGGAATCACGTTTTTTTTTGTTGAAGTATTAAATTGAGGTGTTGTATATGGAAAATAAAATAATGGAACGAGTAGAACAATTAGAAGAAAAGGTTAAGAGGTTAGAGGGAGAGCTCGCAAGAACGATGAAAGCCCCAAAAACAAGTATCGTTCGGGTGTTCGGGGAAGGGCTACTGTTTTTAATATTTGGTTTGGTTGTAGTAGGACCGATTATCGCCGTTGTAATCTCAATTCTTACTTGGCTTGCTGAAAAATAAAATAAAAATAAAAAGAACGCTTGTTCTACACGAACAAACGTGCTATACTCTCCTTAGATAAACAAAACGGAAATGATTTTAAGGAGAGATAAATGATGAAAATGACAGTAGACCAAAGATTTATGATGCCAGCGGATGTTGTAGAACGAGTGGAAGTATTACGAAACAAGCAAAGTAAGCGTGGCACATTATTACAATCAGTAAATAAATTTTTCGGTTTAGATACGAAAGAAGATTGTGTTTGGTTTTACGGTTTTTATGGAGTGGCTGTAAGTATTTTATTATTTATGGTGTTCACATCAAATATTTTCGATTTTCTCTTCGCGTAAGAAATATGCGATAAGGACATTGCTACCGAATACATATATAAGGAAGTAAGGTAATCTTCTGAAGCGGGAGTTGGTAGTAATGGCGATGTTTCCTATAGAGCGTAATTATATTGGATATGGAAGTTCACGACCGGGAATTCCTCTCTCTAAAGTAAGGTTTATTGTAAGTCATGATACGGGGAATCCTGGTAGCAATGCGATAGGGAATCGGGATTATTTTAATGAGATACAACCGAAAGCCTCGGCACATACATTTATAGATGACAAAACAATATTAGAAATTATTCCTATAAGTGAAGTTGCTTATCATGTTCGATATGGTGTGCCGACAGATAATGACTTATATGGTTATGATGCAAATAAGGCTGCTATTGGAGTGGAACTTTGTTATGGCGGTGATGTTAACTTTTGGGAAGCATATACACGTTTTACGTGGTATCATGCGTATTTATGTCAAAACTTCGGCTTGAATCCGAAAAAAGATATCGTATCACATAAAACACTTGACCCAGCTAGAAAGATTGATCCTGAAAATGTATTAGGGAAACAAGGTATTAAATTTCAGCAGTTTTTAGCAGATGTCTATCGGATGTACGTTTCGTTTAGATGACAAATATATGAAAAATGAATACAATAAAGATAGGTGCCTACTGCTGTAAGTAGGTTTTTTCTTGTTTTTATAAATAGTGCAGAGGTAGAAGACTAGGAGTGGACGAGTATGCAGAAAGAAACAGTTATTATAATCGGAGGCGGTCCGTGCGGATTAGCAGCAGCAATTTCATTGCAAAAGGTAGGGATAAATCCGTTAGTAATTGAAAAAGGAAACATTGTAAATGCCATTTATAATTATCCAACTCATCAAACATTTTTCTCTTCTAGTGAAAAATTAGAAATTGGTGAAGTAGCTTTTATTACAGAAAACCGTAAGCCAGTTCGAAATCAAGCGCTTGCGTATTATCGTGAAGTAGTAAAGCGTAAATCTGTACGTGTAAATGCTTTTGAACGAGTAGAGAAAGTTCAAAAAGATGGAGAAGTCTTTAAGGTTGAGACGACAAAACGTGACGGAAGTAAAGAAATGTATATAGCGAAATACGTTGTTGTAGCAACTGGATATTATGACAATCCAAATTATATGAATGTTCCAGGTGAGGAACTGAAGAAAGTATCTCACTATTTTAAAGAGGGGCATCCTTATTTTGACCGAGATGTAGTAGTTATAGGTGGGAAAAACTCGAGTGTAGATGCCGCGTTAGAACTTGTTAAAGCGGGTGGGCGTGTAACGGTACTATATCGCGGAAGTGAGTATTCAACAAGCATAAAGCCGTGGATTTTGCCGGAGTTTGAGGCATTAGTACGAAACGGCACAATTCAAATGCATTTCGGGGCTCATGTGAAAGAAATTACTGAACATACATTAACGTATACAGTTGATGGTGAGGAAAAAACAATCCGAAATGATTTTGTATTTGCGATGACCGGTTACCACCCTGATCATAGTTTCTTAACGAAGATGGGTGTTCGGATTGATGAAGAAACAGGACGTCCAATTCATGCAGAGGATACAATGGAAACGAACGCTGAAAATATTTTCATTGCAGGTGTAATTGCTGCTGGAAATAATGCGAATGAAATATTTATCGAGAACGGTAGATTTCATGGAAATGTGATTGCGCAAACCATTGTAACAAGAGAAATGTAAAAAGAAGCTGTCGAAATAAACTTCGACAGCTTCTTTTTTAATTGTGCATAAACATATTTTGGATTGCTTCATGAGAAGTTGTATTCTCTAATGCAACTAATAATTTAATACGTGCTTTTTGAGCATTTAAACCGTATGTGAATACAATACCCATATCTTTTAATTGTTTGCCGCCGCCTTCATATGAGTATACATCTTGAACGATACCGTTGAAACAGCGGGAAACTAATACGACAGGAATTCCTTTGTTTATTAATCGTTCTAGACTAGGAAGTGTTCTTGGAGGTAAATTACCTTGTCCAAGTGCTTCGATAACAATCCCGTCTACTGGAAGGGTTTCAATGGCTGCTAATAATGTATCGTCCATACCCGCGTATGCTTTTAGAACGACTACGTTTTTAGAAACCTTATTTACGGAATATGTTTCGTGATGTACTAAAGCATGGTGGAATACAACACCACGTTTTGTTACCATACCAATTGGTCCATACTGTGGACTTTGGAATGTTGCTACATTACTTGTATGTGTTTTCGTTACATTTGTAGCGCAATGAATTTCGTCGTTTAATACGACTAGAACACCCTTTTCTGCAGCTTCACTACTGCTAGCGACTTTTACAGCTGATAAGAAGTTATATAGACCATCAGCACCTAATTCATTGCTAGAACGCATTGCGCCAGTCACAACGATCGGAATAGTTGCTTGTACTGTTAAATCTAGGAAATAGGCTGTTTCTTCTAATGTATCCGTACCATGCGTAATGACTACGCCATGAATGTTTTCTTGTTTTACTCTTTCATCAATGATGACTTGTAATTGTAACATTTCGCTCGGTGTCATATGAGGAGATGGTAGATGGAACACATCTTCAACGATTAAATCAACATCGCCTTCTAAATCAGGAATAAATTTTAAAAGAGGATTTTTTTCACCTGGTTGTACGACTCCAGTTTCTTTATCTTCCTCCATTGCAATTGTTCCACCTGTGTGTAAAACTAGGATTCTTTTCAATGCTTATACCCCTTTCAAATTGAAAAATACATTTAGAACATAACATGTTTTGAGTAAATTCGACAATGGAAATGTATAAAAGTATGCCTCGAAAATGACAATAAAATTAACTGCTATATATATGATGTATAAAATCGTGAAACTAAATATATAAATATAGGATAGAAGGGAGCAATTACGTTGAAAAAGGTGGAGAAAATTTTTATTCGTATATTAATAATACAATTTATTTGTCTTTGTGTTGTGCAATTGTTCTTTATACATAAGTCATCAGTGAAATATTTATCTAAAATTGTTTATTATGAAGGTGTCACGGTAAAAAACGAAACAGAAATCTTACAGGTGAATAGGTAGTTTTCATTTTCTTCTAGGAAGGAGTATGCTACAATAATTGAGGATTTAATGACGTGAAGCAAATGAGAAGAAGCAGGATAATACCTGCTTTTCGTTTTGTTTTATAAGTGAAAAAATGAGGTGTTACAATGGATAAACGAATTTCAATTGCTATAGATGGTCCAGCAGCTGCTGGAAAAAGTACAGTCGCAAAAGTTGTAGCGAAGAAACTTTCTTACGTTTATATTGATACAGGGGCAATGTATCGTACAATTACATATGCAGCCCTTGAGCAAAAAGTGGATATTGAAAATGAAGAGCAGTTAATGGAAGTTGTAAAGAATGTAAATATTGAATTTCAGCAAGGAGAAAATACACAACTTGTATTTTTAAATGGACAAGATGTTTCTGAAGTAATTCGTACACCAGAGGTGACGAATCGAGTATCTATTGTGGCGAAACATCGCCTTGTTCGTGAAGAAATGGTACGTCGTCAACAAGAGCTAGCGGAAAAAGGCGGCGTTGTAATGGATGGCCGTGATATTGGTACACATGTGTTACCAGATGCTGAAGTGAAGATCTTTATGCTTGCTTCTGTTGAAGAAAGAGCAGAAAGAAGACATTTAGAAAATATAAATAAAGGTTTCGATTCTAATTTAGAGCAGTTAAAAGAAGAAATTGCTCAGCGTGATAAATTAGATTCAGAACGCGAAGTTTCTCCTCTGAAAAAAGCTGATGATGCATTGGAATTAGACACAACTTCTTTATCAATTGAAGAAGTTGTCCAAAAAATTATGGGCATTGTTTCAGGAGTGTTTGCGAAATAAAGAAAGGGGATAGCCTCTTTCTTTTTTGTTTGTATAGAAATGTAAAGTATACGTGAATTGTGAAGCTCTTTCCTTGACAAATGATCGGATTTGTAAGAAGTTAGTAAAAGAGAGATAAAACTTTCAGAATATATTCGCTATTATATTTCAAAACATACTTTCTTCAAGATGATTTTGCTGTATACTATTTATATAGGTTTAATATATTTTCTGGGGAAATGTATGAAAACTGAGTATGTGATGATAAATTCTTAAACATGCAAATGAAAACATTTGTTTTCATTTCGTATATACATAAAAAAATGCTTTGTCAATTCTGTAGGGAGGTATTTCCATGGTAGAGAAAATGAATGAAGAAGTTATGGATTCAAAAGAATTACAAGTTGGTGACGTTGTTACAGGTTCTGTAACGAAAGTTGAAGAGAAACAAGTGCTTGTAAATGTTGGATACAAAACAGATGGCGTAATTCCAATTAGTGAATTAGCTAACGTTCATATTGAAAAAGCAAGCGATGTGGTAGAATTAGATCAAATACTAGAATTAAAAATTATTAAATTAGAAGAGGATGATCTTGTCTTATCTAAACGTGCTGTTGATGCAGAAAAAGCATGGGTAGAATTACAAGAGAAATTTACTTCTGGTCATGTATTTGATGTTACTGTAAAAGATATCGTGAATGGTGGATTAGTTGTGGACCTTGGTGTTCGTGGGTTCATCCCAGCTTCACTTGTAGAAGTACATTATGTAGAAGATTTTACTGACTATAAAGGCAAAACATTAGCTGTGAAAATTGTTGAATTAGACCGCGAAAAAAATCGTGTAATTCTTTCGCATAAAGCAGTAGTAGAATTAGAACTAGATTCTAAGAAGAAAGAAGCAATTTCTTCATTAAAAGAAGGAGACGTTGTTGAAGGAACAGTGCAACGATTAACGGATTTTGGTGCTTTCGTTAACGTTGGTGGTGTGGACGGTTTAGTTCATATTTCACAAATTTCACACGAACGTGTAGAGCAACCTTCTGAAGTATTAGAGCAAGGTCAAAAGGTAAAAGTAAAGGTGTTATCAGTTGATGCTGATACACAACGTATTTCTTTATCAATTAAAGCAGCTCAACCGGGACCTTGGGAAAATGTTGCTGGTGAAATAAAAGCTGGAGATATTCGTGAGGGAGTAGTAAAACGCCTTGTTACATTCGGTGCATTTGTTGAAATTTTACCTGGTGTTGAAGGTCTTGTGCACGTATCTCAAATTGCAAATCGTCATGTGAAAAATCCAAATGAAGCATTGGAAATGGGACAGGAAGTAAAAGTGAAAGTACTTGAAGTCCATGTAGCAGAGAAACGTATTTCTTTAAGTATAAAAGAAGCGCTTGAAGAAAATAATGTAACTGAAGATTACAGTCAGTATGAACCAAATGCTGATTCTGCTACTTTCCAATTAAGTGATATTATTGGTGAACAACTGAAAAAATTAAAGAAATAAAGAGGGGTACAAGTGGTAAGGGCAAAACGTAAATTAGATCATATTGAATACGCTCTTTCTACTGGTCAGTCTCGTACGCATGGCTTTCATGATATTGACTTTGTGCATCAAAGCTTGCCAAATTCAAGTTATGACACAATAACATGTGGAACAAAAATCGGCGAACTTTCACTAAGTTCGCCGATTTTTATCAATGCGATGACTGGTGGTGGCGGAGAGAGAACATTACATATTAATGAGCAATTAGCATATGTAGCGAAACATCATAATCTTGCTATGGCTGTAGGTTCGCAAATGGCGGCGTTAAAAGTTGAAAGTGAGGCTGCATCTTTTAAGATTATCAGGAAGGTAAACCCAAATGGTACTTTCTTTGCTAATTTAGGTAGTGAGGCAACTATCGAACAGGCAAAGCGTGCTATTGATATGATTGAAGCGAATGCATTGCAAATTCATTTAAATGTTATACAGGAGTTAACAATGCCAGAAGGAGACCGTGACTTTACTGGTGTACTTCAACGCATTGAGAAAATTGTTTTAAAGAGTAAAGTTCCTGTCATTGTAAAAGAAGTTGGATTTGGGATGAGTAAGGAAACGGTACAACAGTTAGCGAGCATAGGTGTAACGGCAATTGATATTGGTGGACAAGGTGGTACGAATTTTGCTGCTGTTGAAAATGAAAGAAGACAGCGAATGCTTTCTTATTTTAATAACTGGGGCATACAAACAGCAACCTCGATTATTGAAGCAACCTCTACAAATAATAACCTCTCTTTTATTGCATCTGGGGGTATACAAACAGCGCTTGACGTAGCGAAAGCAATCGCATTAGGGGCGAATACAACTGCGTTTGCTGGATACTTTTTACGCATTTTAATGCAAGATGGTATCGAGAAGTTAGTAGATGAAATTGATCTATTACATACAGATTTGAAATTTATTATGACTGCTCTTGGTGCGAAGACGATAAAAGAGTTACAATCTGTACCTCTTGTTGTAAAGGGCGAAACATACCATTGGTTAACGCAGCGTGGTATTGATACGACGCATTATAGTAGAAGATAAAAAATCAACCGTTTGGTTGTTTTTTTATTTGCTGTTCTTTTTTAGTAATATAAAGTGAGGAATGGAATTAATATTCTATCAAAATAAAAATAAAATTAAATAATATAGATGTATAAATGTTGAATTATAAAAGTTACGACTGGAAAATGTAGATAATGTATTACTGGATTATTGGATAAGGTTTAATTTGGCCAAGGGAAATAAGTGGAGGAGAAAATTAATCAGTGGAAGATTCGTAAATGAAATATTATTTTGATATAAATAAAAATTATTAAAATAATTATGTAAAAGACGGTTTCGTACAATATCGAAACCGTCTTTTTGTATTCATTAGTGCTGATTTTGTTTTCGAGCTTGCTCTGGCGTATCGAGCCCAGTAGCACCCGGATATTGTAATGATTGGTCACGGTCAGATTCAACGCGGCGTGATTCTCTTAGTTTTCGTTCTTGACGATCTTTACCCATAATGAATTGCACCTCCTTATTAAAAGTGTTGCTGTATTATGAAAAAACTATGCGCGAAGAAAGTGGATTAACTTTCATAAAAAGTTCCCATAATGGAAAACATAGGAGGTGAAATGATGGAAGGGAGTACTTTTTATTTTGTAGCTTGGATAGGGTGGATTATCGTAACTTTTTTTATGAAAAAGGACTCTATTCGGTGGAAGATAAGCGCCTGTATATTGATTTTTATTATTTGCTCTCCGTTACATGTAACGATTGCTTCATTCACGGTATCAGTAAATGCACTTTTACTTTCTGTTGTTGCTTTTATAGGAATCACACTATATTCTATTTGGAAAAAATTATATAGCTTACTTTCGGCGCTTATTATTGCCATGTTATATACAAGTTTTCATTTGTTAGAAGTATATGATCCGATTTGGATTGTGGTGGACAGGTTGTTTTTGTTAAGTGGTGCTCTTGTGTATGCATCGGTTTTATTACACGAGGATCGCATATTACGATTATGTTCTCTTTATATAGGAATGTTACAGGGAGAATTGTTAGTGACGCTTATTTTTCGAAACCTACATTTTCCTTACGATTATGGTAGTTTAGCGTTTTTTGATATCGTCGCCGTTTCTACATTTTTCATGGTAATTTTGTTTTGGATGGCAAAAGCATCAGTATATATGGAGCAGTTCAAGAGAAAAACACGTAAAAGAAAGGCGAGGGTAATACATGACTGAATATACACCGGCCATTTTATGCGGCGTAATAGCGGGGACAGTAACAAGATTGCTAATGCTCCGGACAGATACGCGGCAATATCCGACGAGGCTCCATGGGAAAATTATTCACATTGCGATGGGGTTAATTGCAGCGGCCTTAGGAGCAATTGCAATCCCGTCAATTTTGAAAAAAGATTTTTCTGCTATTACGTTTCTTACGTTAGCGGCAACACAGTTTCGTGATGTGCGTAATATGGAAAGAAATACACTCCAACAATTAGATGGATATGAGCTCGTACCACGTGGAAATACATACATTGAAGGAATTGCATTAGTTTTTGAAAGTCGTAACTATTTGGCGATGTTAACGTCGTTTGCAACGACGTTTGCGTATATAGGATTCCGTTCATGGGTTGCTGGAGTAATTATGGCTCTAATCGCATTTTTTATCGCGAAAAAATTAATGTCTGGTAAGAGGTTACATGATCTTGTTGAAATCGAGCATGTTCCGCTTCGTTTTGAAGGGGCGGGACTATATATTGATAATATTTACATTATGAATATTGGATTGCCAGCAAGACAAGAGGAAATTATGAAATATGGAATGGGTTTTATTCTAAAGCCGAAGTCAATTGATGCGATGGTTACAATTGCAAATTTAGGGCAACGACAAGCTATTTTGCACGATGTTTCTGTTGCTTTAGGGATATATAGAGATTCTGGTACACCAGCGCTTGTACCGTTAGCAAAGCGTGATTTAGAGGATGGAAGAGTTGGGATATTTGTCTTGCCACAAGATCAAGATGCAGAGAAAGCGATAGGTGTCATAGGGAATGTGCCGACGTTAGAAAGTGCCGTTCATATGTCATCGGAAGCCCCGAAAGGAAGGGGAGATAAGAGATGATGTTAGAAAGCGTTATTCTCGCAGTTATTACAACGAAACCAGAGAAATTTGGAGGTGGTGCTCCTTTGTTTACTTGTGAGACGACAGAGGAACTAGAATTTGTTGCAAATAATTTAGAGGCTATTTTAGATGGTATTGCGCATCGCTTACAAGAGAATGTATATATTATTGTGAAACATTAGCAACGTGTGGTATAATACGAGGTGTTTTGATACGTTGAGAATTATTCTGGAATGCAAATCCCTTCTTGCACAAAGAAGGGTTTTTTACATAATAAACAGATGTAAGTTGAAAGGATGAAAGTATATGCCGAAACCAGTAATAGCAATAGTAGGCCGCCCGAACGTAGGAAAATCTACTATTTTCAATAGAATTGTTGGAGAAAGAGTTTCAATTGTAGAAGATATACCAGGTATAACGCGAGACCGTATTTATAGTGCGGGAGAATGGTTAAATCATGAATTTAACATTATTGATACAGGTGGAATTGATATTGGAGACGAGCCATTTTTGACACAAATTCGTCAACAGGCGGAAGTAGCGATTGATGAAGCAGATGTTATCATTTTTATGACGAATGGTCGAGATGGTGTAACTGCAGCAGATGAAGAAGTTGCTAAAATTTTATACCGCTCTAAAAAACCAATTGTACTTGCGGTAAATAAGGTTGATAATCCAGAGATGCGTAGTGATATTTATGATTTCTATGCATTAGGATTTGGCGAGCCATTCCCGATTTCAGGTACACACGGTTTAGGACTTGGTGATTTGTTAGATGAAGCTGCAAAGCATTTTCCAAAGATTGAAGAAGAAGCGTATGACGATGAAACAATCCGTTTCTCTTTAATTGGACGTCCAAACGTAGGGAAATCATCACTTGTAAACGCACTTCTTGGTCAAGAACGTGTAATTGTAAGTAATATAGCGGGAACGACACGTGATGCGGTTGATACACCATATAGCAAAGATGGTCAAGATTATGTAATCATCGATACAGCTGGTATGCGTAAAAAAGGGAAAGTATACGAAAGCACAGAAAAATATAGTGTACTTCGTGCACTTAGAGCGATTGAACGTTCTGACGTTGTTTTAGTCGTTTTAGACGGAGAAGAAGGAATTATTGAACAAGATAAAAAAATCGCTGGATATGCTCATGATTCAGGACGTGCTGTTATTATCGTCGTAAACAAATGGGATGCCGTGAAAAAAGATGAAAAAACAATGAAAGCATTTGAAGAAAACATTCGCGCTCATTTCCAATTTTTAGAGTATGCGCCGATTGTATTCTTATCTGCGAAAACGAAAAAACGTACACAAACATTATTACCAGTTATTAATGAAGTAAATGAAAGTCATAGTATCCGTATTCAAACGAACGTATTAAATGATGTAATTATGGATGCGGTAGCGATGAATCCAACGCCGACTCATAATGGTAGCCGTCTGAAAATCTTCTATGCAACACAAGTTGCGGTAAAACCACCAACATTTGTTGTGTTTGTAAACGATACAGAATTAATGCACTTTTCATATGAGCGCTTCTTAAAGAATCGTTTACGTGAAGCGTTCGGTTTTGTAGGAACGCCGATTCACATTATCGCTAGAGCAAGAGACTAATGGAGAGGATGTGATTTTATGACAAAAATCACAGTAGTAGGAGCAGGTAGTTGGGGAACAGCGTTAGCGATGGTATTAGCTGACAATGGACATGATGTACGTATTTGGGGACATCGTACTGAACTTATGGATGAGATTAATACGAAACATGAGAACAGTCGATATCTCCCAGGCATTACATTGCCAAGCACAATCGTAGCCTACTCTTCTTTAGAAGAAGCATTAGTAGATGTAAATGTAGTACTTCTTGTAGTACCAACAAAAGCGTATAGAGAAGTGCTACAAGATATGAAGAAATATGTAGCAGGTCCGACTACTTGGATTCATGCAAGTAAAGGAATTGAACCTGGTACGTCAAAACGTATTTCGGAAGTGATTGAGGAAGAAATTCCAGAGAACTTAATTAAAGATGTTGTTGTACTGTCTGGACCGAGTCATGCTGAAGAAGTCGGCTTACGCCAAGAGACAACTGTTACGTCTGCAGCAAAGCGTATGGAAGCGGCTGAGGAAGTACAAGACTTGTTTATGAATAGCTACTTCCGTGTATACACAAATCCAGATATCGTTGGAGTTGAGCTTGGCGGTGCGTTAAAAAATATTATCGCATTAGCTGCTGGAATAACTGATGGACTTGGATTAGGTGATAATGCAAAAGCAGCATTAATGACACGCGGTTTAACGGAGATTGCTCGTTTAGGAAGAAAAATGGGCGGAAATCCGTTAACGTTTGCTGGTCTAACTGGAATGGGAGACTTAATTGTAACGTGTACAAGTGTTCATAGCCGCAATTGGCGCGCTGGAAATATGCTTGGAAAAGGACACTCTTTAGAAGAAGTGTTAGAAAGTATGGGTATGGTTGTAGAAG
The DNA here is from genome assembly GCF_037120585.1 of Bacillus sp. CCNWLW194. Classification (NCBI taxonomy): domain Bacteria; kingdom Bacillati; phylum Bacillota; class Bacilli; order Caryophanales; family Bacillaceae; genus Bacillus; species Bacillus sp. CCNWLW194. The sequence goes on along the minus strand of NZ_JBBBBL010000002.1, from coordinate 229,631 downwards.
GTGTAAGAACAACGAAAGCTGCTCATGAATTAGCAGAGAAAATGGAAGTTGAAATGCCGATTACAGCTGCTTTATATGACGTACTGTTCAATGGGAATAACGTAAAAGATGCGGTAGGCTCATTAATGGGACGTGTTCGAAAACATGAAGTGGAAGCTATACCTGACTTACTTTAAAGAAGAGCGCCAGAAGTACAATTGTACTTCTGGCGCTTTTTATTTTTTTGGGTCTTTTCACCATTTTTTTATTTTTGCATAGGATGAAGAGTAACTTGAGGAGAGGGTGAAAAGAATGGATAATAACATTTTTAATAACATTGAAAAAGAAGCGAAAGTGAATAAAGAAGATATTTTTAAATTAGCATCATCTGTACAAAATGCGAATTTACGTGATGAGACTGTACTTCGTCAATTGATTCATCAAGTGGCTCTTATGGCAGGACGTGAAGTGCCGAAAGAACAAGAGGATCAAATTGTAAAAGCGATTATTAACAATAATATGCCGGCAGATTTTGGTTCGTTAAGCAAAATGTTTAAAAAATAAATTATGAGAAACAAAGAGTTTGTAGATTGCATATGATAGCCATGAAAGTATGGGAATAGAGCTGTTTTGGGCATATTTGGTCAACCGAAGCGAGGGATACACTCGTTTCGGTTTTTATTTTTATATACATTAATGGAAAATGTGGAAATCCTGTTGATTAAAGTTACATATTAGCAAATTCGTAGTAAAATGTTCTTTTTTTATTTGTTTAAAGATTTTAATTTGTTAAAATAGTATAAAAATAGATAATGAAAAGGGGTGTGTATATGTCGGAAGGGCTTATAAAAATGTGGTTTGCTTTAGGGGCAATTGGATTTATGTTTTTTGCAGTAAGTTTTATTTTACTAAGCAGATATAAAATAAAGAATAAATTTTTGAAAGGGATTACAGCGTTAGTAGCGTACACCCTTATGATTGTTTCAGGAATTGTTATTTTTCTTGTTGTATTTAGTGGACCTGTACAGCAGTAAAGAGGATGGTCCGAAAATGCTACATACGAAGCAAGCTATATTAGTATGAAAAGGTGATTGCTAGTGAAAAAAGTCCATATTATTTTAATATTTTGTTGTATGAGCCTTTTAACAGGGTGTTTGTATCCGAAAGAAAATATGAAACAAAATGCTGTTCCTTATGAAGATCAGCTACAAGTCGTTCAAAAAGCTGTTGCGACATTTAAAGAACAAAATGAGGGGATATTGCCAATTAAGACGCGGGATATGAGTACGCCTATTTATCAAAAGTATCCAATCGATTTTCAAAAGATTGCTCCGCGTTACATACAAGAAGCACCGGGGAATGCATATGAAAGTGGTGGAGTATATCAGTACGTATTAATAGATGTTGAAACGAATCCAACTGTAAAGTTAATTGATGTAAGGATGGCTGAGCAAATTCAGGAATTAACATTGAAACTTAAAATGTACCGTGATGACCATCAATATCCACCTTTTAAAAAAGTAATTTCAGATGGTGTCTATGAATTAGATTTCAAAAAACTAGGATATAAAGATATACCACAAGTAACAAGTCCGTATTCTGGTAAAGGGTTGCCTTTAGTAATCAATGAAAAAGGGGAAGTTTTTGTTGACTATAGAATGGATCTATATGAAGCATTAAAACAAAATGAAGGCCAATTTAAGGAGGGAGAAGATATCCGGAATATACTATCGAAAGATTCTCCATTTGTTCCTGCCTATTCTCTACCGTATACGGTAAAAGACGGAGAACCAATTTTTTTTAAATCATAAGTCATGAACCTTTCTTTTAGCGAATAAGTTCTAGAAGAAAGGTTTTTTATGTTATACAACTTGTGATGCAAACAAACGATATTTTTAAATAGTCATATGAAATTGGACAAAATTATATGATATATTGTCCGAACTTCTAGAATACCATTATATTATATCAGATATTATAGGCAACGTTAGAGAAGGTATTAGTTGACTATAAACGTGGAATTATTCCCAAAAATTTTGAGGGAGGGAATCACTTGGAAAAGGTAGATATTTTTAAAGATATTGCGGAACGCACAGGCGGTGATATTTATTTTGGAGTTGTAGGAGCTGTTCGAACAGGAAAATCAACATTCATTAAAAAATTTATGGAACTTGTAGTTATTCCTAATATTGAGAATGAGTCTGACCGTCAAAGGGCGCAGGATGAACTGCCTCAAAGTGCTGCTGGACGTACAATCATGACGACGGAACCGAAGTTTGTTCCAAACCAAGCGGTTTCTATCGAAGTAGATGAAGGTCTTGAAGTGAATATTCGATTGGTAGATTGCGTCGGATATACGGTTCCGGGAGCAAAAGGCTATGAAGATGAGAATGGCCCTCGCATGATTAATACTCCTTGGTATGAAGAACCTATTCCGTTCCATGAAGCTGCAGAAATCGGAACACGTAAAGTAATTCAGGAACATTCAACAATTGGTGTTGTGATTACAACAGATGGAACGATTGGTGAAATTCCAAGAAGAGATTATATAGAGGCAGAAGAACGCGTAGTAAATGAGTTAAAAGAGGTAGGAAAACCTTTCATTATGATCATTAATACTGTACAGCCGTATCATCCAGATACAGAGCAATTGCGCCAAAGTTTATCTGAAGAATATGATATCCCAGTCATTGCAATGAGTGTTGAAAGTTTAAGAGAAACAGACGTGTACAATGTGCTTCGAGAGGCGTTATTTGAATTCCCTGTTTTAGAAGTGAATGTTAATCTTCCGAGCTGGGTAATGGTGCTAAATGAAGGGCATTGGTTACGCCAAAGTTATCAAGAAGCTGTTCAGGAGACTGTCAAGGATATAAAACGTCTTCGTGATGTGGACCGTGTTGTTTGGCAGTTTAGTCAGTATGAATTTATTGATCGAGCGAGCCTAGCTGGCATTGATATGGGGCAAGGTGTAGCGGAGATTGATTTATATGCACCAGATGAATTATATGATCAAATTTTAAAAGAAGTAGTAGGGGTAGAAATTCGAGGGAAAGATCATTTATTGAAACTTATGCTCGATTTGTCTCATGCGAAAGTAGAATACGATCAAGTGGCGGATGCCCTGCGTATGGTAAAGCAAACAGGATATGGTGTAGCGGCGCCTGCGTTAGCTGATATGAGCTTAGATGAGCCAGAAATTATTCGTCACGGTTCAAGGTTTGGTGTGAAATTAAAAGCTGTAGCTCCGTCTATTCATATGATTAAAGTAGATGTGGAGTCTACGTTTGAGCCAATCATTGGTACGGAAAAGCAAAGTGAAGAACTAGTTCGTTACTTAATGCAAGATTTTGAAGATGACCCATTATCAATTTGGAATTCTGATATATTTGGACGTTCGCTTAGCTCTATTGTTCGAGAAGGTATTCAAGCGAAACTATCTTTAATGCCAGAAAATGCGAGATATAAATTAAAAGAAACGCTAGAAAGAATTATTAATGAAGGATCTGGCGGATTAATTGCGATTATATTATAAGAAAAAAATCCCTCTCATCGTAGAGGGATTTTTTTGATTTTCGCGTATAGAATAGAGAAATAAACAGTCATTATCTAATATATTGTTGTAAATTGTCAAGTTTCATCAGATTTTCACATTTTAAGAGTAACAATTTCCTTAAAAATATTGAATTATAAAGGAGAATCGTATAATATAGGCGTTGATAATGATTTATCTACATCTTTGTAGTATAGAATTTGCAAAAATTGCCTACAAATGAAAGTAAGACTCATTTTATGATCATTATACAGTCTTATCTTTGGGAGGAGGTGAATGGCATGAACAAGACAGATTTAATCAATGCTGTTGCAGAAGCAAGTTCCCTTTCTAAAAAGGACGCAACAAAAGCAGTAGACGCTGTTTTTGATTCTATCTTAGAAGCTTTAAAACAAGGTGATAAAGTACAACTGATCGGATTCGGTAACTTCGAAGTTCGTGAGCGTGCGGCTCGTAAAGGTCGTAACCCACAAACAGGTGAGGAGATTGAAATCGCTGCAAGTAAAGTACCTGCATTCAAACCTGGTAAAGCGTTAAAAGATGCGGTTAAATAATCCTTACATATTAACAGGGAAGAAGAGTTTCCTTTTTGGGAACTCTTCTTTTTGCTTTTAAAAACATAAATATGCTAGAATGTGTTCGTATCACTTTTAGGTTTTCGGGAGGGCTAGCGGATGGCAAAAGTTAATTTAGAACAAATTGAACATGCAGTACGCCTTATTTTAGAGGCAATCGGAGATGATCCAAATCGTGAGGGAGTACTTGATACACCAAAGCGTGTTGCAAAAATGTACGCAGAAGTGTTCGCGGGTATGCACGAAGATCCGAAAGAACATTTGCATAAAGTGTTCGGAGAAGATCACGAGGAGCTTGTATTAGTAAAAGATATACCGTTTTATTCGATGTGTGAGCATCATTTAGTTCCATTCTATGGAGTTGCTCACGTTGCATATATTCCGCAAGGCGGAAAAGTGACAGGGTTAAGTAAATTAGCTCGTACTGTAGATACAATTGCACGTCGTCCACAACTGCAAGAACGTATTACATCAACAGTAGCGAACTCTATTATGGAAGTACTAGAGCCGCATGGTGTAATGGTAGTAGTAGAAGCGGAACATATGTGTATGACGATGCGTGGTGTGAAAAAGCCAGGTGCGAAAACAGTAACAACAGCAGTACGTGGTGTGCTAGAAAATGATGCTGCAGCACGTAGTGAAATTTTATCTTTTATTAAAACGAAGTAAAGAAAAGTGGGAAACTGCTTTTCTTTTTTTTTTATGTAAATAAATGATATAGTTTTAGTAAGGCAGAGTGAGAATAGAAAGACTACTTAAAAGAATAGAAGATGTTATTTAGTTCGGTGGAAGTTTGGAAAGAGTAGCCAAGTTTTGGTTATAGAAAATAGAATGTATGTGTTATAATAAGTTTTATGAATTAGAAAACAAGGGTGATTTTTGTGTGTGACATCTACGGAGGGTATGCGGGTATAAGAGAGAAATTGATGGAGAAATTACGCCATCCTTATTTTATAAACTATATTGAAGAACCATTTATTGATGAAGAAAAAATAGCATTGTTATACGGTGCTTTAAAAAGTGCAAATTTACATATAGAACAAATTGAGCATTATGTAGTAACGATTATGCTTGTGCAAATTGCGCTTGATACACATGAAAGAGTATCAAATAAAGCAGGAGAAGAAGCAAATGAATCGCATAAACGTCGTCAGCTAACAGTACTTGCTGGTGATTACTATAGCGGGTTATATTATTACTTATTTTCTATGAATCGTGATATTGTTTTAATTCGTGCGCTTGCTGAAGGAATTAAAGAAATTAATGAACACAAAATAATGTTATATCAAAAAGCGCATAAAACGATGGATGACATAATGGAAAGTGTAGTAACAATTGAGTCTGCACTCTTGCAAAAAACATGTGATCATTTTCATTTATCGCATTGGAAGCCGTTTATAACGTATGTACTAGGAAAAAATCGTCTTCAAAAAGAATGTGAACTACATGCTGATAAACAACATTCACCTGTTTTTCAAGCAGTTCAAGGGATTTCGAACGATAAAGCGGATGCAGAAACAGTTATTAATGGATGGAAGTTGGAATTGAGAAAGAAAGAAAATCAATTTTTAGAAAATCACACAGATATAAGCGAAATAAACTCTGTGTTAAGAGATAAATCGAAGACATAAGCAATTTTACATTGGAAGAAGGTACGAGCATGCAACAATCAAAAGAAGAAAGAGTACATGATGTATTTGAGAAAATCTCTGATAAATATGATGTAATGAATTCTGTAATTAGTTTTCAAAGACATAAAGCGTGGCGTAAAGAGACGATGCGTATTATGGATGTAAAACCAGGTAGTAAAGCGCTTGATGTATGCTGCGGGACAGCGGACTGGACAATTGCGCTAGCTGGAGCGGTAGGTGAGCAGGGCAAGGTTGTTGGTTTAGACTTCAGTGAAAATATGTTATCTGTCGGTAAGCAAAAGGTAGAAACGTTACAATTAAAACAAGTAGAACTTCTACATGGGAATGCAATGGAACTTCCATTTGAAGATAACACATTTGATTATGTAACGATTGGGTTTGGTTTACGTAACGTACCGGATTATATGCACGTATTAAAAGAAATGACACGTGTAGTAAAACCAGGTGGAAAAGTAATTTGTTTGGAAACATCTCAACCAACAATGATTGGTTTTCGACAAGGGTATACTTTATACTTTAAATATATCATGCCGTTATTTGGAAAGTTATTTGCGAAAAGTTATAAAGAATATTCATGGCTACAAGAATCTGCTAGTACATTCCCTGGTATGAAAGAATTGGCTAAGATGTTCGAAAAAGCTGGACTTGAACGTGTACAAGTGAAGCCGTTTACTTTTGGGGTAGCAGCGATGCATTTAGGTATGAAACCAGAATCAAAATAGAAAAAAGAAAAAAGAAGTTTTAGGTTAAGGTGAACAATATGAAGTTACAACTTATGTACTCTTTTTTACGATCGGATATTAATGTGATAGAAAAAGAATTAAAAAGAACAGTTGCTTCTGAACAGCCATTAGTAGAAGAGGCGGCATTACAACTTATTGAAGCTGGTGGGAAGCGAATTCGTCCTGTATTTGTGTTGCTTGCGGGGAAATTTGGAGATTATAAGTTAGATGCAATTAAGCATGTAGCTGTTGCGTTAGAACTTATTCATATGGCTTCTCTTGTTCACGATGATGTTATTGATGCTGCATTTTTACGACGTGGTAGCGCAACTGTGAATGCGAAATGGGGAGATCGTATTGCAATGTATACAGGCGATTATCTATTCGCTAAGTCTCTTGAATGTATAACAAATATCGAAATTCCGGAGGCGCATCAGGCGCTATCGCATACCATTTTAGAAGTTTGTAAAGGTGAAATAGAACAAATTAAAGATAAATATAACTATGATCAAAACTTAAGAACGTATTTAAGAAGGATAAAGCGAAAAACAGCGTTATTAATTGCTGCGAGTTGTCAATTAGGAGCAATTGCAGCTGGCGCTAGTCGTGATACGGTAAATCGACTATTTTGGTATGGGTATTTTGTAGGAATGTCGTACCAAATTATTGATGACATTCTAGATTTCGTTTCCACAGAAGAGAAGCTTGGGAAACCTGCTGGCGGAGATTTGTTGCAAGGAAATATTACGCTTCCTGCCCTATACGCTATGGAAGATCCAGTGCTTCGTAAGAAAATCAGATCTGTACACGAAAATACACAAGCAGATGAAATGAAAGAAATTATTGAGGCTGTAAAGAATAGTGATGCTATTGATAAAGCATTTGCGTTTAGTGAACGTTATTTACATAAAGCATTAGAAATTATAAAACCACTCCCGCGTGGACAAGCGAAGTATGCATTACAAAATGTAGCAAAGTATATTGGAAAACGAAAATTTTAGTGTTTTTTCTAAAAAATAAAATAATCTCTCTATTTCAAAACTATTGCACAATTGTGATAAGGGTGTTAATATGTGTGTGGGGATATACAATTACATACATAATTCAGAAGTGGAGAGATTTTTTATGGAAAAAACATTTCTAATGGTTAAACCAGACGGTGTACAACGTGCCTTCATTGGGGAAATTGTAGCTCGTTTTGAGAAGAAGGGCTTTCAATTAGTTGGTGCAAAATTAATGCAAGTTACTCCGGAAATTGCTGGACAACACTATGCTGAGCACACAGAAAAACCTTTCTTTGGTGAATTAGTAGACTTTATTACATCAGGCCCTGTATTTGCAATGGTATGGCAAGGTGAAGGTGTAGTAGATACAGCTCGTAACATGATGGGTAAAACAAGACCACATGAAGCAGCTCCTGGAACAATTCGTGGAGATTTCGGTGTAACTGTTGCGAAAAACATTATCCATGGTTCTGATTCGTTAGAAAGTGCAGAGCGCGAGATTGCTATTTTCTTTAAAGAAGAAGAATTAGTTGACTACTCAAAATTAATGAATGAATGGATTTACTAATTATTTTGAAATAATTTGTAAACGCTTTAATCACTGTGATAATAGTAAAAAGCGCAAGAAGAATAGGGGTATTCTTCTTGCGCTTTTTTTATTTCAATTAGTTACGAAGTTAGAGCCGTTATGATATATTGATATGTAAAGTAAAAGGCCTATCGGAGAATAAGCGAATGGCTGATCAATTATATAGTTTCTTTCATATTTTTAGAGTAATGAAAGATAATATCATTGCTTAATATAGCGAGATAAATACATATACGAAAAGAGGAATAACGTATGCGATATATTACAGCTGGTGAATCTCATGGTCCACAACTTACAACGATTATAGAAGGTGTACCAGCAGGACTACCTTTAGTAGCGGATGATATAAATGAAGAGTTAGCTAGAAGGCAAAAGGGATATGGGCGTGGTAGACGCATGCAAATTGAAACGGATCAAGCGCAAATTGTAAGTGGTGTTAGACATGGAGAGACATTAGGTTCTCCAATTGCACTTGTTGTTGAAAACCGTGATTTTGCACATTGGACAAAAATTATGGGTGCAGAGCCGTTAACGGAACAAGAAGAAAAAGAAATGAAAAGGAAAGTAACAAAACCAAGACCTGGACATGCTGATTTAAATGGTGCGATTAAATATGGGCATAGAGATATGAGAAATGTACTGGAACGCTCTTCAGCTCGTGAAACGACAGTACGTGTTGCTGCTGGTGCGGTTGCAAAAAAAGTGTTAGCGGAACTTGGTATTACAGTAGCGGGCCATGTAATTGAAATTGGCGGTGTACAGGCTAAGGAGACTACGTATCGTTCAATTGAAGAAGTAAAAAGCATTACAGAAGTATCACCTGTACGTTGTTTAGATGAAGAAGCTGGTAATCAAATGATTAAAGCAATTGATGATGCGAAAGCAAATGGTGATTCAATCGGTGGCATTGTTGAAGTAATTGTGGAAGGCATGCCAATTGGAGTAGGGAGCTATGTGCATTATGATCGAAAACTGGATGCAAAATTAGCAGCCGCAATTATGAGCATTAATGCCTTTAAAGGTGTTGAGATTGGAATTGGTTTTGAAGCAGCACATAGACCGGGTAGCGAAGTTCATGATGAAATTCTTTGGAATGAAGAGCGTGGATATACACGAAGAACAAATAATGCAGGTGGATTAGAAGGCGGTATGACGACTGGTATGCCAATTGTTGTGCGCGGTGTGATGAAACCGATACCTACACTATATAAACCTCTTCAAAGTGTCGATATTGATACGAAAGAGCCTTTTACAGCAAGTATTGAACGTTCAGATAGTTGTGCTGTTCCAGCAGCTAGTGTCGTTGCAGAAGCGGTTGTAGCTTGGGAATTAGCTACAGCTTTAATAGAACAATTCGGATTAGATCGTATGGACCTTATTCGTGAAAATATTGAGAAACATAATGAATATGCGAGGGGATTTTAATGGGAAACATACATATTCAAACGAAATCAAAAGAATATGATGTGCATGTAGGAAAAGAATCGTTGTCACATTTGACAACAATTATTCAAAACATACAGCCATCTGTATCAAACATTATGATCATTTCAGATGAAGCTGTTGCATCTTTACATTTACAGACAGTTGTAGATGCGTTGCAAATAGAGCAAAAAGTATTTTCATTCGTTGTACCGAGTGGCGAGAAAGAGAAGTCTTTTGAAAATTTCTATGCGGCTCATACGTCAGCTCTTGAAAATAAATTAGATAGAAATTCTTTAATTATTGCACTTGGCGGCGGGATGATTGGAGATTTAGCTGGTTTTGTTGCCGCGTCGTTTATGCGTGGAATCCGCTTTATTCAAGTTCCAACGACTTTATTAGCTCACGATAGTGCAGTAGGTGGAAAAGTAGCGATTAATCATCCGTTAGGTAAAAATATGATAGGGGCATTCCATCAACCTGAAGCGGTTGTATATCATACGCCGTTTTTACAGTCTCTTCCTGAGAAAGAGTGGCGTTCAGGTTATGCAGAAGTGATCAAACATGCTCTTATTGGTGATGTAAAGCTGTATCATTGGCTAAAAGAGGAAGTGCAAACATTAGCAGATCTTCGTGATGAGAAATTAATCCATATATTAACGAAGGCGATTCCTGTAAAGGCAAACATTGTAGCACAAGATGAAACAGAAAAAGGTGTACGTGCTCATTTGAACTTTGGGCATACGTTAGGCCATGCTCTTGAAAAAGAACTAGGATATGGAAACATTACTCACGGTGACGGAGTAGCGGTTGGAATGTTATTTGCCTTGTTTTTAAGTGAGCAAGTGTATAAGGTTGATCTTTTTTATGAAGAGATGAAGCAGTGGTTCTTAAAGTACGGCTATCCAAAAATGCCAAGTGATTTGAATGTAGAGCGTCTCGTTCAATTGATGAAACAAGATAAGAAAGCAAATGCTGGAGCAATTCATATGGTGTTAATGCAGGAATATGGGGTAGTGAATGTCGTATCTATTCCAGATGAGACTGTTCATATTGCGTTAGAGGCATTTCAAAAGGATATGGTTTAAGAAGTGCGAAGTGCTTGTTTAGAGGTGTTCTCGTAATAGTGACGGTAATGATAAACGATTACAATGAGGAATTATAACTGTATTGTAATCGAATTGAATAAAATGACTGGGGGAAGAAAAATGAGAGTGAAAGAGCAATTGTTAACTTTGAGAGCATATGTACCTGGGAAAAATATTGAAGAAGTAAAAAGGGAATATGGGTTATCAAAAATTGTGAAATTAGCATCGAACGAAAATCCATTCGGTTGCTCAGCGCGCGTAACAGAAGCATTAACTTCTTTAGCGAGTCAATACGCTCTTTATCCAGATGGATATGCCTTTGAACTTCGGACACAAGTAGCAAAACATTTAGGTGTTAAAGCGGAACAACTGTTATTTGGTAGTGGATTAGATGAAGTCATTCAAATGATTAGTCGTGCATTACTACACGAAGGAACAAATGTTGTAATGGCGAATCCAACATTCTCGCAATACCATCACCATGCTGTTATTGAAGGAGCAGAAGTTCGTGAAGTACCACTTAAAGATGGCATTCACGATCTAGATGCGATGTTACAGCAAGTAGATGATAAAACGAAGATTGTATGGATCTGTAACCCGAATAATCCAACAGGTACATATGTAGAAAAACAAAAATTACTTTCATTTTTAGAATCAGTTCCTAAGTCAGCGCTTGTTATTATGGACGAAGCATATTATGAATATGCGGGAGCAGAAGACTATCCGCAAACATTACCACTTCTTGAAAAGTATGAAAATCTTATGGTATTACGTACATTTTCAAAAGCATATGGTTTAGCTGCTTTCCGTATCGGATATGCGGTTGGTAATGCGGAGTTAATCGGGCAGCTAGAAGTAGCAAGGTTACCATTTAATACATCGACTGTAGCGCAATCTGTAGCACTTGCTGCATTAGAAGATCAAGCATTTTTACAAGACTGTGTGAAAAAGAATGAAGAAGGATTATATCAATATTACACATTTTGTAAGGAGTATAACGTATTCTATTATCCATCTCAAACAAATTTCATTTTCTTAAAACTCGGTATTCCTGGTAATGAGGCTTTCGAACGATTAATGAAGAAAGGATATATTGTTCGTTCTGGTGCTGCATTTGGTATACATGATGGTATTCGTATTACTGTTGGTTTGAAAGAAGAGAATGATGAAATTATAGAATTATTGAAAGAGCTTGTAAAAGAGCAAGTAAAGAAAGAAGAAACATACTCTTAAGAGTTTGTGAAGGCTCCTATTATAGGGGCCTTTTTTATTTAAATAAAGATTGAGGTTAAGAAGGTCAGTAAATCTTAATCCGTGCGGGGCAATAATTAATAAGGGAAGTTATTTGCACGGTAACGAAAGAAAACGGTACAATAGAAAGTAGTAATGCGGTATCGGTGTCATATTCGAACCGCGATAAGTGCAAGTACAAGAAGAAGCATACTTCTTCTTAAGGTTGCGTTCTTACACCTAGTTGCTTATGATAAAGTGAAACTTTAATCAGTGGGGATGTTCATCTCCCACTGATTATCAGTCCACACCAATCGGGCTTTTACGGGTAGCCCGATCCCCATCTAACTTCTTTGCCTTCGCTGAAATTTGAGGTGGGGGTCTTACTGCCCGGCAAATAGAGTGATAAATGAACAGAAAAGAATATTTTTTAGAATTAAAGGAGACGTTTATGCAAAAGTTTGAACAAGCTGTTTCATATATTGAAAATGGTGAAGCCGAAAAGGGATTACAATTATTAACAGAGCAATTAAAAATTGCGAATGATGAAGAGAAGTATGATATTGCTCGTTATTATCATACACTTGGATTTACAGATGAAGCGTTAGCTATTACAGAAGACTTGCGTTTATTGTATCCAGAAGAAAGTGAATTCACTGTATTTTTAGCAGAATTATATATTGATCTAGACAAAGAAGATGAAGCGATTGAAGTGCTTCATGATATTCCAGAAAATGATGATTTATATGTTCAATCGTTATTACTTGTTGCGGATTTATTCCAAATGCAAGGTTTCGATGATGTAGCAGAACAAAAACTATTAAAGGCGAAAGAAATGATGCCTGACGAGCCTGTTATTACGTTTGGATTAGCAGAGTTATATAGTAGTAAAGGTGAAGAACAAAAGGCAATCACTCATTATGAGTCGCTATTAGCGGAACATAAAGTAATGGGTGGTGTTGTCATTGCACTTCGTCTCGCAGAAACGCTAAGTGCGATTGGAAATTGGGAAGAAGCGATCTCTTACTACGAAGCAGGTTTAGAGGAACAAAAAGATATCCATTCATTATTTGGATATGCCTTCACATTATACCAAGGTGAAGAATACCAAAGAGCAATTGGTGCTTGGCAAGAACTAAAAGAATTAGATCCTGAATATGCATCGCTTTACATGTATTTAGCGAAAAGCTATGAAAAAGAAGGAATGCTTCAAGAAAGCTATGAAACACTTCAAGAAGGAATTAAAGTAGATGAGCTTTCTGTACCATTTTATGTAGAATTAGCGAACATTGCGGCGAAATTAGGAAAAATAGCGGAAGCAGAGGAAGTGCTTCAAAAAGCGCTTGAGTTAGATCCAGGACATTTAGGTGCAACATTAAAATATGCGTATATCTTAAAGGAACAAGAAAAGTATGAAGAGCTAATCGCAGTTGTAGAGCGGGCTATCGATAGCGGAGAACCAGATACACAACTACTTTGGGATCTTGCGTTTGCAAAAAAACAATTAGAAATGTATTCTGATGCATTAAAACACTATGAAAGTGCATATACTTCTTTTAAGAATCATCCAGACTTCTTGGAAGAGTACGGTTATTTCTTATTGGAAGAAGGTATGCGAAAAGAGGCGAAAGAAGTATTTACTCAGTTAATACAACTAGACCCGACACAAATTCATATTGAAGAATTGTTATATAATTTAGAGGATTTTTCATAAGTTGGAAGGAAACTGAATGCCGCTTCTTGAATCTAAAAAGAAAAGAGAAAGACAGAGGAGGGACTTAATTGCTATGAATACCCCTGTTTCTGTAAACGAGAAGAAGGATTTTGTAAAATGGTTTTTGAATAATTACCAACTGAAACAGCGTGAATGTGTATGGATTTTGAATTATTTAATGAGTCACGACCAATTGATGCATAAAGTCCACTTCGTAGAGCATGCAAAATATTGTCCGCGTGGCTTAGTGATGTCCGCGAATTGTGTAAAAGATACACCGTTTCACTTTTTTAAACAAAATGTTATGACAACAGATGCTGAAAAATCGTTTCATGATATTCGTTTAAATCGAGATGAGGACATTTATATTCAACTCAATTTTAAATCATCATTTCAAAATGCTAATTATGTAGCTGTATTAGAAGAAAACCCGTATTTACCAAAGCATATTGAAGTAAATGAAAAAGATCGTTTACTTGCAGAAAGATTTTTAGAAGAAAGTGTATTTTCTTTTAGAAGAGAACGTCTTTTGAAACAAATTGATGAAGCGCTGGATAAGCAAGATAAGGAAGCGTTTCATAGGTTAACAGCGGAGTTAAAGATGTTATAGAATTCATTTGGATTCATAAAATTTTACAAATTTCAGACTTTTTAAGAAAAACTACCTTAATATAGGTAGTTTTTCTTTTTTTACCTCTTTTAGTATGGTTTAATATATATAAAGTGAAAGTTCTGTCATTTGTAGATGAGGGAGGGAAGAAATTTGAAATGGATTGTAAAAGATGTGGAACAGTTTGAGCAAGCAAGAGAATATGTAGATACAGGTGTTATACCACTTTTATCAATTTCGGCAGCGAAAGAAATGAAAATGGTAGTAGAACAAGGTGAATTTATCGAATTGTTGAGTATGGAGTTGGAAAGAGAATATAAAGGAAGGGTGCTTTTACTACCTGCATTTACGTATTTAGTAGAAAGTCAAAAAAATGAAAAAGGTCGTTTGCAAGAATGGACAAATCATTTACAAAAGCAAGGTTTTAAGCATATTGCTTATGTTACAAGTGATTTTTCATGGAAAGAAGATATGCAAGAATTACAGGGAGATTTATTTTGGTTTCCTTCGTTAGCTTTAGAGCAATTTAGTGATCAAGCGAAAAGAGAAGTTATTCATGCACATATAAAAAATATAATGGTGATGTTAGAAGAAAAATGGGGAAAGTGATAATAAACAGAAAGTTCTTATTATTATGAGTAGTATGATATTGACCTGTGCATGAGCGTATTATATCATGATAGTGTCCTAGTTTTTATTTTTTATATAATTTATCACGAGGGGACAATTTCTGATAGAGGGGGGAAATTTTCGTGAGCGAGAACGAACATCGTGTGTCAAGAAGACAGTTTTTAAATTACACCCTTACAGGGGTGGGAGGCTTTATGGCAGCGGGTATTTTAATGCCGATGACGCGATTTGCGCTTGATCCGGTGTTAAGAAAAGAAGCGGGAACGGATATGGTTGCTGTTGCACAAGTAAAGGATATTACAACAGAGCCGAAACGTTTCGACTTTAAGGTGAAGCAGGTTGATGGTTGGTACAAGTCTGAAGAGCCAAAATCAGCTTGGGTTCATAAAGATGAAAGCGGAGACATTGTTGCGTTCTCTCCAGTATGTAAACATTTAGGATGTACAGTTAACTGGAATTCGGACAAAGCACATCCGAATCAATTCTTTTGTCCATGTCACGGGGGCCGTTATACAAAGGACGGGATGAACATTAAAGGCACACCGCCCCTTGCTCCACTGGATGTATACGAATCTAAAGTGAAAGATGGAACGCTGTATTTAGGAAAAGCGAAGCCAAAAGGGGGTGCGAAGTAGATGCTAAATAAAATTTATGATTGGGTAGATGAAAGGTTAGATATTACACCAATATGGCGTGATATCGCTGATCATGAAGTACCTGAACATGTAAACCCGGCACATCACTTCTCTGCATTCGTTTATTGCTTTGGAGGGCTTACCTTTTTTGTTACTGTAATTCAAATTTTATCTGGAATGTTTTTGACAATGTATTATGTGCCTGATATTAAAAATGCTTGGGAATCGGTTTATTATTTACAAAATGAAGTTGCGTACGGACAAATTGTTCGTGGTATGCACCACTGGGGTGCTAGTCTCGTCATTGTAATGATGTTTTTACATACACTTAGAGTTTTCTTCCAGGGTGCGTATAAAAAACCTCGTGAGTTAAACTGGATTGTTGGTGTTCTTATTTTCTTTGTTATGTTAGGTCTTGGTTTTACCGGATATTTATTACCGTGGGATATGAAAGCGTTATTTGCTACGAAAGTAGGGATTCAAATTGCAGAGCAAACGCCGCTCATTGGTCCTTATATTAAAACATTACTCGCTGGTCATTCCGAAATTGTTGGCGCTCAAACATTAACTCGCTTCTTTGCTATTCACGTCTTCTTCTTACCAGCAGCACTTCTAGGTTTAATGGCCTTCCACTTCATCATGATTCGCAAACAAGGTATTTCCGGTCCGCTATAAGAGATTGCTAAATTAAAGGGGAAAGAACTAAAGGAGGGAGATTATGCATCGCGGCAAAGGGATGAAGTTTGTAGGAGATTCTCGGGTACCGGTAGCTCGGAAACCAAATATTCCAAAAGACTATTCTGAATACCCGGGAAAAACAGAAGCGTTTTGGCCGAACTTCTTGTTAAAAGAATGGATGGTAGGTGCAGTTTTTTTAATCGGTTATTTATGTTTAACAGTGGCGCATCCGTCACCGCTTGAGAGAATGGCGGATCCAACTGATGCTGGGTATATACCACTTCCAGATTGGTATTTCTTATTCTTGTATCAGTTATTAAAGTACTCTTATGCTTCCGGTTCATTTACTGTAATTGGAGCGTTTATTATGCCTGGGATTGCGTTTGGTGCATTACTTTTAGCTCCATTTCTTGATCGTGGCCCAGAAAGACGCCCATTGAAGCGTCCAGTAGCAACTGGATTTATGCTTTTATCGATTGCATCGATTATCTTTTTAACTTGGGAATCTGTAGCGCATCACGATTGGGAAGCTGCAAAAAAACAAGGAGCAATTGTAAAGACAGCACCAGTCGATAAAAATGATGATGGCTATAAATTAATGCAAAAGAACACTTGTTTAACATGTCACGGTGACAATTTGCAGGGCGGGGCAGCAGCACCAGCACTGCAAAACTTAACTTTAAAGCCAGAAGAAATTGCTAAAATTGCGAAAGATGGAAAAGGTTCAATGCCAAAAGGTATATTTAAAGGTACGGATGAGGAGCTGAAGAAGCTTTCGGAATTTGTTGCAAAGTATAATAAAAAATAATAAAAAGCTGACTACAAAATTTGTAGTCAGCTTTTTATTTTGATGAAAGAAAGTTTACTATATAATAGAGTAGAGTTTGATGAAAGAAAGGTGTTGGACATACAGCTTGGTTTACTTGTATGCAATGTTAAGACAACGCTCCGTATTATTACTTTTATTAGTTGTTAACATATTAGGTACAATTTACGGATTTATATGGTATGGAAATCAATTAAAAGAAACTTCCCCTATATTTTGGCCGTTTGTACCTGATAGCCCTATGGCGAGTCTCTTTTTTGTCTTTGTTTTAATTGCTTTTTTAATAAAGAGAAATTGGGGATTAATAGAGGCACTAGCGATTGTTACTTTAATAAAATATGGAATATGGGCTGTTGTTGTAAATGGGGTTATGATCTATGTAAAAGGTCCTATTGGTCTTATCGGGTATATGCTAATGCTTTCGCATTTTGCGATGGCAGTACAGGGATTGTTATATGCACCGTTTTACCGTATAAAAAAATGGCATTTTGCGGTAGCAGCTATATGGACATTGCATAATGATGCAATTGATTATTTATTTTGGCAAATGCCGAGATATGGAATTATGCATTTGTTCGTAGGAGAAATTGGTTATTTTACGTTCTGGCTAAGTATTGTTGTGCTATGTATTACATATTATTATTGCTTACGTGAGAACCGAAAACAGTTTTCTTTATGATAGTTAGGACATTTAGGGGGAGAAAATGAAGAAAAATAAGAGTGGTATAAAAATATTGGATCGATTAATTATGATAGTTGTTTCATATAGCATAGCATTTTCTATATTTGCACTCGCAACAACGGCGGTTGTATACGGAAAATGGCTATATTATTTTGAAATTGATTTTTTAAACATTCCAGATTTAGCGGATATGACGAAAGATGATATTAAAAGAAATTATGATGTGCTTATCACATATTTATCGCCATTTTTTGATGGATCATTGCAGTTGCCAACACTAGATATGTCTACAAATGGCCGTATTCATTTTGTAGATGTGAAAAATATTTTAGTAAAGATTCAATATGTAATGTATGCGACAATTATGATTGCAATGATAGGCGGCATGTATTTATTAAAAAAGAAAAATGAAAAGTTTTTACTGCACGGATCGATTTTAACAATTATCTTTCCGATAGCGCTCATGTTGCCGATTGCTATTAATTTTGAAAAGAGTTTTGTGATATTCCACAAGCTTTTATTCAGTAATGATTATTGGATGTTTGATATTGAAACGGATCCAATTATATTAATGTTACCAGAAGAATTCTTTATGCATGCTGCGTGTGCTATTTTATTATTCATTTTATTTGGTAGCATACTTTGTTACAGTTTGTATAGATACTTTGTAAAAAAGAAAAGGATGTCAAATAAAAAATTCTCTGCTTAAAGAGAATTTTTTTTGTTTGTAAAACGATAATATATTTTTCGGTCCAGTTCTGTTCTATTCTTGTCCACATTAACATATTTTGTACTAGTAGTTATAGGGGGGACCGTGATGAAGAGAACATTAATTGGACTGATTGCATTTCTAATTATAATGTTTCCGTTACGTATATATGCTGAAGAGTGGAGTGAACTAACAGGGTTGTTAGATGACTCATTACAATTAGTGAAGCGTAATGAAGATGAAAAAGCAGTACAAGTATTACAACATTTCTCGGAGCAGTTTGTAATAGAGGGGAATGAAAAAAAGCAAGAAGTAACGCCAGATCAAGTTAGAGTTATTTCTTTAGCTTACGACAAGGCGAAACAAGCTCTCGCGGAAGAAGATGTAAGTAAACAAGTTAAAATTGATAATGTGTTAGCCTTGCAGCTCGCTATTGATGCGCAAGTATCGAAGTATCAACCACTTTGGATGGAAAGAGAAAGAAAAGTAATGGATGCCTTTTCTCAAATGGAAAAAGCGATGAAAAAAGAAGATACAGGACAGTTTCAACAAACGTTAAACACATTTTTACATGAATTTAATATTATTTATCCAAGCCTAATGATCGCCTTGCCAGAAAACGAAGTGCAACGTGTAAATGCCCATTTATCTTATTTGGATGAATTTCGTAACGTTATGTTAAAAACGAAAGGCGGGCAAATGCAATTAGGAATCATTAAAGGGGATTTGCAAAAAATATTTCACACAGTAAAAAAAGATGAAATTGCCCCCTCTCTCATTTGGTTTATGACAATTACTGGAGGTCTTATTTTATTCACATTAACTTATGTTGGATGGAGAAAGTATAAAGGAGAGAGAGAAAAGAGAAAAAGTAATGTCCATTCTAAGAATAGATAATGTAATAAACAAAGATGCGGATTGTAAGGTTTATTCATTGACAATGATGGCAGAAGAAAATAGAATGAGAAGTACTATAATTAAAACTTCAATGGAGGTTCAGAGATTCATGATGTTTTATTTAATTTACTTCGCGATCATTTTGATCATACCGTTGTATGCACAGTCAAAAGTACGTAGTGCCTATAGCAAGTATTCACAAGTTTATTCAACATCAGGTATGACAGGAGCAGAAGTGGCTCGGAAAATTTTGGATGAAAATGGATTATACAACGTAGCTGTAGAAGAAACACCAGGTCATTTATCAGACCATTATGATCCAACTGCAAAAACAGTTCGCTTATCAACAGATAACTATTACGGTCATTCAGTTGCCGGTACAGCAGTTGCAGCACACGAAGTAGGACACGCAATTCAAGATGCAAAAGATTATAACTTTATGCGTATTCGTCATTCGTTAGTGCCAGTTGCAAACTTTGGCTCGAATATTTCTTGGATATTTATTATGATTGGTGCCTTTGCATCCATGTCTAACTTATTGTTATTAGGTATTATCTTAATGGCAGCAGGTGTTGTGTTCCAACTTGTTACATTACCAGTTGAGTTTGATGCATCAAAGCGTGCGATGCAACAAATTGAAGCGTTAGGAATTGTATCAACAGATGAATATGGCCAAGCTCGTAAAGTATTAAATGCGGCAGCATTAACATATGTAGCAGCTGCAGCTGTAGCGGTATTTGAATTATTACGTCTCGTATTAATGTACACTGGTATGCAGCGTAGCGACGACTAAAGACTATCAATTTTGATAGTCTTTTTTGTTTTGTGGATTGAATTATATAATGTATTGCAAATAGGAATAATAGAAGTAATGCGGAAAGGCGGTGGGGGAAATGAAATATCCAAGTCATCTAGTAAAACAAGTGAAAGAACAGAGTGCTTCTTATCAGCTAGAAGGTTTTTTAAGTGGACAAGGTCCTGAAAATCCGAAATTTATGTTGTTAGGAGAAGCGCCTGGTGAAACAGAAATTCATAATGGTATTCCTTTTAGCGGGAGAGCGGGAAAACAATTAATGGGTTTTTTAGAACGGATTGATGTTACAAGGGAAGAAGTATATATTACGAGCGCTGTTCGAAGTAGACCATATAAGTGGCGAGAGAAAAAAGAACGAAATGGTGAAATCATACAGAAAAAGTATAATAGAACGCCAAATCAAGGAGAAATACTTGCTCATGCACCTTTGTTAGATTATGAATTAGAGAAAATAAACCCGAAGCTTATCGTCACGCTTGGAAATATCGGCCTTCAACGTTTAACAGGAAAAAATAAAAAAATTACAGATGTGCATGGACAATTATTAAAACAGCCCATTCAAAAATTAAAGGATATGAAAAGTGCAGAGTTTACATGGTCAGAGAAAGAATATCATATTTTTCCGACTTTTCATCCTGCTTCAATTTTTTATAACCGGAGTTTATTGGAACTTATTTATGAGGATTTAGAGAGTCTTAAAAAATATGTAATAAAAAACTAGAAAAGCTAAAGAGCTTTTCTAGTTGCATTTATTTATGTAACGGATTTTTATTTTCATCTAATGTAAAACCTTCACCAACTACATCATGTACATCACTAACAGCAACAAATGCATGAGGATCTACAGAGGTAATAATATTTTTTAATTTCACGATTTCATTTTTAGCAACAACGCAATACAATACGTTCCGTTCCACTTTTGTATATGAGCCAACAGCTTTTAAAAAGGTTGCTCCACGTTCCATATCAGATAAAATTTTGGCAGCAATTTCATCGTTTTTATCTGATATAATAGTTGCTCCTTTCGCCGCATAGGCTCCTTCTTGCATAAAATCAATGACTTTCGCCCCAATAAAAACAGCAACTAATGTATACATGCCCTCGCGGTATGATAAATAGGTAAGAATAGAGACGATAATGACGATAGCATCAAACATAAACATCGTTTTCCCCATACTCCAGCCAACATATTTATGAGCGAGTCTCGCAATAATATCTACACCGCCAGTAGTCCCGCCATATTTAAATATGATCCCAAGCCCGATACCTATAAATGCCCCGGCGAATAAAGCCGCGAGTGTCATATCATTTTGTAAGTTTAAATGTAAGTTGAGAACTTCGTAACGCTGAAAAATCCATAGAAATAAAGATACGCTAAAGGTGCCGATTAGTGTATATAAAAATGTCGTTCTTCCAAGTAACTTCCAACCAATAATAAATATAGGGATATTTAAAATTAAGTTTGAGTAAGAAGGATCAAACTTAAATAGAAAATACAATAATAGTGTAATACCGGTAAATCCACCTTCTGCAAGGTGATTTTCAATATTGATATTCACAATACCGAAAGAAAAAATAGCGGAACCGATTAAAATAAAAATGATATTTCGAATCTTCAAATTTGATGTCATATAGAAATCCCCCTAATTATGTAAATGGCATTGCTCCGCTGAAACGGTAAAACATAATGATAAGTAATTTCTAGTTGTTAGTAAAAATAGTGAAGGTTGTAAAATCGCAAAAGAAAGTTTCACTTTACCCCGTTCCAACGGCTGGTAGGAGATAAAGCTCTGAAGAAGTACAAACAAGCCGTAGGAACCCGATTGGTTCGGGCTGATCTTTTGCGAAAAGCATGCAAAAGAAGTTTCACTTTATTATAGTCTATCCAAAAAAGGGTCGCAAATAGGTGTTTGGCGGGGAATAATATTTGTCAAATCGCGATGAATTGGCTAACATGAAAGAGGAAGGATTAGAGGTGAATTGTATGGAAGCGAAAACGATGAAGGATATGCAGAAAGAAGTAGATGCATATATTGGTCAGTTTAAAGAAGGTTATTTCAGTCCACTTGCAATGATGGCTCGTTTAACGGAAGAAATGGGGGAGCTTGCAAGAGAGGTTAATCATTATTATGGTGAGAAACCGAAGAAAACAACTGAAAAAGAACGTAGTATTGAAGAAGAGCTTGGAGATGTATTATTTGTTATGATTTGTATGGCAAATAGTTTAAATATTGATTTAGAAACAGCACATAACATTGTAATGAATAAATTTAATACACGTGATAAAGATCGCTGGACACGTATTGATGAGGGAGAGAAAGAATAATGAAAGAAATTAAAGTAATTATCGCTGGACCAAGAGGACGTATGGGACATGAAGCAGTCCTTCTTATGGAAAGAACGGAACATTTTAATTTAGTAGCAGCAGTGGATTATAAGCATGGTGGAGAGAAAATCTCTGATTTACCTGGCATGCCAGCGCTGGATGCACCTATTTACGCTGATTTACATACTTGTTTAGATGAAGTAGAAGCAGATGTGTTGTTAGATTTAACAACGCCAGAAGTTGGGAAACAACACGTTACACTTGCAGTTGAGCGTGGACTTCGTTCTGTTATTGGTACAACTGGATTTACAGAAGAAGAACTAAAGCAATTAACAGAGAATGCAAAAGAAAAGGCAGTAGGAACAATTATCGCTCCAAACTTTGCAATTGGTGGAGTTCTTATGATGAAATTCTCACAAATGGCAGCGAAGTACTTCCAAGATGTTGAAGTAATTGAATTGCATCATGATCAAAAATTAGATGCACCATCTGGTACAGCAGTAAAAACAGTAGAATTAATCCGTCAAAATCGTGAATCAAAGCAGCAAGGTCATCCAAACGAAGTAGAGCAACTAGAAGGTGCTCGTGGTGCAAATGTAGATGGTATTCACATTCATAGCGTGCGATTACCAGGACTTATTGCACATCAAGAAGTAATGTTTGGTGGAGACGGACAAATGTTAACAGTTCGCCATGATTCATTCAATCGTGCATCATTTATGTCAGGTGTAAAACTATCAATTGATACAGTAATGAATCTAGATCATCTTGTGTACGGTTTAGAAAATATTATCGACTAAAGGGGAGACAACGGATGAAAATTGCCTTAATCGCACATGACAAAAAGAAAAATGATATGGTTTCGTTTGCGTATGCATATAAACCGATTTTTGAACAGCATGAATTATTTGCAACAGGAACGACAGGACTTCGTATTATGGAGGCAACTGGCTTAGTTGTAACAAGATATCAATCGGGTCCTCTTGGTGGCGATCAAGAAATCGGTGCCATGATTGCAAAAAACGATATGGACATGGTGATTTTCTTCCGAGATCCACTAACTGCTCAGCCGCATGAGCCAGATGTAAATGCATTACTTCGTTTATGTGATGTATATGCGATTCCACTTGCAACGAATATGGCAAGTGCTGAAATGTTAATGCATGCATTAGAGCGAGGAGATTTAGATTACCGCAAGTTTAGAAAATGAGGGGAACAATTATGAGTGGATTACATATATTAGCGTTTGGTGCCCATGCCGATGATGTTGAAATCGGCATGGCTGGTACCATTGCTAAATATACGAAGCAAGGGTATGAAGTAGGTATTTGTGATTTAACAGAAGCTGATCTTTCTTCTAATGGAACGATAGAGTTGAGAAAAGAAGAAGCAAAGGTCGCTGCTCGTATAATGGGAGTAAAAACGAGACTGAATTTAGCGATGCCAGACCGTGGTTTGTATATGAGAGAAGAATATATACGTGAAATTGTAAAGGTGATCCGTACATATAAACCAAAACTAGTTTTTGCGCCGTATTATGAAGATCGTCATCCAGACCATGCCAATTGTGCAAAGCTTGTGGAAGAGGCTATTTTTTCAGCTGGGATTCGTAAATATATGCCAGAACTTCCACCACATCGTGTGGAGTCTTTTTATAATTATATGATTAATGGTTTTCATAAGCCGAATTTTTGTATAGATATTAGTGAGTACCTTTCTATCAAAGTGGAAGCATTAGAAGCGTATGAAAGTCAGTTTTCAACAGGGAGTGATGGTGTGAAAACGCCATTAACAGAAGGTTATGTTGAAACTGTGGTTGCTCGTGAGAAGATGTTTGGGAAAGAAGTTGGGGCCTTGTATGCCGAAGGGTTTATGAGTAAGAAACCGGTTTTATTACATGCTGATTTAATAGGGGGATGTAAATGAAATTAAAAATAGGTATTACATGTTATCCTTCTGTAGGTGGTTCTGGAGTTGTTGGAACAGAATTAGGAAAGCAATTGGCGGAACGCGGGCATGAAATTCATTTTATTACATCGGGTTTACCATTCCGGTTAAATAAAGTGTATCCAAACATTTATTTTCATGAAGTGACGGTAAATCAATACTCTGTATTTCAATATCCACCGTACGATTTAGCGTTAGCAAGTAAAATGGCAGAGGTTGCACAACGAGAAAACCTTGATATTTTACATGTGCATTACGCAATCCCGCATGCAATTTGTGCTTATTTAGCGAAACAAATGATTGGAGAGCGTATTAAAATTGTTACAACCTTGCATGGAACAGATATTACTGTGTTAGGTTCCGACCCTTCGTTAAATAATTTGATTCGTTTTGGTATTGAGCAGTCTGATGTTGTTACTGCTGTCTCGCATTCATTAATTAACGAAACGCATGAGCTTGTAAAACCAAATAAAGAAATTCAAACTGTATATAACTTTATAGACGAACGTGTATATTTCAAGCGTGATATGTCTCAATTAAAGAAAGAATACGGTATTAGTGAGAGTGAAAAGATAATTATTCACATTTCAAATTTCCGGAAGGTGAAACGTGTACAGGATGTTGTTCATGCATTCGCTAAAATTGTTCAAGAAGTAGATGCGAAGTTGCTTCTTGTTGGGGATGGACCAGAGTTTTGTACGATTTTACAGTTAGTGAAGAATTTACATATTGAAGATCGCGTCTTATTCCTAGGAAAGCAAGATAATGTTGCAGAACTACTTGCGATGAGTGATTTAATGTTGCTTCTATCGGAGAAGGAAAGTTTTGGTCTTGTTTTATTAGAAGCGATGGCGTGTGGTGTACCTTGTATTGGAACAAGGGTTGGAGGTATTCCAGAAGTCATTCAACATGGTGAAACAGGGTATGTATGTGAATTTGGCGATGCAACGGGAGTGGCCAACCAAGCCATTCAGCTATTAAAGAATGAGGAACTTCACCGTAATATGGGAGAACGAGCAAGAGAAAGTGTTTACGAGCAGTTCCGCTCGGAAAAAATCGTCTCACAATATGAAACGATTTACTATGATGTGCTAAGGGATGACAAAAATGGAAAGATTTAAAAAAGCTAGTTCTATTATTGAGACATTAAAGCAACAAGGACATGAGGCTTACTTTGTTGGTGGGAGTGTAAGAGATCTCATTATCGATAGGCCAATTGGAGATATTGATATTGCGACATCTGCTTTACCAGAAGAAGTGATGGCTATATTTCCAAGACATGTGCCTGTCGGTCTTGAGCATGGAACTGTAATTGTTGTAGAAAATGGTGAGCCTTATGAGGTAACCACTTTTCGAACAGAAAGCGAATATGAAGATTTTCGAAGACCTAGTAGTGTTCAATTTGTTCGTGCATTAGAAGAGGATTTAAAACGTCGTGATTTTACAATGAATGCAATTGCTATGACAGAAGAAGGCGAAATGGTGGACTTATTTGCCGGACAGGAAGCGATTCAAAAGAGAGAAATTGTGACAGTTGGAAATGCTGCTGATCGTTTTCAAGAAGATGCCTTACGAATGATGCGTGGTATTCGGTTTGTAAGTACGTTAGGATTTTCTTTAGAAACAAAAACGAAGCAAGCAATTGAAACATATGGACATTTACTAGAACATATAGCGATTGAACGAATTACAGTGGAGTTTGAGAAACTGTTAACGGGTACATATTGCGTGAAGGGCTTACAGGAATTAGTAGAAACGAAGCTATTTTCTCATCTACCATATTTACAAATGTCAGAGGAGAGACTGTTAAAAGCTACGCAGTATGAATGGGATTCTTTTGAGACGGATATCGAGGCATGGTCATTTTTCTTATATTGTATCGGAGAAGAGCATCCATCGGTATTTTTACGTCAATGGAAGTTTTCGAATAAAAAAATAAAAGATATTGTTGCAGTTTTATTGGCAATCCGTACGAGAAAAGAGAAGGAGTGGGATACGGTCCTTCTCTATAAAACGGGAATTCATATCGCTGAAATGGCTGAAAGAGTATATGAAGCGATGATTGAAAGTTATGACCGTACATCTGTTAAACGAGTACAAACATTGTTTCAATCATTGCCAATAAAGAGTCGTCAAGAAATGAATGTGACTGGGAATGATTTATTAAGCTGGGCAAATAAAAAGCCTGGTCCGTGGGTTGCTGAAATGATTCAAAAGATTGAAGAAGCAATCGTACAAGGAAACGTAGTTAATGAGAAAGAGTGTATAAGGGAGTGGCTGCAAGAATGCAATCTACTATAAGAAAGCAGTTATTGCAAGTTTTTTCTGAAGCGGATGGCGAGTTTGTATCTGGCCAAACGATTAGTGATAAACTTGGTTGCTCGAGAACCGCTGTGTGGAAACATATGGAGGACCTTCGTAATGAGGGCTACGAACTTGAAGCTGTACGTCGATTAGGCTATCGAATTGCGAGTAAGCCGGACAAAGTGACTGCGAATGAAATTCAGTTAGGATTACAAACGAAACATATTGGTAGAACAGTGTATTTTGAAGAGTCTGTTGAATCTACGCAGCATATTGCAGCAAAACTTGCTTATGAAGGTGTAGAAGAAGGAACAATTGTTGTGGCAGAAGAACAAACAGCGGGTAGAGGTCGTTTAAGTAGAAAATGGCATTCACCAAAAGGGACAGGAATTTGGATGAGTATTATTTTACGTCCGTCAATCCCAGTTCATCATGCACCACAACTTACTTTGTTAGCGGCTGTTAGCGTTACGCAAGCAATTGAAAAGTGCACAGGTGTAAACGTAGGAATAAAATGGCCAAATGATATTTTAATTCAAGGGAAAAAGGCTGTAGGTATATTAACAGAAATGCAGGCGGATCCTGATAAAATCAATGCTGTTATTATGGGCATTGGTATTAATGCGAATCAAAAACAAGAACATTTTGATGAGGAAATTCAGCATATTGCTACTTCTTTGGCGATTGAAGCAGGTAAGCCAATTGTTCGTGCAGAGCTTATGCAACAAATCTTTTTACAACTAGAAAAATTATATGAAGAGTATTTACAAAATGGTTTCTCTGTCATTAAAATCCTTTGGGAAAGCTACGCTGTGAGCATAGGGAAAGAAATTACCGCTCGAACGATGCGACAGTCGATTACAGGGCTAGCAAAAGGAATTACAGAAGAGGGTGTATTACTTCTAGAGGACCATGAAGGAAAAGTACATCACATTCATTCTGCGGATATCGAAATTAAGTAAAAGAAGTTCCTCTTTTGGAACTTCTTTTTTTATTACAATATTTTTGAGCTGAGTTTGTAATACAATAATCAATTTTTGAATATCGTCTGGTTGCCTATACTTGTTATTTGACGATTACTTTGCCCTCCATTCCTTTCAGGAGATGGTACCGACATATTAATTCATATGTACCGGTACTTTTAGGTTTTACAGTAATGCTTTTTTCTTTTCCCGACTCGACTACGACATCAATATCGAGTTTTTTTACTGTAAAGGTATGTTCATTCTTACCTTTGTTTTTTAATAACAATGTTGTTGACTCTTTAATTGGAATCGTGATGACGTTTGGACGAAAGTAATCATCGTTTAGTTCGACCTCAATTACTTTCGTTGAATCGATAGGTTGTGTTACGGCGTTAACTGAGGCATATGCATGGAAGGAGCTAAAAGTTATCATCCCTACACTCATCACAAGCAAACCGATGAATCGAAATAACCATTTGTTTATAGACATTCGCAATTCTCCTTTTGTAAGTATGTTTCCTCAATTAACCTGCATCATTATTTTAAGAGTTATACTATGCATTTAAAAAGTTGTTTATCGTTCTGTGGTTGATTTATGTTTAAAATTTCACATATCGTAATGAGGATAAAAATTATTTTTTCAAAAAAATGTAGTAATTTCTTTTCGGAGTTTGCTATAATTAGTTCGAATGTGGGCAGTATCAGAGCGAACTGCACCATGATTCGAAGCAATACGAAAAATAATAACTTGGATTCTGCCTTGATCCAATAACGGACTGGGACAGAGGGATGAATAATGCCGACTAACACACAACCCTTCTGCCCTTTTATGGCCAGAGGGGTTTTTTATATGATTTCGGCCATCTCCTCTCTCCTGCATAAAGGAGGAGTAGTTTTTGAAAACAAAAACAGATTTTTTGAAAATGAAAGAGCAAGGTGAGCCGATTACAATGCTAACGGCGTATGATTATCCATCTGCAAAATTAGCAGAAGAAGCTGAAGTTGATATGATTCTAGTTGGAGATTCTCTCGGGATGGTTGTACTTGGCTACGATTCAACAGTACCTGTAACAGTAGAGGATATGATTCATCATACGAAAGCTGTACGCCGCGGAGCAAAAGAGACGTTTATTGTAACTGATATGCCATTTATGTCGTATCATGTGTCGTTACAAGATACGATGGTGAATGCACGCCGCATCGTTCAAGAGAGTGGTGCCCATGCACTGAAGGTAGAAGGTGCGGGAGAAGTGATATCGACTATTCACTATTTGACGAATGCGGGAATTCCTGTCGTGGCGCACTTAGGTTTAACTCCTCAATCTGTAGGAGTGCTAGGTGGATATAAAGTACAAGGAAAAGACGCTGAAAGTGCAAAAAAATTAATAGAAGATGCGAAGAAATGTGAGGAAGCTGGTGCGATTGCACTCGTGTTAGAGTGTGTGCCAATGCAGTTAGCAGAACTTATTTCAGAGCAATTAACAATTCCAACAATCGGGATTGGCGCAGGACAAAAAGTAGATGGGCAAGTGCTTGTTTATCATGATCTTATCTCATATGGGGTAAATCGTGTTCCGAAATTTGTGAAGCAATATACGTCTGTTCAAGAAGTAATTGTACGTGGGATTTCTCAATATGTTGCTGAAGTAAAGACAAGGCAATTTCCTGAAGAAAAACATTCGTTCACAATGAAAGAGGAAGAATGCTTAGCGTTATACGGAGGAAAACAATAATGAAAATCGTAACGACAGTACAAGAGATGCAGCGAATTACAAACGAACTGCATGCAAGTGGAAAAAGTATTGGTTTTGTTCCAACGATGGGTTATTTACATGAAGGGCATGCGACTTTATTACGTAAGGCAAGAGAAGAAAATGAAATTGTAGTTTTAAGCGTGTTTGTCAATCCGCTACAGTTTGGGCCGAATGAAGATTTAGATCGATACCCTCGTGATATTGATAGAGATGAAAATGTAGCAAAAGAAAACGGTGTAGATTATTTATTTTATCCGAGCGTAGAAGAAATGTATCCAGTAGAACAAACGACAACGGTAGAAGTTGTGAAGCGTACTGATGTATTATGCGGTAAACAAAGACCAGGTCATTTCGCTGGTGTTGCGACTGTACTAATGAAACTATTTAATATTACATTACCAACACGCGCTTATTTCGGTATGAAAGATGCACAGCAAGTTGCTGTCATTGAAGGATTTGTCGCTGATTTTAATATTCCGGTTACTATTGTACCAGTTGATATTGTAAGGGAAGAAGATGGATTAGCGAAAAGTTCTCGTAACGTGTATTTATCACAAGAGGAGCGTGAAGAGGCTCCTCATTTATACCGCAGTCTATGTATAGCGAAAGAAAGAATTGAGGTAGGCGAACGTAATTCAGAAATCATTACAACTCTTGTGAAAGAGTATATTGAGACGTATACGAAAGGCACCGTAGATTATGCTGATTTATATGCCTATCCTTCATTACAAGTAATGGATAAAATTGAAGGACGAATTATTTTAGCAATTGCAGTCAAATTTGATAATGTACGATTAATTGACAATATAACATTAAAGGTGAACTAAGGGGGAGCATCTATGTTTCGCACAATGATGAGAGCGAAGTTACATCGCGCAACAGTAACAGAAGCAAATTTAAATTATGTAGGTAGTATTACAATTGATGAAGATTTAATGGATGCAGTAAATATTGTAGAAAATGAAAAAGTACAAATTGTAAATAACAATAATGGTGCTCGCTTAGAGACATATGTTATTAAAGGAGAACGCGGTAGCGGTGTTGTTTGTTTAAATGGTGCAGCTGCAAGGCTGGTACAGCCAGGGGATAAAGTTATTATTATTTGCTACGGTTTAGTGGCAGAAGAAAATATTCATAAACAAGAGCCGAAAATTGCAGTATTAGACGATGATAATCAAATTATTGAAATGTTAGGTGCTGAAAAAGCGGGTACGATATTATAAGTAGGAAGGCTATCTCTATTACAGAGATAGCTTTTTTGTGCATCTTTTCATTAAGATGAGATAAAACGTGGTATAGTAACATTATATAATTTTGTGTTTGATAGGTAAGAAATTGAGGTGTTACATATATGAGTAAGCGTTATGTCGTTGTGGATTTAGAGACGACAGGGAACTCCTGGAAGGATGGGAAGGATAAAATTACCCAAATTGCAGCTGTTGTAGTGGAAGATGGAGAGATATTGGAGATTTTTTCATCTTTTATTAATCCGAAGAGAGAGATTCCACCATTTATTACAGAACTAACAGGGATTGATGAGGGTATGGTTAAGCAAGCCCCGTTATTTCAAGATGTAGCCCCGATGGTTGTTGAGCTATTACAAGGTGCAGCTTTCGTTGCACATAACGTTCACTTTGATTGGAATTTTTTAACGGAAGAATTAAGGCAGGCTGGATATACAGAAGTACATTGTCCAAAAGTTGATACAGTTGAGTTGGCACAAATTCTATTGCCGACGGCTGATAGTTATAAATTACGTGATTTAGCTAAACAACATGAACTAGAGCACGATCAACCGCATCGTGCGGATAGTGATGCTCTTGCTACAGCGGAATTATTTTTACAATTTTTAAATGAAATTGAAAAGTTACCACTTGTCACCTTGCAATCGCTTTATGAATTGAGCGATGTTTTTCAAAGTGATATTGCGGATGTACTTTCTGAAAATATTTTAAAGAAAATGATGCATGGTAAAAAAGCGGCAGAGGGGTATGAAGTGTATCGAAATATTGCGCTTCGAAAACGGAATTATTCTTTAAATCTCAGTGAAACATGTTCATCTAAATTTGATGCTTTTTTGCATAAGACAATCGATAAACTTGCATTGAATATGCCAAAGTTTGAAAAAAGAGAAAGCCAACAAATTATGATGAAGGAAATATATACAGCACTAAGAGATTCTAGGTTTTCCCTAATTGAAGCAGGAACAGGAACAGGGAAGACTCTTGCATATTTACTTCCAAGTATTTATTTTGCAAAGAAAAAAGAAGAACCTGTCATCATAAGTACCCAAACCGTACAACTGCAACAACAAATACTAGAAAAAGAAATTCCATTATTACAGAAAATAATGCCATTTTCATTTGAAGTAGCTCTTTTGAAAGGAAGAAAGCATTATCTTTGCCTACATAAATTTGAATATGCTTTGCAAGAGGAAGAGAAAAATTATGATATGGCGCTCACAAAGGCAAAAATTTTAGTATGGTTATTGCAAACGGAAACTGGCGATCGGGATGAATTAAATATTCCTGAGGGCGGAAAGTTACTTTGGAACCGTATTTGTAGTGATGTACATAGTCCAGGCGGGATGCAAAGCAACTGGTTTAGTCGTTGTTTTTATCAACGAGCAAAGAATAAAGCGTTATTTGCAGATATCGTTATTACAAATCATACGTTATTATTTCAAGATTTTTCAAGTGAAGAACCATTGTTTGCTTCATGCGAACATATTATTTTTGATGAAGCTCATCATATTGAGGAAGCGGCAAGTAGAACATTAGGTGAACAGTTCTCCTGTATGTATTTCCAGCTAGTTTTATCTCGTCTTGGTACGCTAGAAACAGATGATGTACTTTCTAAAGTATATAAAATGATGAAAAAATCAGAACAAGCCTCTCGTTCGACTTTCCGGATGGTGAGTCATAGTTTGAAGGAATTGAAATTTGATGCGGATGAGCTATTCCAAATGTTACGTGCGTTCATCTTTAAACAAACAAAGCAGGAACAAGGGATAAGCAATATGCCACTTATTTATCGATATAACACAGAAGTAGAGAAAGGTAAGTTATGGGATAGCATTACCGAGTTAACAAATCGTTTTGTATATGATATAAGAAAATTATTGACTACACTTGAGAAGCAAGTTGATATATTGCAAAGTAAAATAGAATGGGAAATGCATGTTGTTACTGGTGAATTTATGCATTTAATTGAGTTGTTGAGAAAGATGGCACAAGCTTTACAATTACTCATTTTAGAAAAAAATTCATATGTGACATGGATGGAGACTGAAACGAAGGGAACTATTCATTCAACTGTTTTATATGGGCAACCTGTTCATATTGCTGAAAGGTTTGCTGATGAATTTTTAACACAGAAAAAGAGTGTTATTTTCACATCAGCAACGTTAACAGTAAACGATTCATTTGCCTATATAAAAGAAGAGCTAGGTTTACATGATTTTGCTCCTAATACATTACAGGTTCCGTCACCATTCCGTTTTGAAGAACAAATGAAATTAATGGTTTCAACTGATGTGCCTTTTATTAAGAAAGCAAGTAATGAAGAATATATTGAATCTGTGTCAGCACATATTACAAAAATAGCGAAAGCTACAAAAGGTAGAATGCTCGTTTTATTCACCTCGTATGAGATGTTGAAAGAAGCGTATACGAATTTGAAAAATGACGAGGAGTTAGAAGGGTATTTATTATTAACGCAAAGTGTGAATAATAAGAGCCGAAGTCGTCTCATTCGTAAGTTTCAAGAGTTCGACAAATCAATTTTGTTAGGAACAAGTAGTTTTTGGGAAGGGATCGATATACCTGGAGATGCCCTTAGTTGTCTTGTAATTGTCCGGCTTCCCTTTACGCCTCCTCATCAACCGATGATAGAAGCAAAAGGAGAATGGTTAAAAAATCAAGGAGAGGACGTATTCGCTAAGTTAGCACTCCCGCAAGCGATACTGCGTTTCAAACAAGGGTTTGGTCGTCTCATTAGAACGAGTACAGATACTGGAACAGTATTTGTATTAGATCGTCGTTTGACAAGCTCTTCCTATGGGAAACATTTTTTGCAATCAATTCCAACTGTCCCGCTCTATGAAGGCTCTTTAGAAGAATTGTTAGAACAATTAAAGGAACGGCCAACTGAATAAAATTGGAAGAAAAATACGCCTGAAGTACATTTAATCTTCAGGCGTAAAAAATGTGGGTAGGAGGAATTTTATTTTTCTTACTTCTTGTATACAAAATGTATTGGTTTTCGACTTGAAACCTTTTTTTGCTGTACATGTCCTGCTATAATAGATGGGTGATGAAGCAGGGGTTGTAAAGAATGTACTCTTATTGTAACCGCATTGCGTTCTTCTATAATTAGAAATTTTTGTGTAACGGAGGAGTTTTTTCATGGATAAGAAAATCGAAGTCCTATCAACGACGCGTATTAAATATTCGTCTGACTTGTATAAAATTGTTGATAGCTTGAATCGTACGTTAAAAGAGCAGGACCTCATGTTCGGATTAGCATTAGACGAAAATGATAAAGAAACAGCTGTATTTACGATTTACAGAACGTAGTGATAAAATGAAAAAGTGGATCTTTACAATCATTATCGTAATCGTTGCTAGCGGAATGTATGGGGCGTATGTTTATAATAAAGCAATGGAAAAGAAACTTCCCAAAGAGGCAAAATCTGTAGAAATTGCGAAAGAAAAGGCAAAGCTTACAAAAGTAAAATCTGTTGATTATTATAACGGAGAATCTTCATATACAGTCGTACAAGGTACAGATGAAAAAGGAGAACAACTTATCGTTTGGGTGCCTGAGAAAAAAGGGGAAACAATAGTAAGGAAAAAGAGTGAAGGTATTTCTGAAAAAGAGGCTTTACAAAGAACGATTGAACAAGTCGGAGATGACAGTAAAGAGCCCAAAAGTAAGCCTAAAGAAATTTTAAAAGTAAAATTAGGCGTTGAAAACAATATACCACTATGGGAAGTTACATATATTGATGATGACAATCGTTATAGTTACTACAATCTTGCATTTCAAGATGGTCAGTTTTTAAAACGATATAGCATTGAAAAATAGATGTAGGGGGAACTACAAATGAAATTAGCAAAGCGAGTAGCTGCTTTAACACCATCTGCAACTTTAGAAATTACAGCAAAGGCACAAGCATTAAAAGCAGAAGGTCATGATGTAATTGGATTAGGGGCAGGAGAACCTGATTTTAATACGCCAGAACATATTATGGATGCCGCACATAAAGCGATGTTAGAAGGACATACGAAGTATACACCAACAGGTGGATTACAAGCGTTAAAACAAGAAATTGTGAAGAAGTTTACTCGCGATCAAGGAATTGCGTATGATCCGTCTGAAATTATTGTATGTAACGGCGCAAAGCATGCATTATATACATTATTCCAAGTGTTACTTGATGAAGGAGATGAAGTTATCATCCCAACGCCTTACTGGGTAAGTTATCCTGAACAAGTAAAACTCGCTGGAGGTAAGCCAGTTTATGTAGAAGGCATGGAAGACAATGAGTACAAGATTACAGCAAAGCAGCTGCGTGAGGCAATTACAGAGAAAACGAAAGCAGTTATTATTAATTCACCGAGCAATCCAACAGGAATGATTTACAGCAAAGAAGAATTACAACAGCTTGGAGAAGTATGTTTAGAACATGATATTTTAATCGTTTCAGATGAAATTTATGAAAAATTAATTTATGGTGGAGCAGAATATACTTCAATTGCCCAGCTTTCTAATGCATTAAAAGAACAAACACTTATTATTAATGGTGTATCTAAATCTCATTCTATGACGGGATGGCGTATTGGATATGCAGCAGGAAATAAGCAGCTTATTAAAGCGATGACGAACTTAGCAAGTCATAGTACGTCAAACCCTACTTCAATCGCTCAATACGGCGCAATCGCGGCATATGCAGGCTCACAAGAACCTGTAGAAACAATGCGTCAAGCATTCGAAGAGAGATTAAACATTATTTATGATAAATTAATTCAAATTCCTGGCTTTACTTGCATTAAACCACAAGGTGCATTTTACTTATTCCCTAATGTAAAAGAAGCGGTAGCTTTATCAGGATATGAAACTGTTGATGATTGGGCAAAAGCTCTATTAGAAGAGGAAAAAGTGGCTCTTGTACCAGGTACAGGATTTGGTGCTCCAAACAACGTTCGTTTATCATATGCGACATCTCTTGAACAAGTAGAGAAAGCATTAGAACGCATTCATACGTTTATGAAAAGTAAAGTGCAAGCTTAATTGTATATTTTATTAACGCAATACAAAAAACCTTCCTACATGATAGGGAGGTTTTTTTTGACGAATTGTGGCAAAAAGAATTAGTGAAAGGTGTGTTATACTAGAGAGCGAGGTGTTTGGTGATGAAAAAGAAAATGATGTTACAGTGGTTTGAACAGGGAAGCATTGCAATTCCAAAATTACTTATGATGCATTATAAAAAATTAGGGTTAAATGAAACGGAATTTATGGTTGTACTTCATGTACACACGTTTTTAGAATCGGGCAATTCGTTTCCGACTCCGTCAGAGATTTCAGAACGGATGACGATTACTGAAATGAAATGTATGGAAGTGATTCAGACATTGATTCAAAAAGGTTTTTTATCACTAGAAGGTGGACAAAGATCAGAAGCGATGATGTGTGAAAGTTATTCTTTACAACCACTATGGGAAAAAATATTGCATTTCTTAATGAATGAATCAATAGAGGAAGAACAAAAAGAAATAAAACAACTGCAAGTAAATTTATATACAGTATTTGAAAAAGAATTTGGAAGACCACTTTCTCCATTTGAATGTGAAACGTTGGGGATGTGGGAAGATCAAGATCAACATCATCCGAATTTAATTCAAGCGGCCCTCAGGGAAGCTGTAATGAGTGGTAAGCTTAATTTCCGATATATTGATCGCATTTTATTTGAGTGGAAAAAGAATGGTATTAAAACAGTAGATCAAGCCCAAAATCAAGGACGAAAATTTAGAGCAAATCAACAACGAACACAGCAAACGACAAAACAAGAGACGAAATTTACTGGAAAAGTGCCTTTTTATAATTGGTTGGAGCAGTAATGTAGGAGGAAGTATATGTTAAATAAAACGCAAATCCGCTATTGTTTAGACACAATGGCGGACATGTACCCAGAAGCACATTGTGAATTAATTCATGATAATCCGTTTGAACTAGTAATAGCGGTAGCATTATCTGCACAATGTACAGATGCACTTGTAAATAAAGTGACGAAAAATTTATTTCGAAAATATAAAACACCAGAAGATTATTTAAGTGTTTCTCTAGAAGAGTTACAACAAGATATACGTTCTATTGGATTGTATAGAAATAAAGCGAAAAACATTCAAAAATTGTGCCGAATGTTATTAGATGATTACAATGGGGAAGTGCCGAAAGATCGAGATGAGCTTACGAAGTTACCAGGTGTAGGACGGAAGACAGCGAATGTTGTAGTATCGGTAGCTTTTGGAATACCGGCAATTGCTGTCGATACGCATGTAGAGCGGGTGAGCAAACGATTAGCGATTTGTAGATGGAAAGACTCTGTATTAGAAGTCGAAAAAACATTAATGAAGAAAATTCCGATGGATGAATGGGGCGTTACACATCACCGTTTGATTTTCTTTGGACGTTATCACTGTAAAGCACAGCGACCACAGTGTGAAGAGTGTCGATTGCTAGAAGTGTGTCGAGAAGGAAAGAAGCGAATGAAGGGGAAATAAAGGATGGAGCGAGTTATAGAAGTACCGAGAGAATTTCGGTACTTACCATTTTTTAAAGAAAGTATAAATTCAATTGAGTATCATACAGAACAGTCTTTTGAAGAAATCATACAATGTACTTACTTTATATTTGATATTGAAAGACAATATGAGCCGTGGAATGAAATTGAAAATAGTATTCCGGTAATGTTGAATGTATGGAAAAATAAGCATGAAGACATTGCCGCATTATTTCGAAACAGAAAGAAACAAGAAGCTGAAGGTCCGATGATTCTTTTTGCAGCGCATTTGTTATCAATTGTATATTGGTTAAATGAGCAACCTGTTCATAGTTTGGATGAAATGGAAGATTACACGAGTAAATTGGAAGTACAACCAGTTAATTTTATGGAGCGGTATTCGTTCATTATAAAGAAACCAAATAATTATCATTCTTATATTCAGTTAGCACAGTTGTATATTGAAATAGAAAAGCTATATGTAAAGAAAATGATAACAAAAAAGAAGTCCTTTTCTCGTTAAGAGAAAGGACTTCTTTTTTGTTATTAAGACTCTGTTGTAACAACATTTCCGTCTGCGTGAGGAGTAGTATCTCCTCCAGTATCCTGTTGTTGCTGTTGTTGCTGTTCTTGTTGTTTGCGTTCCTCATCAGCCTTTTTCTTAGCTTCTTCATCAGCCTTTTTTCTAGCCTCTTCGTCAGCTTTCTGCTTAGCTTCTTCATCAGCCTTTTTCTTAGCTTCTTCATCAGCCTTTTTTCTAGCCTCTTCGTCAGCCTTTTTTCTAGCCTCTTCGTCAGCCTTTTTTCTAGCCTCTTCGTCAGCCTTTTTCTTAGCTTCTTCATCAGCTATTTTCTTAGCCTCGTCTTGTTTTAGTTTATCTTCATTAGCTTTTTTCTGTGCTTCCTCATCAGCTTTTTTCTTAGCTTCTTCGTCAGCCTTCTTCTTAGCCTCTTCGTCAGCTTTCTTCGCGTCTGGAGTTCCTCCAGGCGCAGTGAAGGATGCACCAACTGCAGGGCTTGTTCCAGTACCTTTTTTCGCTACTACAGAGAAGCTGTAAGTAACGCCTGGTTTAATACCGCCAAGAGTAGCTGTTGTACCTTTTATTGATAAACTACCACTTGAACCGTCTGTCGCTTTATAGCTTGCTGCATATGCATCAACCTCTGCTGGTCCAGACCAGTTTAGTGTAACTGTGCTAGCACCATCGAAATTGACATTAAGACCACTAGGTGCATCTACTTTAATTTGTTTAATTGCATCTTTTTTCGCACCTTTTACATATAACTCTCCGTTTATTTCTTGTACAGAAGAAGGACGCTCAAAACGGGAGTTATCTGTAGCGAATTTGCTCATCATTACTTGGAACATTTGTTGTGCAATTCTAGTAGAGCGATCGCCAATGTAATTTTCTGGACCATCCTTTTCGTAACCAGTCCATACTGCCATTGTATACTGCGGTGTATATCCAGCGAACCAGCTATCTCTGTTTGCATCAGCTGGAATATCATATTTTTTAAGAACGTCTTCATCAAAGTTTTGTGTCCCTGTTTTACCAGCTACGTCAAAACCAGAAACGTATGCTGTTGGACCTGTACCACCAGAACCAGGTTTTACTACGTCACGAAGAACGTCAGTAACCATGTAAGCTGTGTAGTCTTGCATCACTCGTTGTTCTTTCGGTTTAAAACTTTTCTTTGTCCCGTCGGGGAAGATGACTTCTTTTACGAAGTGCGGTTTATTATAGTTACCATCATTACCAAAGGCTGCATATGCACCTGCTAATTGTAATGGAGAACTATCGTTACTACCGATTGCTGTTGATTCATATACTTTGCCGTCTTTAAAGGTCATACCTAAGCCTTCAGCAAACGCTTGTGACTTCGGTAGTCCAACCGCTTGAGCTGTCTTTAAAGCTGGGATGTTTAATGATTTTTTCAAAGCTTCACGTAGTGAAACGTCACCTTTGTAACTCTTTGTGGCATTTCGTATTTTCTTTCCATTGGAATACGTATACTCTGAGTCGTTTAATTGATGGTATGTAGACCATTGTAAATTCTCGAATGCTGGACCATAGTCGAAAATTGGTTTCATTGTTGAACCAACTTGGCGTTTTAAATCAGTTGCCATATTATGACCTTTGAAAGTAGACTTACTGTCTTTGCGCCCAGCCCCAATTGCTCGAACTTCTCCAGACTTTGTATCCATAAATACGAATGATCCTTGGAATTGGTCGCTGGGATACTTAATAAGGTTGCCATCCATAATTTTTTCAGCGTACTCTTGAGCATCTTGATCAAGTGTTGTATGAATTGTTAAACCATCTGAACCAATATTTATATCAGGATATTCTTTTTCAATTTCTGTTACAACAGCATCTAAAAATGCTTGATACTTCATCTCGGTTACTTCTGAAGACGGTTGAAGACCTTCAGTTACAGGGATTTTTATTGCGTTATTCATTTCGTCTTTTGTTATATAACCATGTCGATTCATTAATGATAATACGACGTTACGACGTTGTGTAGCTCGTTCAACGTTGTCTTTTTTTGTTGGATCATAAATATTAGGACCTTGGGGTAAACCAGCGAGCATCGCAGCTTCATGTAACTGTAAGTCTTTTAAATCTTTGTTATAATATTTTTTTGCTGCTGTTGAAATACCGTACGAACGGTTACCTAAGTTAATCTTATTTAAGTACATTTCTAAGATTTCATGTTTAGAGTATTGTTGCTCTAATTTGTAAGATAGGTACCATTCTTGCACTTTTCTCTTTGCAGTTTTGTCCATCGTTAGAAAATAGTTTTTGACTACTTGTTGTGTAATCGTACTACCACCTTGAGATCCGAAACCTCCAGTGACGTTTTCCATAACTGCTTTTGTAGTTCGTTTAAAATCAATTCCATTATGGTCATAGAAACGTGAATCCTCAGTTGCAAGGAATGCATTTTCAACTACTTTTGGAATTTGATCATACGTAAC
Organism: Bacillus sp. CCNWLW194; assembly: GCF_037120585.1. Classification (NCBI taxonomy): domain Bacteria; kingdom Bacillati; phylum Bacillota; class Bacilli; order Caryophanales; family Bacillaceae; genus Bacillus; species Bacillus sp. CCNWLW194. Next base: position 189,564 of record NZ_JBBBBL010000002.1, on the reverse strand, counting down.
GTGGGTTCGTTTTTCAGCACCGTATTCATAGAAAAAGTTCCCATCTTTATCAAGAAACTTTGTTGATAAAGGATTGACAAGTTTTGATTTGTCTAATTTTGGAGCGTCCTTCACCATAACAAAGAAAGCGGAAACGCCAGCAACAAGACCAACGATACCAAGAAGTAGACAACCTATAAGGAATTTTTTAAAAAAGGAGCCTTTTTTCTTTGGTTTTTTTTCTTTATTTGTTTCTTGCTGTTGATTTTGATTTTTTACATGATTTCGTTCTGTACGAGAACGATAATTATCTGACATTATACTTTCTCCTACCTTTCATTCTCTCCCCAAAAGTCGAAAAAAGAGCCTTAGTGATGACTCTATCACGAAAAATAAACCGTGTCTAGTACACGGATATAATCAATCCGAGGGTGATAACCGCATGATAATAAAGATCCATGCTCTTCTATTTCTTCTTTCGTAATCGATTTCCGTCCACCAGTATTTTGACGATTCCAAAACGCAATAATATGTTTTGCATCTAATAAATAAAATTCATCAAAAAGTGTAAATTTAATAATAACAAATGCAATTCCATTATGAGCTATTACTTGCTTCATATGTTCAATTTGATGAAGGTGGAAGTTTTGAAGTGGAAAACTGGTTTTATTTTTTGTTTCTTTCGCTTCAAAATCGATGTATTTCCCTTTATATACACCGTTGTAATCTGTTGTAGAAGGTTGTTTAAAATACGCTTCTTTTACCACTGCAGCACTTCGAGCGGGGTAATCTACTTTTACAATTTGAAGAGGTGTAGGTTTTTTATGTACACATGCAATATTATGGGTTAAGTAATATTCATTTGTTTCATTCAATTCCTCTTCAAGGGACATACCTCTATTACTATAAGTATGTTTTTTAATTGGTGTTTTATGAGGTTGTGAAGCTTGATTGAACCGTTTTCCATTTGGGTAACGAATGGTCATATTGTGTCCACTCCCAACTTGTTAAGAATTACTTACAAAGGTGATTATAACAAAAAATGAAAAAAGATGTGACCTTTTTGAAGAAAGGTATGATGACTTATTCATGTTTACATGGAATGATTATGAAAAAATTAAACAATATCGTAAAAATATCGCCTGTACAGAAGAAGAAAAAACAATCGTTTACAACATTAAGAGGGAAATAGAAATAGCTAATATGGACAACATTTCTCGAACACAGTCTTATCAAGAATATTATGTAAGAAATAGTGAAATCAGGTGGGCCTTCTTAGCGAGTATGGTCTCGAGAAATGCGGGATGGAATATGACTGATTTAGAAGGGAGGTATTATGCTACTGTTTTACCTCAAAAAGTAAAAAAACATTTGTTTCTGACGTATGAAGAAGCGAATTGGATTATTTTTTTAGATGCATTTCCTCAGCTGTTGTTATACGAAGAAAGTAAGAGGAGGCAGGTGCCACTATTCTATTTGTTACAATATTTCAACGTATCAATTTTTATGGAAAAAGAATGGATATATTTTTGGGAGAAAAAAGATATAAACAGGCTCATGACTGCGCTTATTATAAATGAGCAAAATAAAATTCAAAAACCAGTTATTGAGAATGCATATTTTAAAAAACATGTATTCCATACAGCACTTTTTAAATTGCAAGAAATACTTCATATTAGTGCCGTTATTTTTCCAACCGTTGAAGGGAATATGTATGGTTTTTCAGTTTATCAATTTGAAACGTTACAAAAGCGTATAGAACTAGGGAAGAAATTAGCGGAGTTACTGTTTCATCCAGATTATAAAAGGTTATTCCATAGGTTTGCATTGCAAACTACACACACAGGGTCAAGAGCAGATTATGAATATTATGTAAGAGTAGCTAGAAAATCTTGTACGCCAGTCCTTAGAGAGGTTTATCCTGTTGTTGCACATAAGGGGATAAGTATGAGAGATTGGTTTTGTAGAGATACAGAAATAAATGAGCTATTTTTACCAGAAGAGTATAAGGGTGAAGTTGATATAACAGAATGGTATAAAAGAAAGAGAGGGCAAATCTATGTTGCTTCTATTGTAAATCGTTTTGTTAAAAGGATGGAAGAGTTCGTGATATAATAAAAAAGAAGTCCCGTCTTCATTTATGAAGACGGGACTTCTTAATGTGAAGTAATCCTGCCATTTGTGCTAAAAATTTAATCTCAAAACTTAATCAATATAAGAGATTAAGGATGCTTCAGAAATTAGCTTTTTGTAAAAGCCCGATTGGTGAGGGTTGATAATCAGTCGGGGATGAACAGACCCCACTGATTAAAATTTTACTTTATGTAGCAGGGAAGTTTGGACCATCTAACTTTGGATTGCCAGTTTCGGGTTTATTTTGTTTGTTTTGTTTTTTCTTTTTTTCATTTTTGTTCTTTGTCATCTTCATACACCTCCTTTTTGTATTGTTACCATTTCTATAAATGACATACAAAATGATTTCTTTGACGAATAACAACTAGTTTTGTCATGTGGGCAGGAGTGGGAAATCATTCGGCGAAATTACATGACAAAGGAAAAGCAAAGAAGGGGGCGTTTTGTATATGGCGATGGTTCAGAAGGAAGATGTAATGAAAACGATGGATCAAATGTTAAGTTCTCTCGATTTGCTGGAAATGAATATAGGGATTAGAATGAATCATGCATTGAAGGATAAGAGTGAAAAAATATGCAACAAGATAGAAATAACAGAAATGCATATTGAGCATATGGAAAATAAATTAGTGCATCACGAAGAAAAAGGGAATTGGGTGAAGGCATTTCAAAACGTCGTAGTGAGTGCATAATAAGGTGGGAATAAAATGAAGTATGAAGCATTAATACAGTCTTCGGAAAAACTTATGCAGCATAATAATGAAGCGAATGTGAAAAAAAGAGAAATGATTGAATATGATTTTTATAAGGATATGAAACCATTTGTAGATATGGTAGATGAGGAATTAAAAGTGTGGAAAGAATTAGCGTATAAATGGATTAAGGAAGAAAAACCGAAGTATATACATGTACAGCAAATTGATCAAGTGTACGATAATTTACAAACAAATGTGTTGCAATGTTTTGTAAATAAAGGAAAAGGTAAGCGATTCTTTGAAACACATCAAGCCATTTCGTATACTTTGCAAAATATAATTGAGCAATGTAAGTAACAAGAGGGGAAACCCTCTTGTTTTTTTTATGCTTCTGTCATTGTTGTAGGTTTTGTTGCACCGTTTATTTCTAATTCTTTTATTAACGTTCGGTAATCTGAAATGCATATTTTTCCTTCGAGATACCAATGTCTCGCAAAGTCTAACAATTCATTTACATTCTCTGTGTAATACCCCTTTTTTTGAGAAAATGCTTGTTTTAAATCCCCTAATACCATGTTGATTCCTCCCCCATGAGAATCTTCTTCTTCATTATCATAGCATGGAAGGGTTTTCTTTTTTAATTTTTTAAAAATTTAAACTTCCGACAAAAATAGACAGATACTTCGTCACACAAATTATTTTGCAGGTACATATTATATATGTAGAAACTTATGTGAAGGAGGAGAGAATGCATGTTTCAACAACCTAACGTATATCAGCAAACGAATCCATATGCACAGCAAAATATGTACCAATATAATACGGATACATATTTACGGTATAATATGTATCCTTTCGAGCCTCATTATGGAAATCAAAATTATTACCAACCATTTGAAGTGTCGTTTATGAATCAACCGCAACAACAGCAGCAACCCTACATGAATCAACAGCAGCATTATATGGATCAACAACAGCAACCTTATATGAATTCCCAATACCATATGCCACCACCATCTCCCTATGGAAATCAACAAGCGATGTTTTATCCACCAAAACAACCGTACCCGACGCAGAATAAACAAAAGCAACAACAGCAACCAAGCCAATTTTCTAGTTTTGTTTCCCAATTTAAAACGTCAGATGGTAACTATGATGTAAATAAAATGATGAATACAGCTGGACAAATGATGAATGCGATGAATCAAGTGACAGGTATTGTAAAGCAAGTTGGAGGATTTTTTGGTAAGTAATTTTGGAGAGTTGTCTATAAAAAAGTATCTTATATGAAGTAGGGGCTAGACAAATTTCCTTGGAGTAAATGGGTATATATAACAAGCGGCTTTCCCTCTTTTCTCATACTGTAAAGTGTAATCAGATTTTTTTAACGAGAGAGGAGAGAAAAAACTATGCATCATTGTCATCCTTGTTTTGGAGGGCATAAGCCTGTAGGACCTATTTGTACAACTGCTCCTGTCGTTCATCCGACGAAACAATGCGTAACACACTCTTTTTCAACAACGGTGGTGCCACACATTTTCCCAACACATACAACACATGTACATCATCAACAAATTAAAAACCAAAACTTCTTCCCGCAAACAAACTCGAATGTAAATGTTGTAGACCCAATTGATCCAGGATTTGGTGGCGGATGTGGACCATGTGGCCATGGTCATCATCACCACGGCCATCAAATATCTCCATTCGGACCAGGACCGAATGTATCACCGTTTGGACCAGGACCGAATGTATCGCCATTTGGACCAGGACCGAATGTATCACCATTTGGACCAAACAACGTATCACCAGTAGGTCCAAATATCGGACCAAACGTTGGTGGAATATTTAAAAAGTAAATGATATGTTAGAACTAGCGAAATGCTAGTTCTTTTTTGTAATTGGAGTGTTGATATGAAAGTTATTGCAGTAACAGGATATAAGCCATTTGAACTTGGCATATTTAAAAATGATCATCCAGGAGTAGAATGTATAAAAAAGGCGCTGCGTCGTAAATTAACTGCTTTTGTAGAAGATGGTTTAGAGTGGGTTATAATAAGCGGCCAGTTAGGTGTAGAATTATGGGCTGCTGAGGTTGTTTTTGAAATACAAGTAGAATACCCAAATTTAAAATTAGCGGTATTCACTCCGTTTTTAGAACAAGAAGAAAACTGGAAGGAAGATAACCGTGAGTATTACGAATTTATTCTCTCTCAAGCAGATCATATTGATAGTATTACGAAACGGAAGTATGAAAGCCCAGAGCAATTTAAATTAAAAAATCAATTTTTTATTGAAAAAAGTGATGCTCTTTTAGCTGTATATGATGAAGAAAAACCAGGGAGTCCTAAATATATTGTAGAAGCAGCAAAGAAAAAAGGAGAAATAGAAAATTATCACAGTTATTTTATTCTTTTTTCCGATTTACAAGATATAATAGAAGAGGAACAATGGAATAATGCTGAGTAATATGTAATATAGTACTCGTATATATGATTGACAAAAAGCATTGTTTCTGAAAAAATTTAGTTAATGAAAGTTTTGGCAAAAATTTGAGGTGAAGAAAATGATTTCGGATAAAATTAAATTAACAGCAAAAGATATTTTAGAAAAAGAATTTAAAACAGGTATGAGAGGTTATCAACAAGAAGAAGTAGACAAGTTTCTTGATATGATCATTAAAGACTATGAGGCTTTCCACAAGGAGTTTGATCAATTAAAGCAACAAAATGCTCGTTTAAAGCGTGAACTAGAAGAACAAAAACTAGTAGCAACGCAAGCTCCACAACAACCTGTACAAACACCAGTTGCACAACCAGTATATAACAACACGAATACGGACATTTTAAAACGTCTATCTAATTTAGAAAAAGCTGTATTTGGAAGTAAGTTATACGAATAATTTTTGGTGATAAAAAGGTAAAAGCATTTTACATAGAAAAAAACATTGCAAAATCTTTTTGTTTCCACTATACTAATGGATGTCATAACGTTTGGGTAATCGCTGCAACGCCAACGTTGTAGAGGAAAGTCCATGCTCGCACGGCCTGAGATGGCTGTAGTGTTCGTGCCTAGCCAATTCATAAGCTAGGGTATTCTGGCTGTAAGGCTGGTTTAACGGCAGGGAAAAAACCTAAGTCCTTTCGGATATGGTTTGACTACCTTTAAAGTGCCACAGTGACGAAGTCCTTGAAGAAATGATAGGAGTGGAACGAGGTAAACCCCACGAGCGAGAAACCCAAATAATGGTAGGGGAATCTTTTCCAAGGAAATGAACGATGGGAAAGGACAGGTTGTATAACCTGTAGATAGATGATTGCCACCGGAGTACGAGGCGTGGGCCGTTTGCAGTACAAAGGAACAGAACATGGCTTACAGAACGTTATGAACCAACTATGAAATAACTCAGCTCTCCTTTGTTAGAGGAGGGCTTTTTATTTGTATGAAGTTATAAATTATGAGTTAAAATGGTTAATGAGAAAATTTTTCGTAAAATGTAATAATTAATAAGGGAAATTGTTATTAATTATTGTTTGACTATACATAAGAGGTGAATGCAAATGGGAAAAGTTACTTTAATCGCAACAGCGGCAATGGGTATTGAAGCGTTAGTTGCTCGAGAAGTTCGTGATCTTGGTTATGAGTGCCAAGTAGAAAACAGCAAAGTAACATTTGAAGCAGATGAAAAGGCGATTTGTCGCACGAATTTATGGTTACGTACTGCGGACCGTGTGAAAATTAAAGTTGGCGAATTTAAAGCGACAACATTTGATGAGCTGTTTGAGAAAACGAAAGCATTAAACTGGGGAGATTATATTCCAGAGAACGGTGAGTTCCCTGTTATCGGTAAATCTTTAAAATCTGAATTATTCAGTGTTTCGGATTGCCAACGTATCGTTAAAAAGGCTGTCGTTGAAAAATTAAAAACAACATATAAACGTACAACTTGGTTTGAAGAAGATGGTCCGTTATTCCGTATTGAGATTGCAATGCTTAAGGATATTGCAACATTAACAATTGATGCAAGCGGTGTTGGACTTCATAAACGTGGATACCGTATGGATCAAGGGGAAGCTCCTTTAAAAGAAACATTAGCTGCGTCTTTAATTAAATTAACAAACTGGAAGCCAGATCGTCCTTTCGTGGATCCTTTCTGTGGATCAGGTACAATTCCGATTGAAGCAGCATTAATTGGACAAAATATCGCACCAGGATTTAACCGTGGCTTCGCATCAGATGAGTGGGGCTGGGTAGGTAAACAAAACTGGCGTGAAGCTCGTCAAGAAGCTGAAGATTTAGCGAACTATAATCAACCACTGCAAATCATCGGATCAGATATTGATCATCGTATGATTCGAGTTGCTCAAGATAACGCAGAAGAAGTAGGTTTAGGTGATTTAATTACATTTAAACAAATGCAAGTAAAAGATTTCACAACAAAAGAGGATTATGGCTACGTTGTAACGAATCCTCCATACGGAGAACGTTTAAGTGAAAAAGCACTTGTTGAACAATTGTATAAAGAAATGGGACAAGTATTCCGCCCATTAGATACATGGTCAGCATATGTATTAACAAGTTACGAAGCATTTGAGAAGTGCTATGGAAAAGATGCTTCGAAGAAACGTAAGCTGTTTAATGGATTTATCCGTACAGATTACTACCAGTACTTTGGAAAACGTCCACCGCGTAATTCATAGTATAAAACTCCTCCAGCACGCATATACTGGCTATTATGTAATGCGTAAAGGAGGAACTAATATGGATAGTTTCCAATTATCAATGATTCAAAAGGCTATTCACCGTACGTATGATGAGCTCGGAAAAGAAGTGGATAGTCAAAGTGTGATTGTAGATGAAATACAAAAAGCACAAGAAGAATATTTGTCAGCTCTTTCACATGAAACAGCGATTGATAAACGGTATTTAAAGTCATTAATATAGAAGAAAATTTTCCTTTTTCGAAAGGAAAATTTTTTTTCGTGTATTTCTATGTATGGCAACAGGGGAAAGTGGCTGCACACATATGAGTAGCAGTTGCTATATCTTTTTATAGAAAAACTTTTTGGTTGGAGGCTAAGGATGTTTACTGAGAAGAGATTACCATTTGAAGTAGGAAAACAAGAAAATTTTTATGATAAGTTGAATGAGTGGATTGGAGATGTATTTTACGACATCCTTCCGGAAAAAGGCTTTGAAGAGCGTGATGAACAAATTTTTATGGCGTTTCAATTAGAGCGTGCTTTCCAAGAAAAGAAAGTAATGTTCGCGGAAGCGGGTGTAGGAACAGGGAAAACAATTGTATATCTTCTATATGCAATTTGCTATGCGCGTTATACTGGAAAACCAGCTATTATCGCTTGTGCAGATGAAACGTTAATTGAGCAGCTTGTAAAAGAAGAAGGGGACATTGCTAAGTTATCTGAAGCGTTAGGGCTATCTGTTGATGTAAGGCTTGCAAAATCAATGGATAATTATTTATGCTTACGTAAACTTGAAGATGTTATGAGTGGACGAGCTCCAGAAGTAATTGAAGACGTATATTACGAATTACCACAGTTTGTATTCGATCATGGTACGATGCAAAACTTTACTCACTATGGTGACAGAAAAGAATTTCCACTTTTAAATGACGAAGAATGGTCAAAAGTAAATTGGGATTACTTCCAAGATTGCTTCACTTGTGATTCACGTCACCGTTGTGGGCAGACTCTTTCTCGTGAGCATTATCGTAAAGCAGCAGATTTAATTATTTGTTCTCAAGATTTCTATATGGATCATATTTGGACGTACGATGCTCGTAAGCGTGAAGGACAAATTCCGTTATTACCAGAAAGTAGCTGCGTTGTATTCGATGAAGGACATCTTGTAGAATATGCAGCTCAAAAAGCTTTAACATATCGTTTAAAGCAAACGATGATGGAGCAACTTTTAACGAGATTGTTGCAAAACGATATTCGCGAGGAGTTTGCACATTTAGTAGAAGAAACAATTTGGCAAACAGAGCGATTTTTTGATGTGTTACAAGAGAATAAAAAGGAAATCGCCGGTTCTGATCGCTTAGAAATTACTGTGACAGAAAAAGTAACTGCTGAAGCGAAGCGACTTTATGCAAAAATCGGTGAAGTCGGAGACGCATTAGTATTTGAAAGTGAAATGCATACAGTAAACACGTATGATTTAAATATTGTTGATGAACATTTAGATGTATTAGAACATTCACTTCGTCTGTTTATGCACGAGAAAAATGTAATTACATGGGGTGAAGAAGGTGATGGAGCCTTCACGTTAGTGATTATGCCACGTGCTGTTGAAGAAGTATTACAAGAGAAAGTATTCTCGAAGAAGATTCCATATATTTTCTCTTCTGCTACACTATCTAACAACGATTCATTCGCATTTACGGCAAATAGTCTAGGGGTAAAAGATTACTTATCATTCTCAGTTGCCTCACCGTTTGATTATGAGGAGCAAATGGCAGTAAACCTACTATCGCATACGAAAGAAAATGAATGGGAAAGAAAGTGTCAATATACACTTGAAAATATACAAAAGACAAATGGACGTACACTTGTATTATTCCGTACAACACAAGAGCTTGCAGCGTTTAAAGAATATGTAAGTAAAGAACAAATGTCAGTTCCGTTCCTATATGAAGGAGATCAAGAAATTAGTCAGTTAGTTTCTCGTTTCCAAAATGAAGAAGAGACTGTGCTTTGTGCCGTTCACTTATGGGAAGGTTTAGATATTCCTGGTTCATCATTATCACATGTTATTATTTGGTCATTACCATTCCCTCCAAACGATCCTGTGTTTGAAGCGAAGCGTAAACATGTAAATGATCCATTCTGGGATGTAGATGTACCATATATGATTTTACGTCTTCGTCAAGGGATTGGACGTTTAATTCGTACGAGCGACGATAAAGGTGCTATATCAATCTTCTTATCTGATACAGAAGATGAGAAAGTGGTAGAAGCGGTGAAAAACGTACTACCAGTAGAAGGTAAAGAATTGTAAGGAAAAAGCTTGGCGCTTGCCAAGCTTTTTTTTATTATAAAAGGAATTTAGATTTCTATGTCGAATTAAGTTTGAGGTAGAAAAAGGAGGTTTTTATACAATGACAGTAGCTACATATGAAGTAGAAAAACAATTTTTAACATATGTGAAGAAGATACAGAATTATGGGGAAGCATTAAGCTTAATGTTTTGGGACTTGAGAACAGGTGCGCCTAAAAAAGGTGTAGACCAGCGTTCAGAAGTAATTGGTATGCTTTCATCAGAAGTGTTTGCCATGTCGACTTCAGATGAGATGGGAAATTATTTAACAGAACTTGAAAATTTAATACGTGAAGACAAACTTTCTGAAACGACGAAGAAAATGGTTGAAGAGTGTCGTAAAGAATATGATAGAAATAAGAAAATTCCACAAGCGGAATATGAAGCGTATGTGAAATTAGAAGCGAAAGCGGAAAGTGTGTGGGAAGAAGCTCGCGAAAAATCTGATTTCGAAATGTTCCGTCCGTATTTAGAAAAAATTGTTGAATTTAAAAAGAAATTTATTACATATTGGGGTTACGAAACATATAAATATAATACATTATTAGATATGTATGAGCCGGGTATTACAGTAGAAGTGTTAGATCACGTATTTGGTCAACTTCGTGAACGTATCGTTCCGCTTGTAAAAGAAATATCGGAGTCGCAAAAGAGATTAAAGACAAGTGCTTTATCAGAACATTTTTCAAAAGAAAAACAAAAGAACTTTACATTAGAGCTATTAAAGCAATTGAATTATGACTTTGAAGCAGGTCGTCTTGATGAAACGGTACATCCATTCGAGATTACATTAAATAGAGGGGATGTTCGTATTACGACACGCTATGATGAAAAAGATTTCCGTATGGCTGTGTTTGGAACAATACATGAATGTGGTCATGCTGTATATGAACAAAATATTGCAGAAAAATTTGAAGGTACACCGCTATGTAGTGGAACATCTATGGGTATTCATGAGTCACAATCATTATTCTTTGAGAACTTTATCGGTCGTAATAAATCATTCTGGAAGAAAAATTATGATGTATTAAAAGAGTATAGCGATGGTCAATTCAATGATATATCAGTAGATGAGTTTTATGATGCGATTAACGAATCGAAGCCATCGTTCATTCGTATAGAAGCAGATGAGCTTACATATCCGCTTCACGTCATGGTTCGTTATGAACTTGAGAAAGAATTATTTGATGGTACATTACAAGTGAAGGATTTGCCAGCGGCTTGGAATGATAAGATGGAAGCATATTTAGGAATTCGTCCGGCAAACGATGCACAAGGTGTATTGCAAGATGTTCACTGGGCTGGAGGTTCATTTGGATACTTCCCATCTTATGCGCTTGGTTATATGTATGCAGCGCAATTTAAGGAAAGAATGTTAAAAGACATTCCGAACTTTGATGCATTGTTAGAAGAAGGAAACGTAACACCAATTCGTGAATGGTTAACACAAAATATTCACCAATACGGTAAAACGAAAAAGCCACTTGAAATTTTAGAAGATGTGACAGGCGAAGGATTAAATGCAAACTACTTAGCAGATTATTTAGAAGCGAAGTATAAAGAAATCTATGAGTTATAAAAAAGAGCTGCTTACTTGCAGCTCTTTTTTATAGGGGGTAGAAGAATGATTTATACATATACAGTAATGACGCAAAAAGAAGCGGAGGAAATTGCATATAACTGGCATTATGAAGGGGAATATTCCTTTTACGATATAGAAGCAGATGAAGAAGATTTAGCTGAGTTTTTACATGAGGAGAGTAGAGGAAATCATACTTTTTCTGTAAAGGAAAATGGCACTCTCATTGGTTTCTTAAGTTTTAGTAACGTAAATAATCAAACGGTTGATATAGGGCTTGGAATGAGACCTGATATAACTGGAAGTGGATTTGGTTTACAGTTTGTAAATGCTGGAATAGATTTTAGTAAAGAAAAATATGGTTGCAATTATATAACATTATCAGTAGCGACATTTAATGAGAGAGCGATTAAAGTGTATAAAAGAGCAGGATTTGAAGCAGTTGGGACGTTTATACAGAAAACAAATGGTAGTTGTTTTGAGTTTTTGAAAATGAGTTATTTATGTAAAAATGATTAAGAAACAGAAGGATTTCCTTTTGTTTTTTATTTTGATGCAGAAATAAATAATACTTTTTGTAATTAGAAGTTTTGAAATTTTGGAAGAGTATGTGTATGATAGAAATTTAGTAGCAAATAGCAGTTTTAGCAAGGAAAGGTAGAGGTAGTATGATTACAATTAAAACGAAAAATGAAATAGATTTGATGCATGAATCTGGAAAATTACTTGCTTCATGTCATAGAGAAATTGCGAAAATAATGAAACCGGGTATTACGACAAAAGAAATTAATACGTTTGTTGAAGCATATTTAGAACAGCATGGTGCAACATCTGAGCAGAAAGGTTACAACGGGTATCCATATGCGATATGTGCATCTGTAAACGATGAAATGTGTCATGGGTTTCCGGCCGATATTCCTTTAACTGAGGGTGATATTGTAACAATTGATATGGTAGTAAACTTAAATGGTGGTCTTTCGGATTCTGCTTGGTCGTATAGAATTGGAAAAGTTTCTGATGAAGCAGAAAAGTTGTTGTTAGTAGCTGAGAATGCTTTGTATAAAGGGATTGATCAGGCGATAATCGGTAATCATGTAGGAGATGTTGGCTATGCAATTGAAAGTTATGTAGCAAATGAAGGTTTTTCTGTCGCAAGAGACTTTACGGGACATGGAATCGGTAAAGAGATTCATGAAGAACCAGCAGTTTTTCATTTTGGGAAGCAAGGACAAGGGCCTGAGTTACAAGAAGGAATGGTAATTACGATTGAGCCGATTGTCAATGTAGGTATGCGATATTCGAAAGTAGATTTAAATGGATGGACCGCGAGAACGATGGACGGGAAATTATCAGCTCAATATGAGCATACAATTGCGATTACAAAAGATGGACCAATCATTTTAACGAAGTTATAATTGGGAATGAAAGAGTTTACAAAAATCGAACGAAAATAATGATTTTATAAAATTTGTACGTGTTTTGTTAATAAATACTTTTCAAAGTATAAAAAATGCGTTATAATCCATCTATAAAATAAATAGTTAGCTACACTCATATAATCGCGGGGATATGGCCTGCAAGTTTCTACCGAAGTACCGTAAATACTTTGACTATGAGTGAGGACGAATATATTTGCTTGTTTAGCATTCTTTTTTTGCGAAACTCCAAAAGCGCGTCTCTCACTTGTAACGAGTGATGGCGGCTTTTGGAGTTTTTTTATTGCATAAGAGGGGGAACAAACATGAAAGTATTACAAGAAAAGATTTTGAACGAAGGAAAGGTTTTATCTGGTGACGTATTAAAGGTAGATGCTTTTTTAAATCATCAAATTGATCCAGTACTTATGCAAGAAATCGGAAAAGAATTTGCTAAACGTTTTAAAGAAGAGAACATTACAAAAATCGTGACGATTGAATCTTCAGGCATTGCACCAGCAGTTATGGCTGCATTAGAGCTTGGTGTAAAAGTAATCTTTGCAAGAAAACGTAAATCGTTAACGTTACAAGATAATATGTACGTTGCAAACGTATATTCATTTACAAAACAAGAAACGAATGAAATTTCATTATCTCGAAATCATATCGATGAAAGTGATCGCGTTTTAATTATCGATGACTTTTTAGCAAACGGTCAGGCTGCTTTAGGTTTAATGAGTTTAGTCGAGCAAGCTGGAGCAAGCATTGCAGGAATTGGTATTGTTATTGAAAAAGCATTTCAAGATGGAGGAAAGAAGCTTCGTGAACAAGGCGTTCGTGTTGAATCACTAGCAGAAATTGCATCACTTGATAACGGCACAGTTACATTTGTACAGCAAGAAACTGCGGAGGTGAAGTAAACGATGAAGCAACATCCATTTAAAATTGCATCGCTTGGTATGCAGCATATGCTTGCTATGTATGCTGGTGCAATTATCGTTCCGCTTATTGTGGGCGGTGGACTTGGTTTAAATCAAAAAGAGTTAACGTATTTAGTCTCAATTGATTTATTAATGTGCGGCGTTGCGACAATTTTACAAGCATTATCAAATCGCTTTTTCGGTATTGGGCTTCCAGTTGTACTTGGTTGTACATTTACAGCAGTTGGACCGATGATTGCAATCGGGAAACAATACGGCGTGTCTTCTATTTATGGGGCAATTATTGCTGCGGGGTTATTCGTTGTTATTTTTGCGAAATTATTTGGAAAGCTTGTAAAGCTGTTTCCACCTGTTGTAACAGGATCTGTCGTTACAGTAATTGGAGTTACACTTGTTCCTGCCGCTATTAATGATATGGCTGGTGGAGTAGGAAGTAAGGATTTCGGTAGTCTTGAAAATTTAGCATTAGCATTTGGTGTGTTACTATTTATCATCATTATGTATCGTTTCTTTGACGGATTTATTCGTTCAATCTCTATTTTACTAGGTCTATTGTTCGGTACAATCGTTGCAGCATTTATGGGGAAAGTAAGCTTGCAAGCAGTTGGAGAAGCGGATTGGTTCCACGGTATTCAGCCGTTTTACTTCGGTACACCAACATTTGAATTAACGCCAATTATTACGATGGTTCTTGTTGCTTGCGTAGGGATTGTAGAAGCAACGGGTGTATACTTTGCGTTATCTGATATTTGCAATAAAAAGATCGGTGAAAAAGAATTAACAAAAGGCTATCGCGCAGAAGGATTGGCGATGGTGTTAGGTGGTATTTTTAACGCATTTCCATATACAACATACTCTCAAAACGTAGGACTTGTTCAATTAACTGGAGTAAGAAATCGCGTTATTATTTACACTTGTGGTGGTATGTTAATCGTTCTTGGATTCATTCCTAAAATCGCAGCTATTACAACAATCATTCCGAAATCAGTACTTGGCGGTGCAATGCTAGCGATGTTCGGTATGGTTATGGCTTATGGTATTAAAATGTTAAGCAGTGTTGATTTTGGAAAACAAGAAAACTTATTAATCGTTGCATGTTCTGTTGGAATCGGACTAGGAGTTACTGTCGTTCCTACATTATTCTCACAACTTCCAGAAAGTATTCGTATTTTAACAGATAACGGAATCGTACTTGGAAGTGCGTCAGCAGTACTATTAAATATCGTATTTAATATGGCGCCGCAGCGTAAAGTGAAAGTAAAGGATGAACCAGTTCCGATACAAAGTGCGGTAAGAGAAGCGTAAAAAGCAATTAGGATACGATATGAATTGTATGTAATTAGGCCTATCTCATTTGAGATAGGTTTTTAATTTGTGGTTATTTTTAAAACACCAGTCAAATTGAACTCATCGTTTTTATTATTGAGCTAGTTTAATAAATTTATAATGTCTCGATTTCTAGAGTTCCTTTTAATTCTAAAGCTTCATTACTTCAGGAGTTTTACCCGATGATGAAAAATGGTGCAACTTTTGTACAAAGGGTTAAACTTTACTCACAACGGTACGATTTTTTATAAACAGTACAAATTTGTTTTAGATCGACAGTAAAACCACAAGAAGAGAAGTGAAATTGCTGCTTAACAATACTTTTCAAAAGAATCGTTATAAAATAACATACATTATTGTTACAATATAATTACCCGTTAAAATAAAGAGAAACAAAAATATATATTTAAGAGGAGAAATATTTTGGAAATAGATCAAATAAAGAATATCTTAAGAAAAAGAGCAACTATCTTTCAAACAGGCGGAAAAAGACCTGATTTATCTATAAATGAAAGTTGGATTGGAAAGATTCCCTATTCATTACCAAATGAAACTTACCCAATCGATCGCTATCAAGATAAAATGTATGCGATTATGATGCTTAATTTAACTCAAATACCTTTTGTTCCAGAAGCAGTAAAAGATATGAAAGCAATCGCAGTATTTCTTTCTCCAAACTTTGTTAAAGATTTGTCCAACTTATCAGGGAATTTTTGTGTTAGGGAATATGATTCTTTAGAAGAACTAGTACCGAATGAAATGTCACTTACGTTTCCAAGTCTAAAACCTTTCCCCTTAATACCAAAGTTAGTAGCTGATGAGTTTCCACAATGGGATACGGAAGATTTCCCCCACAACGTGCAAGATAAAATTATTGAACTTGAAAATACAATTGAGATTGACTACTACGAGGACATTTTTGAAGAAAATCATTACATACACAAATTAGGAGGCTATGCTTGCTTTGCCCAATCAGGTATCCAATGGCCCGCGGATTATGAATTTATTTTTCAAATAACAGACGATCCAAAAGCACATTTAAAGATTATTCATGGCGGCGGAATTTATTTTGCTAAAAATAGTAAAACAAATGATTGGATCGTACATTGTGATTTCTTGTAGGAATAGAATTTAAAGTGATGTTCTCTCATGTCAAATCTTGCTTAGCATATAATTTCATTAAAATGTTGACGGTATGCCTATAGCTACATGCTTTAATGGATTAAAAGAAAAGAGAGGATTTCCATTGAAGAGATATGCCAAATTACAGGTTTGAGTTAAGCCGCCCTGTATCGTAGATTAAAAGAACTTGAATAAAGTTCTTTTTTTATTTGTAATAATCTATCATGTTATTTCTTCTCTAGTCTCTTTTAATATTTCCACAGTTACATTTTGCCCCCTTACATCAAATAAAACAGTTTAGTTAGTGCTACTTCAAATGTTGCAACTAGAACACTCGATACAAAGTGCGGTAAGAGAAGCATAAAAAAGCAAGGTCTCGTTACGAGACCTTGCTTTTCTTTTTAAGTGGCATCATTTTTCCATACGTACCAAGGCGCCATATATATTCAAGTGGCCCGTATTGATAACGTGACAGCCACCAGCGGCTAATAAAGATTTGTAACGTGTAGAAACCGATGCAGAATAGTGGTCCTACCCATAATGGAGCAGGATAATAATTTTTAAACAGTAGTCCGAATACAAGTAATGTAACAATTGTATGCGAGATGTAATTTGTTAACGCCATTCGACCAACGTACTGGAATGGACGTAATAATGTTTGCCATCTTTCTTTTCGTAATAAACGCATGAGCGTGAAAATGTAGAATATGAATAATGTTTTCCCGCTAAACATTGCAAGTCCTTGCATATAAAGTGGTTCATATGACGATGTTGATAAGAAATAACGAACCATAAAAAACCAAAACGGTAATGTTAAAACGAACATAATGATTTGCCATTTTTTTAGTTTTGGGTCTAACTCTTTCGTACGACGGAAAATGTCTTTTTTACCAGCATATAAACCGAGTAAAAATAATCCGAGTGTTTCTGGTAGCATTGAAATATTTAGCCCTATTCCATTAGCATAAAATGCATGGAAACGATTTTGTATTTGTGAAACCCAGTCTTCAAGTGGCATGATTGGTAAGGATAACCCAAGTTCCTCCTTTGGCATAAAGGCAATACCAATGCTAGCAATTAGCATAAGAAATTGAAAAATACTTAATAAAACGATGGCCCATATTAAAATGGTACGAGGTTCTCTCTTATAAAATAAAAATAAGAAAAATCCAGCGATTGCATAACTATGTAAAATGTCTCCGTCCCATAAAAGAACGTAATGTAAGAAACCAAATAATAATAAAATAAGTAAGCGACGAACAAATAAAGTTTTTGGTCGATCTGTTTTCGCTTCAGCACGAGTCATAAAAATGTAAAAGCCTAGACCGAATAAAAACGAAAAGATAGTATAAAACTTTGTTTGAATAAACATATCGTAGAATAGACGGATATAGCTATCTAGCCCCTCATAAACTCCTGAAAGATCACGTGAGTCAATCCCGGCGATAACAGGCCAGTTAACAAGAAAAATACCAAGTACCGCTATTCCTCTAATAATATCGATGGAGTGTATCCTCTCGCCTTGTGAAATATTTTGTGTCATTATTTTCCTCCTTGTTAAGTAATTCCCTTTTATTATACAAAATGTAAGATGGGGGGGATAGGGTGGATTTCCATTTTTTTTAACTATTAAGTTATGTAAGATGAGATATAATAAGAATGCACAACAAGTTTTAACCTTCTTCAAAACAGGCAGTGAAGCTCCTTCTTATAAGGGGCTTTCTTTATGAAAATTGTTGATAATGATTCTCTTTAATGATAAAATGTATTCAAAAGTGATAATCATTATCAAAAAAGGTTGGTGTATGAGTATGGTATATGCATTAGTAGCAGGTACAGTTGCTGTATATACAGTTATTGCAAAGTATGTTTTAAATGGAGTAGGAACAGCAAAATGAGTAATATGACATAAAATCCCTTTCATTTGTAAAAAGAATGAAAGGGATTTTTTATTTTTAATGAGAATATGCTGAAAATTTAGTATGATAGTAAAGTGAAACTGTAATCAATGGGTAGGTGTATCTCTCACTGATTATGAGCTCGCAAATAGCGGGGAAAAGTATATACATCTTGGATAAAGGGGAACAAGGGGATGACAAACATAGTACAGACAAACGGTATGAAAAAACTTGTTTGTTTTTATGAAGAGTGGCAAAAACACGGCGATGCAGAAAATAGCTTAAAGTTGTTTGAAGTGATTCAAAAATATAAACGAGAGCAGCTTATGATAGCGTTCTGCGGTCACTTCTCTGCAGGAAAATCAACGATGATGAATCATCTATATAAAGCGCAGTTGTTACCGACAAGTCCAATTCCGACAAGCGCTAACGTCGTTAAAATTGAAAAAGGAATGGATCGTGTTGTTGTAACAGTTAAATCTGGAGAGCAGTACGAATATGACGGTGCATATTCAGCAGAAGAATTAAAGCAAATTTGTAAAGATGGCGATGAGGTAATTGGTGTTCATATTTATCGGAATGATGCGCCAATTCCTGAGGGTGTTATGTTAGTTGATACACCAGGGATTGATTCAACAGATGATGCCCATCAACTAGCGACAGAATCAACGCTGCATCTAGCAGATGTGATTTTTTATATGATGGATTACAATCACGTTCAATCGGAAGTGAATTTGCAATTCGTTAAAGAATTGAAACAACGTAATAAAACGGTTTATCTCGTTGTAAATCAAATAGATAAACATAAAGAAAATGAATTATCGTTTGAGGATTATAAAGATAGTGTACAACAATCGTTCTCTAACTGGGATATTGAAGTAGATGGCGTTTATTATACGTCGTTACGAATGATGAACCATCCACATAATGAAATTGAAAGCTTAGAAACATTAATTACTTCTATTATGAAAGAAAAAGAGCAGTATGTAAGAGATGGAATGGAAAGAGAAACAGAATATTTAATGGGGGAACATTTCTCGTTTATTCTTTCTGAAAATGAAAAAGCTCTTTTGAAATATGAGGAAGAGTTGGCATCACCACTTTCCATTGCAGAAGTAGTTGAAAAAAAAGAAGAGCTAACGGAAAATAAAAATCGTGAGGCCGATAAAGAATCTCATGTGAGAAATGAATTTATAAAAGGCTTACAAGCTATATTAGATAACGCGTATTTAATGCCATTTGAAATGAGAGAATTGGCAAATGCGTATTTAGAAACGAAATTAACAAAATTTAAGGTCGGTTTGCTATTTGCGAAAGGAAAGACGGAGCAAGAAAAACAGAGACGTGTTGATGCTTTTTATTCTGCTTTACAAAAGACTGTTGAAACGCAACTTGATTTTCATGTGAAAGAATTTATTGTTGCCTTCTTAAAAGAAGAAGGATTGTTCACAGAGGAAATTGGGAAAGACATATATGCTTTAGAAATTGCTTTCGGACCAGAAATGTTGGTTGAAGTAATTAAACAAGGCGCAGGTTTTACTGGTGATTACTTACTTCTTTATACAGCGGATGTAGCGAATGAACTAAAGAAGCGTTATTTTATAAAAGCACAGCAAATTTTTGATAAAAGTGCGGTCGTTTTAAAGCAAAAGGTGAAAGAAGCAGTTGCTCGTATTGAAGAAGAGATTGAAACATATACGATGTTGCAAACGGCAAAAGAAACGAAATTACAATACAGTAACAATTTGGAGACATATGAAAGTTATTTGCAAAATATTTGGCACGAGCGTGTTGCTACGCCAGAAGGATTGCAAATAGAGGACATATTGCAAAGTGAAAAACAAATTGTTAGTGAAAAATTCACATTACAAGAGCAGGAAATTGTAAATGATAACGTAGTAGCTCATGAAGAAGAGATAAAAGGAACGGCAGCTTTAAATATTCAGCGTATATTAGAGAAAGTGAAGAAAGCTGAAACGATATTAGAACCATTGTCTACACTGAAACATGTACAGCAAGAGGTAATAGAGAAAAGGCGTCGTGTGGAAACGAAACAATTTACAGTAGCGTTATTCGGAGCTTTTAGTGCTGGGAAATCATCATTTGCCAATGCATTGCTTGGTGAGAAGGTACTTCCAGTATCACCAAATCCGACGACGGCAACGATTAATCAAATTTTGCCTGTTACAGAGGAAAAACCACATGGAACAGTAATGGTTCAATTTAAATCAAAGCAAGCTCTATTAGAGGATATGAAAGCTGTTTACAAGCTGTTTCATTATGAGATTACGACGTTAGATGAAGCGTTAGCACAAATTGATAAAGTTATGAAATATCCTTCACCAACTGGGAAGCAAAAAACAACATTTAGCTTTTTACGAGCGGTACAAAAAGGGTATGATACGGTTTCTGCATATTTAGGGAAGCAAGTACAAGTTACATTAGAAGAGTTTTCTGATTATGTAGCGAATGAAGAAAAATCGTGTTTTGTTGAGTATATGGAGCTTTATTATGATTGTGCTTTAACAAGGCAAGGAGTAGCGCTTGTAGATACACCTGGAGCAGATTCTATTAACGCCCGCCATACAGACGTTGCATTCCAGTATATTAAAAACGCAGATGCTATTTTATTTGTAACGTATTATAACCATGTGTTCTCTCGTGCTGACCGTGAATTTTTAATTCAGCTTGGTCGTGTAAAGGATACTTTTGCTCTTGATAAAATGTTCTTCTTAATTAATGCGGCCGATTTAGCAGAGTCTGAAGATGAGCTTGAAATGGTAAAAGGTTATATCGCAGACCAGCTACTGCAATACGGTATTAGAAATCCGCGTTTATTTGCAATTTCAAGTTTATGTGCGCTTGAAGAGAAACAAGGAAAGAATATTGAAAAAGAGAAGTACGGTATTTTACAAAACTCTGGGATTGCTAAGTTTGAGGAATCATTTACATCCTTTATGATGAGAGATTTAATGCTCGTATCTGTTCATGCTTTATATGGTGCGTTGCAGGGAGCAGATCAGCTTTTAGTAAATATGATAAATGGTGCAAAGCAGGGGAATGAAGAGAAAGAGAAGCAAACGAAAAAATATGAAGCAGAGCGTGATCAACTACTTCATATTATTTCATCATATAGTGTGCTTGCTGAAGAACAGGCGATGCAAAATGAAGTGAAAGAATTGCTTTATTATGTACACCAACGTCTATTCCTACGCTATAACGATGTGTTTACTGAATTTATTAATCCAGCATCGCTTCGAACGGATGGAAATGTGAAAGTGCAGTTGCAGCAGTGCGTTATGGAATTAGTAGCATTTATTCAGCATGATTTATTACAAGAAATGCGTGCGACGTCGTTACGCCTTGAAAAATGGATAGATGAAGCGATGAAGCGTGCAAAGAATGAAATTGTGGTGAACTGTAAAGTAGAAAATGAATCAATTTCTATGAGTGGAACAGTGGATTATGAATATAAAGATATTACACATAAAGAACCGTTCCCTTCAGTTGAAATAAAAGATTTCAAAAAAGCACTGGCACATTTTAAAAATGAAAAAAGCTTTTTTGAAAAAAATGATAAAGCTTTCATGCAAGAAGAGGCTAAAGCTGTATTAGAACCATTCGTATCAAACTATGTAGCTGATGAAAAAGATTTATTTGTTCATCATTATAAGCAAGAGTGGGATTTGAAATGGAACCTATTCCAAAAAGTGATGCAGCAAGATGTGATGAACTATTATGAAAGTGTATTATTTGCATTGGCTGAAACAATTGATGTATCACTATATGAACAAAGTAAAGAACAATTGCAAAAGCAGTTAGTAGAGATTGAAAAAGAAATTTATGTGATATAGTCGTTATGAGAAAAAGATTCGTTCAATTTTCTTTTGTAGTACCGTATCTAAAGATTTGACAAACCCAGCAAATTCATCGGTAGAAATCATATGAGTAAGAACGAGTCGTCTGCCGTCTGGTGTTTCACCGCATAAGACGAATGAAGAAAATTCATATGTTTTGTTTTCTACTACTAATTTTGGATAGGAATACGTGTCGCTTTTCTTCTTCTTTCCATCAATAGAGATGACGTTGCATTTTTTCTCATTGTTGTCCATGATGAATCCCTCCTTTCTATTACTTATGGTAGACAAGGAGGGTTTAGAACAATAGAGAAGGGGGAATTTTTATGGGTGTAGTAATAGAGTATATTTCGAAAGAAGCAATACCGAAGCCTTTATTATTGCTTGCTGATCCAAGCGACCAGCAAATTGATACATATGTACAAAGAGGGTTAACATATGTAGCTAAGCAAGAGGAGAGTGTTATCGGTGTATATGTTCTTTTGGAAACAAGACCGAAGACGATGGAAATTATGAATATTGCGGTTGCAGAGCATATGCAAGGAAAAGGTATTGGAAAGAAATTATTAAAGCATGCGGTAGAAACAGCTAAGGAACATGGTATGTCACAACTTGAAGTTGGTACAGGCAATTCTAGTGTTTCACAACTTGCTTTCTATCAAAAATGTGGATTTCGTATTTTTTCTATTGATTTTGATTACTTTTCGAAGCATTATGAAGAAGAGATTATTGAAAATGGGATTGTATGCCGAGATATGATTCGACTTGCAATGGAATTGAATTAGAACGTATAACTTATTTAGGGGGAAGAGAAGATGGAAGTACATAAAGCAATTACAGCACATTCTCGTAAACAAAATGAAAGTGTAAAAGCATGTTTACAATTAGATGCGCAGCGTGAAGCAGCTATTGAAGCAGCCGTATCTCTTGCGTCAAATGGGAAAGAATTTTCGGTTGATGTCATTAATGTTGTAACAAAGCAAATTAATGATCTTGCAAAAAATGGTGTTACACTACAGCGTAAATATGTTACAGAAGAAATGGTTATGGAGTATGTAAGTCGTTTGCAAGAGAAAGAAGGTCGTTAAAGATGATAGTTACAGTCGAATGGTTACGTGAGCATATAGAAGATGAGAATGTCCGTATAATCGATTGTCGTTTTGATTTAGCGAATCCTAATTGGGGTAGAGAAAAGTATGAGGAAGAACATATTCCTCATGCGTTATATTTAGATTTAAATTTAGATTTATCAAGTCCAATAACAGAACATGGTGGTCGTCATCCGTTGCCAAACATTAAGGAGTTTGCAGACAAGCTTTCGCAAGCTGGTATTGATGAACATACGACAGTAATTGCATATGACAGTCAAGCGGGTGCAAATGCTTCTCGTGTATGGTGGTTATTAAACTATGTAGGACATGAGAAAGTATATATATTAGATGGCGGATTTCCAGCTTGGAAAGAGAATGGACTACCGATAACAACGGAAATTCCGATTGCTATACGAAAAACATTCAAAGCCAATATACAAGATCATATGCTTGTAACGATGGAAACGGTTAGAGAGAATATTCATGCAGGTGCAGATGTTACGTTAATTGATTCTAGAGAACCAAAACGTTATGCTGGTATAGAGGAACTTGTTGATCCAAAAGCAGGACATATTCCGACAGCTGTAAACTATTTTTGGAAGGATGGAATTGTACAATCAGGACAATTTAAGAATGAAGCTCAGCAACAAGAACGATTCCAAAATCTTTCGAAAGATAAGGAAACAATTGTATATTGTGGTTCTGGTGTTACGGCATGTCCAAATATCCTTGCATTAAAATTAGCTGGATTTCAAAATGTTAAATTGTATGCAGGTAGCTGGAGTGATTGGATTTCTTATCCAGAAAATCAAATTGCAAAAGAAGAAGATTAATCACTTGCATGCAAAAATAATTTGTATTAAAATAAGGACACAAGCAAGAGATTGCTCGAAAAACTTTGTATTTTACACATTGGAAACAATGTGATAATATAACGACAAGTAAATAATACATCCTGCGGTGTACGTAACTTATTTATGTCTAAAACCGATGTTAGTTATACGGAAGCTCAATATTTAGCGACCATCATCAAGCCTTCCTTGTGGAGGAAGATGTACGGTAACTGTGAGGGCATCCACCTGCGAGTAGCGGGTTTTTGGACATTTACGAGGAGCGGCACGTGCGGGGGTCTTATTTCAACTAACATTATATAAAATTCCTACGGTGTACGTAGCTTATGCATGTCTTAAACCAATAAGTTTAATATGGAAGTTCGATATTTAAATGTAGCTAACATGCCATCTTTTTAAGAAGGAAGTTACAAACATTTGTGAGAGCATCCACCTGTGAGAGCAGGTTTATGGACATCTAGAGAGAACGGCATATGTGGGGCTAAATAAAAACCTTACGTTTTATACGTAAGGTTTTTTTGTTGCATACATATATTCATGTTATCTCGATTCACCTGTAAAGTTTCCATAATAAATATAGCACTTTCTGTCTTCATCAATCTCTCTTGAATCTAAAGTAAACTCCATATGCATGCCGTCGCGCTGAATATAGATAATATCTGAATGAAGAGATGGCAAAATCTCTTCATAGTTCCATACATCTTTACTATCTATTATGCTTGAACTCGTTTCACTTAGTTCTCTAACTTCAAAACCGATGTGGGAGTATGTCGGGTCTGAAGGGTCATTTGCAAACTCTTCTTTTTGAATATATATAACTGCTGTTCCGTCTGGATCTACAGAAGTTGCAGTAACAACATATGTATTTTTATCTTTTATAAAATATTCACAAGTCATGCGTGCGATGATTTCAGAATTAGAAATATTTGCGTAGTTCCATAAAGCAGGATACTCTTTCGTTTCATCATTAAGTCGATATTCTAAGCGCATTTTATCCCTCTTCTTCCTTTTTCTTCTACTTTATCATGCTATCCTATATAATAGGAATAGAATTTAAAAAGGGGAGTGCGAAGGTGACAAAAACGAAATGGCTAGTAGGTGGTGTCGTAACGTCTTTAATGACTGGCACTTTATTTGGCTGCGCGCAAGATCTTCCCCCAAAACCGAATGATAATAGTTGTTCAGATTGGGATTGGGATGATGAACTTGGGGTATGGCAGTGTGATGATAGTAGTTCAGGATATCGTGGGCATTACTTCTATGGTGGAAGATACTATCAAAATAAATCCACTTTCAAAAATTCATCGGCGTTTAAATCTTATCAATCGTCTGCGGAATTTAAAGGTGGAATTGGAAGCGGTTCAAAGGGAGGATTTGGGGGCTAAAATATGTCGCAATACATAAGGGATCGAAAAGAATTTTATTCGAAATATCCGAATTTTTGGTCGGATTTATATGAATGTGAATATAGTTTGTTTCATGTTTTCTCTATAACAAATGAGACTATGAAACAATTACAGTTAGCAACTGAACGAATGGGGAAAATATTTTTTAAGACTGCTAGACTTCTGCGCAATTTAAGCGACGAACAGCTTATTGAACTCGGGTTTCCTCCTGCAAGCTTATCGTTCATTAGAATGAAAGGATTATATCCTGAATCTGTTATTTCGCGGTTTGATTTCGTTTTAACAGATGGTAACCAAATTAAAATGCTCGAATTTAATAGTGATACACCAACTTTTATTATGGAATGCTTTCAAATGAATGGGAAAGTTTGCGAGCAACTAGGCTATGATGATCCAAACTCGGATCAAGAACGGCTACTATCTTCTGGTGTTACAAAAGCCGTTACGGAAGCGACAAAGGGAATAGACAACCCAAATGTTGTTTTTACAGCACATCATGAACATGTTGAGGATTGGAATACGACTGTGTATTTGAGTCAATTATGCCATGTTGAAAATAAAGTGGTGCCAATGTCAGAACTTAGAATTACAAAAGATGCTTTAGTGGATAGGGATGGGGTACAGATTGATGTGTTATATCGCCAAACATATCCGATAGAAGATTTAATTGAGGATCAAGATCCTGAAACAGGAGATTTGGTAGGTGTGGAACTGTTGGAACTTGTAAAAGCCGGAAAGCTTTTTATAATCAATCCATTGTCAGCATTTTTACTTCAGCCTAAATCAGTTCAGTGTCTTATTTGGGGATTAGCAGAAGAAGAGGCCTTTTATACAAATGAGGAACAACAGTGGATTAAAGAATATATGTTACCTACATACTTAGAACCAGATTTATTTTTAGGAAAAGATTCTTTCGTTCAAAAGCCTTCATTTGGTAGAGAAGGAGACACAATTACCATTCGTGATAAGGACGAACATATTATGCTTCAAAATGCATATCAAACGTATAAGGCGTCACTGCCGATTTTTCAAAAGTATACAATACTGCCAGTCGTATCCTTGGAAACAGAAAAAGGGATGGAGAAACTGTCGTATGTGTTTGGTTCGTTTTTAATTGCCGGAAAAGCGAGTAGTATCGGTATTCGTGCAGGGGAAAAAATTACGGGGAATGAATCGTACTATTTACCAGTAGGTATAAAAAAGGAGGAAAGTATATGATTAATTTTTTATTATATTTAGCAGTAACACTTGGCCTTTTATGCATTGGTCTTTTTCTAATGGAAGTGACAACGAAAGTAAAAGAATTTAAGCTAATGGCCCAAGGAAATAAGGCGGTAAGCTATGTACTTGGAGGGCGATTACTTGGGTTAGCTATTGTATTATATTCGACAGCAGCAAATTCCATTTCACTTCTTGATATGGTTTCGTGGGGAGCAGTTGGGATTTTTGCTCAAATTATCGTCTTTTATTTAGCTGAGTTGCTTACACCACGCTTTAATATAAATAAAAGTCTCGAAGAAGATAATCAAGCAGTCGGTCTTTTTCTTATGTTTTTATCGCTTTCAATTGGGATTGTAATTGCTGGTTGTATAACTTATTAAAAACCTTACGTTTAAACGTAAGGTTTTTATTTTTACTAATTTTGAAATGTGTGTTTGATTCATTTAATGAGTAGAAAGAGAAATAGTGTGTATATGAGAGGGAGTTGTTTTAATAAGGAAAAGATTCCATTCAAAGTGTTGACATCTATTTTAAATAAGAGTAACATTTTCTATGTAATAAAATAAGTCTCTGTTAGGTGAGGCTCCTGTATAGAGAAATGCTACTGCCCAAAAATGTCGAGAGACGCCAATGGGTCAACAGGAATGATCGAATTAAGGTTTTTCTTAACGTAGCTGGTAACGTACCTATGCTATACAGTGCTAAAACTCGGCGAGGGAGAGGTCCGTAGATTTCTAATTGTATTAGGAATCGTTTATTTGTGTATGTAATGGCCTTTACTCTTTTCGGAGTAAGGGTCTTTTTGTTACCAAGCTATGAGTAATTTCATAGTATAAACTATAAAATTAAACGAGGAGGTGAGGAGCATGTCAAATTCTGACTCGGTTCCGTTACCCATATACTTCAAATCAAAAATATATGATGTAGGCAGGAAACGACTTGTTCCTCCCTCTATATTTATCATCATGTAGCGTTTATATGTATGTTTAAGCGCTAGACACTTTCACAGTAAAGTGGATAAATTGAGAAACAAAGCGTTTCTTCCTATGTTGTAATGGAGGAGACGATAATATGTTATATGCAAACAAAACTGTGGGTAACACGTCATATAAATTAAGTAAAAAATCAATGAAAGAACAAACAATGCTTCAAAAAAATAAAGATTTATTAATTGAAATCGCAACGAGAGATGTAAAATCTGTATTTGCGTATTTTAAAACAACAAGAGACGGATTATCTATGAAAGAGGCACAAAAACGTATTCAATTATACGGCCGAAATGAATTAACTTCAAAAAGAGCGCGTATTGCGGAAGTAATGATGAAGCTAACTGGAATGATCCCAGGTCTGTCAAAACAACATGTGCGTGATGGATTACAATGTGAGAAAATTACTGTGTCTCGAGTAGAATGTTCTAGTATAACAGGTTTAAATGGTGAATTGAAAATGATGAATTTGCCAGTACAAGAGCTTGTTCCTGGCGATATGATTTTTCTTTCAGAAGGTGATACAGTACCAGCAGATGTACGTATCATTTATGCGAATGATTTATTAGTAAATGAAGCTGTGCTAACAGGAAACGATGTAAGTATTGAAAAATTTGAAAGCTGCTATCATCTTGAGCGCAAACGATTTATTCCTTTAAAACGAATGAAAGATTATAATCCACTTGAACTTGAAAACGTATGTTTCAAAGGGACGTATATTGTTGGTGGAAATGCAAAGGCTGTAGTTGTTTCAACTGGGAAAAATACGTATTCAGGAATTCTTCATACTTGTTGTAGTAGAACGTCTTAATGTGTAAATGATGCTAAATATACAAAAACAATGTATAATAGACAAAGTTGAAAAAACGTAGAATGGTAATCTATTTATATAACCTTACGTGATGACGTGGGGTTATTATTTTTTTTTAGTAGGAGAGGGATTATGAAAAAAGTATTATTAGTTGATGGTATGGCACTATTATTTCGTGCTTTTTATGCAACAAGTGTCTACGGACAATTTATGAAACGACAAGATGGTACCCCTACAAACGGGATTCATGGTTATATGAAACATTTATTAACAGCTATGCAAGCAATTGAACCGACACACATCGTAACATGCTGGGATATGGGAAGTACGACATTTAGAACAGAATCGTTCTCAAATTATAAAGCGAATCGTGCAGCGCCGCCTGAAGAATTAATTCCGCAATTTGATTTAGTACAAGAAATGACTGCGAAATTATCAATTCCAGTCATCGGTATGAAAGGGTATGAAGCGGATGATTGTATCGGTACGCTTGCAAAACAATATTGTAATGAAGCGGAAGTTTATATTTTAACAGGTGATACGGATTTACTTCAGCTTGTCGATAAGAACGTTACAGTTATGCTTTTGCGCAAAGGAATTGGAAATTACGAATATTACACACCAGAGAAAATTATGGAAGAAAAAGGTGTAGAACCTTGGCAAATCGTGCATGCGAAAGCTTTCATGGGCGATACGAGTGATAATTATCCAGGTGTAAAAGGTATTGGTGAAAAAACAGCGTACAAGCTTATTCAAGAGCATGGGACAGTAGCAACCGTACTAGAAAATGTATCATCGTTAACGAAAGCACAGCGTACGAAGATTGAAAGTGATTTAGAGAATTTAAATATTTCATTACAATTAGCACAAATTCATTGTGAAGTTCCTATTTCATGTTCATTAGAAGAAGGATTACACACAATGAACGAAGAAAAACTACGATTCGTATGTGAAGAAATGAATTGGGGAAGACCTGAAATATTAATCAATATGCTATAAATAGTTTGGTAAGAGGGATGTTGCATGAGTCGAACGTTGACTAGGTGACACCTTCTTTTTTGTTTCGAAAACAGTATGTTAGTAAGTGAAAGTATAGGGGACTTAGCTTGAAATATATAAATATTTCGACAAGATAAATCGATATAAGATGATGAAGTTAGCAATTTATATAATCAAATGAATCGACTTCAAAATGATTGTAGGAGGATCTTTTTTTCGTGTTCACAAAGTTGTCAGAAAATAAGTGGAATTTTCATATGAAGTTCAAATAGAATTCACAACAATCAATTATTATAAGAACAACCAGATAATTCTTTATCTTTTATATAAACCATCCCCCAAGGAGGACAATGAAAATGAGAAAAAAAGTGAGAAAGTCTTTTAAACAATTATTAATTGAAAATAAACAATCACTATTAAATAATAAAGAAAATATGAAAGAAATTGAGGAACGAATTGAGAAACGACATGTAGCATATAGTGGTGCCAGTAATTAAATAAAATAAAAAAGATAGCCTTACAAGGCTATCTTTTTTATTTTATATTGAAAAAACGTTATTCCTCTCTTGATTTATGTAAATATGCAAGATATTTTTATAGTGTTTTTCTATCAATATTACTCATTTTTCGAGGTTGAAATTGGTATATGCCAATTTTTAAGATTCGCTATTCATAATATTACAAAAAATGTTACAATACATTCAAATTTATGCTATAAAATCGCTTTAAAATGAAAATTGGAATGAAAAGAAAGGAGAGGAATATGAATAATGGTGTCGCTTCGAAATGATTATTATCATTTCAGTAGGAGTTGATGTAAAGCGATGGATAGGTATGAAGAACTGGATTCAATTAGAGGGATTTCTTCATTGGTAGTAATGATTGGCCATCATTTAATGATTTTTTCAGTATTTCAAAATTATAGCTATGAAGATAATAAACCATTTGTTATTTATCTATTAAAAGAAACGCCTGCTCGTCTAATTTTTAGTAGTGGTAACGAATCTGTTATTATCTTTTTTGTTTTGAGTGGATTTGTTTTGTATACATCCATTCAAAAAAACTACGATAGCTATAGGTCATTTGTTGTAAAGCGTATATGCAGAATATATATTCCATATATCGTAGCAATAATTATAGCTATTTTATGCCAAACTACAATGAGTAAATATGGTATTTCTAATTTAAGTGAATGGTTTAATCGCTCATGGACGATTGAAGGTTCTTTAAGCCTAATAGCGCAACATATTTTATTGGTTGGGAAATATAATACAGATGCATATAACGGCGTAATTTGGTCACTTGTCCATGAAATGCGAATATCAATAATATTCCCGTTAGTTTTGATGGTTTGTTTACGAAAAACGTTGATGTGTTCATTATTATCATTGTTTAGTTTTAGTATATGCTCTGTCGTGATATTATTTTTATTTCGCTCGAGTTTAACATTAACAAGCTATGTATTAACGCCACATTACACGGTGCTGTTTTTACTAGGAGCACTAATTGCGAAGTATAAAAATAATTTAATAGTTTTTTATAGTAATCGTACTAAAAATGAGAAAATTGCATGGTTTTTATTTGCGATTTTACTTTATATGTATGAAGGGCTTATTGGAGAAATTAAATTGCTCAATAATTTTATATTTCGAGACTACGTAGTAGCGATAAGTGCGTGTTTATTTGTCATATTAAGTTTGTCAGTATCAACTTTGTCATCCTTGCTGCGTAATAAATACTTGTTATATTTGGGGAAGATTTCTTACAGTCTTTATTTATACCATATCATATCTTTATTTTCCCTTATGTACATGCTCCATGAAATATTCCCGTTATCTCTTGTTTTAATTTTTTCGCTTATTCTTTCGTTTATACTTGCGATGATTTCTTATTTGTTTGTAGAAAAATTTGCATTCAGGATCGGAAAGTATGTAACAAAGCAATCGAATTTAGAAAAGAAAGGACTATCTGTAGAAAGTGAGTTGCAGGATGCCATTCAAACAAAGGCGGTGAAATAATTGAAGCAAGAAATTAGTATGAAAGATTTTCAACAGTTATTGAAAAGAAGGATAGTAACAATCATTTTGACGATGTGCTGTTTAACTATCTCTTTAATTTTGATCTCTATGTATGTATTAAAGCCTTCATATCAATATTCAACGCAAATTCTTGTTGGGAATTTAGATGGGTTTAATAAGGAAAATGCAGTGAATAAAACACAAGAAAATAAGCAGCTCGTAACTTCGTATGTTGATATTTTAAAAAGTCCGCTTATTATTTCAACAGTCAAAAAAACTTTGAAATTAGAGCAATCAAGTTATGAGTTAGCACAAAAAATTTCAGTGGTGAATATGGACAATTCACAAATTGTTACTGTTACAGTAAAAGATTCGGACCCTAAAATCGTGAAGGAAATTGTAAAGTCATTGGCAGAACAATCTCAAAAAAGCTTTCAACAGTATACGAATGTACAGGGGATAAAAATATTAACTGATCCTGAGTTACAAGAAAAAGCTGAAAAGTTGTTTCCGAAATTTCAACTTATCATTCCTATCTCTTTAATTGTTAGTTTTTTTGTTGGGGTAGGTTTAGCGGTATTTCGAGATTATTTTGATGAACGTATATACGAGGAACAGGATTTAGAGAAAATAACAAAAGTCTCTGTTATTGGTCACATAAATATGAAACCGAAAAGAAAAAAGAAATCTACAGAAGTTGATCCGCAATCATCTATATATCGAGGTGAACATGTCGATGTTTAAGACAAAGAAACAGCTGCCATTTAATCCGCATGATGCTCTAATGAAAGAGCAGTTTTATACTGTGTATCACGAGTTGAAAAAATCGGGAAAACAAGTGTTCGCAGTTAGTTCAACGAAGGATAGAGGTGTTGTTGCTTCGCTTATAGTAAATATGGGGCTAGTATTTGCGGAAATGAAAAAAAAGGTGTTACTTATCGACGTGAATTTTTCTGATCCTAAACTACATCTACTATTACAAAGCAATCATACGAAAACAGTGAATGATATAATAAGCGATTCCACCTGTAGTTACGAATCCTTTTCTAGTAATTTATCTAAATACTTATATTGTATTCCTGCAAAAAAAACAGTACACACTGGAACGACTTTAGTTGCTATGGATGAATTTGATCGTGCAATTGAGAGGTGGAAAGAAGATTTTGATTACATTTTCTTGTATTCCTCTGAAGTATTTGAGCTTCCTGCCACGCACATTATTACAGGGAAATGCGATGGAGTGGTCTTAGCAGTTAAAAAGAGAAAAGATTCCCTGCGTACTGTGCAAAAAGTAATAGCGGACATAAAGAGGAAAGAATGTGAATTAATAGGTATAGTTTTATATTCTTGAATGTGGGGGTAACGATCTATGATTCGTGAAACAAACCAAGCCAAGTTGTATACGATTCCAGCTCAAGCAAAGACCAGTATGTTGAATCGAAGTATAAAGCGCTTGTTTGATATTATATTTTCACTCATATTGTTACTAGTAACGATACCAATTATGTTGTTCTTTTGTATTATGATTGCTTTCGAAACAGCAGGAGCTCCAATCTATTTTCAAGAACGTTTAGGGATAAACGGGAGGAAATTTAATGTATTTAAATTAAGATCGATGGTAAAAGATGCTGAAATAAATGGACCGCAATGGGCAAATGAAAATGATCCAAGAATTACTAAAGTTGGATCATTTATAAGAAAAACGAGAATTGATGAGTTACCGCAACTTTTAAATATTTTAAAAGGTGATATGTCCTTTGTTGGACCTAGACCAGAGAGAGCGTATTTTTATAAACAATTTGATACGTATATTCCAGAATTCAAGGATCGTTTAATCGTGAAGCCAGGGTTAACAGGATGGGCACAAATAAATGGAGGGTATAATCTTGATCCGAAAGAAAAATTGAAATTGGACATGGAGTATATTGAAATGAAAACGATTCGG
Source organism: Bacillus sp. CCNWLW194 (assembly GCF_037120585.1). NCBI lineage: Bacteria > Bacillati > Bacillota > Bacilli > Caryophanales > Bacillaceae > Bacillus > Bacillus sp. CCNWLW194. Next base: position 156,232 of record NZ_JBBBBL010000002.1, on the reverse strand, counting down.
ATGGACATTCGTATTTTATGTAAAACTGTTTTAATTGTATTGAACGGTAACGGTGCAAGATAAATAATATGTAAGTAGGTTGCTCGCAAAGGAGAACTGGTATGGGTAGATCTATTCTAAATAATATTATTCATCTATTTTATAGCACGATTTTAGCTAATCTGCTTCAGGCTGTGAGTTTAATTGCTTTAGCAAATTTTTTTAATGCACAACATTATGGAATGTTTAGTGTTGCCATAGCAGTGACGTTTGTTATGTTATTTTTTACAGATTTAGGACTTACGAATACGTTTCTTCGAGAAGGAGCAAAAGATGGCGTAGACTTAGAGACAATTTTATCGTCGTATATAAAAATAAGGATGATTCTACTTATTTTCATTTCCATAATCGGTTATATTGCTGTTCATTATATGTATGCGGATAGAAATTTAATTTATATGATGATAAACGTAATGTTTTTTATGTTAATAGGATTAACTTGGCAAAATATAGGGATTGCCTATTTTCAACTGACGGAACGTATGAAGTATATAGCACTTATTAAAGTTGTATCAGCGTCAGTTGTTATCATAATTACATGTTTTTGTATTTTCGGAGAGTTATCGGTGTATGTAACAGCTCGTTTATATGCTTTTGGTTATATGATTGGTGGTGTATTCAGCATATATATCATGAGAAAAAAGACGAGTATGAATATGAAGGTCGTAATTCATAAAGCATTATTTTGGCAATTAACTCCGTTTATTATTAGCGGTTTTTTAATAATGAGTACGCCACAATTAGCGCCTATCTTGCTCAACTATACATTGCCATTAAGTATGATCGGTGTTTTTGCAGTGGCGTACCGGATGCCAGCAGCTTTATATCAAGTACCAGGGGTGATTGCAGGTGCATTTTTTCCAGTGCTCTTTAAGCATTATAACCAGAATAATTTAGAAGAGCATACGAAATTAAACTTACTTCAAATAAAAGCAATGGGGATTGTGGGAATATGTATGACGATAGGTTTATATTATTTAGCGCCATACTTTATTTCTATATTTTTTCATGAGGAGTGGAGTGATGCAGTAGAGCCACTCCAAATATTATCATTTCTCATTGTGCTGCAAAGTTTAAATATTGCTATAGCTGACGGCTTAACAACGAGTGGACGTCAAAATAAAAGAACTGTTGTGCAATGTATAGCGTTAGTGATAGGTGGGGTTATGCTTTATAGCTTTAGTAGTATTGGTGGAGTGATAGGAGCAGCTTATGCTATGGTTTTATTTGAAATTGTGGCTCTAGTTGGGTATATAGCGGTAAGTGTAGTGAAGAAAAAAATTGTATTCCAAATTGTCATACCTTATACAATTTATTTTGGCGTAACTTTTATTGGAGTGCAATATATATTGCATACATATCATTTAATTGCGCTCATTCTTAATACGTTAATCGTAGTAGTTGGTATATTCCTATATGATTATGAGCTGAAAAAACTTCTTCTGTCATTTATAAGAAAAACACGCAAAAAGGATTATATTACGAAACAGGGGATATAGCCTATGGAAAATAATATGAAAATATCGATGAAATGGATTATGCTTCTAATATTATTTGTTATGTTAAGTAAATACAACATATATATTGGATTTTCGTTGAAGATATATATGATTTTTTTAGTCATATATTTTTGTTTAACAATTAAAAACTTTCATATTCAAAAGCTATATTTTCATGAAGTTGTATTTTTACTATTTTATTTCATCTATTGTTTGAGTGGAATTCTTTCTATATATTTAAATGCTAGTATTCGTATGATTTTTGGCGTGCTACTTGTTTTAGGGTGCTATTTTATAATGAGAAATTTATTAGGAAATGTTGAAATAGCAACACTTGAATCATCTATTGTCTATGTTGGATTATTATTTAATATTGTAAGCCTAATACTTTATATAGTCGGTTTACAGCACTTTGGATTATACGGTGGAGAAGAGAGAGAAATTTTTGCTGGACTATTAGTTGATAGAGGATATCCAAGATTAATTGGATTGCTAGATGATCCTAACATTTTTATTTTTTATAATACAATATTTTTTATGTATTATATGACAAATTTACATAATATGACGAACATTATAGGATTGATTTTATGTGTTACGACGAGTTTATTAACTTTTTCAAGAGGAGGTATATTAGCACTTGTGCTTGTCGTTTTTGTATATGTATGTACATCTAGTTTTGCAAAAAAAATAAAAATAATGGTGAGTTTACTATTGTTTAGTGTAGTAATTTTTAGTTTATCGAATAGTGTAATGGGTGGTCAATTGGATGACATATTGAATAAAAGAATTTCTGATTTTTCGCACGATAATGGAAGTGGCAGATTTACATTATGGGAAGCTGCTTTTAAATATTATGTATCCAATCCATATATCGGAATCGGTGCGTTTAATTTTTCGAATTATTATGAGTTTCAATTTAATGAAAAATTATATGTGCACAATACATTTTTAGAAATTTTGTCTGAATCAGGTACAATTGGTTTTCTTTTATATAGCGCGTTTTTAATCATATTAATGTCCAAGTTAACGCAGTATACTTTGTTCCGCGAAAAACCGTATCTTTTATTAACTATGATTGCATTTTTATTTCAGATGATGTCATTGTCACTCATTATTAACGAAGCGTTCTTTTTATTTTTAGCAATTGTTATGAAGTACATTTCAATATATGAAGGAAGGGGAAAGATAGATGGTAAAATGTCTATTAGCGCATAATAAGACGCCTCATGTCTCCATAATAACACCTTCTTATAATAGTATACGATTTATAGGTGAGACGATTTTATCTGTACAGAATCAATCATATGAAAATTGGGAAATGATTATCGTTGATGACGCTTCAACTGACCAATCTGCTACAAAAATTAAAGAGATAATAGAAGGGGACTCGCGTATTAGGATATTATCATTAAAAGAAAATGTTGGTGCTGCGAAAGCTCGGAATTTAGCGATTGAAGAGGCGAGAGGAAGGTATATTGCTTTTTTAGATAGCGATGATATATGGTTGCCACATAAATTGAAGACGCAGTTGTTATTTATGGAAGAAATGGATGTGGACTTTTCGTATACATCGTATAGTTTAATAGATGAAAACAGTAATGAACTAAATCGAGAAGTGAATGTACCAGAATTTATGGATTATCATTATTTAGCGGGAAATACAATTATCGGCTGTTTAACAGTAATGCTTGATAGGGAGAAAATTTCTTATATTGAAATGCCTAGTATGCAACCTGAAGATACTGCATTATGGTTGAACTTGTTAAGTGAAGGATATGAAGCAAGGGGGATACAACAAGTATTAGCAAAATATAGGATTGTTGAAAATTCTGTTTCGAGAAATAAAATAAGAGCGGCTTTCCGATATTGGAATTTATTAAGAAAACAAAAACCACTTAATTCATTTCAAACCTTTTTTTATTTTAGTAAGTATGCTTATCATGCCTATAGAAAAAATAAAATCAATGTAGTTGGGAAGACGCAAATATGAATATACTGTTGATGACAGATAAATTAATAACTGGTGGAGCCGAGAGTTATTTCTGTAAATTGGAAAGCAATTTACGCTATGAGAACTTTACGGTTTATACAGCTGCAGGTGATGGAGAACTATATGAATCTCTTACTAAAAAAGAAAATTTCATGTTACTTAGCCGATGGAATCATTTGAGAAATATTCATTACTTACGAAAAGAAATTTGTAAAAGAAAGATAGAACTTATTCATGCAAATAGTTTGCGAATGGTATTATATGCTTTTCTACTTCAAAAGTCTGTGAGAAGAAAGATAAAAGTCGTTTATACGAAACATAATGTAACGATATTAGAAAAGAAAATGCCAACTCTTTTTCGTTATTTCATGAATAAATATGTGAACAATATTATTACAGTAAGTGAGTTTGAAAAAAATAACTTAATTTCAATGTATGTAGCTGAAGAGAAAATAAAGACAATTTATAATGGTGTGGATATAGAAAAGTTTTTATTCCAGCAGAAAAAGAAAGAATCTACTTATAATGTAGGGATATTAGCTAGATTATCCAAAGAGAAAAACCATCAACTATTTGTAAAAATTGCAAATGTGTTGAAAGAGAGAAATGATTTTAAGTTTTATATTGCTGGTGATGGACCAGAGAAAGAATCTATTATGAAAGAAATAGAAAAATATGGATTGCAGCAAAGTGTAAAGATGTTGGGGAATATTTCCGATCCGCACGGATTTATAGGAAATATGGATGCCTTACTTTTATTATCTTTTCGTGAAGTGTTTCCAATGGTAGTAATTGAAGCAATGGCTACAGGAACACCGATTGTTTCAATAGATGTTGGCGGGATAAATGAAGCGGTAATAAATGGGAAATCAGGTGTTTTGATACATGAATATTGCGAATCTGAATTTGCAAGTGCGCTTGAGGAACTACAAGGGAATGAAGAAAAGGTGAATGATATTAGGTTGAAAGCAAGAGAGAAAGCAGAGAGGTATTTCTCATTAACTAAAATGATAGAAGAAACGAAAGATATATATGAATTAAACAAATGACGGTAGAAGTCGTTTGTTTTTTTTATTATAGAAACTTTTAAGGGACAACTCACATATTATATGAAAAAGGTAATATGAGGAGTGAATTTGTTTTGTCAGAGTATATTTTATCACAAGGAGATTGTGCACCAGAAAATAGTGTTCATATTGATTGTTTTGGTGCAGTTCCGAACTCGGGAAATGATAGTTCATTAGCAATTCAGCAAGCTATAAATTATTGTGTAGCGAATCGAATTTCGACGGTTAGAATTACAGGGGTAAATACGTACAAAATTGTAAAGCCGATTGTTATTAAATCAAACGTAAGATTAGAGTTAGATCCTACTGTTACGCTGCAAATTGATGGGGATTTTAATGCGTTTGAACTGCAACAAAATGCGTCTATAACAGGTGGTACAGTTCAAGTTATAAATCCAGTGTTTCAATCTGCTGTTATTTATGTTTCCGGTTCACAACAAATAGAAGTTCCTAATCACTCTCTTATATCTAATATAAATATAATAAATACAACGTCGTCCTATAAAGGTAAGGCTATATACTTTTATTGTCAAAAAGCATGGGATTATATTAGTTTCTTTCAAGTTAACTTTATTCAAATTAAAAACTTTCAAACTGCAATACATTTGAAGACAGAATATATAGATGATATAAATACACCTTGCTGGATTAACGCAAATGTATTTCAATCTATATTTATTGATGGATGTCAGTATGGGATAGAAGTTGATGGAAACAGTGATTTACCAAATGAAAGTTCAGGCAATACGTTTCATGATATTCAAGTGCAATGTAGACAGCAAACGAAAAAAGTCATTCGTTGTACGGGTGCCTATAATACATTTGATTGTATGATTTGGGATACGTACCGGATGAGTAGTGAACAGATTGTCATTGAATTTTCTTCTAATTCGCATCGTAACTATCTTTTTTCAAATTTACTTTCTACAACTATTGTAGATAAAGGGCAATACAATGTTTGCAAGTCTACCTATGAAGAATCTCTTCGAATTCAGTTACCGATTACGTTAAATAAACCACATTTAATAGGGAATCAAGATGATATTTTAGTAAATGCTCAGCAGAAGTATACGATTAAGCAAGTAAGTGGGAAAGTACCATACGGGGGAAACCTCGCAAATTGTTTTAATTTAATAGATGAACAAAGTGTAAACTATATTGATGTTCCTGATAGTAATCCAGTTGTCATTGAACTAGATTTTACGAAGAATCCAATCAAAATGTTGAATTGTTTTGGAATGTATTTTGGATGGGGAGAGAGTCCGAAGAAAATCAAAATTGAATATGCATTAAGTGCAACTGGAAATTGGGTTGTTGCATCGGATGTTCCTTTAAATGTAGGTGATACAATTATATCGAATATGAAAGCGAGTCAGTTATATAAAGTTAGAATTACATTGAGTGGTTATTCTCAAGACCATAAGCGTTTTCGGATTAATCGTATGTTTGCAAGGTCTTCTATGGAAAATGGGAATGCTTGGTTAGCAACAACTGGCGGAAGAATGTTTGGAGATATTGAAATAGAAGCAAGTAAAGGTATCGTTATGAAGACTGCTAGTGGAGCGAAATGGAAAGTCACTATAAATGAGGCTGGCCAACTTGTTACGACGAAAATAACTTGAGATGATGCTTAATTGTATATCATTGGACGAGTTACAACGTAGTGCGATAAAGGTAATGAAAAAGAGATTGTAGTTTGGTTGAAACCAAACTACAATCTCTTTTTTGTTTCATTTAACTCCACCAAATCCAAGTCCAAAGGTAATTTCGTACATTTCCAGGAGTAATGCGTATGAAGCGTTCACCGTCAAAGAAGCAATTAAAATTTGGAAGTGTTTCATCTGGATTTTCTGGAACAAAGGTGACAATATTTTCGTTACTTGTGACGGTTACTGTAATTGGTGGGTCAATAGGTGAAACTTGAAGTTGTAACGAAATATTGGTCGTATTTTTAAACTCACTATTAACAGGTGGACTTATCACTTGTACTGTGAATAACACAATAATAGTTTCGTTTGGTTCCAAATTAGTAGCGACTAGGAAACCGATATTTGGATTTGCTAGTGGAGAACGTTCCCCATTAATGGAGACAGTGCCGTTCATAAATTGTAAGCCTGCTGGAATAGTATCTTGTAAAGAAACATTTGAAAGTGAAATAGCAGAAGTATTCGTAATACGCACTGTATAATCAAAATATTGGTTTAAATAAGCCGAGCTGACAGAAGCGTTTTTCGTGACTGTTGCAGTAACAAATTGAACTGGTATACGAACAATATTTGAATTAACAATAAAAGTAATAATTGGATCCTGTGGTGTCAATTGGAAAGCAGCAGTAACTGTTGCAGAATTTATAATTGTACTGTTTGAAGGAATAGAAGTGACGAGAACTTTAAATGTTATCGTTGCTACTGTATCTGCAGGTAAAGCGCCAATATTAATACCAGTGTCTGGCCGGATATTTGGAACCGGAGTCCCGTTAATTGTTACGCTATTTTCTATAAATGTTGTACCAGCTGGAATTATATCTAGGACGGAAGTACTGATTGTAGGAATTGGTGAATGATTTATCACTTCTAATGTGAAAGTTATGGTATCTCCTGTCGCTATGATAGATTTATCGGCTGTTTTTTCAATACTAACCATCGGATCAACTACTGTCGTTGTAACAGTATTTGTTTGCTTTGTAACGGTATTTATTTGTCTTGTAATCGTAATAGGTGGTTCGATTGGACCGATAATAGGCGTATAGGAAATAGTAGCATCGTTATTGATTGTAGATTGAAGAGTAGAAGAAGATATTGTCACTTGGAATGTAATAATAACAGATTCATTTGGAGCAAGAGTTCCTAACGTAATACCATTTTCAGGATTCGCATTAGGCTGATTGATTCCGTTAATCGTAACACTACCAATAACGAATGTCGTATCTACAGGTGCCGTGTCTACTAGAAGAAGATCTTCAATAGTGATATTACCACTATTAGTAATAGTAATGGTGTACGTTAAAGTTTGACCAGGTAAGGCACTCGTGAAATCAACAGCTTTTATGGCAATGACATTATCATTTTGGACGGTTGTTGTGACTGTATTTGTTGTAGTCGTATTTGTAACAGGTACATTATTTGGGTTGACTATATATTTAAAAGTAGTGATTGCTTGGTTGTTGAGTTCGTTTTGTATTGGAATAGAAGTCACAGTTACTTGGAATGAAGCGATAGCGTCTCCACCTACAATTATAGTACCAATTGGTATGCCGCTTACTGGATTCACTCCAGGAAGAGTTTCTCCGTTTACAATAACGCTATTTTCTATAAACGTAGTACCTTGAGGAATAATATCTTGAATGATTACATCATTTGCTGCAACATTACCAGTTTGATTAAGTGTAATCGTATACGTTAACGTATCACCGACCGTTGCAAATGCAAGGTCAACAGCTTTATTACTATTCAAATTCGCATGATTAATTTCTGTTAAAGCAGCTGATGAAATAATAGTTTCGGTAATAGGTGGTTGATCTGGTACCGTGTATTGGTATTCAATTGTGCTCGTGTTAGAGATTGGATTTGTTTGCGGAATCAAAGTAACCCGTACTTGGAATAGAATAGTGGCTGTCGTATTAGGCGGAATGTTATCAATTGGTATACCGCTAAGTGGATCGTCATTTGGACGAGCGTTTCCATTCACAATAACACTATTCTCTATAAAGCCCGTATTTGCTGGGATGATATCTGTAACGATAATGTTTTCCACTTGTATATTCCCATTGTTTGTGATGGAAATTGTATAAGGGATGATAGTTTGTAGGTCAGCATATTGGATAGGCGTTGTTTTTGTTGCAATTACATTTGCAGAAATAACTTCAGTGAAGGTAATATTACTAGTTGATATTTGTTCTTCATCATTTATTGTATAACGAGAAGTTGCTTGATTTTGAACATGGCCGCTAGCTGGAAGAGCTACCACAGTAACGGAAAATGTGACTGGGATCGTAACGTTAGGAGCAATCGTTCCTACAAGTATACCATTACTTGGATTGGCATTAAGCTGCGGAATGTTATTTACTAAAACGCTACCGTCTATAAAGGTTGTTCCATCAGGGATATTGTCTGTAAATACAACAGCAGTAGCATCAGTATTCCCTGTATTCGTTAAAGTTGTTGTATAAGTTAAAATGTCACCGATTGTTACAGAAGTCAAATCAACAGTTTTCAGTGAAACGATATCAGCATCATTAATTTGAACGAAAGTAGTATTGGAAGTAGTAGATTTTTGAATTGGTGCAAAGTCAGGATTGAAAATAAAGTCGTAGACGATGTTTGCAGTATTAGGTGTTGGATTGACAGCAGGTAAATTCGTAACGGAAACTTGAAATGTTATTGTAGTCGCTTGACTTGACGCAATATTAGGAATAGAAAAACCGATATTTGGATCTGCTGCAGGAAGTACAGTGTTGTTAACTATTACACTTCCTGGAATAAAGACTGTTCCATCTTCTATCGTATCTGTAAAAAAGATGGAGTTAGTTGTAGTGGATCCGTTATTTTGAATGAGTACTGTATATTCAATGGTTTCATCAATATTAGCTAATACTGTATTAGCGGATTTTGTAGCGATAAGAATAACATCAATAAATTGTATATTTGTAGTATTGGAAGAGGTCGTTTCTGAAATTGGTGGTAAGCTTGGGTCTGGTTGATACTCATAGTGAATGACGGCGATATTATTAATGTTATTTTGAGAAGGTGTAGAGACTACATTTACTTGGAACGTAACGATAATCGTATTGTTTGGAAGGATAATATCTAGGGTGATTCCGGTAATTGGATTTTCGTTAGGTCTTGGTATGCCATCTACAAGAATGCTATTTGGAACGAATGTGGTGCCAGCAGCGATTGCGTCAATTAGGAGAGTATCTGTAATAGGTACTGTACCAGCATTTGTAACTGCGACTGTATATGTGATGATTTGACCGATGCGTGTAATAGATCTGTTAGCAGATTTAATTGCACTAACATTTGCCGTCCGTACTTCAATATTTACTGCATTTGATAATGATCTACGCTGAATAATAGGGGAACTAGGGTCAATTTGGTATTCATACGAAGTGTCTGAAATGTTAATGACTGTATTACCTGGAGGTATACTTATAAGTTGTACTTGGAATGAAATAGTGACTGTTTCATTTGGTTGTATCGTGCCGAGAGTTACTCCGTTTTCGGGATTCGCGCCAGGCTGAATGACATTATTTATTGATAAGCTATCTTCAATGAATATAGTCCCTTCTGGAATGTTGTCAATGAACACCGTATTGTTAGCTGGAACAGTTCCTACATTTTGTAGTGTATTTGTGTAGGTAATAAATTGTCCGATGGATACGAAAGTTACATCTGCGCTTTTAGCAGAAATAATATTTGCATTTTGAAGTGATGTTGTAACAATGTTAGAATTTGCAGAGCGATTCACTGGTGGAGCGGTAGGAATACTTACATATTGGTAAGTTGCTGAAGATTGATTTACAATTTCGGTTTCAGTAGGTGGATTATTTGTTTGTACTTGAAATAGTATTGTTTTGGAACTGTTTGATGGAATCGTTCCAATTGGTATTCCGTTTTCTGGATTTGCATCAGGCTGAAGTACACCGTTAATTGTGACACTGTCGGGAACGAATGTAGTCCCAGCTGGAATCGAATCTGTAAAAATAATATTTATTGCGTCAACATTGCCGCTATTTTTCACTTCAGAAATATAAAGTATAGTTCCACCAATATTTACAGTTATTGGATTGGACGTTTTTGTAATTGTCAATTGTGCTTGCACGAAATTTGTAATGACAATATTACTTGTAGATGTTTCCGTAATAGGCGGTTGCCCTGGGTCTGGTTGAATTGTATATGTTGTATTAGATTGATTTGTAATCGATTCTTGCGAGAATGGATCGTTAATAAGAATTTGGAACGCAATAAGGTGAGTAGTGTTTTCTGCTAGGTTAGGCAAAGTAACACCTACATTTGGATTTGCACCCAGTATAGCTGTTCCGTTAAGTGTAAAACTATTTTCTACGAATGTAGTCCCTTCTGGAATAGTATCTGAAAATATGAGAGTTGTAGCTGGAATATTTCCGGTATTTTCTAGTGTTATCGTGTAGGTTAAAATGTCGCCAGTTGTTGCTTGTTGTGTATTGATGGCTTTTAAAGAAAGAACATTCGCATCTGAAATTTGTGTGAAAGCTGGATTCGAAGTAATTGTTCGAGAGACGATAGGAGCAGTTGGATCGGCGATAAAAGTATAGTCAATACGGGCTATATTAGAAATTGGATTCACGCTTGGAATAGATTGAACGATAACTTGGAATGTGACGGTGACGATTTCTGACGGCGCGATGGAGTTTAAGGGTATTCCTACGTTTGGATCGGCGCCTGGAATTGAGACGCTATTAATAGTCACGCTATTCGGAATAAATGCAGTTCCTTCTGGGACCAAATCTGTTAAAGTAACTGTATTTGCAGCTGTATTACCGTTGTTTTGAACGACTACAGTGTAAGTGATTGTACCGTCTGTAGATTGTACGAGGGAATCTGTGTTTTTAATTACAGATAGTGATGCATCAACGACAGCTGTAGTAACTGTATTAGATGAAGATGTTGCTGTAACTGGAGGTTGACTTGGATCGACAATATATGTGTAACTTGTAAGTGCTTGATTTATAATTGCTCCTTGCGTTGGAATAGAGCTTGCAAGAAATTGGAACGTAATCGTAGCAGAATCACCTGGTGCGATAATACCAACTGGAATACCGAGAGTTGGACTTGCATCTGGAAGTGAAATCCCGTTAAGCGTGACACTATTTGGAAAAAATAATGCCCCTTCAGGAACGCCGTTAATGAGTAATACCGAGTTTGCAGGGAAGTTTCCAGTGTTTGTTAATGTTGCAGTGTACGTAATTATATCTCCAATAGATACGATTGTTCGATTTGCTTCTAAAAGCGTTGTAACAGTAGCGTTATTAATTTGTGTAGAAGCACTATTAGAAGTTACTGTGCCTGTAACAGGAGGAGCTGCCGGATCAACGATGAATGCGAATTGAATAGATGCAACGTTTGTAATTGGGTTTGAAGGCGGAGTAGATGTAACTATGACTTGGAAAGTAACGGTTAAGGTACTGTTCGTACTAACGGTTCCGATATTAACTCCGTTATTTGGACTTGCACCTGGAATGGTACTTCCATTTACAGCAAAACTATTTTCAATAAAGGTCGTTCCTGCTGGAATTAGGTCTGAGAAATTTACATTCGTAGCGTTCGTATTGCCGCTATTTTGAATTAAAACTGTATAAGTGATCGTGTCTCCAATATTCGCAAAGGCTGTACTAGCAGTTTTTACAGCTGAAAGTATTGCTGAATTAATAGAAGTAACGAAGACGTTCGTTTCCACATTGCCAGGTTGAGCCTGTAATGTATTGCCTACGTTATATTGGAAGTTAACAAAACCTAAGTTTTGGAGTTCAGGAGTGAATGTTGTTGGATTGCTTACGATTTGAACTTGGAATATGATTGTTACAGTTTGATTTGGGCTAATTGTATTTATACCAACACCGTCAATGATAGAAGCTGATAGTAACGGAGTGCCATCAACAACAACTGATCCTGCAACAAATTGTGTCCATGATGGTAAAGGATCTGAGAAAACAACGTTGTTAGCTGGAATATTTCCTGTATTTGTAATAGTCGTTGTATACGTAATTGTATCACCAATCGTTGCAAATGCTTTATCTCCTATTTTAATCGTGTTTAAAATAGCACTTTCAATTTTTGTTATAACGCTATTAGAAGTAATGTTTTTTGAAACAGGAGGATTAGCTGGATTGACGATATGTTGAAAGCTAACGCTAGCTTGATTGGTAATTGGATTAATAGCCGGGATTTCATTTGAAGTAATATGAAATTCTACAATGGCAGATTCGTTTGGCGCGATATCACCAATTGGGACGCCTGTAATGATGTTTGCATTTTCGATAATAGTTCCATTAAGTGTAAAGCTATTTGTTTCAAAGGAAGTTCCGGCTGGAATAACGTCGGTAAAAATAACATTCGTTGCACTAACATTTCCGCTATTTGTAATTGTAACGGAGTAGACAATATCTTGCCCGATATCTACCGTAGATACATTTGTGCTTTTTTGTGCAGTAAGAATAGCACTATTAATTTGTGTTGTCGTTGTATTAGATTGATTGGAAGTTGTAATAGGTGGCTGGTCTGGATCAACAATATAACGATAAGTGGTAAGAGCTGAATTAGAAATAGGGTTGTTGATTGGGAGGGTTGTAACGGTAGCTTGGAATGTGACAATTGCCGCAGTACCACCGTTAATTGAACCGATATTTACACCAGTAGATAAATCAGCATTTGGAATGGTTTGCCCATTAACTGTGAAACTGTTTGGAACAAAAGTTAAATTGCTATCAAGTATATCGATAACGGCAACATCAGTTGCAGCCACATTCCCTGTATTCGGGAGGTTAAGTGTAAATGTTATTGTATTACCAACATCCGCAAAAGTAAGATTTGCTGTTTTTGTACTTATAATATTTGCGTTGTTTATTTGAAGAAGCGTAGTGTTGGAAGTAGCCGCACTTGATACGGGAGGGTTAACAGGATCAACAGTAAACTCATATGTCGTTGATGCTGTATTCGGTGCTGGATTAATAGGGGGAATGCTGTTCACTGTAACTTGAAAGACGATACTATATATTTCATTTGGTGGAAGTGTTGCAAGTAATACACCTGTATTCGGATTCGCGTCAGGTTGTAAAATACCATCGACCGTTAATGTGTTAGGAACAAAAATGATTCCACTTGGTAATACATCTATGAATACAATGTTGGCTGCATCTGTATTCCCTATATTTGAAATAGAAGTAGTGTAAAAAGCAGTTTGCCCGATATCTGCAAAAGAGATACTTTCATTTTTTGTCATGGATAGTATTGCTTCTTTAATTTGTGTTGAAACAGGATTACTAATTGAAGTTTCTGCATCAGGTGGTGAGACTAATTGATATGATGTCGATGAGAAATTTACAATTGGGTTTTCGGTTGGTAATGACGTTACAGTAACTTGGAATGAAACATTTACTGTAGTCCCAGCTGTTATAGATCCGATATTTACACCGTTCACAGGATTTGCACCACTTTGAAGAATTCCATTAATAGAAAACGTGTTTGCAATAAATGTAGTTCCGCTCGGCACAGTATCGGTGAATATAACATTTTGTGCGGATGAATTTCCATTGTTTGTTAAAGCGACAGTATAGGTGAGTGTGTCTCCAATACGACTAAAGGATTTATCGACTTGTTTTAATGAAAGAATGGTAGCGGTATTAATTGTAGTAAACACTGTGTTTGAAGTAACAGTTCTTGAAACAATAGGTGCATTTGGATCGGCAATGAATGTGTAGGAAGCAGTAGCAGTGTTTGTGATAGGATTTTGAACAGGAGTCGAAGTAGCGGTAACTTGAAATGCTATAGATATTGAGCTGTTAGGAGCAATTAATCCAATCGTTATACCTGTATTAGGATTAAGACCAATTTGCGTGATGCCATCTATTGTAACGCTATCAGTAATAAATGTTGTTCCATCTGGTATAAGGTCAGTGAAAGTAATATCTGTAGCGTTTGTATTACCACTATTCGTTAAAATTGTCGTATAGGTAATGGTATCACCTAGTGTTACAAGCGTTTGATCGACTGATTTAATCATCGTAATCATAGCATCTAATACAGGGTTGGTAACAATATTCGTTGAAGTAGAAGTTGTCGCAGGAGCTCCGTTTGGATCGACAGTATAAGAATATAAAATCGTATCGTTACCCATAATCGAGCTTGAAGGGGGAACAGAAAGAGCATTTACTTGGAAAGTAACGGTTACTGTTTCACCAGGAGCGATATTTGGTATATTTACTCCAAGTGCTGGTTGTGCACCAGATTGTTGAACTCCATTTATTGTGACTGAGTTTGGTATAAAGGTAGTGCTAGCTGGAATTGCGCTCGTAAATGTTATATTTGTTGCCGTTGTATTTCCTGTATTTGTAATAGTAGTTGTATACGTAATCGTATCTCCAACAGAAATGATAGATTTATCAACAGTTTTTGTCGTATTTAATATTGCGCTATTAATGGTTGTCGAAACGGTATTAGATACATTCGTTTGTGTTACGACAGGTTGGCTAGGATCGACCACATGTGCAAATTGTACAGAACTAAAATTAGAAATCGGATTTATACTTGGAATGTTTGTAACAAGTACATTAAGAGTAATAACGGCCGTTCCACTTGGATTTATATTTTCAATCTGAATGCCGTTAGCTGGATTTCCAATTTGCTGTGTACCAGAATCATTTGTCAAAGTTCCGGAAATAAATGTTGTTCCTTCAGGTAAAATATCTGTGAAAATTATATTTTGTGAAGTGACATTTCCCGGGTTACTTAATGTAATTGTATAAGAAATTGTATCGCCAATCGTTGCGAAATTTTTATCTACAGATTTGATTGCCACAATTTCCCCAGAATTTATTTGTGTCGAAACAGAATTAGATGTCGTATTTCGTGAAACAAGTGGTAAATTAGGTCCTGTCATAAATTGATAATCAATAGAAGCGTCGTTTACAACTGGTGAGTTTGGTCCTCCAGGTCCGATTGTAAAAATCGGATTTGGAATGCTAACGACTTGCACAAGAAAGGTAACGTTTATAAAATCTCCTGCAATAATATCCCCAATTGGTATCCCGGTCGCTGGATTTACTCCAGGTAATAAAACTCCGCCTACTCGAACGCTATCCTCTATAAATACTGTATTATTTGGAATCGGATCTGTAAAAATGATATTAGTAGCAATCGTGTTCCCTATATTTTCTAATAAAACAGTATACGTTAAAAATGAATTTCCAGGTGCGACGTCAGAAAAGATACGGTCCACACTTTTCGTTGCTTGAATGATTGCTTCGTTAATTTGAACTAAAGTTGGATTACTTGTAGCTGTTTCTGTCACCGGCGGCTGGGTAGGATCAACAATGATAGAGTATGTTGTGCTAGATTGGTTCAATGTTGGATTTGTAGCTGGTATTGAGCCAACGATAGCTTGAAAGCTAATTGTTGTCGTTCCTCCAACTGGAATTGAGTCTAAAGGAACACCGTTATCGGGCCTAAATCCAAGTTGTGGGATGGTATTAATTTGTACACTATCAGGAACGAATGAAAGTTCAGGTGGTAATATATCGATAAAAACAGGTGTGTTTGCGGTAGTATTTCCGCCATTAGTGAGAGTAGTTGTATACGTAATTGTATCGCCAACGGCGGCAAATGCACTGCTTGCAGTTTTTGCTGCGATAACGGAAGCGGTATTTACTTGTGTAAAAGTTCTATTGGATTGAACTGTTTGTGAAACAGGCGGTTCATTTATATCAACAATAAAGCTATATTGAAGCGATGATTGGTTAAGAATTGGATTAGGGTTTGGAAGCGTTGTAATGTTTACTTGAAAGCTGAGTGTAACTGATGCGTTTGCATTCAAGTTACCAATATTGATACCGTTTTGTGGATTTGCATTCGGGATGGTTACACCATTTATCTTAAAGCTATTTGGGACAAAGGCAGTACCGTTTGGAATTGTATCTGTAAAAACAATGTTGTTTGCAGTAGTATTTCCTGTGTTTGTAACAGATGAAGTGAATGTAATCGTATCACCAATCGTAGCGAAAGTTGTACTCGCATTTTTATTTAAAACTAAAGTAGCATCAATAATTGGAGTAACCGTCGTATTCGTAATTGTACTACCAACAGCTGGTGTTTGGTTTGGATTCACTGCATATTCGTAGTTTACAAGAGCATTATTCGTTAAAGTTCCACTAGGTGGAATAGCTAGGATTTTCACTTGGAATGTAATGAAAGTAGTGCCTCCTGGTGAAAAATCGTCTAAATGAATACCTAATGAGGGATCTAATCCAGGTTGGGAAACGTTATTTATCGTAACGGAATTCGGTATGAAGGATGCACCTGGTCCAAGTCCATCTGTTAAAACTGTAGCACTAGCAGGGATATTTCCTGTGTTCGTAATGGCAATCGTATAAGTAACGATATCTCCAATTGCAGCTGTCGGTGTATTCACTGACTTCGTAGCGATAATAGTAGCGTTATTAATTTGAGTTGTTATTACGTTACTTAGCGTATTGGCGGATGCTGGAGGTAAGTTAGGATTTACGACATATTGGTACGTTGTATTGCTTTGGTTCGGGATTGGATTTGGACTAGGAATGGAATTTACGATTACTTGAAATGAGATTGTTGTATTTGTATTAGGATTTATCGGATCAATTGCTATGCCATTTGCTGGATTTGCATTAGAGAGTGTAGTACCATTTACTGTTACACTATTTGGAATAAAAGACGTCCCGCTTGGAATGGCATCTGTAAATACTATATTTGATGCAAGGGTGTTCCCATTATTCGTTAAAGTAGTCGTGTACGAAATAATATCATTTACGTTAGCAAACTGTTTATCTGCAGATTTTGCAGCGATAATCGTTGCATTATTAATAGTTGTCTGTACAGTGTTAGAGGCCACCATCTGCGTTACAACTGGTTTGGATGGATCGTACGTGTATTGGAATGTAGTGTTCGATTGATTCGTAAGCGGATTTGCACTAGGAATAGTTGGTACAAAAACCTGGAATGCAACAGTACGTGATGAATTCACTCCAATTGTACCAATTAAAATGCCGTTAGCAGGATTTGCATTAGCTATAGGGACACCGTTAATCGTTACAGTATTAGGAAGGAAAATGGTACCAGCTGGAATGATATCTGTAAACGTTACATTAGAGGCAGGGATATTGCCATTATTCGTTAAAATCGTTGCATAAGTTATGACATCGCCAACATCAGCAAAATTTGTGCTTGTTAGTTTCGTAGCGACAATATTAGCAGTATTAATTTGTGTAGCTACGATATTGCTAATAGCGTTCCTAACAACAGCAGGTAAATTTGGATCAGCGATAAAGCTATATTGAAGTGCAGCACTGTTTTGAACTGGATTTGGTGAAGGGAAACTGTTTGCACTAATTTGGAAAACAATTGTTGTAATTCCGCCTGCTGGAATCGTACCAACTTGAAGACCAACACTTGGATCCGCACCTAGCTGTAAAGCACCACCTATAAAAATACTATTTGGTACGAGAGTCGTACCGGGAGGGAGTATATCAGTAACAACAATATTATTTGCTGGAGTATTTCCAGGGTTAGCTAAGGCAATTGTATATGTGATTGGTTGCCTAACATCGGCGATAGTTAAATCTACATCTTTGAAAATAATTACATTTGCTACATTAATTTGTGTACTTACAGTGTTACTTAAAGATGTTTCTATAGTTGGTGGATCGCCTGGATTTAGAATAAAGCTATATTGTGTACTAGATGAATTTATTGTTGGGTTTTGGTCTGGTAAAGAGGTGACAGTTACTTGATAAGAAACAGTAATTTCACCGTTAGCAGGAATGGAAGGTAATGGAACGCCAATGTTCGGATCTGCATTATTTTGGAGTACACCGTTAATAAGGAAAGTGTTTGGAATAAAGGTAGTTCCATCTGGATTTGTATCTACGAAAGTTGGGTTATCAGCAGTAACACTTCCTGCATTCGTTAAAAGAATGGTATAAGTTAATACATCCCCAACAGTAGCAAATGCTCGATCCACTGTTTTTGCTGAAATAACATTTGCGTCATTTACTTGAGTAAATGTAGTGGTTGAAGTTGTGTTCTTACTTACAGGTGAAGCGTTTGGATCAACGATAAAGTTATAGGAAATAGAAGCACTATTTGAAATAGGATTTGGGTTTGGAATACTAGTTATTAATACTTCGAATGAAGCTGTAATTGTAGTACCCGCAGTGATACTACCGATATTGATGCTAGCTGGTGTAACGTCTGGTTGAGTAACATTGTTAATCATAACACTGTTTGGTACAAAGGCAGTACCATTCGCAATTGAATCAGATAGTACTACATTGTTCGCCGCAACATTTCCATCGTTTGTAAGAGAAAAGGTATAAGTTAATACATCCCCAACTTCCGCAAACGTTTGACTTACAGATTTATTGGCATGAAGATTTGCTAGTCTAATTGTTGATGTAACAGAATTAGAATTTGCTGTTTTTGAAGTTGGTGGCAGACTTGGATTTACAGTATATAGATAAGAGGCGAAAGCATTATTAATGATAGGATTTTGGGCGGTAATATTGATGACTGTTACTTGGAAAGAAAGGGTAAAAGTAGCTCCACCAGAAATTGTGCCAATAGGTAAAGCGACGAGAGAGTCTACATTTTGTAAAACGCCATTGAGTGTTACAGAACCTGGTGTTAGAATCGTTCCATTTGGCAGTGGATCTGTTAGTTGCACGTTAGTTGCAGCTGTATTTCCGCTGTTTGTAATAAGAATTGTATAACTTATCGTTTCACCAATTGTGGCAAATTGTTTGTTTGTTGATTTTGTTAATGCTACATTCGCATTGTTAATTTGAGTGGAAACGAGATTAGAAGAAATGTTTTTTGTAACGGGTGATTGGCTTGGATTGACAGTGTACTGATAAGAAGCGCTTGATCCATTAGATACGACATTTAGCGCGGGTAATGTATTTACAACTACTTGAAATGAAACATTTTTTGTTGTGCCAGTTGGGATGGATCCAATGTTCACGCCGTTAGCGGGATTTGCGCCCACTTGTGTCGTGCCATCTATTGTTAAACTGTTAAGGACAAAAGTTGTTCCGGTAGGAATAGCATCTGTAAAAATAACGTTGTTCGCATTCGTATTACCTGTACTTGTAAAGGAAACGGTGTAGGTTAGTGTATCACCAATATCTGCGAAATTTTTATCTACTGCTTTTGCCATAGTTACAGTAGCGTTATTCACTTGAGTAGATACGATATTGGTCGTATCAGTCCCACTTACTGCCGGTTGATTTGGTACAGGAATGTATTGATATGTTGTTGTTCCACTATTTAATATTGGATTTGTTTGGGGAATAGAAGGAACGAGTACTTGAAATGAAACAGTAGTCGTAGAATTAGCAGCAATAGCTCCAATTGATATACCAGTAGCGGGATTTGCTCCAGCCTGAGTAACTCCGTTAACAGTTACACTCCCCGGAATGAAAGTAGTCCCGCTAGGAATCGGATCCGTATATATAACGTTAGTTGCAGCGATATTTCCTATATTAGCTAAGGCGATACTATAAGTTAACGTTTCACCAATATCGGTAAAAAGTTTGTTAACTGATTTTGTGCCATTAATATCTGCGAGGTTAACTTGTGTTCCAGCAGAGTTGCTTGTTGCAAGACCATTAAAAGTTGTTCCTCCGGCGATTGGTGTATATTGAAATGTAATATTAGCAGTGTTAGAGATAGGATTTTGACTTGGAAGAGAAACGACAGTTGCTTGGAAAGTTACTGTACGAGAAGCACCATTATTAATGGTTCCGAGAGATATACCAGCGGCCGGATTTGCGTTTGTTTGCGGGACATTATCTACTGTTACAGTGCCAGGTATAAAGGAAGTACCGTTAGGGAGAATGTCTGTAAAAATAACGTTATTGGCAGGAAGCAGTCCGGTGTTAGGGATAGTAACTGTATAAGTGAGAACGTCTCCAATTGCCGCAACACTTTTATTTACGCTTTTCGTTGCTTGTATATTAGGTGAATTTATGTTGATTTGTAAACCGACTGTATTTAACATATACGCATCTCCGTTAGTTGTTAAACGGATTGCGGCGGACACTTGGGAGTTTGTTAAATAAGGAGAAATATCAATGGAAGTAATGTCCCAGCCTTGTCTTCCTGCGGATATATTTGTACTTGTAGAAGCGCTTTGGTTTCGCGTTCCAAATGTTCCAGTTGTATCTAAATTTCCAGCAGCATTATTAACTTGAGAACCGAAGAAATTATTTATAGCATTATTTGGCCCAGATAAAGCGTTTAATGAACTGAAATTTGGTCCAAATAAAGCTTGATCTCCAGTTAAATCAGCATCCCCTTCAGTAGAACTTAAAAATAATCTCCCGCTTACAGGTCCCCCTGAAGGTGTTAAAAAACCTGAGACAGATACATCGGCACTACCAGTTTCTGCAGAAACACGGTTACCTGCTACATAAATCGTTAAGTTTCTTGCAGGTAATGTTCCATTTTGGTAAGCGACGATAAGTGTCCATCCAGCCGAATTAATTGTTCCGTTAGAAGCATCTATAGGGTCTACAAGTCCAGGGACAGAGCCGGTTGTATAAGAGCCAGATCCTCCAGCTTGAACGAGAGATGTTACATCTGCAGAACGTGTATAGAATCCAAATGTGACGGATCCGGAAACGAATGTTTGATTGGAAGCAGTAACAGCAGAAGGAGTAATTGAGTATGTTGAAACAGGTGTTGTAAAAGAAACAGGGTTTCCTAAAACATTCGTAATGTTTTGATCACGAGATAAGTAGTTGCCACCCCAAATGAGTTCTGCGTAAAGAATCGTACTACCAGCAGGGATATTTAAAATAGCGGTAGAACTATTTTGTGTATAGTTTAACGTTGTCCCAGCAGGAAAAGTAGGTACTTGTAAAGCGGTATTCGTAGTTGCGAATGCACCAATTGCCCCGATTGTACCAGCACGATTTTGATTACTAATTTTACTTAAGCCTAAAGTATTTCCTGTAATAGCGAGTGCGCCGTTTGTGGTGGTAGAAAATCGATTCGTAATGGGCATGTTGTCACCTCATTTACAATATAGTCTTGGTCAAAATAGGATATGTATGTGATAAATAAAGGGAAACATGTACGAGTTGATTTAGTAATAATGATTTAAATGTCTAGATAAGGGGTTGGAGAATGATTGGATTGAAAATAAGAGTGGAGCGTCTTAGAAAAGAAGATATAAATGATATTGTTGCGTTATCTTCTTATATTGGTTGGGATTATAACAGAGAAGAAGTTGAAACGATTTTTAACTCAGGTATTGTATATGGCGTATGGAATGAGAGAAAAAAACTTATTGCAAGCGCTGCAATTATATTATACGGAGAGGCGTTAGCGTCAATAGGAATGGTAATTGTACATCCGGATTATAAGGGAAGAGGGATTGGAAAGGCGATAACGAGTTCTTGCATGAATAGCGTATCAGCTCAAACTTCAATTATGCTGATTGCTACAGATGAGGGAAAGCCTTTATATAAAAAATTAGGATTTAGGGTAGTAAGTTATGTTTCTAAATACATATGTAACTCGTACAATACAAATTATAAATGTGCAGAAGATGAAGAATATATGATGGGTTATAAAGAGGAGGATTTAGAAAGGATAATAAAAATAGATGAAGGCGCATTTGGAATAAGTCGAAACGAGTTTTTAAAACAAAGAATTATGCAAAGTGAACAGTGTGTCGTTGTAAAGGATACAAAAGAAAATGTAGTAGGATACGGTATAAGTATACAAACGCCAGAAAATAAAATAATAGGACCGATCGTTGCTAAAAATGATGCAATGGCAATGAGAATAGTACATGCTTTAGCAAGAGGGCATGATGGGAGATTAAGAATGGATGTACCAAAAGGAAAGGACGGTTTTCTGAAAGAGTTAGAGATTGCTGGTTTTCAAAAGGTAAATACACCACCAATAATGATGAAAAATAGCAATCAATTATTAAAAAGGAATAATGAGTTATATAGCATTGCAGCGCAAATTTTTGGATGAAAAAGAATCCTTCTGAACGAAGGATTCTTTTTCGTTAATCACGATACTGATTGTGAGTTGGCTGAAAGAGATCTTCCTCGACATCTCTCACCATAGAAAAATGGTCAACATTATAATGGCCGTGTAGAATTTTATTGTGATGACCAATAATTTGCTCTGCAGTCAACACATTAGAATCAGTTGTGGAATGACCGTTTTTAATTAATGTAACGTCAAAGCCTTGTACAGTTGCGGTCCTAACAGCGGTGTCGATGCAATGTTCTGTTTTACATCCACCGATAACGATATGGTTAATTTTTTCTTCTTTTAAAGTTTCAAGTAAAGAAGTACCATAGAATGAATTTGTTGCTGCTTTATTAATAAGGATTGCAGACTGAGGCACTTGAATTTGATTATGTACTTCAAATCCTTCTCCGCTACCAGAAGCAACATCGATATCTCTTACGAAAACAACAAGGGCATTTGCATCTAGTGCTTTCTGTACGGCTGTATTTATTGTAGATAATAGATCTTTTTTACGAAAAACTTCATTTTCTTTTTCATTTCCATCCATTAATTCTTGCTGAGCATCAATGATTAATAGTGCTTGTTTCATCGTGTCTCCCCTTTAATATGAAATAAGTTCCACTGTACATATTCCTCCATATTATAAGGAAATCCTCCATTATTAATGAAGTAAAGACTGATTTACAAAGTTGTCAAATAAATTTCATTCTCATAGCGTGTAAAAACATGTATGATAAGAAGTGGAGAATTTTTGAGTAGGTGGGAATATCATGCAAACAGTAGAAGATTATCTTTCATTCTTACATACGAAAGGATTTAAATTATCAGAGGAAGCACAAGGGTTTATTATGTTCGGACAAGGATATACTGGTGCATCTGATGGAATTGTTAACGCAGCGATAGAAGCGACAATTAAACATCAATTTCAGTTTGATGGCAGTTATTTTGTTGCGTTATTAGAACGATTGAAAGAGGAAGAAATTACAGATAAAAAAAGCGCTAAGGCTTTTATGCGGAAGTTACAAGCGTAACTTCACGCAGCCTGCGCTTCTTTTTTTGTTTTGGAAGGTAATTCAACAAAAACCATGCCTAGGAAAATACATAGGCATCCGATAATAGCAGAAATAGACAGTTGTTCGTTTGCAACGAGAACGCCTGTTAAGGCAGCAAAAACGGGCTCCATTGCGAAAATAATGGCTACTCTCGTTGGAGATGTATGTTTTTGTGCTGATGTTTGGATGAAAAAAGCAATGGATGTCGCGAATAGGGAAGTTAGGAATAGAGCAAATAAAAAGGAAGAATTCGTCCATAGTGCTACTGAAAATAATTTTTCCCAATCTTCAAACAGAAAGGCGCAAATAGAAGAAAACATACCGACAGCTAATACTTGCGACGTACTTAACAATAAAGGTGATATTTTTTTAGAAAAGAAGCCGTTAACAAGAATATGAGCAGCGAAAGCAACTGCACAACCGAGAACGAGTATATCTCCAATATTTAATTGAAAAGAATCACCAGCCGTTAATAAGTATAAACCTGCTGTTGCTACAGCAATGCCCATTACGATAAAAATGGTAGCTTTTTGTTTTAAAAAGATAAAAGACAAAATTGGTACCATAACGATACTAAGCCCTGTTAAGAAACCTGCTTTTGAAGAAGTTGTATAAAGTAAGCCGAATGTTTGTAATACATAGCCAACGCATAAAAAGAATCCAACGATTAATCCCGCGAGACTACTCTGTTTTATATCGTGTTTTGAAGCTTTTTTTGAGAAAATCATTTGAACGAATAATAAAATAATTCCGGCGAATAAAAAGCGAATACCATTAAAAGTAAATGGACCAACGAAAGACATAGCATTTTGAACGACGACAAATGTAGCTCCCCAAATAAAAGAGACAAATAATAAAGCAAGAGGAGCAATCCAATCTTTTTTCACACTCATACCCCCGTTAATTTTGTAAGATAGCTTTTCTAGCTAACTCATCAGCGACTTTATTTTGACTACTTGGAATCCACTTAATAAAAAAGAGATCGAAACTTTTTATGTACTGCAGTGCTTCCTCTAATAGTGGTGCAAACATTTTATTTTTTGCGTATTCTTTTTCAACAGCTCGCTCGACAAGTTGCGAATCTGTACGAAAAGAGACAATGTTATAATTATGCTCCGTGCAATATTTTAATGCCGCAAGTAAAGCGTGGTATTCTGCTTCATGATTGGACATTGTCCCGAGGGGTAATGATAATTGTACAGCTGGTTGAACCCCTTTAATAAATACTCCTGCACCAGAAGGACCAGGATTTCCTTTTGATGCACCATCAATATATACTTCAATCAAAATGAGAAACCTCCAAATTATAAGATGATCCCCTACTTATATATTTCTTTGAAGTAGGGGATAGAGTAATTAGCCAATTGTAATGCTATAACGACATGTAAATGTTTCATTCGCTTGCAAAGATTGAATTCCTTTTTTTTCCTTGAAATCTTTTGCTGGATTTACTTCATCAGCAATACCGTACCAAGGTTCGATACATAGGAAAGGTGCATTCTCGCCTGGTGTCCATACGCCGACAAATGGGAATCCGTCAAATTCTACTTTTACAAATTTATTATGTTTATGAGAACGAATAGAGATTTCATCCGTATTCATATTTTCAAAAATAAGCGCATCATTTTTAAATAAATCGTATGTAAGTGGTAATTCATTCGTATTTTCAGCGATTAATTGCTTTTTACTTGAAAGGTAAGGTCCTTCTAATACACTTGTTTCTAAGCGTTCAGAACTATTAAATGATAAATAATAATCTGTAAATGATTCGCCCTCTAATAACGGGAAGTTGAAACCAGGATGTGCTCCGATTGAGAAGAATATTTCTTTTGAAGTGGGGTTATTCACTTCATATGTTACATGAACGATTTGTCCCTCTAGTTCATAAGACACGAGTAATTCAAATTCGTATGGGTATTTTTTTAATGTTTCTTCATTACTAGTAACGATATAAGTGATTTTCGTTTCACTTTGTTCTTTTACAGAGAATGTAAGATCACGAGCGAAGCCGTGTTGTGTTAAAGAATAAGGTTTACCATCTACGTAGTATGTATTATCTACTAATCGGCCGACAATTGGGAATAAAATTGGTGCACGGCGTCCCCAATAAGTAGAATCACCTTGCCATAAGTATTCTGTATTGTCTGCTTTTAAGCGAACGCTTTGTAATTCTGCACCTTTGTCAGAGATGGTAACGATCACGTTTTCATTTTGAATTGTTGCAG
Source organism: Bacillus sp. CCNWLW194 (assembly GCF_037120585.1). Lineage (NCBI taxonomy): Bacteria > Bacillati > Bacillota > Bacilli > Caryophanales > Bacillaceae > Bacillus > Bacillus sp. CCNWLW194. Next base: position 130,580 of record NZ_JBBBBL010000002.1, on the reverse strand, counting down.
TCATGAAGTAAAACCTCCTAAATCTTTCATATATTTCATTATACGTTGTCTAAAAGAAAAAAGGTAGTTCATGATAGGAATCTATTGACGAAAGGGGGGCTACCGCGTAAAATATAATCTTGTTGCTTAAAAAACGAATAACGTGGTTCGAAACCATCCCACGTAAAAAAACTAAGGAGATTTTGTCATGAATATTAGAACATTAGTCGGTAATGGTATTTTAGCGGCATTATATATTGCTGTTTCTATGCTTATTCAGCCATTTGGCTTTACGAGTGTACAGTTTCGTATTTCAGAGATGTTTAATCATCTCGTTGTATTTAATAAGAAAGCAATTTACGGAATTGTATTAGGTGTATTTTTAACGAATCTCTTTTTCTCACCTATGATCGCTTACGATTTAGTATTTGGAGTAGGGCAATCTATTCTTGCACTAGTTGCAACCATTATTTCTATGCGATTCATTAAAGGTGTTTGGGCTCGTATGATTTTTAATACAGTTATCTTTACAATTACAATGTTTATGATTGCAATTGAACTTCATCTTGCATTTGATTTACCATTTATGTTGACTTGGTTAACATGTGCCGCCGGTGAATTTGTTGTAATGGCCATTGGTATGCCTGTAATGTACTGGATTAATAAGCGAGTACAATTTGAAAGATTTATGTAATAGATGAAAGAGCTATTCCAAAAGGGATAGCTCTTTTTGCATGTGATAATATTGAATATAATTCAGAGACTCTTGATAAAATATAATAAAATAAAGTGAGGCTTTCATTAGCTGGATACATATAAGAAGTCTTACATAAGGGGAATGTAGTATGAAATATAAAATTCATTGGTTGTATAAAACAAAGCGCGGTTTGCAGACGGAATTAACGACAGATTATATGAACATAGAAGATGTACTGCAATTTGCAGAGGATTTTGAGAAAACAGGAAGAGTAAAAGAATTATTATTTTACGATGAAATGGATGCAGAATGGTCATTAAAAGAGATGAAAAAACTGAGTAAGCAAGTGGAGGATGAGCCCCAAGAAATACTCGTTTATTTTGATGGTGGTTATGATGTGCAGACGAAAGAAGCTGGAGTAGGTATATGTGTGTACTATAAAAAAGGAAATAAAAACTACCGAATTCGCCGCAATGCATATATAGAAGGTATATATGATAATAATGAAGCCGAATATGCGTCATTATTATACGGTATGAATATACTCGAGGAATTAGGGATCAAGTATGAAGCAGTTACACTTCGCGGGGATTCTCAAGTGGTATTGCAACAATTGGCTGGAGAATGGCCTTGCTATGATGAGCATTTAAATCATTATTTAGACCAAATTGAACAAAAAGCGAAGCAAATGAAATTAAAACTTGTATGCGAGCCAATATCTAGAAAACAAAATAAAGAAGCACATCAATTAGCAACGCAAGCATTAGAAGGAACAGTCATTGATAGTCATAAAGGAATAACCGAATAGAGAGGTGCAACGGTGGATAAAAAGCAACTCATTACAGAGGTAAATGACTTATTAGAAACGTATTGTGAAGGGTGTTTTTTGCGAGAACATAATCGAAAGACAAATAGTAAATATTATGCTCATTCATTTTGTATTAGGCAATGTACAGTTGGAGAAACATTGAAAAAGTATGGGGAACAGTTGTCATGAAAAAACATCCAGAGAACATTCTCTGGATGTTTTTTTAGTGCTTTGCTTCGTTTAATTGCTGCTCGCATTTGCTTAATTTTTTTTCCTCATTCATTAGAAACGGCTCATCTAAATCTACTGCAACAGATTTCATAATTTCAAGCTGAGAGCGAGCTGCTTCTACAGCAGTTGTGGCATGCTCTAAAGTGTCTGGATCCATTGAAATTGTTGCTGAACCCACCATTTTTTGTGCCGTTTCTACACGGAATTTCACTTCTTCAAAATCATTTACTTCTGATCCCATTTTTACTGCCTCCTTTGTATATTGCGCATTTCACATAGTTTTTGCTCTGTAAAACGGAAATATACAAAGGAATAACAAAGGAGGTTACCAAGTAAGGTAACCTCCTGTCAAATGTTGGATTAAAGTTTTACTACGTTAGCAGCTTGAGGTCCACGGTTTCCTTCAGTGATATCGAAAGATACTTCTTGACCTTCTTCTAAAGCTTTGTAGCCGTCTCCTTGAATAGCAGAGAAATGTACGAATACATCGTCAGCGCCTTCAATTTCGATAAATCCAAAACCTTTTTCGTTGTTAAACCATTTTACTTTTCCTTGCATGTTACAATTCCTCCTAAAAACATTTGCTTTTTTCATTTAGTGAAATCCATTTGAAAAGATAAGATAAACTAAAAATGCTATAATCTTGAATATTCTGCTAAATGATTAATTTAAATATACACGAATTGGGAGAATTTAGTCAAGTAAGCGATTTTATTTTTTTGTATTTTTAAATAATTTTCAGCCGAATTTTAAATAGGTATAGGACAGGCCGAGTATGTAATAGCCTTAATTGAATGCTATACATAATGGGGTGAAAGAATGAATGAGTCTTATTTATTAGATAATGACGGAATGAGAATGAGAACGGATATACCGAATTGGGTTGCGAAAGAATTTGAAAATTTTTCAAACATCGTATTAGAACCAACTTTTCCATGTTTTTTTGGTTTAACTGCTTTGAAAAAGAATGAACTTCGTTATTCCTTTCTCTCTCATAATGATTGGAGTCATTTGCCGCATACAATGTTATCTTTTTTAGAGTTAATGAAAGAACGCCCAATTGTAAGAAGAGGCTTTTTTCTTTTTGTGGAACCGGAATGTGAGGAACAATCAATCGAATATTATCGTGATTACTTTTGGAAAGTACTACAATATTTATATGAAAACGATAATCAAACATGGCCGAAGCAAATTCCTGAAGACCCAGATCATTACTTATGGGAATTTTCATTTGGCGGGGAACCGATATTCGCATTTGGAAATGCGCCAGCTTATAAACAACGAAAAACTAGGCATTTAGGAAATTCTCTTGTTATTGGGTTTCAGCCACGTACCATTTTTGATGGATTAGAAGGCGACCGTCCTAAAGGAGCATATTCAAGACAAACGGTCCGAGATCGAGTTGAAAAGTGGGATCAGCTGCCGAAACATCCTAACATTAGTCATTATGGTGATCACGAACATCGGGAATGGAAACAATACTTTATAGGAGACGATGTAGAGCCGATAAAAGGAAAATGTCCTTTTCTTCATAAGATAGAAAAGTAAGAGCCATCATCTGAATGGCTCTTTTGCATATTTTGGATAAAAAAGGGTATTTTAGTAGTGAATATTTTGATGAAAGCTAGTCTATTTTTAATCATTACATCATTACTTAATAGTAAAGGAAGTAGAAAGGATAGAACGATGTTTGGAGCGATTATACAACAAATTGTATTAGGTATTTCATTAGCGGCGCCAGTCGGTCCGATTAATATTGAAATGTTAAAACGAGGAATTGAACGAGGTTTTTGGCATGCCTGGATTGTTGGAATTGGTGGCATGACTGCAGACATTTTGTTTATGCTTCTCATCTACTTCGGTTTATCTTCTGTGTTTATGTATACATATGTACAAGCTTTTATGTATTGCACAGGTTTTTTCTTATTATTTCATTTAGGATTTCAAAGTGTAAAACAAGGAATTTCCCACTCGAATATGGAATATAAAAAGGAAGAGGTAGGTGGTCTTAAACAATCGTTTATGGCAGGTTTTTTAATTGCGATATCCAATCCATTGAATCTTGTTTTTTGGTTTGGTATATACGGAAGTACACTTAGCTCATTGCTTACGAAGGTAACGAAACAAGAAGCCTTTTTGTACAGTCTTTGTATTATCGTTGGTATTATTTTGTGGAATTTAAATATTGCTTTTTCTGTCCATTTTGGCAGAACTTTATTAAAGCAAAAAGCACTCGGCTATATAACAGCCGGAGCAGGTATTATTTTAGTAGGATATTCTATCCATTTTGCATACAAAGCTTTACAGTTGTTCACATAAGATTGAAGGGGAGATTTTTATGTATCGAACCACTATTAACGGAAAAGAAATTATTATTACGTTAGCACCAAAAATTCGAAAAGAAATTACTAATAGGAATCCACTATATGAAGCGGTATTTTATAATGCGGCAAGATTACTACAAACAAAGCAACCAACGTTTGCGGTAAATCATGAAGTATTTGGGCTCATTATTGGAGAGGTACAAAGAGGAGAAGTAACAGTGTTTGCGGTGGAACATATTATTCCAAAGCAAAATATATTTGGATCGAATAATTTTTTCTCGACAATAGAGCAACAGGCAAATTTGTAAAGTGAATAGAATAAGAATAGAAAATAGAAGAAATAGTCGTAACGATATGTTGCGACTGTTTTTTTGGAAAAGGGGGAAGGAAGATGAAGAGAGTGGGGAAAGAGTTCTTTTTACAACATGATATCGTTATTATGTATAGTATCCTATTTGTTTTTATCATTATTTTAAAAATGCAATTTTTCACATGGATCGGTATGTTAGCGTGTTTGTTTGGGATTGTTTTTTATACGCTTAACGAATATATGACACATCGGTTTTTATTTCACTTAAAGCCACCTAAAAACGTATTTTTATTAAAAATGTTAAGAAGATTACATTATGATCATCACGTGTATCCAGATGATTTAAAACTTTTATTTTTGCCTGTATGGTTTAGTATACCTAGCTTTACTGTATATTTACTTATATCATACGCTATAACAAAAAGTGTTACTGTTACACTTTCATTCGGAATCGGAATGATTATCATGCTTCTTGTTTATGAATGGAAACATTATATTGCACATAAGCCGATTCGTCCCGTTACTAAGTTTGGAAGATGGCTCAAAAAACAGCACATATTACACCATTATAAAAATGAAAAGTTTTGGTTCGGTGTCTCGAATCCAGTATTCGATTTCATATTTGGAACGCTTAAAGATGGGAAAGACGTTGAATTAAGCGAAACAGCTCGTAATTTAGAAAAAGAGAAAAAAACAGAAGTGGTGCAATAAGCTCTACTTCTGTTTTTGTTTTAACGAGAATAAAAGCTTGATTAGTGTGGATTGAAAAGCCAAAAAGTTTATGTTGAGATAGTATATTAAAAACTTAGGGGAATTTGCCGAAAAATGTCTATCGAAAAATCTTTGCAGGAATGTATGGATTGTCTAAAATGAAAATAAGTTTCTGAATATTTATAAAATTTAGTCTTTAGGTATACAAGAGGGAAATGTATTTCTAGTAAGAGAGGGGATCGGAGAATGAAACGAGATGATACTTCAGCACGTAAGTTACAAAATGAGGTGAATTATACCGAAGTTGTTCAGTCAGAAGAATTTCAATTCCTATTAAATACGAAAAAGAAGTTTATCGTTCCGATGAGTATTTTCTTCTTAAGTTTTTTTATTGCGTTACCTATTTTAACATCGTATTCAAAGGTGCTCAATACACCGGCATTTGGTGATGTTACGTGGGCGTGGGTATTTGCGTTTGCGCAATTTATTATGACGTGGGCTTTATGTATGATTTATAGCAAAAAGGCGGAATCCTTTGATGAAATCTCGCAAAAAATTCTACAAGATATGCAAAAAGGGAGGGGCTGAACTTGAATACGACTGCGTTTGCACTATTTTTAATTATTGTCCTTGGTACGCTAGTCATAACCTATTTTGCATCGAAAAAAACGAAAAATGCGAGCGAATTTTATACAGCTGGAGGGGGGTTAACTGGTTGGCAAAATGGGCTGGCCATTGCAGGAGATTATATGTCTGCTGCGTCATTTCTTGGTATAGCTGGAGCGATAGCGTTAACTGGGTTTGATGGATTCTTTTATAGTATCGGCTTTTTAGTTGCTTATTTAGTTGTTCTATACCTTGTCGCAGAACCGCTTAGAAATTTAGGGAAGTACACGTTAGCGGATATGATTGCGGCACGTTTTGATGCGAAAAAAGTTCGTGGAGTTGCAGCGCTTAATACGATGACGATTTCAATTTTTTATATGATTGCACAATTAGTTGGTGCGGGTGCACTTATTAAACTATTATTAGGTATTGAATATACAACATCTGTATTAATCGTCGGCACACTTATGACTGTGTATGTTATTTTTGGAGGAATGACAGCTACGAGCTGGGTTCAAATTGTAAAGGCTGTACTACTTATGGCTGGTACATTTATTATTTCTGTTATTGTTTTTTCCAAATTTAATTTCAGTGTGACTGAAATGTTCGCTCAAATGAAAACAGCTACGCCGTTAAAAGATTCGTTTTTAAATCCAGGAGTAAAGTATAAAGATGGTCTTGATACGCTTTCTTTAAATTTAGGACTAGTCCTTGGTACTGCAGGATTACCACATATTCTTGTTCGCTTTTTTACAGTACGTGATGCAAAAACAGCACGTCAATCTGTTGTATACGCTACGTGGTTAATTGGTGCATTTTATATTATGACAATTTTCTTAGGGTTTGGAGCAGCGGCGTTTGTAGGAAATGAGGCGATTATTAAAGCAAACCCTGCTGGTAATATGGCAGCACCTTTATTAGCTAAAGCGTTAGGTGGAGATTTCTTATTTGCTTTCGTATCAGCCATTGCCTTTGCAACAATTTTAGCTGTAGTGGCAGGACTTGTATTAACAGCAGCATCAGCATTCGCACATGATTTTTATAATGAAATTCTTCGTAAAGGAAAATCAACGGAAAAAGAGCAAGTATCCATGGCTCGTTATGCGTCTATTGGAGTAGCGGTATTGTCTATTATACTAGCGTTATTTGCCCAAACATTAAATGTAGCATTTTTAGTTTCGTTAGCATTTGCAGTTGCAGCGAGTGCAAATCTACCAGTTATATTATTCACAATATATTGGAAACGCTTCAATACAACAGGTGCCATCTCTGGTATGATTGTTGGTCTTGTATCAGCTATTGTTCTTGTAGCGTTAAGTCCAAATGTTTGGAACCCTGTAGCTGGAAAAGCTATATTTGTTGGGGAAGCGATATTCCCATATACGACACCTGGAATTATTTCGATCCCGCTCGGATTCCTGGCAGCATATTTAGGAACCGTTTTATCTAGTAAGAAAGAAGATGCAGCGAAATTTGATGAAATTCTTGTGAAATCTAATACTGGTCATGGTATTAGCGATGCATCCTCGCATTAAAAAAGAGGAGCTTTTCGATAGATAAGAAAAGCTCCTTTTTCTTGTAAATATTACTGTATTGTTAGTAGGATTTTTTCTTAATTTTGTGGAATGAAAATAAGCAGGGAGAAATTTAAATCATCATGGCACCAGTGCAGCTTTTGTGAAAAATAAGTTGTTATGGAAGGTGGAAGAAATGATGAAAACGAAACAGACTGATGAGTTATTAGCAAAAGACGAGCAATATGTTTGGCACGGAATGCGTCCCTTTAGTCCAAATAGTACAATGGTAGGGGCAAAAGCAGAAGGGTGCTGGGTTGAAGATATACAGGGGAAAAGATATTTAGATGGAATGAGTGGTCTTTGGTGTGTGAATAGTGGATATGGAAGAAAAGAACTTGCAGAGGCGGCATATAAGCAATTACAAACATTATCATACTTTCCGATGTCACAATCGCATGAACCGGCTATAAAGCTTGCAGAAAAATTAAATGAGTGGCTTGGAGGAGAGTATGTTATTTTCTTCTCTAATAGTGGTTCAGAAGCGAACGAAACAGCTTTTAAAATAGCAAGGCAATACTATGCGCAAAAAGGTGAACCGCATCGTTATAAATTTATGTCACGTTACCGCGGATATCATGGAAATACAATGGCAACGATGGCAGCGACGGGACAAGCACAGCGTAGATATCAATATGAGCCATTTGCTTCAGGATTTTTACATGTAACGCCGCCAGATTGTTATCGTATGCCTGGAATAGAAAGAGAGAACATTTATGATGTAGAATGTGTAAAAGAAGTAGACCGTGTCATGACATGGGAATTAAGTGAAACGATTGCAGCCTTTATTATGGAACCAATTATTACGGGCGGGGGCATTTTAATGCCCCCACAAGACTATATGAAAGCTGTTCATGAAACGTGTCAAAAACACGGCGCACTACTTATTAGTGATGAAGTGATTTGCGGTTTTGGACGTACAGGAAAAGCATTTGGATTTATGAATTATGATGTGAAGCCAGATATTATTACAATGGCAAAAGGGATTACAAGCGCATATTTACCGTTATCAGCGACAGCTGTGAAAAAAGAAATATATGAAGCATTTAAAGGCAAGGGAGAATATGAATTTTTCCGTCATATTAATACTTTTGGTGGGAACCCAGCAGCTTGTACATTAGCACTTAAAAACTTAGAGATTATGGAAAATGAAAATTTAATTGGGCGATCTGCACAAATGGGCTCGCTTTTACTAGAGCAATTAAAAGAAGAAATTGGAGAGCATCGACTTGTTGGCGATATTAGAGGAAAAGGTCTACTAGTTGGAATTGAACTAGTAAACGATAAAGAGACGAAAGAGCCAATTGATAACGACAAAATCGCAAGTGTTGTAAATGCTTGTAAAGAAAAAGGGTTAATTATAGGACGAAACGGTATGACAACAGCAGGATATAATAACGTTTTAACATTAGCACCACCGCTTGTTATTTCAAGTGAAGAAATTGCTTTCGTAGTTGGAACGTTGAAGACAGCGATGGAACGTATTTAATGAATCGAGCGAGCTGTAATATACAGCTCGCTTTTATTTATTATGTGAAATATGATAATTCTTTTTAGGGAGGGGAATTTTATGACAAAATATGATCCTAATCAACATTATCACATCGGATATTATGAAGATGGATATGATTTGGAACTGACAGCGTACAAAAGAATACATGAACCAGTTTGGGATGCTTATATTCCGTATTATGAGGTAGACTATTTTTATAAGAAAGTGGAGGAAATGAAGCTAGGTGAATATATAGATGATTATGGAATTATGGTGTATTCATTTCGTAATGATATTGATGATGAAGAAGCACGAACTATTTTTGAAAACTGGTTAAAAAAGAACGGGATTGTTTAAAGATAAAATAAAAAGGAGATTGCTATCTTATAAGATAGCAATCTCCTTTTTATTTTATGAAACTTATTTACTTGCTTTCATTGCTTTATCTTTTGCACCAAAAGTGTATTTTAACATTGGTGGTGTAATCATTGTAGTTAAAATAACGACAATAACGATAGCTGTAAAGTAATCTTGTGCTAGTAGACCTGAAGAAAGTCCTGTTCCTGCGATGATAAGTGCAACTTCACCACGAGAAACCATTCCAGCACCGATAATTGCAGAAGACTTAGCGTCAAATCCAGTCATTCGTGCACCAAATCCACAACCAATTAGTTTCGTTAATACAGCGATTATTGTTAATGCTAAGATGAACCAAATTTGATTGCCAATACCGTCAAATGTAATATTCATACCGATACTTACGAAGAACACGGGAACGAACATAGCGTAAGCGATTGGTTCTACTTTCTTTTCTACTTCATGTTTGTAGTTCGTTTGAGAAATAGCGATACCAGCTGCGAAAGCACCGATAATACCAGCAATTCCTAATAGTTCGCCGAAATATGCGAATGAGAAACAGATGATAAGAGCCGCACTCACGATAGACTCAGATACGCGTAGTGGTGATAACCAGCGCATGATCGCAGGAACACCTTTCCATCCGATTAAAATAATAGAAGCGAAGAATACAACTTTCTTCAAGATAACCATTGTTAAGTTAACATCGTCTGTACCTAAGAAGCTCATTGCAAATGCTAATAAAATAACGACAAGAATGTCATCAAATACAGCCGCGCCAAGCATCGTTGTACTTTCACGTGTTTTCATCTTGCCTAAATCGCGAAGTGTTTGAACTGAAATACTAACACTTGTCGCACATAGAAGTAATCCTAAAAATACAGCATTTCCTTGTTCCATTCCCATAACAAGACCAGAAACGTAACCACCTACGAATGGAAGAATAATACCTCCAAGTGCAACAGCTAAAGAAGAATTACGATTTGCGTTTAATTCTTCTAAGTCTGTTTCAAGTCCTGCCATAAACATTAAAAGAATAACACCGACATTACTTAATTGTGTTAGAAGCTCTGAATTTTCAATCCACCCTAATACAGCTGGACCGATAACGATACCGACAATTAATTTACCTAGTACAGAAGGTTGACCTAATCTAACACTAAGATCACCAGCAAGCTTTGTACTTAATAAAATAAGTGCAATTTGAAAGAAAAATTCGAATTCCATCGGATCCTCTCCTCATCATTTTTATTTTTATCATACGATTTCTCGGAATTTGCCTAATGAAAATATGTAAAACCCATTAAACAAAGGGTCTTGTTACAAGTTCTTTTGAACTCGTAATTTGAACCTGTAATTAATATATAATAGATTTTACAAAAAATCAATGAAAAAATGGGAGCTTTTTGAGGAAGAAGCTGTGCTATTGGGGATATAGGTATAAGAGTAGCGTGTGAATTTTATATTTATGAAATAGTATGAAGTTCTTTTCCATTACAAATAATAAAGCCTAAATACGATTTCACGAATTATAACTGTGAAAGGGAGGACTTATAATTTGAAGTCATTAAAAAATAACTTGTCTATTGTTGCTTTAGGTGGAGTAAATGAAATAGGGAAAAATATGTATGCTATTCAATATGAAAATGATATTGTCGTTATTGATTGCGGATCTAAATTTCCAGATGAAAGTTTATTAGGAATCGATTTAATAATTCCAGACGTCACATACTTGCAAGAGAATAAAGAAAAAATTCGCGGGTTAGTAGTGACACATGGGCATGAGGACCATATTGGCGGAATACCATATTTTTTAAAACAACTAAACGTACCAATCTATGCAACGAAGTTAACGCTAGGTTTAATTGGAATTAAATTAAAGGAACATAATCTTCAAGATGATACAGCATTAATCGTTATTCATTCAGAATCAGAAATTGATTTTGGTTCTATTAAGACGACTTTTTTTAAAACGAATCATAGTATTCCAGATTGTCTCGGTATTGCTTTCCATACACCAGAAGGTACTGTAGTACATACAGGTGATTTTAAATTTGATTTAACACCAGTAAATAATCAACATCCTGATATTCATAAAATGGCTAAAATAGGTAGTGAAGGTGTACTAGCTTTACTATCTGAAAGTACAAATGCAGAACGACCAGGCTTTACTCCATCAGAGAGATCGGTAGGGGAACGGATAGAGGAAATATTTATGAAAGCAAATCGAAAAGTAATTATTTCTACATTTGCTTCTAATGTGAATCGCGTTCAGCAAATAGTTGAAGCTTGTATAAGAACAAATCGAAAACTGGCTTTGCTCGGTAGAAGTATGGTAAATGTAGTAGAAGTTGCTCTAGAGAAAGGGTATTTACATATTCCAGACGGTATGTTAATTGAAGCGAGTGAGGTAAATCGTTTAGATCCAATGCAGGTCGCAATACTTTGTACAGGAAGCCAAGGAGAACCAATGGCAGCTTTAGCGCGTTTAGCAAGTGGAAATTATAGACAAGTTGATGTATTACCAGAAGATACGGTTATTATAGCCGCGACTCCTATTCCAGGAAATGAACGTAACGTTTCGAGAATTATTGATAATCTATTTGCTTTAGGAGCCAAAGTGATTTATGGATCCGGTAGTTCTACTGGAGTCCATGTATCTGGTCATGCGTATCAAGAAGAACTGAAATTAATGCTCACATTAATGAAGCCGAAATATTTTATTCCCATTCATGGAGAGTTCAGAATGCTACATCACCATAGTTTATTAGCAGAATCAATTGGTGTTGAAAAAGAAAATATATTTATCGTTCGTAATGGGGATGTTGTAGATATAAGTAATGAAGTGGCAATTCAATCTAGAAAAATACAGGCAGGAAATATATATGTAGATGGATTAGGAATTGGTGATGTTGGAAATGCCTTATTACGTGATCGTAAACAACTTTCAGAAGATGGAATGCTCGTAATAGTTATTACTTTTAATAAAGTGGATGGAGAAATAATTTCAGGTCCTGATATTATTTCTCGTGGATTTGTATATGTTCGTGATTCAGAAGAATTTTTGAAGGAATTAAATAAATTAGCTGTTAGTACGATTAATAATTTAAAGAAAGAGAAAGTGAATAGCTGGGGTATTTTAAAAAGAGAAGTAAGAGAAGCTTTAGGGAAGTATATATATACGAATACGAAAAGAAAGCCGATGATTCTTCCTATAATAATAGAGGTTTAATAATGAATAAAAAGAATTCTCGTATGGGAATTCTTTTTTGTTTTGAAGACAAAATGGACATATAATGAAAGAAATAGAAATTGGAAGGGAATAAAAGATGTTATTAAATAAACGTTTTACAATTGGAGAAATGGCAAAAATGCATAATATAGCGGAATCTACTTTACGTTATTATGATGAAAAAGGAATTTTTCATCCGTCCATTGTGGACCCGCAAACGAATTATCGCTATTACACAATCGATCAGTTCTCACTATTAGATACGATTAAATTTTTACGTCAATTAAATATTCCGTTAAAGGAAATTAAGAAATATATTGATGAAAGAAACCCAGCATACGCACTCAATTTACTGGAAAAACAACAAGAAATGATGTTAAAAAAACAAAGAGAGATTGAGTATGCTTTGGCGAAAATGGAGCATAGAATTTATTTAATTAAGGAAGCAACAAAAGCAAAAGCTGAACAAATGGTAATTAAAGAGATACCGCAGCGAAAAATCACAGCAATCGCAGTTGCCCCAAATACGACGGATGATATGTTTGAGTACTATATTCATTCGTTGCAAAAAAATATGAGGCAAATGGATGATAGCTTATTTTCTGGAGATATCGGTGTAACCGTTGCAAAAAAAGGATTAATGCAAAATGAGTTTCAGGCATATAGTAGCGTTTTTATTCTTTTGGATTACATGCCGTATGAAGTGCATAATTCAGATGAGATTAAGGAAGGTTTATATGCTTGTTCTTATCATCATGGACCTTATGAAGAAACAGATGCAACGTACAAGGAATTACTTGCATACATTGATCAAGAAGGATACGAAGTAAGTGGAGATGCGATTGAGATTGCATTAATTGATTGGTCTGTAACAGAAAATCCAGATGAGCAAGTAACAGAAATTCAAATTCCTATAATGAAAAAATAAGGTGAAAACCTTTGAACTAATTACAAATTGGCATTGAACACGATAATTAAGTTACCTATTTTTTAATTCTCTCTTGACCTTCAAGTTACTTGAAGGTTTAAACTGTGAACAGAGCGTTGAAAAAAGGAGCATAACAGTATGGAAGTAACAGAAAAATTAAGAGAAAAACCAATTAAAAGTTTATTTATTTCTTATTTAATACCAGCTGTTCTCGGGATGGTATTAATGTCAGTTAATATTGTAATTGACGCGGTTATGATTAGTAGGGGAGTTGGAGCAAACGGTTTAGCAGGAGTAAACGTGGCTATTCCAGCGTTTTCAATTTTCTTCTCTATTTCATTATGGATTGGAATGGGCGGGGCAACGTTATATTCTATTGCACTAGGTGAAAATAAAATAGAAAGAGCAAGGTCTATTTTTACTCAATCTATGACGGTAGCAGTCATTATCGTAGGTATTTTAGCAGCGATTTGTTTATGGAGAATAGAAGATTTAGCATACTTATTCGGTGCGAATGAAGTGATTTTACCGTATGCGTTAGACTATTTACACGTGTTATTAACATTTGGGATGATATACGTTTTAGAAAATATTTTAAGTACATTTATACGAAATGATGGAAATCCTAATTTAGCAATGGCAGGTCTTGTTGTAACGGCTGTATTAAACATAATGTTTGACTATATCTTTATTTTTATTTTTGGATGGGGCGTAACAGGTGCTGCTTCAGCAACCATTCTTTCGGCAGCGATCGGTTTCCTTGTATTATTAACTCATTTCTTTAGAAAAAGTAGTATTTTAAAGTGGACGAAATTCCATTTTGAATGGGATACGATTAAACAAATTATGATAATAGGTTTTCCAAGCTTTATAACAGAAAGTACGGTGGCAATCGTAACGATTGGTTTTAATATAGCATTCGTCCAATATGCAGGAGAAGTAGGAGTAGCTTCCTATGCGATGGTCAATAGCATTCATGCGATGACATTACTATTATTCTTCGGTGTAGGTGCTGCATTGCAACCAATTGCTAGTTTCCATTACGGTGCAAATTTATCAGAAAGATTGCGTGAAGGATTACAGTTTGCTGTGAAAATTGCAGTTGTACTTGGGGGCGTTGCGATAATTGTCGGATTATTCTTCGGGAAATATATCATTGGTCTATTTGATGTCCAATCTCCAGAATTATTGGAGTTAACATTAACAGGTATTAGTTTGTTCTTTATCCAATACGTATTTTTAGGCTATAACATTGTGTATGGAGAGTACTTCCAATCAGTGCGACAAACGAAAAAATCCGCGCTTATTATAATGAGCCGAGGGTTACTATTTGTTATTCCATTGTTATGGATTATGCCAAAGGTATTTGGGATAAACGGAATTTGGCTCGTTATGCCAGTAGCGGAAGTAATAACAGCGATTATTCTATTTACGATGAATCGTATGAAACATCCTGTTCCATTAAACATGGCGGGAGAGAAGGAAGTAATATAATGAAGAAAATCCCCTTAAGCAATTAAGGGGATTTCCTATTCTTTTAAACTAATTGCAAAAGATCCATCTATTTCTTGAACAGAAGCAAAGGCAACGTTTTTAATATTTGTAATTCCTTTTTCTTTTAACTCTTTATATAACCACTGTTTGTCCTTATGAATTAACTTTAAGTTATCGTATTGAATTTGTGAATCAACGATAAGGGCAATTGGTAATCCAGCATATTTAACATCTATGTTCAAATCTTTTGGAGTTAATGGTACAAGTTCACGCTTTGGCAAAATACTAATGGCTCCATTTGCTTCTAAAATAGCATATTCAATTTCGTGAACACTCGGGTATCCTGCAACGCGAAGGTTAGAAAGTAGTTCAGCAATGGGATATCTACTTTTTTGTAGGTTCTCAAAAATAATGTCACCATGTTTAATTAAAATGATAGGGTGTCCAAGAATAAAACGATTTAGTTTGTTGAATAGGCTTAATTTTGTAAGGATTAAATGCAAACATGTAATAACGACCATACCGAGAAAAGCTTGCAAAGCACCAGAGACTGGTATGGCTTGAAAAGCTAAATAAGATAAAAAGATAATAGCACCAAAATCATGAGGAGTTAGTTGTGCTAAAGCAGATTTACCGAGCATCTTAAGTGATAATAAAAATAAGATAAAAAAGAATGATACGTTACATAAAAAGAGAAGCAATAGGGACACTCCTTCGTGCAAAGTTGTACTTACTGTTCCCGAAAGGAATATAAATATTACTTTCTAGAGGATAAATTAGGGTGAATTGGAATTTGTCTGTATACAAACAAATAAATGGATATTATGATGAAAGAAGCAAAAAACATAGGAGTATACAGATATGAAAAAGAAGAAAATAATTAAATATATTATAGCGATCATAATGGTTTGCGCTGTTTATGCGGGATTTTTACAATATAACATTTATAAGCATGGGCATATGAATGCCACCTACGATGCGGATTATATAATTGTGTTAGGCTCGAAGGTAAACGGGACGAAACCATCTTACTCATTGCAATACCGTATTGATAAAGCAGCTGAGTATTTAAAATCACATGAGAAAACAATCGCTATTGTGTCTGGAGGGAAAGGAAAAGGAGAAGATATTTCAGAAGCATTAGCAATGAAAAATGGATTAATGAAACTAAAAATTACAGAAGAACGCATTATAATGGAAGATAAGTCAACGAGTACAGATGAGAACATTAAATACTCAAAACCTTTAATTCCGGACAATATGAAAAAAGGAATGATCGTAACAAACGATTTCCATATGTTTAGAGCGAAAAAAATAGCAGCAAAACAAGGTTTACAATTAGAAGGGCTATCAGCCGAAACGCCGAGGCGAATTGTCATTTCATCGAATATACGAGAGTATTTAGCCATTACGCAGTATTGGTTTATGAATCGAATATAGAGAAAAGTAATCCCGTCTGGAAGTCCAGGCGGGATTATTTTTGAGGGAAATCTTACAAATATGTCATGTTCATGAAAGGTAAAGCGATAGTTTCTGGAATAGATTCCTGACATAATGAAGATAACAAAAACTATTTAGAGGTGAATCGGATGAAAGGAAATAATATATTATCTTCACTATGTTACTTTAGTATCTTTTTTGCACCATTTTTACTACCAATTATCGTGTACTTCGTTGCAGAGGATGAAGTGAAATACCACGCGAAAAAAGCATTTTGGTCACATATTTTCCCGTACGCAATTTTATTCGGAGGATTAGCGATATCAGGAATATACGGTTTAGGATTCAATCAATCTGACGGTGCTGGAATTGGAATGATGATCACATATGCAGTGTTCATTCTTGTAGGAATTTACTACTTCATTTGGAATATCGTAAAAGGTATTAAAGTTTTGAAAACGGCGTAATAAGATAAGAAATAATATGATGTGAATCTATCGTTATTTGTCGGTAAGTTGATATCCCTTGTCGAATCGTTGATATATTCGAAAAATCGTTGATATAATTTCATTTACCGTATTGATAAACGTTTTAAAAAGAGCAATTTAAAAAGAATTGCTCTTTTTGTGCTTATAAGTTGTGAATATTGAAAAAGATGTGTTAATTTTTCATTATGAAGAGAAAAAAGGAGTGATTTTCATGAATGAGATCATACATAAGATGGAGCAACACGTTTCAGTTCGTAAATATAAAGAAGAATCAATTCCGAAAGATGTAGTAGAAAGAATGGTGCAAGCTGCGCAGCATGCGGCTTCCTCACATTTTGTACAAGCCTATTCTGTTATATATGTAACAGATCAAAACCTAAAGGCTAAATTAGCAGAGCTATCTGGAAATCGTCACGTGAAAGACTGCGCAGCATTCTTTGTTTGTTGTGCAGATTTAAAACGACTTGAAATGGCATGTGAAAAACATAGCACAGAGATAAAGCATGAAGGAGTAGAAGACTTTATCGTAGCAACGGTAGATACTTCACTCTTTGCGCAAAACTTAGCGTTAGCAGCAGAATCGTTAGGGTACGGCATTTGTTATATTGGTGGTATTCGTAATAATCCGAGAGAAGTGAGTGAATTGCTTCATTTACCAGATAAAGTATATCCTGTATTCGGAATGACAGTCGGTGTACCAGATGAAGATCATGGAGTGAAACCGCGTTTACCAGTAGCAGCAATCCTTCATGAAAATGGATATGATGAAAAGAAATATGATGAATTATTAAATGAATACGATGAAACGATGAGTGCGTATTATAAAGAAAGATCATCAAACAAGAAAAGCGTAGCATGGACGGAATCAATGAGCTCATTTATGTCCAAAGAAAAAAGAATGCATATGAAAGAGTTTTTAAGTGAAAAAGGACTTAATAAGAAATGAGTAAAAAGGCAGACCTGAATGCAGGTTTGCCTTTTTTGGAGGAGAAAATATGAAGGAAGCTTTAATCTTTTTATCCTGAAAAACTTATTTATAACAAATGCAAACTTTCAATAAGAAGATACATACCTGTGCAACTCAAAAGGATATACGTAAATATTTTGAAAATCCGTTGATTAAGCCATTTGAAAATAATTTGGCCTATATACAAACCTAGAAATACGATTGGAATAGCGTAAAAACTTGATTCCCAAATTGTTTTGTTTGTACCAGTAAAGAGTATTTGAGTTAGTAGGCTAATGAAATATATAAATAGATAAAAAGCTAAAGTAGTTGCTCTCAATTTCTCTTTTTTCGTATCGGTTCCTGTAAAGTACAGTAACAGGGGTGGTCCTGGCATACCGATACTTGTCGTTAAAAGACCGGATAATCCGCCCACTAAGAAATCTCTAGATTTTGTTGATTTAATCTTAAGGTTGCATATTAGCATCAACGTTAATAGTAAGAGCAGGATGCTAATTGCTAATTTAAACGTGTTGATGTTAATGGTAATGAAAATGAAAATACCAAAAGGTACACCAACTATACTTCCGAAAATTAACCTTTTCAGTAGAATAAAATCAATGTCCATTCTTATTTTCCAAATGAGTGATATGGAAATAATTAATGATAAAATGATATTTATTTGTATAGCTTCTTGTGGTAGAAATAACATGAGTAAGAAAGGGGTTGCCATAATAGAAAAGCCAAAACCTGTACTTGTTTGTAAAATAGAAGCTACTAATATAATACATATAAAAATGAATATAATCTCCAAAATAGCCCTCCTACATAATTAGATCCAATGCATATTTTAACATAAAGAGAAACTTTAATCAGTGGGGGGCTTACTATCTTTTAATACGGGAAAAAAGCGGCAAAATAGCCGCTTTTTATGTTGCAGTTAATATTCTAATGACGATTCTGTAGCTTTAAAATACTTTTCACGTGAAGGAGTCATTACTCGGAGTGCTAATAAACAGGAAAGGAAAAGAATGAGTAACGAGCTACTTATTACAGTAATTTGAACAGAAAGAAATTGTGCGGATGCCCCAATTGCTAAAACGAAAAAGATTTGGATGAAATTTTTTATGGAATCAAACACGCTATCGATACGTCCTATCATATGTACAGGGATGTTATTTTGATAAAATGTGATAAAGCCAGTACCAGCAAATGATGAAGAAATGCCAAGTAAAATGAAACCGCCTGCTGCAACTATAAATGAATTTGAAAAGGCGAAAATTACATAGCCTATTGCTGTGAAAATCATACCGAGTCCGATACAATGTTGAATTGGTAATAGTTTGGCAAAGAGAGAAACAAGAAATGAACCGAAAACATAAGCAGCACCAGTTATACTAACAAGCATGCTATATTCCATTTCGGATAAAAACAGTACTTGATTTGTGAATACAACTTCTTGTGAATCGAGCGCCATAGAAATAAGCATAGTCGCTTGAAATAAAACGAATATAAGAATGATGTAAGTTTCAGTTCGAGCGAATGAAAAAACTTGTTTCCAATCACTTCGTAATGTTTGTACGAAAGTATTTGCAACTTCTTCGTTTTGTTTTGTTTGTAATGTAATGTTCGGCAAGAAGTAAATGAGAATGGTAGAAAGTAGAAAGGAAAGTGAGTTGCAGTAAATAACAAAGGATGCTGAGTACGTGGTGAGAAGTATTCCAGCAAGGGCTGGACCGATAATAAAAGCCCCGCTTGTACAAAAGTTATTCCAAGCGTTGAATTGAGCGCGTTCTTCAGCTCGTATGAGCATTGTTTTATAAGAAAATGAAGCTGGATCGAAAAATGATGTAGCAATACGAGTCAAAAAGATAAAAATATAAATGGCCCAAATAGAATCAAATAGTGGAATACACCCAATGAGAGATGCTCGAATTATATCTGTGGTGAGCATAATGGCCCGTTTGTTTAATCGATCTACTATGCTACCAGACCATATTTTTGTAACAACGGTGGCAATTGGACCTACAATCCATAATCCTGCTACAGCAGCAGGGGAGTTTGTGCTATTTAACACCATTAAGTTTAGAGCGATAAGATACATAAAATCACCTAAACGAGAAATTCCTGTTCCTGACAATAATAATAATTTATTTTTCATGAACAAATGGCCCTTTCTTTCATTGTTTTTTAATCTTGCAGGAAATAGCATATTCTTCTTCAGAGTTTGATTGACGAGCGGTTTTGTTTTCCCAGCGTAATAAAACTTGTGTAATCTCCCAAGTCAGCTGTTGTAATTCCTCCGGAGTTAAAAATAGATGAGATACAATATGACTACCTGTATTCGTTCCTTCTGTGCCGCTCTCTTCAATATAGAAGTGAGCTGCTTTTGCTTTATAATATTTTTCAATAATCCCTCGTTTTTCCTTCGTTTCTACTAATTCAAGCAACCCTCCATCGTATAAAATTTGAACGTGATAATGTACGCTTCCAGCAGTTTTGTTTAGTTTAGTAGCTACTTGTTTTGCAGTGAGTGCTTCGTCTTTTAAAAGGTGAAGGATTTGAATACGAGTTGCATTAGAAATGAGCTTCTGCTGCTCAGCTGAAATAGTAAGTCTATCGTCAAACATTATGGCATCCCCTTTCTTATAATCTAAATTTATTGTACATTCTAAAAAATTAGAACGTAAGGGAAATAAATCATCTTTTTCCTTTATATTTCGACATAAATAAAAATAGCATGTACATAAACATGCTATTAATTGGAGGTAGATTCCTCATTAAATTCCCCGCGATAAAATAAAAACAGCCATATAAAACTAACTAAAATACAACATATAGCTAGAAAACTACCAATAATTTGAGGAGAAAGGATTTCTAATAGCCACCCTGTAATGAACATAGATAACTGTATAAGCGAACCATAAATTGAGTAATGACATGAAAAAACTTTACCAATCATATTTTCGTGCGTGTAAGTTTGAAGTAATGTCGTATCAAGTGGAACGATGATGCCTCCTGCTATGCGCATACAGAGCAATGTAATGATACCGATAATAAGTTGATTAGATAAAATGAATCCGAGAAAGAAAATTCCTTGTAGGAAATAGGCCCAACCAAATGCTTTTTTCATTTTCTCTTTATTATGAGAGATATAAAGATTAACGAGGAGGCTGCCGATGATAAGCCCAGCCCCTTGAACCGAATATAAAACTCCAATGTTAGTGTGGAAAATTTTTTCAGCATAGATTGTTAGAAGCAGCTGATAAGCACCTCCAATAATGCCCCATGAAATGCCGACAAGAATTAATATTAAAATGATTTTTGTTTGCAATATGTATAACCATCTTTTATAACAGTAAAAAATGTTTTTTTCCTGTTATAAGTATCATGAGCAGAGATACTCATATTATAAATAAAATAGGCTGAAATAAAGTACGACAAGCTGTTCATTAAAAAAGCGAACTCAATATGGAAAGAGTGTGCAACTATTCCGCCTAAAGAAGCCCCCATAATAGATATAAAACCATTCATTGTACTAGAAAGAGAGTTCGCAGTTACGAAATGATTTTGGTATATGATATTCTTTAAAGTTGCTTGTTTAGCCGGCTCAAATAAACAAGAAAGTACAGATAACCATATATTAGCAATGAAAATAATCTCAATTTTATATGGTGCAAATAAGTAAGTGAGGACGAGCATGCCTCGTAAAATATCGGTAAAAATCATAATATTCTTTTTAGAAAAACGATCTACAATTCCGCCAATGAAAGGGCTAAGAAGAAGCTGGGGTAAACCTTTACTTATAAAAGTAAGTGCGATCATAAATGAAGATTCCGTTATGCTATAGACGAATGTTAATAAAGCTACAGTGTGAAACCAATCCCCAAGTACACTTAATGTTTGACCGTAAAATAGTTTTTTGAAGTTATTATTTGTTTTAAATAGTGCGGAATAAGAAACTGACATAAAAGGATTAATCTTTATGTAATGATGATGCTTGAACTTGTTTTTTCCATTCGCTTACATACACTTTCTCTTCTGTAGAAAGTCCAACAGGTAATTGTGCAATCAATTCTAAACTATTTCCATCAGGATCGTTAAAGTATACGGCGGCATGTGCTAATTCTGGAAAAACAATTGGTTCAATTGGTTCCATTCCAAAGTCTTTTCGTGCTGAAATTCCTTTTTGATTTAACCAGTGTATCGCATTTTCTAAATCATGTAAGCTTACTTGAAAGGCTATGTGTCGTAAAGAGGGGTGATAATTCACTTTGTATTCTGTGCTTTCCCAAAGACCGAGCCAACTTTCATTTTCTTTAATCCAAAAGAAAGCAATATCATCTCCTCTTTTATATAATTTCAGTCCAAGTGATTCATAAAAAGATATTGATTTCTCTAAGTTACGGACGGGTAAATGCGCTTCGTAAAGACCTTTAATCCTGGTAATCCTCCTTAATAAAAATGTTTCTTATTCCATAGTAAACGATATTTTGTTAGTTGAAATCACAAATAAGAGGGATATAAATTCATACGAAAGTATGAAAAAACAGCTCAAATATGAGCTGTTTTCGTATAGTTTTTCGTTCATTTGTTAAGGATAGGATATATTAGTATCCGTATCCGCCGCCACCCCAACAGCTACATCCGATGATGATTAGAAGGATGAATAGTACGATTAGCAAAGCAAATCCACCGCCGAAACCAGCGCAACTTCCACCATAGCTCATATGTTTTCCTCCTTTTAAATAAGTTAATCTATATAATTCATGGACTACTGTATACAGTATGTTTTTTGTGTGGAAAAGGAGCCAGTCTCTTTTGTAATTAGACAAACGCCTGTGTGGTCATTTTAAGTGTATATTGAGCTAGAGATGTATGAATGAATCGTTATATATTTTGCAATTTGTTCATAAAAAAATATAAAAATTGTAAAAAAAACCATTTTTATATTTTTTTATGAGAGGATTTGTACTATAATTTTACAAGTAATATTATGGGAAAAGGGAGTTTTAGTAAAGAGATGGAGATGGGAAAATTACATAATAAAATAGAAAACAAAAAGAAAGAGCTAATTCAACTTGTTGCTAGACACGGGTTGGATCATGATAAAGTTTTGTTATTTAGCCGAGATTTAGATATACTAATTAATAAGTTTATGAATGTAAAAGATAAAGTACATAAATAAATAATTTGTAGTTTTTTATATTAAGATATTCCATAAAAAAAGGAGAGAACAGTATTTGGAACATTTACAAGAAGAGCTGTATAAACAAATAAAAGAAGAAAAAGGTATTGTTACAATCTTTTTAAAGAGTGGCGTTAGAATAATAGGAGAAATTGTTGCGATAGACAAATTTACTGTTTTAATGTTAGTTGATGGAAAACAACAACTTATTTACAAGCAGGCTGTATCAACAATAATGAAATAAGACACTCATATTGAGTGTCTTATTTCATTATCTTTTGCAAGCTTCAACGTCAATGCCGGCAGCTAGTAATTTCTTTTCTCCATCTTGCTCGATGAGTTTTTGTAATTTAGATAGGAAAGAATCAAAGTTTGTATGCTTTGCTACTTGGAATGTCATTTTATGCTCGATTGGTAGCCACGTATCAATATCAGCTTCGTTATGCTGAATTTTCACCTCAAGTTTATCAAGTGCGTTAGCAACTTTTGCTTCGTACGTTTCTTTCGCTTCAAACTCCATCCATAAATCATATAATTCCTTACCGAGAGAACCTTTTAATGTGCGTTTAATATTTAAAATGGCTTCTTGCTCATTTATTTGTTTTTGTAATTGTAGTTCATGACTATTCATTGTATCAAAAGCAGGAATATCACCAGCTTCTGCCTCGACTAGGTCGTGAATAATAACCATTTTAAGTAATTTTTCAATATTTACTTTTTGATCTAAATAAGGCTCAACTAAAATGGCCATTAGAGACATGCGCCATGTATGTTCAGCAACACTTTCTTGACGTCCATTAGAAAGCCAGCTATGTCGCATTTCATATTTTAGTTTTTCTGCTAGTGCAATGATTTGTAAAATGTTATGTTCCATCGTGATCCTCCTCATATTTCTATACTGTAATTCTAATATGGAAATAAAATGTGTCAATTCTATGAGTATATTGCGATAAATAGATGATAAGCGTATAATACATATTATATGTGAAAACGCATTATTAAAATAAAAAAATGTTTTATAAAAATGAAAAGGGAAGGGCAGGAATATGGGAGACGAAAATCAAGGATTAGCTAGACCACAAAGAAGAAAAAGGAAGTTTGACATTTCTAGCCCAGTTGGCATTATAGTAGGTTTTGCTATAGTGATAGCGGCAATTATGATTGGTGGCGGTGGAATAAAAGCTTTTAAAAACTTTTTAGATGTTTCATCTATTTTAATTGTCATAGGGGGAACAACAGCGACAATTGTTGTGGCATATCGATTTGGAGAAATAAAAAAATATACGAAAAGTATTTTTACTGTTTTACATAGAAGAGAAGCAGATTTAGAACAGTTAACGGATTTGTTCGTTGATTTTTCGAAAAAGTCTAAAAAACATGGCCTGCTTTCTTTAGAAGTTGATGGAGAGCAAGTAGACAATCCTTTTATTCAAAAAGGAATTCGATTAATGTTAAGTGGTTACGATG
The DNA here is from genome assembly GCF_037120585.1 of Bacillus sp. CCNWLW194. Classification (NCBI taxonomy): domain Bacteria; kingdom Bacillati; phylum Bacillota; class Bacilli; order Caryophanales; family Bacillaceae; genus Bacillus; species Bacillus sp. CCNWLW194. The sequence goes on along the minus strand of NZ_JBBBBL010000002.1, from coordinate 106,308 downwards.
AAGATGAATTAAAAGAAGTATTAATGAAAGATATTGAAACAGAAGTATATGAGTTAAGAAAAGGAGCAGCGTTATTAGATAAAATTGGCGATTTCGCTCCAGCTTGGGGCATGATAGGGACTTTAATCGGTCTTATCATTATGCTTCAAAACTTGCAAGATACATCGCAAATTGGTACAGGGATGGCAGTTGCGATGTTAACGACATTGTATGGATCAGTACTTGCAAATATGATTGCAATCCCTCTTGCTGAAAAAGTGTATCGTGGTATTGAGGATTTATATACAGAGAAGAAGTTTGTTATTGAAGCAATTTCAGAATTGTATCGTGGACAAATTCCTTCTAAATTAAAGTTAAAACTGGATACATACGTATACGAAACAAAGATAAAAAAAGTAAAACGAGCAGCCTAATATTTCAAGGAGTGGTAAGGTGATGATAAAACGACCGCAAAGGGGATCGCCTCGTTGGATGACAACTTTTACAGATTTAACGATGTTATTATTAACTTTCTTTGTATTACTAGTTGCTACATCAAAGCAGGATGAAGTAAAATTGTCGAAGATGCTTGAAAAGTTTAGTGATGTGGAGCAAGTAGATGCAAAAGTAATGGAAAATACAATACCAGATATTTCACATGAAAAAAATGATGAAAAAATGGTCTCTAAAAAGAGAATGGACGAATTATATAAAAAGTTAAAAGCATATGTAGATAATAACGGTATTAGTCAAGTGAATGTATATCGAGAGGATACGGGAGTAAGCGTCGTTATAGTAGATAATTTAATATTTGATACGGGTGACGCGAACGTTAAACCAGAAGCGAAAGAGATAATAAGTCAATTAGTTGGGTTTTTCCAATCCGTACCAAATCCGATTGTTGTGGAAGGGCATACAGATAGTAGACCTATTCATAATGACAAATTCCCTTCTAACTGGGAGTTGTCTTCAGCAAGAGCAGCAAATATGATTCACCACTTAATCGAAGTGTATAATGTGGATGATAAAAGGCTAGCTGCGGTAGGATATGCAGACACAAAGCCAGTTGTACCAAATGATTCACCGCAAAATTGGGAGAAAAACCGTCGCGTTGTCATTTACATAAAAGAATAGTATATTATCATTTTAATAATAAAATAATAAAAATACGAAAATTCTTTTTAAAAAATATTAAATTTTATCATTTTATTTTGTATAATGAGTGAGAATGATAAGATGAAATATTAAGATATACTTATACATAGAAGGAGAGAATTAAAAAGAATGGCACATAAAATTTTAGTTGTAGATGATGCGATGTTTATGCGAACGATGATTAAAAACTTATTAAAAAGTAATTCTGAATTTGAAATTATTGGTGAAGCAGAGAATGGAGTAGAAGCAATTCAGAAGTTTAAAGAACTTCAACCAGATATTGTAACATTAGATATTACTATGCCAGAAATGGACGGACTTGAAGCATTAAAAGAAATTATTAAAATTGATTCAAGTGCAAAAGTTGTTATTTGTTCTGCAATGGGACAACAAGGTATGGTATTAGATGCAATTAAGGGTGGAGCAAAAGACTTTATTGTAAAGCCATTCCAAGCGGATCGAGTAATTGAAGCTTTAACAAAAGTAGCAAACAGCTAATATAGAAGGGGTGCCACAAGGAATCTAAACATTGATAGCGGATATGCGTGTGGCCCCCTTTTTTCTTGTTTTAAAACACTAAATTGTTATACATAAATGAAATGTTTGTTAGACAGGTAGGGGATTAAAATGCAAACAGATCTATTAAATATATTTTTTGAGGAATCAGAAGAACATTTACAATCGCTAAATGAAAATGTGCTAACGTTAGAACAGAATCCTGCCGATATGGATGTTGTGGGAGAAATATTCCGCTCAGCCCATACATTCAAAGGTATGTCAGCGAGTATGGAATTTACGGAAATGGCGGATTTAACGCATAAAATGGAAAACGTTTTAGATGAAATTCGTCATGGGAATATAGTTGTACATGCGGAGATTATTGATGTGATTTTTGAGTGCATTGATAATTTAGAGAAGATGGTTGCAGATGTGCAACAAGGCGGAATGGGCAATATTGATGTGATTACAACTAAGCAGAAATTAGAAGCATTATTGAATGGCAATGTAGAAACTCCTGTGGAATATATTGAGCAAGAACTTATAAATAATGATGATGCAGTTTCACATGAAGTGCATATAACTGTTGAGCAACAAGCTATTTTAAAAGCAGTACGCGCAATTATGTGTATTGAAGCACTGCAAAATGTAGGTAATGTACAAAAAACAGTTCCAAGTATTGAAGAAATTGAAGCAGATGCTTTCGGGTTTGAGTTCACAGTATTTATGGATACTGATCAAAGTGAAGAAGAATTAAAACAAGTAGTGCTTCATGTTTCTGAAATTGAGAAAGTAGAAGTGAAGCAAGGACATACATTAAAAGAAGTAGTCTCGAAAGAATTGGGTACACAAGAAGCCGTGCAGGAAGATATACAAGCAGCTACGCATGTGGAATCAACTAAAGAAGTATCGAAGCAACCTGCTAGTGCTACACCAGCTAAAAGCACTGCAAAAACGAAAAATGGTAAAGTGGAAAATCGTTCCATACGTGTTCAATTAGAAAAAATCGAAAGATTAATGAATATGTTTGAAGAAAGTGTAATTGAACGTGGGCGCATTGATGAATTGGCACAAAGGATTCAAAATAAGGAGTTAATTGAGCATTTAAATCGATTAGGCGATATTTCAAAAGATATTCAAAATGTACTACTAAACATGCGTATGGTACCAATTGAAACAGTCTTCAATCGTTTCCCACGTATGGTACGTATGTTAGCGAAAGATTTAGGGAAAAAAATCGATTTACAAATTACAGGTGAAGACACTGAAGTTGATAAAATTGTTATTGATGAAATCGGTGATCCACTCGTTCATTTAATCCGTAATGCAATTGATCACGGTGTTGAAACTGTTGAACAACGTCGTGATGCAGGTAAAAATGAGACAGGTACGATTAAATTAGAAGCATTCCATAGTGGAAATCATGTTGTAATTCAAATTACGGATGACGGAAACGGTATTCATAAAGGAAAAGTATTAGAAAAAGCGATTAAAAATGGTGTTGTAACAGAATCTGAGGCAAATAAATTAACGGACCGTGAAGTATTTGATTTAATCTTCCAACCAGGATTTAGTACAGCTGAAGTTGTATCAGACCTTTCTGGGCGTGGTGTTGGATTAGATGTTGTGAAACATACGATTCATAGTTTAGGTGGACATTTAATTATTGATTCTGAAGAAGGAAAAGGTAGTACATTTAGAATTGAACTTCCATTAACGTTGTCCATTATTCAATCTATGCTTGTTCAAACGAATGATAAACGTTATGCTTTCCCTCTTGGTAATATTGTTGAAGCAATTCGGATTAAGAGAGAAGACATCCAATCCTTACAAGGAAAAGATGTGTTAAATTACCGTAATCAAATTATTGAAGTGAAGCATTTAAGTACTGTATTTGGTGAGAAAACAGTAGATGAGGCGTTTGCGTCATATGATGGTCAAATGGTTCCTGTGTTAATTGTTCGTAATACACATCGCAGCTATGGACTTATTGTAAACACAATTATCGGTCAAAGAGAAATAGTCCTAAAGTCATTAGGTGACTTCTTTGCAGAGAGTTCTAATTATTTCTCTGGTGCGACAATTCTCGGTGATGGACGAGTGGTCCTCATTTTAAACCCAGAAGGTTTATAATAGGAATGAAGGAAAGCTCCCCACTTGTATACAATTGGGGAGCTTTTTGGTTAATCGTTACTAATCTAAAAATGGGAATAAATACATATTAACGTTTTATATAATAAGTTTGTTAAAATAAAATGAGAGTTTATATCATTTGATAGAAAAACAGAAATGAGGAGGCAGAGAAAATGCCTGAGCAACACACAAAAGGGGATACGAGCACAATTGTGCTAGAAAAAGAAAATGAGCATTTAACGCCGCAAGAATGCGATATTCTTGGCGAAATTGCAAATATATCATTTGGTTCAGCTTCGACTGTATTATCAACAATCTTAAATAGGCAAGTAAGCATTACTGCTCCTCGCGTAGAATTGGTAGATTTATATGATTCAAGCGACGTCGAAGTTCCACACGTTGTATTAAACATTCATTTTACAAAAGGATTAGATATGGAGAACCTTCTTGTCCTTAAGCAAGATGTTGCATTATCCATTGCTGATTTAATGATGATGGGAACAGGTGAAGTGGAAGACGGAAAAGAACTTGGTGAATTAGAGCTAAGTGCTGTGCAAGAAGCGATGAATCAAATGATGGGGTTCGCAGCTACATCTATGTCAGAATTCTTTCAAGATACAGTAGATATGTCTCCGCCGACAATTAAAGTTGTAAAGTTATCAGAAGAAATGGAGAAAATTTCTGAGATTGATGGGAATCAAACGATTGTTAAAGTATCGTTTGATTTAAAGATAGATAATCTTGTAAACTCTAAACTTGTGCAAATTGTTTCAGTTGAACATGCGAAACAAATGGTAAATAAATTAATGCAATTATCTGGTGGAGTAGAAGAAAAAGACGAGCCAGCAGAAGTAGTGGAAACGGAGATTGTAGAAGAACAAATTGAAAAAGAGCATTTAACACAAGAAGAGAAAGATGTCCTTGGTGAAATTGCAAATATTTCAATTGGTTCCGCTTCAACAGTATTATCAACACTATTAAATCAGCCAGTTACAATTAGTACGCCCAATGTAGAATCAATCAATGTTCGTCATTATGACGGAGTACCAGTCCCGTTTGTTATTTTAAATGTTGATTTTGTTGAAGGACTAAAGAATGAGAATGTATTCGTATTTACGAAAGATGTCGCTTTAACAATGGTAGATTTAATGATGATGGGAACAGGTGAAGTTGATCCAGAGAAGGAGCTTAGTGAATTAGAACTGAGCGGTATTAAAGAAATCATGAACCAAATGATGGGGCATGCTGCGACGGCGATGTCAGAAATGTTTCAAGAAAAAATGGACATGACACCGCCAAATGTTAAATTTGTAACCTTAAAAGAAGAAATGGAATATTTGGGAGAGTCAATGAAAGTGGACGAACTCGTTCAAATTACGTTCAACCTTGAAATTGGCGACCTGCTTCAATCGAAAATGTATCAAATTTTACCGATTTCAGAAGCGAAAGAAATGGTAAGAAGGCTTCTATATCCAATGGTGGAAGAGGAAGAAGAGATTGTTACGGAAGAAATTGAAGAAGAAAAAATTGTAGAACCTGTTGTGCAACCTATTGAATTTAAAGAAGTAAAACAAATGGAACCAGTATACATGGACACATCCATCCTACAAAATGTAGAGATGAACGTGAAATTTGTATTTGGAAGCACAGTGAAAACAATTCAAGATATTTTAAGTTTACAAGAGAATGAAGCAGTTGTACTAGATGAGGATATTGACGAACTAATTCGTATTTATGTAAATGATGTATTAGTGGCGTATGGTGAACTTGTAAATGTAGATGGATTTTTCGGAGTAAAAGTGACGAAATCGCTATAAGTCGTTGAAATAGGAGTTTGAGTTAGTAGATGAAAAACGTAAAGTTTTTTCTAATGAGCTGGTTATTCATACATATGTGTCTGTTCGTCCCTCTGCAAAGTCAGGCGGAAGAACAAATTGAGCCAGCTCAAAAAATAAATGAAGTGAATATGCAAGAAGAAAACAAAGAAGTGCAAGAGCGGCCAGAGCAAGTGGAAGTGAATCAAGGTAAAGAGGAACAACAAGAAGTAGCAAATGAACAAGAGGTTGAAAAAAAGATAGTGACGGATGAAGGGGTTATTACAGTAAATAAGCCGGAATTAAAAGTTGGCGAAGAAGTGCGGGTTATTGTAGAGCCGAAAGAGCAAAATGTTCAAAGTATAAAAGGTATTTTGTTCTTGCCAAAAAACGGCGATCAGTATGAACAAGAAAGAATGCTATCGTTTAAGTATGAAGAGGAAACAAAGCGATGGATTGCTAACTACAAGGTCGAAACTTTTGATTTGCAAGGTGATTGGAACCTGCAGCTCATTCAAAGCTATAAAGAAAATGAGAAAGAAGAACTCACTGAAAATGAAGTGAAAGTCCCGCTCATTCGTATAAATAATGAAACACCGACTATAGATAAAGAATTGCCGAAGTTACATAAAGTTACTATTGATGAAGCGAAAGAGAAGGTAATTGGACGGAAACAAGGCGATTCTATACGTGTGCGAGTGAAGGCAGCAGACAAAGAATCGGTTGTGAAAGAGGTCCGCGTGACATTAAAGGGGAAAGAAAATAAAGAGACTACATTTTTATTAGATTACAATAAGCGCGATATGGATTGGCAAAAGGTATTTGAAATAACGGATGCGTTGCCAATTGGCTCATACGAATTACTTGTAGAGATAGTGGATGCGGCCGGCAATAAACTGGTTGAGGAAAGTGAGTATATCGTTTCTGTTTTGGAGCAAAAAACAGAAGATGATAAAAAGATAGAAGAACGAGAGAATGAAGATAAATTAGAGGATAAGAAAGAAACGGATGAGAAAGAAACTGAGAAGCAGGAAGACTCGAAAGTAGAAATCCCGCTTCTGGAAGAAAAACCGCCAGTTGTTCAAATCCCAAAAAAAGAAGAGAAAGTAAACGATCTTATAAAAGAACCATTGAAAGAGAAAGAAAAAATTACTTATTTTATAAAAGAGCCTCTCACAGAAAACAAGGAAGTAAATAAAGCGAAGGCTCAAAAAGATAAAGATAATAAAAATAACAATCAAGTCGTTTCTAAAAAGAAAGAGAAAAAAGAAGAGCCAGAAGAGAAGAAAGAAGCAAAAAGTGAACAGGGAATAGAAGCTTCTAATGTATTTACTATCATGTCAGGTTTATTCGTACTATTTTTAGTTTTAAAGAGTAATAAAGAATGGGGCTAAGTATTTCATAGTAGTGGAGGCGCTTAAATGGAAATTAAACGTACGACAATTGAAGATAAGACGCTACAACCATTAAAACAGCCTGCAGCTATTTCGGAACATGAAATTCAGAAAGAACGAAAGCGTAGTAATTTAGTGTTTACTGGACAGTCTAAAATTATTACGAAAAATAATGAAATAGGTATTTTGCTTGCAAGTTTAGGTGATGGAAAGGTTATGAAGGAAATGCTTTCTAAAGAGATGGATACAGTATTGCAACTCTTTAAAAAGTTACATACGTTATCTGGAGAAGGAAAGCAAACAGATAAAATATTTGAACAAGTAATGAGAAGCTTGCAAGGACTTGTTAAGCAAGCGCATATAAAAGAACTTCCTTTGTTAGATGGAACGTATGATTTCGCAGAAGTACAACTATCATTTGGTAGAAAGGTACATATTCCGTTATTAGATGTAAGTGCACTTATTTCTAGAGTAGAAAGTGATTCGTCAGAAGGAAATATAAATTTAATGGTAACGGTTATTACTGCTTATATAACGAAATTGTCTAACGAAACCATTTTAATTAGCGTTACAGATCGCACTGCTAAAGAGCGGGATGTAAGCGTATGGAGAGCACTTGCAGAAATGAATATGACACAATTATCACAGGCTTTGAAACATACGATGCAAGAACATAAATGGTCTATGACGTTTCTTTTTCTCTTTGCATGGATTGTTGCTATTATTTTAATTCGAGTTATATAAAAAGGTCGTCACTTTACATTGTGACGACCTCTTTTATATTTTTTCGTAAAAGAATGTATCAAATCGCTGAAGATTATAACGTTCAGGTGTTAAAATTTGTTCAGTACTACCAACAAATAATACGCCGCCTTTTCGTAAAGCGCGACTAAATTTTTCATAAAGTTTTACCCTTGCTTCTTCAGTAAAGTAAATCATTACATTACGACAAATGATTAAGTCATAATTTGTATCAAACGACTGCATTAAAAGATCGTGCTGTTTGAACGTCACGTTTTGTTTAATGTTTTGATGTAATGAATATATTTCATTCTCTTTTGTGAAATGACGCTCTTTCAAATCGATAGGTAATTCTTTTAAAGAACGTTCTGTATATTGACCGCGTTTTGCAGTTTCTAAAATGTGAAAATCAAGGTCTGTTGCCTGGATTTCAAAACGAAATGGAGATAAATGTTTCGATAAGATTAAAGAGAGTGTATATGGTTCCTCACCAGCAGCGCAAGCGGCACTCCATACTTTTAATTTTCCGTTATTTTGTTCGAGTAATTTTGGTAGTGCTTTCGTTTCTAACGTTTGCCAACGTTCTTTATTTCTAAAAAACTCCGAAACGTTAATTGTAATATAGTCGATAAAACTTAAAAATAAATTTTGATCGGTACGTAAATTACTTAAAAAACTAGTGTAGTTCACAAAGCCCTTTCTCGAAATAAAAGCATCGATCCTACGACGCATTCTATCTTGTTTATATGAAGCGATATCCATATTGAATTGTTGTTTAAAACTCGCGATAAAATGATCATAATCTTGTTCAATTATCATATTTATAATAGGCACAATAACGATATTGTGCCTCCCCCTTTACATCATACGGATTTTTTGTTCAAAGTTTTTTTTCATCTGTTTTTCATGTAAACCTGGTAAATCATAAATAACAGCATCAATTCCTGCATCTTTTGCAATGTCAACGGGAATGACAGATGTATGCTTGTCCCCATTATAAAAACAGAGAACTAAATCGGTATCTTCGATTATTTGTTTTACAAAAAACATATAATCTGATCGGTAAATGGAGTCGGAAGGATGATCAAAAGCGACATACTCGGCTCCGTGTCTTTTTAAGTAATCAACGACCTCTTGAAATTCATCTGTTAATACTTGTAACGGCTGTAGCGTGTAAAGGCATAAATTTTGAGCGAGCCTTTCGTTTTCAATGAAAAAACGAAGAATCTCATTTTCAATAGATTTATAACATAATATGTAAATTTTATGTTTGTGAGCATAGTCAGTTAAAAATTTTTTTATTTCTTCCTGATCTAATGCTGTTAATTGATTTGAACCACAAAGAAAAATATTCATAGATTTGTGCCACCTCATGCTAAATTGTAACATATCTTTTATAAAAAATAACTGCAAAATATTAGTGTTCAGAGTATAATTATAAATAACTGGATTTTACGATTAAGTTTAGGAAGAAATAAAAAAATAAATAGGTGATATATATGCTGCGTTCGATCTCGCATAATCCAATTTTATCGCATATACCGCCTGCTACTCAAATGCCGAAAGAAGCAAATGTCAGGACAGGACTTGCATTTTCGGATAATTTGCATGCAGATCCGAAAAAAGATAAATTGCTAGAGCAAATGGAAGCATTTGTCGATAACATTGGAGAAATTAAAGAGAAAATTGAAATGGAATTAACGCTTGATAATGTAATGGAATACAAAAATACAGTAAAATCATTTTTGAATTTTTACGTAGATAATGTATTGCAATATAAAGATGTTATGTCTCGTCATCCGCGTTACGGATATTCACAGAAAATGACGATTGTGAAACAGGCGGAAATGGGATTAAATGAGTTAGAAGATGTTATGAATTTAATTAATACGAAAACGGGACATTTAGAAATGTTAAATCAGATTGGAGAAATCCACGGTTTAATTGTAAATTTAGTCTTGTAAAAGGGAAGGAAGCTATATGTACATACAATTATATGAAAAGCTCGTTATTATTCAAAAAGCATATGAAAATATTCAAACGCTCGGTGAACAAATATATGAGAATTTGAAGCATAAAAATGTAAATGCAGTTCAAAAGTTACAAGTAGAGCAATTGCAGTACATTGATGGTTTAAAAAAGTTATCAAGTTCATTTGAAGAAATGGTTGTTCAGTTTTGTAAAGAACAAGGAGTGGAATCATTTCGCGTAAGTGCGTTATTTTCGTATTTTTCTAACGAAGAAATTGAAAAAATGGAAGAATTACAAAAAAATGTAGCTGAATTAGAAGAGAATGTAAAAATGATTCTTTTGAAAAATCAATATTACTTAAACGTACTATTAAAAACTACAGAAAGTATTGTGGATTCCGTTTCTGAATATAATTTAGAGCGAAACAATAATTCACAAATCTTTATGAACGAACTATTGTAAAGGGGAAGTGAAAGATTATGAGATTATCTGATTATAATACGCCGCTATCGGGTTTGTTAGCGGCACAAATGGGATTACAAACGACGAAACAAAATTTATCAAACATTCATACGCCTGGTTATGTGCGTCAAATGGTGAATTACGGATCGGCTGGAGCAAGTCAGGGCTATTCACCGGAACAAAAAATAGGTTACGGTGTACAAACGTTAGGTGTTGACCGTATTACAGATGAAGTGAAGACGAAACAGTTTAACGATCAATTATCCCAACTCTCATACTATAACTACATGAATTCGACTTTATCACGTGTAGAATCTATGGTTGGAACGACAGGAAAGAATTCATTATCTAGTTTAATGGATGGCTTCTTTAATGCCTTTCGTGAAGTCGCAAAAAATCCAGAACAACCAAATTACTACGATACATTAATTTCTGAAACTGGGAAGTTTACAAGTCAAGTAAATCGTCTAGCGAAAGGCTTAGATACAGCAGAAGCACAAACGACAGAAGATATTGAAGCGCATGTCAATGAATTTAATCGTCTTGCTGGTAGTTTAGCGGAAGCGAATAAAAAAATTGGACAAGCAGGTACACAAGTGCCGAATCAACTTTTAGATGAACGTGATCGTATCATTACAGAAATGTCTAAGTATGCAAATATAGAAGTGTCTTATGAATCTATGAATTCTAATATCGCGAGTGTTAGAATGAATGGTGTTTTAACAGTAAATGGACAAGATACATATCCACTTCAATTAAATAAAGAAAAAGAACCAATGACTGCTGAAATTTACGGTTCGGAAATTCCTTTAACTAGTGGAGCAATCCAATCAGCGATCGATACAAAAGCGAAGATTGCTAGTTATAAGAAAAACCTTGAAAAACTAATGAGTTCTGTAAAGAATGAAGTGAACACAGTAATGGGGAAAGAGTTCTTCGTTGGAGATCAAGCGAAAGATATGAAATTAAACCCTGAATTTGCAAAAGATGTTTCGAAAATGAAAATATCAGCTGAAACAGCAAATAAACTAGCAGCAATTACAGATGGGAATTATAAAGAAGGTCTTTCTTATAAACAAGCATTAGACCAATTCGTAGTTGGTGTTGCATCTGATAAAAGTGCAGTGAATGCTTATCAAAAAATTCATGGAGATTTATTAGAGGGGATTCAGCAAGAGAAGATGGGAGTTGAAGGCGTTAATATGGAAGAGGAAATGGTTAATTTAATGGCCTTCCAAAAATATTTCGTTGCAAACTCTAAAGCTATTACTACGATGAATGAAGTGTTTGATAGTCTATTTTCGATTATTCGATAAATGATAGTAATTGATTGGAAATATATAAGGAGGAGATAGAAATGAGAGTATCTACATTTCAAAATGCAAGCTGGGCAAAGAATCAGTTAATGGATTTGAATGTGCAACAGCAATACCACCGAAATCAAGTAACTTCAGGGAAGAAAAACCTTTTTATGAGTGAAGATCCACTTGCGGCAAGTAAATCATTTGCGATTCAACATTCATTGGCGAATATTGAACAAATGCAAAAAGATTTAGCGGATTCGAAAAATGTATTAACACAAACTGAAAATACTTTACAAGGTGTTTTTAAATCTTTAACAAGAGCAGATCAATTAATGTTACAGGCATTAAGTGAGCAAAATGGTGAAAAAGAATTGAAGGCCATCGGTGCAGAGATTGATCAAATTTTAAAACAAGTTGTATATTTAGCGAATACGAAAGAGCAAGGTCGTTATATCTTCGGTGGTGATAGTACAGAGAAACCACCATTTACAGAAGATGGTACGTATCAAGGTGGACAAAATGATGTGAACTGGCAACTAAATGACGGTTATGAATTAAAAGCATTTCGTAACGGTGAAGCGCTATTATCCCCTGTTATAAAAACGTTAAAACAGATGAGTGAAGCGATGCAAAAAGGTGACCAAAAAGCATTACAGCCTTTATTAGGAGAAAATAAGAAAAATTTAGATGGCATCATTAATCGTACAACTGAAGTTGGTTCGACAATGAACACAATGGAGACGTTTAAAACAATTTTAAGCGAGCAAAACTTAGCACTTCAAGAAAACCGTAAAGAAATTGAAGATGTTGACTTAGCGGTAGCGATTTCTGATTTAGCTTATATAAACGCAACGTATGAAGCTACGTTAAAAGCTGTTAGTACGATGAGTAAAACGAGTATTTTAGACTACATGTAATCTATAAGGAGTGAGAAATATGGCAGGAACATTAACGGGTATCGGTGGTAGACAACAAATATGGAACCTCGGAAATAATATGATCGATACATCTAACTTTGTAGAATTAGAAATGCAAGCGTTAGAAATGAGAAAGACGCCTTATGCTAATGAAAAGAACCAACTTTCACAAGATAAACTATTATATACAAGTTTAAAATCTGAATTTAGCTCTTTTACGCAAACTTTTAAAAACTTAGCAGCTTTTAAAGGAAATGAGAAAAAGGTAACAACATCACAAGACGGTTATATTAATGTAAAAGCTGATGGTGGTGCGATTGCTGGCACTTTCAATATGACAATTACACAGCTTGCACAGCGTCATCAAATAGCTTCTAATGAAATTAAAGATATAAATGCAAAACTTCCTAAAGATGAAACATTAAAACTAGGCGATAAAGAACTAAAAGTAACAACTGATATGACATATAAAGATTTAATTAACAAAATTAATGATGGAGATTATGGTGTATCAGCTTATACACTTGGAAATAAGATTTTCATGACCTCGAAAAAAGAAGGGGCAACGAATGAAATTAAATTAGAAAAGACACCGCCTAATGTACTTACAGAATTATTTTATTCGAAAGTGGAATCTACGACGGAAATGAAATTAAATACTATTAATGAAGCGTTGGATGCAAAATATACTATTAATGGTATTGATGGTACAAGTCCGAGCAATACCATTGAAACACTTCCAGGTGTGAAAATTGAATTATTGAAAGTAACTGAGCCGAAAGTAGAAGGAACACCAGATGCAGGTACAACAACAGAACCAAAAGCAAAAGGCATAGATCTAAAATTCACAGTAAGTGACTCAAACGTAACAGACGCATCAAATATTATTAAAAAGATGGTTGCAGATTATAATAAAGCTGTTTCTACCGTAGATATCTTTGCTGGTAAAGGTGGAGCCTTCCAAGGGCAAGCTATTATGCAAAGTGTGCGTCAAGCTATGAACAATGTTGTAACATTTTCACAAGATGGTAATTACTTATTCACATTTGGTATTCAATTAAAACAAGATGGAACGATGGAAGTTAATGACGAAGCATTAACGAAAGCGTTAAAAGAAAAACCGGATGCAGCGAAGCAATTTTTCTTTAGTTCTAACGGTTTAGGAAAAATGATGGAAGAACCACTTGATAAGTTATTTGGTGATAAAGGTGTAGTTGGAGAACGAGTAAAAAACATTGATTCACGTGTAAGTGATTTAGATAAAAAGATTAAAGATATTGAGACGCAAAACTTGCAAAAGCAAGATGAAATTGTGAAGAAGTATCAAAAGCTAGAGAGTACATTAGCGGCGCTTGATAGCCAATTAAAAACAATTAAAGCAATGACAAAACAAAAAAGTGATGATTAATGATAGTTGAGGAAGTGATCGTATGCAAGCATGGCAACGCTATATGCAAAATGATATTATGACGAGTAATCCAATTAAAAATACAATTTTTATTTATGAAAGATGCATTGTAGAGTTTCGTAATTTAGAAGAACTGTTACATACTTTTAAACTACAAGAAGGAGATGCGCTTCTTGAAAAGTTAGAACGTATTTTTGAAGAATTAAAACTTCAATTAAATCCTGAGATTACGAAAGATTTATATGATAGTTTATATAGCTTATACGATTGGATTAGCATTCAAATTCAAACGATGAAAGTAACGCGTGAAGCAAAAGACATGGATGCGATTGTGAAAGTGTTACAAGATTTAATAGATGGTTACCGCGGAGCACTTGAAAATGAACAATGATATTTATCGGACGTTTGTTGGCTGTTTTAATGAAATCGGTGAATTACAAGTGTCAGATGGAGAGTTTGCTGAGAAGAGTGAGATGTTAAATCGTTGGATGATGACATTGGATGAAGAAACGCGTGCACAAGTTGCAACAGAAGTAAGCCCATTCATTATTAAGGCGGCGCAGCATATTCGAGATAAGCAAAAGATTTTAGAAGAAATGATTATGACAAATGATGGGCGCATGAAAGCTAATTCATTTTACGGTAAATTTTAGTGATAGAGTTTAGAAACGGATTCCCCTTTTAAGAGGGGATCCATTCCTTTGTTTAAATAAAGACTTCCGCTGATTGAGGTTTCATTTTATGACTGTAATGAAAAAACAGTAGTAATCTAAATAATGTGAAAATGGACTTTAGTGTGTAGATTATATATTGAAATGTTTCATAGATTATTGCGTGTATACAGTTTTTTTGTATTCTTTTTTATATTTTTGTATTTTTCTAAAGACAACAATGGAAAAATGGAATAAAATATGTAAGGGTACATGATTGTTAATATTTTAATAAATACATATAAGAAAATAAATAATGAAGTGAAACTTCCATCAGTGGATCATTAAGTTAAAAAAGAAAGGGTGTGGAATATGCCAGATTTAGTGAGTGATGTAGGCCATTATATGAATTATTTAGTGACGAAACGAAATACTGTTTCTAGTAATATTGCAAATGCGAATACACCCGGCTATAAAGCACAAGATGTAGCATTTGCTGAGCAAATGAATAAAAGTAGTGCATTATATAAGAACAATGTTGCAGACTTAAAGAGCAATCCAGATTTATATCAAACGAATGAAATGCACTTACCGACAGTAAATATGAAAAATACATATGCAAAGATTCAAACAAAATCAATGCAAACGAATAAAGATGGAAATAGTGTGGATGTAACGACAGAAATGCTAGATTTAATGAAAGCAAATCAGTTATACGGTATTTCAATTAACGCGATTAATACACAATATGCAATTAACCAAGCGGCACGCGGACGTTAAAAGTAGAAGGAGAGACAATGATGTTTCAGGCAATTAATGCAAGTGGCTCAGGACTAACGACAGCGAGAAAGTGGATGGAAGTTACTTCTAACAATATTGTAAATGCAAATACAACGGCTGCTCCGGGGGCAGATTTATATGAGCGTCGCAGTGTAGTGCTAGAATCAAACAATAGTTTTGCAAATATGTTAGATGGGTCTCCTACTAATGGGGTGAAAATAAAAAGTATTGAAGCAGATAAAACTGAGAACTTAGTGTATGACCCAACACATCCGCATGCAAATGAAGAAGGATATGTACGTTATCCAAATATGGATGTGACTGCTGAAATGACGAATGTAATGGTTGCCCAAAAAATGTACGAAGCGAATACAAGTGTATTAAATGCGAATAAAAAAATGCTTGATAAAGATTTAGAAATCGGCCGAGGATAAGGGGGAATATAGTAATATGAAAATCCAACCAATGCTAAATACGCAACCATTTGGAGCAATTCAGTCAATTGGTGCACCGAAAACTTCTCAAACATCTGTAGTTGAAGGGAAAAAGTTTATTGATTTATTGGAAGATATGAATCAAACGCAAAACAATGCGCAAACAGCAGTATATGATTTACTAACTAAAGGGGTAGGAGAAACGCATGACGTTTTAATTCAGCAGAAGAAGGCTGAATCTCAAATGAAAACGGCTGCTCTCGTACGTGATAATCTTATTGAAAATTATAAGTCACTAATTAATATGCAAATTTAGGAAAGTGGACGGGTGTGTTTAAATGGAAAAGATGAAAAATGTTATCCAATCGTTAAAAACGTGGCATAAGTTAGTAATCGGTGCTGCGCTTTTAGCGATTGTAACAGGAGCACTTTTATACTTCACCTTGCCAGATAAATATGTTGTTGTATATCAAAATTTAAATGATGCAGATAAGCAAGAGATTACAGCAGAATTATCAAAGTTAGGTGTCGATTATCAGTTAGCGGCCGATGGATCGATTCGTGTGCAAAAAAATGATGCTCCATGGGTTCGAAAAGAAATGAATGGGATGGGCTTACCGTTTAATTCTAAAAGCGGTGAGGAAATTTTATTAGAAAGCTCGCTCGGTTCAAGTGAGCAAGATAAAAAAATGAAACAAATTGTCGGTACGAAAAAGCAATTGGAACAAGATATTGTAAGAAACTTTGCGACAGTTGAAACGGCGAATGTTCAAATTACATTACCTGAAAAAGAGACAATTTTTGATGAAGAGAAAGCAAAGGGGACAGCGGCGATTACGCTTGGAGTGAAGCGTGGTCAATTATTAACGGCTGATCAAGTTGCGGGTATACAGCAAATGATTAGTGCGGCAGTTCCTGGTGTAAAAGCCGAAGAAGTGAGTGTTATAGATAGTAAAAAAGGTGTTATCTCAAAAGGGGCAGATGAAGCACATTCTAGTAGTTCCTCTTCTTATGAGAAAGAAGTAGAGATGCAACACCAAATTGAAGGTAAATTAAAGCAAGATATCGATGCAACGTTAATGACGATGTTTAAGCCAAATGAATATAAAGTGAATACGAAAGTCTCTGTAAACTACGACGAAGTTACACGTCAGTCAGAAAAGTATGGTGATAAAGGTGTACTTCGTAGTAAACAAGAGCAAGAAGAAAGCTCTACTGCACAAGAAGGAGCAGAGACGAAACAAGGCGCTGGTATTACAGCGAACGGTGAAGTACCAAACTACGGTACGAACAATAATCAAAATGGTAAAATCGTCTATGATAATAAAAATGGTAACAAAATTGAAAACTATGAAATAGATAAAACAGTTGAAACAATTAAGAAACACCCAGAATTAACGAAAACAAATGTTGTAGTATGGGTAGACAACGATACGTTAGTAAAACGAAAAATAGATATGACTACTTTCAAAGAAGCAATCGGCACAGCTGCTGGGCTTCAAGTTGATCCGAATGGAAACTTTACAAACGGTCAAGTTAACGTTGTAACTGTTCAGTTTGATCAGCCGAAAGAAGAGAAGAAGAAAGAACCAGAAGAAAGCGGTATAAACTGGTGGTTATTCGGTGGAATTCCAGCTGGTTTATTAGCAATTGGTGGTCTAGTATGGTTCTTATTAGCAAGACGTAAGAGAAAGAAAGAAGAAGAGGAATATGAAGAATACTTAGCAGAAGAGGAAATTGCTGCAAGTAATGAAAGTATCATGGAAATTCCTGAAGAAAAAATAGTACCAGAGCCAAAACCAGAACCAGAAGAACCGAAAGAACCAACGTTAGATGAACAAGTGCATGATGCTACGAAAGAACATGTAGAAGGAACTGCAAAAGTAATTAAAAAATGGTTAAATGGACAGTAAGGGAGGAACAACGATGTTAGATGAAATCTCCTCCAAAGAAAAAGCTGCCATCCTTATTCGTACATTAGAAGAAGGGGTGGCAGCAAAAGTCATTGAATATATGACGGCTGAGGAAAAAGAAGTATTACTTCGTGAAATCGCGAAGTTTCGTGTATATAAACCGGAAACGTTAGAAAATGTACTAGGGGAGTTCTTGTATGAATTAAATGTAAAAGAATTAAACCTAGTGACTCCAGATAAAGAATATATTCGTCGCATATTTAAAAATATGCCAGAAGATGAACTAGAAAAATTATTGGAAGATCTTTGGTATAACAAAGATAATCCGTTTGAATTCTTAAATTCACTTACAGATTTAGAACCACTTCTTACTGTACTTAATGATGAATCGCCACAAACGATTGCAATTATCGCTTCTTATATTAAACCGCAGCTTGCTTCTCAATTAATTGAGAGATTACCAGATCATAAGCGAGTAGAAACGGTAATGGGGATTGCGAAGCTAGAGCAAGTAGATGGTGAATTAATAAATCAAATTGGGGATTTATTAAAATCAAAATTAAATAATATGGCATTTAATGCAATTAATAAAACAGATGGCTTGAAAACAATAGTAAACATTTTAAATAACGTTTCACGAGGTGTTGAAAAAACAGTCTTTCAAAAGCTGGATGAAATGGATTATGAGTTATCTGAGAAAATTAAAGAAAACATGTTTGTATTTGAAGACTTACTTGGACTTGAAGATCTTGCACTTCGTCGTGTGTTAGAGGAAATTACAGATAATGGTGTTATTGCGAAAGCACTTAAAATTGCAAAAGAAGAGATTAAAGAGAAATTATTTACATGTATGTCTTCAAACCGTAAAGAGATGATTCTAGAAGAATTAGATGGCTTAGGACCGCTTAAGATGACGGATGCTGAGAAAGCACAGCAAACGATTACAGGCACAGTGAAAAAGCTAGAGAAGGAAGGAAGAATTATCGTTCAAAGAGGTGAAGATGATGTCCTTATTTAAAAACAGAATTCCGAAGAATTCTGTTTCTTTTTCTGAAGAAACGTATGAATTACAATTTCCAAAACCAATACCAGTTCAAGTAGAAGAAGAAATACAGGTGGACCATGAAGAGCTCCTTGCACAGCAACAATCATTACATATTGAGCTGAATCAACTAAGGCAAGAACAACAAATATTAGAACGAGAGCGTCAGCAGTTATTACATGATCAAGAACAATTTCAAATGCATGTTCAGCAGCAGATGAAAGAGATAGAATCCGCACGTATACAGTTTCAAAAGGAACAACAAGAAACAGCATACGAATGGACAGAATTATTATGGGATCAATCTTTTCAACTAGCAGAAAAAATTGTGAATCAAGCAGTAGATTCGCGCTTACTTGATGTGTTACCCATTTTAACTGGCATCGTTCAAACGTTGCCGACTTCGTTTGAAAAATTGGTCATTACCGTACATCCAGAAACATTTGAACGCATTCAAGAAGAGAAGGAAAATACGAAAGAATATTGGTTACTACAATTAGTAGAATGGAAATATGATTTCTCCTTACAGTTCGGTGAATTTGTTCTAGAAGAAGAGAAAGAGTTCTTTGAATTTAAGTTTGCACCTATATTTGCGAAACTTCGCCAGAAATGGGAAGAAGAGAAGTTATTTGAGGAGCAAAATGTATGAATCGACTGTTAATGAATGAAAACCAAAAGTGGAATACATTTATTGAAACCCCGTTTTATACGAAAGTCGGTAAAGTTCATAGTGTACAAGAACAGTTTTTCGTAGCGAAAGGGCCAAAGGCGAAAATTGGAGATGTTTGTTTCGTTGGAGAACATAATGTTTTATGTGAAGTGATTGCAATTGAAAAAGAAAACAATATGTTACTTCCGTTTGAACAGACAGAAAAAGTATGTTACGGAGATTCAGTTACACTAATTGCAGAAGATGTTGTTATACCTCGTGGTAATCATTTGCTCGGAAAAGTGTTAAGTGCAAATGGCGAAGTGTTAAACGAGAACACTGAAAACATTCCATTGCAAAAAATAAAACTAGATGCCCCGCCTATTCATGCATTTGAACGTGAAGAAATTACCGATGTATTTGAAACGGGAATCAAATCTATTGATTCCATGTTAACAATTGGCATCGGTCAAAAGATTGGTATTTTTGCTGGATCAGGTGTTGGTAAATCTACTTTACTCGGAATGATTGCTAAAAATGCAAAAGCTGATATAAACGTTATTAGTTTAGTGGGAGAGCGTGGCCGAGAAGTAAAGGACTTTATTCGAAAAGAATTGGGCGAGGAAGGTATGAAGAAAAGCGTCGTTGTTGTAGCGACGTCAGATGAAAGTCATCTTATGCAACTTCGTGCAGCTAAGCTTGCAACATCTATTGCTGAATATTTCCGAGACCAAGGCAATAACGTACTACTTATGATGGACTCTGTTACTCGTTTTGCTGATGCACGTAGAAGTGTTGATATTGCCGTTAAAGAGTTACCGATCGGTGGTAAAACACTCTTAATGGAAAGTTATATGAAGAAGCTGTTAGAGCGCTCCGGGAAAACGCAAAAGGGATCAATAACAGGTATCTATACCGTACTCGTTGATGGAGACGATTTAAACGGCCCTGTACCAGATTTAGCACGTGGTATTTTAGATGGACATATTGTATTAAAGCGTGAACTTGCAACGCTCAGTCATTACCCTGCCATTTCAGTGCTAGATTCAGTAAGTAGGATTATGGAAGAAATCGTGTCATCTAACCATTGGCAACTTGCAAATGAAATGAGAAAAATCTTATCTGTTTATAAAGAAAATGAATTGTATTTTAAATTAGGGACGATTCAAGAAAATGCAGAAAATGCTTATATTTTTAAATGTAAAAACAAAGTAGAAGGTATAAATACGTTTTTAAAACAAGGTCGATCTGATAGTTTCCAATTTGATGATATTGTTGAAGCGATGCACCATATCGTATAAGACCTCTGCCCAAGAGGTCTTATTTTTTTGTTTTTTAATATTTCACAGATTTTTTTGGAAAAAAACTATATAATAGAAAAAGAGAGCGTTATAATAGGAAGGGGCTATAAAAACAGGTGGATAAGCAGCAGTACGACACGATAAAGTTGCAAATAGATCAAGAAAAAGAACAGATTTTGAAAGAAGTGTATGAATTAATAGCTGAAAAAAGAAAAATAGAACAAAAAAAAGAATATGATTTATATGTAGTAAAATCGCGTAGTAAAGTCGTACAAACTGGGCAACGTATAATGGCAGGTATGCTTTCCTCACATACGTTTTCACCTGAAAGAATAGAAGAATGGAATCGGAAAATTAAAAAAACGGAAGATTTTATTCAAAAAAATGAAAGCCTTTTAGAACAAGTAAAAGAAAAAGAACGTGTCATTGATGAAATGTATCAAGAAGATTGTAAAAAGCTTGCGAAAGTACGAGAAAAGCAGGAAGAAAAAATGCTTCTTGATTTGAAAATGTGTATGAATGGATGAGGTGAATATAGTGATACAGTCTGTATTACCGGTGCAACAAAGTTTACCTCCGCAAAAAGAAAAAGGGCTAGAAGTACAATCAAAAAGTGAAGATTCTTCATTCGATCGTACGATGAGAATGGAAAATAAAAAGCAGCCGAAAACGGAGAAAATGAAACAAGAAGAAGCACCAAAAGAAGAAAATATTCTTTCTAAACAATCAGTAACGAAAGAAGAGCCAATTGTAAAGAAAGAAGAAAAAAAAGAGACAGAACAGTTGTTATTAGCTGTATCTGAGCAAATGGTTGCAATTGAGCAATTACGTGTGCAGCCAGAATTGTTATATCAATACATACAAAAAATACAAGAGCTATATAAGGAATATGGAAATATAAAACTTAACGAATTACCTGCAGCTGAATTACAACAGTTGCAAGAGTTTCTTTCAAATATGAATATCAAAAATGCTATATGTTTAGAAGATACAATGCAAATGGTATTAGATAAAGTGACGATGCCAGAGCAAACGATGCAAGTATTGAAAGTTGTAGAAACAGAAACTTGTAATATTGCAAAGAAACAAGAAGATTCCAAAGACTTAGATGTAGATCTTCCAAAAGCTGAGGGCGATGATGTAAAGATAGAGTTTCCTGAAGGTGATGTGTTAAACGATTCGAGTTCAACGGGTGCGGAGTTACTAAATAAAGCAACGAGTACCGACCAAGTAGGAAAATCCAATAGTGGCGCTGAGAAAGTTTCATTGCCTGACTTAGGAAAGAAAATGGAAGCACAAGTAGAAGCACTGCAAAAGTTTGTAGTGAAACAAGAACGTGTTTTGTTCCAGTTAAATCCAGAAAAACTTGGTACATTAACAGTGTTTATGAAAAAACATGGAGATCAAATTGATGTTCACGTAGAAATGGAAAAACATGATGCGAAAAAACGTGTTGAAATCATTTTTGATGAATTGAGACTGAAGTTAAAAGAAAAAGAAATCAATATTCAAATTAGCTATTCAGATAAAGATGAAAATCGAAAAGAACAGCGAGAACAAGAGCAAAGACAAAAACAAAAATTAGCAAGTACGAAACATGAAAAACAACATGCAAAAGAATTTGCGGGATTATTGGAGGAATAAAGTGTGCCAACAGTTGGATTAAATACAACGAGTACAAATCATATTCCGTTACAAGCAGGAGCACAAACAAAAAACGCATCTGTTACTGGTGCACAGTCGACAGCTCAACAAGCAAACGGAGTATCAGCAAGTACTCAAAAAACACCCGGTATTATGGATAAAGATGATTTCCTGAAACTTTTCTTAGCAAGCTTTCAACATCAAGACCCGTTTAATGCGATGGATATGAACCAAATGATGAACCAAACAGCACAGCTATCGCTTATGGAGCAAGTACAGAATATGACGAAAGCAGTAGATAAACTGCAATCAACGATGTATTCGACGGCTCTTGATGGAGGGATGAAGTTTTTAGGAAAGTACGTTAGAGGTGTAAGCAATAATGGAAAGCAAGTGACTGGTCAAGTGGAAACAGTTCGACTTGCTGAAAATAACGATGTGCAACTTATTGTTGATAATCAAGTTGTCTCACTTCGTTTCATAGAAAGGGTTTCTGATAAACCGATAACAGAAACTAATCCGGAAGATGAGAAGAAAGATGATATAGAAAAAAATGAAGAGGTTAAGCCAGATTAATAAAAGGAGTGTACAAAGGTTATGATTAAAGCGTTATATACAAGTATTACAGGGATGAATGCAGCACAAAATGCATTAAGTGTTACTTCAAATAATATTGCAAATGCACAAACAGTTGGATATAAAAAGCAAAAGGCTATTTTTGATGATTTGCTATATAATAATACGGTTGGTTCACGCGGTGATGGTGCCTATGCTGGTACGAATCCAAAGAGTATTGGTAACGGTGTAAAGTTCAGTGGCACATCTACAGATTTTAGTGATGGTTCTATTACTTTAACTAGTGATAAGATGGAGACAGCGATAGAAGGAAACGGTTTGTTTTTAGTTGGTGATCGTAATGCTGGAAATGTAGAGTATACGAGAAAAGGCTCTTTTAGTGTATCGAAAGATAGCTATGTTACAAATACAGGTGGACAGTATGTACTGGGTTATGGTGTAAAAACAGGAACACAAGAAGTAGATTTTTCTTCACGACCAAGCCCAATTCATATTCCAATGGGATCAGCTGTTGGTGGGATTCAAACAGATAAAGCGACAATAGGCGGAAACCTTCCTAGAAACCAAAATGCATTATCTCACGAATTCACAGTTTTTGATGCGGAAGGGAACTCGTTAACGTTGCGTGTAAATATTAAACAAAAGACTACAAAAGAGACTGTAGATGGTAAAGAAGTTGAAAAGCCAGTGCCAGGCGAATATACATATACAGTTTCTGTAAGGAATGATTCTAAAAACGAAAAAGAATTTAAGCCTGTCGAAGGTATGACGGGCGAAAAAAATCTTAAATTTGATACATTAGGAAATTTAAAGGAGACAGATGAGGCTGTACAAAAAGATCCAGTAACTGGTGAAATTACTAAAGGTGGATCTGTTCAAATTCCTTTTGGTGGTGGTTTAACACTTGATTTAAGCGGATTAACAAATTATCCGACAGGGAAAACTATTTCTACCACAGAAGTAACGGGGCGCCCAGCTGCAATTGCAAATGACTATTCTATTTCAGACGGTGGTTTCGTTATGATGAAATATTCGGATGGTAGTATGAAAGTTGTAGGACAACTAGCTGTAGCTACATTCCCGAATTCAGGTGGATTAATGAAAACTGGGAATGGAAATTATGTTGCGACACCATCAGCGGGTATTCCAGGGGTAGGTGTTGCTGGTGAGAATGGTGCAGGGAATGTACGAGGGTCAGCAAAAGAAAGTTCAAACGTAGATTTATCTGTAGAATTCGTTGATTTAATGCTTTATCAACGCGGCTTCCAAGGAAATGCGAAAGTAATTAAAGTGTCAGATGAAGTATTAAATGAAGTTGTAAACTTAATTCGATAATATATAATAAAGAAAATTTGTAATGTAGTAGAAAGGGTTTTCTATTCGTATGACAAGACAAGAACGAATTTTACAATTGCCTTTTTTCGAAAATAAACGTGAACTTGCAGAGCAAGTGTTAAAAATGGAACGAGAAGAGCATATATATTTACCGGATCAATTTGAAATTAAGCAAGTACCTGCATATTCATTTGGTGAAAAGCAATCGATCATTGGCCGTATTCATGAATTTTATTTCGTAAGTGTTGGTAGCGAAGGAGAATGGAAGTATCAACTGTTTAAGGACGAGATGAAATGCCGTGAGTTTTTTATTACACTATCAGGGATAACGGATCAGCAGATTGCATTTTGGTTCAATAACATCGAGTTATTGAAAAGCTCTTAAAAAGATCTAAAAAGACCTTAAAAGCTCTTTTTAGGGTTGAAGAGAGGACCTAGCGTTGTTTTGGAGCGGTTAGTGCCTAATAGGGCCGCGACTGGTGTGTAAGTACAGAGGTCTGGAGAGTTACTAGGGTAGTATAAGAAGAGGTAAGCGAAGTTTAGTGTGGATAAACAGTTATGATCCAGACGAGCTCCTATTTGTAAGAATAGAGCTATGGAGGCGTACGGAGATGGTTGGGGATGAGATAATCATTTCATAGTAGGCCAGTGCCTTCTGGATAGTATGTGACGATAGATTTTTATAAAAGGAGAGGTGAGGAGGATGGCGCAGAATAAGTATCGCGTTACATTCATTTCGCCAAGTGAGGTTGAGCAGCGGACTGTAATGGCGGCGAGTAGTTTGCCGGATTTAATTCGTAAAGTAGAGAGTATTATTGCAGATCCGAACGGTTACTTTGTAAATGATAAAAAAAATAATTGCTATTTTAAAGTGATTAAAGAAAATGTTACGTTTATTCAATATGAGTTACTATTTTCGGATAAGGAAATTCATATTGAAAAATTAAAACATATAGCACCATCTATATTAAAACAATTATTTAAAAAAATAAATGATCCAGAATTATATGCGCTTGCGCTACTTGATGTTGATATAGCGACGAAAGAATATGTGCTAGAAGAAATGGATTCGGAGCTAAGAATAAGAGTAGAAACGGAGCTTTCAAAAAAGTGGGAAGCAATGCCGACAGAAATTGTAGGAGCACAAGAAGTGTTATTAGAGGCACTTGCTTCGTTTATACAAGAGTAAGCGTCTTTTAAAATAAATCGTTCGACTATCTATATTTTTTATATAGGTAGTTGACTTTTTCTCTTTTATAAAGCTTAATAATTAGATATACGGAATTAATGGAAGGGGAGCGACACCTTTATGTCACAAGCACAAAGTATTTTATTAGAAAGCGGAACAAATGAATTAGAGATTGTTACATATACTGTCGGTGAAAACCTATTTAGTATTAATGTAATGAAAGTACGTGAAATCATTAATCCATTCCCTGTTACAACTGTGCCAGAATCGCATCATGCAGTTGAAGGTGTTGTTCAAGTACGTGGTGAAATTTTACCTGTTATTAACTTAGCGACAGCTCTTAATTTA
This sequence comes from Bacillus sp. CCNWLW194, assembly GCF_037120585.1. Classification (NCBI taxonomy): domain Bacteria; kingdom Bacillati; phylum Bacillota; class Bacilli; order Caryophanales; family Bacillaceae; genus Bacillus; species Bacillus sp. CCNWLW194. The sequence continues at coordinate 80,671 of NZ_JBBBBL010000002.1, read as the reverse complement.
AAATCGACAAAACCACTTGATCAAACGAAATTTATTATTTCAGAATTAAATCAAATGAAAGTTATTTTCCGTGTTGATGAAGTGCATCGTATTCAACGTATTTCGTGGGAACAAATTGATGAACCAGCTTCATTGTCTATGGGACTAGAAGAAACGACATCTGGTATTGTAAAGCTAGATGGACAAATCATTTTACTATTAGATTATGAGAAAATTGTATGCGAAATTAGCGGTACTGGTTATGACAATAAATCACTTGCAGGGTTAGAACAGAAAACAGATCGAGCTGAAAAAGTGATTTATATTGCAGAAGATTCAGCAATGCTTCGCCAAATATTAGAAGAAACATTATCATCAGCTGGATATACGAAAATGAACTTCTTCAGCAATGGTGCAGAAGCGTTAGCACAAATTGAAAAATTAGCGAAAGAGCAAGGTGAAAAAATGTTTGAACATATTCACTTGCTAATTACTGATATTGAAATGCCGAAAATGGACGGACATCATTTAACGAAAGTGGTTAAAGATAGTGAAGTAATGAATCGTTTACCGGTCATTATTTTCTCTTCATTAATTACAAATGAATTATTCCATAAAGGCGAAGCTGTAGGAGCAAATGCTCAAGTAAGTAAGCCAGATATTCAAGAGTTAATTGGTTTAGTTGATAAGTTAGTGCTGTAAAAAACGTTTTGAAAAGCTTTTTTTAGCTGGAATAGAAAGCTCTAACCATGCGTAGAGCGGTCAGTGCCAAATAGAGCCCTATGCGATGTGAGACCAGATATATGGAGTGGTTTTAGGTCAGTAGAAGAAAAGAGCCTTTAATTGAGGGTTTGAAGAACTGATATACAACTCTATTTTTTTAGTAGGGAGGAGGGAACTAGCCACGTATAAGTAGTACTGGCTAGTTCCTTTTTTGCATTCTATACTCTACTGTACAGGTAGAAAGATTAAACGTTTCTGGAGTGCTTGTGGCTGTATGAATAGTCTCTACTTCGAGATTTTCAATTCGTTTAATGAATAAATAGCGGGCTTGTTTATTTGAAAATATAAGAGAGCGTATTTTTGGAATATGCTAGTAAGGTTGCGTAGTAACGCAAATTTTTTCGGTGAAAAAATATTCAAAATACCATATAATATAATTAAATGTAATTAATATGCAATTTTACATATTAATAAAAAAACATTTTCCAAATTTTTATACTTTCTATACATTTTTGTATGTTTATTATTTGACAGATAATTTCGAACTGTTATAATATGGATATGTAAAAATTGCTATTTTCTTAAAAGACATGGGAGTCAGATGAGAATTGTGAAAGGATGAGGGGGAGTGGCACAGATTATGTATCACCACACAGCAATTAATGTATTAGGTCTTTTACAAAACATGTCAAATAATAAAATGAACGATATGCAACTAGAAGCGGAATTTAAAAAAATAGAAAAACAATTCCAAGTAAAATATGAAGAACTAGTTGATTTATATAATAGAATGGTATTATTTCAAATAGATATCGAAAAACATGGCGGGATGCGAGCATATGAAAAATCAGCGATTACATGGCTGAAGTCTGAGCTAGAGTTACTGTATGAAGTGTATCAATTTTCCCAACGTCACGGTTTAAACATTATTAATATTTCAAAATACGTTAGTAAAAAAGAACTAAATCTTTTTCCAAAAACAGAAAGTCAATTGCAAAATACGTATTACAAATTAAAAAAATGTGAAATACCGTTTGAAAATATTGAAAAACAAAAACCAGGACGAAAGCGAAAATATACACCTGTAAAAGAACCGATTGTTGAGATGAAAAAAGAAAACAAGCAAGAGTTAAGAGAAGAAGTTCAAAATACAGAGAGTGAAAAAAGCCTTGTAACAGTTATATCTGGTATTGTTGATAATTTTGAAACGATTAGCCAGTGTAGTGAAAGAAAAGAGCATGAACTACATCAGTTTATGGAAGGAATCTATAAGCTTTCTAGCATGGCTGCAGAGCGTTCAAAAGATGAAAAGAATGCTCGTGGTCTCGAAGGCGAATTACATGTATTACGAGCTGAAAATGAAAGGATCAAGCGAGAAAAGGAAGAGCTTGTTCATGATATAAAAGAAATGACGCATCATTTAATTCATTTCATTACGAGTTCTGATATCGATCAAATTCGCACATTGCCTTACTTCGTAAAAGAATGTAAACAAGATTTGCATAAATTAGGGTTATATAACGCACAAGACGGTAAAATGAAAATTATGGTTGATCGTAGTGGGCAGGTTATGACTGTAACGCAGTAATAAAATTTGGGTACAAAATAAAAGGGAGATACATAGTGTATATGTATTTCCCTTTTGTTTTGTATGGAATCGTTTCAAAAAAGGAAGATGATTTTTAAGATTGTAGTAGCTTGGAAACCATTTGCGGTATTTGATTTGCTTGTGAAACCATACTAAGGGCAACTTCAGTTAACAATTTAAACTTTAAAAAATCGCTCATTTCCTGCGCCATATCCGCATCTTCAATTCGAGAGTCAGCATCTGTTAGGGCCATACTTTGATTATTTAAATTTTCAATATTAAACTGTAAACGATTCATCATAGCCCCAAGATCAGCACGATGAAGTGATACATTTTGTAAAGCCTCTTCAATTTTACGAATGGCAGCTCTTGCTTCTTGTTCTGTTGAAATCTTGATGTCATGTTGTGTAGGGGAAGGGGAGATATGTTTTGTTACATTTACTGTATGACCAATATCATCTAACGTAACAGGCCGGTTTTGGCCGTCGAACACGGATAAATCATTAAACTCAGTCGTCTCACCGATATAGCCAATTTGCTCTGTTAAAGATTGAAACTCTTTATTTAACGAATCGCGGTTTTTATTTGAATTTGTATCGTTCGCAGACTGAACAGCTAAATCACGCATACGCTGTAAAATATTCGTCACAGTTTGAAGAGCAGCTTCCGCTGTCCGAAGCATCGATAGCGCATCCTCATTATTACGAATCGCCACACGCATACCACTCGCTCGTGCATGCATACGAGTCACAATTGCAATATTAGCTGGATTATCAGAAGCATGGTTTAACTTCTTACCAGTAGCCAAATGTTCCATTGCAACATTCATACGTTTTTCATTCTCATATAGAGATTGCCTAGCATTCATACTTAAAACATTCGTACCAATACGCATAATAGACACTCCTTATAGATTGATATAGTTAGTGTTCTAAAGATAATAAAAGGTCATGAAAAGATTAAAAGGCTTATGCTCATTTGCTGTTTGTGTTTTAACATAAGAGGGAATCAAGATCAGCACTGACCGTTTCTATGCACCGCAGATGCTCTCTTCCATCAAAAAAGGAAGTTTTTATAAAAAATAAACCTCTCCGCAAGCAGAGAGGTTTATTCATGAAACTAACTCAAATGGCTTATTGTAATAATTTAGAAACCATTTGAGGAGTTTGGTTTGCTTGAGAAAGCATGCTGATACCAGCTTCGTTCAAGATTTTGAACTTAGTCATTTCAGACATTTCTTTCGCCATGTCAGCGTCTTCTACTTGAGAAGCAGCAGATGCCATGCTAGATGCTTGGCTCTTAAGGTTGTTCACATTAAAGTCTAGACGGTTTAATGTAGCACCTAGAGTTGCACGATTGTCAGCAACTTTTGTAAGGGCAGCATCAATTGCTGCAATTGCATCAGATGCATTTGGTTTAACAGCAGCTTTAGTAATTTCTTTATCTGCTGCAGGCTTCATTGAATCTGCAAACGTTGTTCCGATAAGTTGAGCAGCAGATAGAGTTGGAGCATTTTCATCGAAAAGATCAATCTTACCTTGTACTGTTGTAATATCTGCATCACTCATTAAAGGTTGAATATTTTTAAATGCTTCTTTGAACTCTTTAACAGCATCCTTGATAGCATTATCTGAGCTACCTGTACCAGGCTGAGGTTGTCCATTATTATCTAAAGTAGGCCCTGTTAAATCTGCTAAAGCTTGTTTTGCGTTTGTAAATCTTTCAAGGTCGCCTTTTGCAGAAGCCATTTGTTCAGCAGTTATTTTAGAAGTTTCGTTTTTACCTGCAATTGGTGTTGTGCCACTAATTGTCAGTGTATTGATTTCTAGTGCTTTAGTAGAAGTATTGGATAAATTAATATTAATTTGTTTGCTAGTATCGGCATTATCTAACGTTTGAACTGCGATAGATTTGTTAGAACCATCAAGTAACTTTTTGTCATTAAACTCAGTATTTTTAGAGATATAATCAATTTGTTCTTTCAATGCGTTAAATTCTTTATCTAATGCTGCTTGGTTTTTATCTGTATTTGTGCCGTTTGCAGATTGGTTAGCAAGGTCACGCATACGAAGTAAGATGTTAGATACTGAGTTCATTGCTGAATCAGCTGTACGGATTAAAGAAATACCGTCTTGCGTGTTGTTAGCTGCAACACCTAATCCGCTTTCACGTGCACGCATACGAGTTGCAATTGCAAGACCTGCTGCATCGTCAGAAGCGTTGTTGATACGTTTACCGCTTGATAAACGGTCCATAGCAGTACTCATTTTAGCTTGGTTTTGGCGCATGTACTCTTGCGTACGCATGCTATTAATGTTTGTATTAATTCTCATGTTAAGAACCCCCATTTTTTTATATTGACTTTTCTGCAAATTGAAAAACGGTAATATGCGAAAAAATCAATTTCGAGATTTATTGTAATCCCTGTCATAGCGGGTGTCAACTAAAAATTCGAATTAATAAATATAAAAAAATAACAGTTTAACAATATATTCATTTTTTTATTACATAATTATTAAAAGGATTATTGCAAACTTTAAAAAAAAACTCTAATATTAGATTATCTTTGTTTACCGAAAAGGTGATATTATGATAGTTGGAAATATAGTAAAAGAAGTGCTTGCATATAAGAAAGGACAAATTCAGCAAAAGCTAAGTAGTCCACAAGCATTCGTTAGTAGTCGTTTTCAAGAGAAGTTGCAGAGTGAACCTGCGAATGAGACGAAGGGTACTACGCAGCCGGCAAAGGTAGAGGATATGAGTCAGCCGGTACAATCTACGAAAATAGAAACGGTCGTAAATAAACCGGACCAATCTATTAATAAAGTAGAGGAAGCGAGTAAGCCTGAAGAAAAGGCTGAAACGAAGAATGTAGATGAAGTACAAGTTGCACAAAAAGAGTTTGAACGACGTTTCCCAGAAACGAAAAATGAGGCTGCTGATACGTGGGAATTAACGAAGAAGTATAATATTCAAAAAATACGTTCTTCCAATGAGGGGAAGTATGAGGATATTATTGATAGAGTCAGTCGTACATATGGAATTCCGAAAACGTTAATTCAAAAAATGATTGAAGTAGAGTCTAATTTTAATCCGAAAACGGTGTCACATGCAGGTGCGATGGGTCTTATGCAGCTTATGCCAGCGAATGTGAAAGAGATGGGTATAAAAAATCCATTTTCACCAGCTGAAAGTATTGAGGGTGGTGTGAAAGAGTTAAGCGGTTATTTAAAGAAAAATAACGGCGACTTAGTATTGGCACTTGCTTCTTATAATGCTGGCCCTGGTAATGTGAGAAAGTACGGAGGCGTACCACCATTTAAAGAAACGCAAGGATATATTAAAAAAATATTAAATATCGACGTTTCAAAATAAGAAGTTTCATATATAGAGAGAACATGAAATTTTCGTGAACATGATATGGGAGTTGGCTAGATTTGAAATTACAAGATGATATTCCGTTAACAATTTATTTTGAAATCGGAAATACGAAAAAGAAAATTGAAGATTTGCTTCATATTACGAAAGGTACATTGTATCGTCTTGAAAATTCAACGAAAAATACGGTACGTCTTATGCTTGAGAATGAAGAGATTGGAACCGGAAAGATTTTGACGAAAAACGGGAAGATGTACGTTGAAATCGTTGAATTGAAAAGGTAGGGAAGGGGATTGTCATGAGTGGCGAAAAATTAAGCCAAGAGCAAATTGATGCCCTGCTGAAGGCGGTAAATGAAGGCGAGGAAATGCCAGCTTTCGCACAAGAAGCAGGAAAGCAAGATAAATTTCAAGAGTATGATTTTAATAGACCGGAGAAGTTCGGTGTTGAGCATTTACGTAGCTTGCAAGCAATTGCTTCTACATTTGGTAAACAGACGTCACAGACGTTGTCAGCACGTATGCGTATTCCGATTGAGCTAGAGCCTTCAACGGTTGAGCAAGTTCCATTTACGAGTGAGTATGTGGAGAAAATGCCGAAAGATTACTATTTATATTGCGTTATTGATCTTGGACTTCCAGAGCTTGGAGAAATTGTTATTGAGATTGATTTAGCTTTCGTTATTTATATTCATGAATGTTGGCTTGGCGGAGATAGTAAGCGTAACTTTACGATGCGCAGACCTCTTACTGCATTTGAGTTTTTAACACTGGATAATATTTTTATGCTCCTTTGCAAAAATTTAGAGCAATCATTTGAAAGCGTTGTTGCGATTGAACCAAAATTTGTAACGACAGAGACAGACCCGAATGCATTAAAGATTACGACAGCAAGCGATATCATTTCATTATTGAATGTAAATATGAAAACAGATTTTTGGAATACGACGGTGCGCATCGGAATTCCATTCTTATCTGTTGAAGAAATTATGGATAAGTTAACGTCTGAAAATATTGTCGAACATTCTTCGGATAAACGTAAGAAGTATACGTCTGAAGTGGAAGTGAAAGTAAATCAAGTGTACAAGCCTGTTCATGTTGCAATTGGTGAGCAAAAGATGACAATGGGCGAGATTGAACAAATTGAAGAAGGCGATATTATTCCGCTTCATACGAAAGTTTCGGATGAATTACTCGGTTATGTAGATGGAAAGCATAAATTTAATTGTTTTATTGGAAAAGATGGAACGCGTAAGGCGCTCTTATTTAAAAGTTTTGTAGAGTAGGAGGATCCATATGAAGCATGAAGTATCTCCTGTGTCATTAATGGGATTAGAAGAATTTGCAGGAAAGCGAAATGAAACAAGTAAAGCACATATTGATACCGTTTCAGATATTTCGATTGAACTTGGTGTAAAGCTTGGGAAATCATCTATTACGCTCGGTGATGTGAAGCAATTAAAAGTTGGCGATGTTCTTGAAGTAGAGAAAAATTTAGGACATAAAGTAGATGTATATTTAAGTAATATGAAAGTCGGCATTGGGGAAGCGATCGTAATGGACGAAAAGTTCGGTATTATCATTTCTGAAATTGAAGCTGACAAGAAGCAAGCCGCGCTTATGAAAGCGCAAAGTCAAATGCAAGATAAAGAGTAGAGGAGGAGTCATATGTCGTATATGACGACCTTATTTCAAGTCGTTTTACTGTTTGGTGCGCTCGGCTACGGTGCATACTATATGACGAAAAAGACGCGCAAGCAGCAGTTTTTTAAACAAGGTGAAAATGGCCACATTCAAGTGAAGGACGGCGTTTATTTAAATCATCAAACGAGCGCCTTTTTATTTGAAGTAGACGGCAAGCAAGTGTTCACTGTTATTAGTAATAACGGTGTACAATCAGTGCAATTAACAGGAACAGGAAATCAGTTTCAACAAGCGCTAGAAGACGCGGTGAAGAGTGAAACGAAAAAAGTAGAGGATCCATCATGAGAATAAAGAAACAGTTATCGTTATTAGCCGTTATTTTCGTATTTTCTATCGTTTTTTCAATTATTTTTGTAAATCCAGCGTATGCAGCCCAAAACGGTTTTATTAATTTCGAAAATGGAAAAGAGTTTACGAGTAATTCAAGTGTACAATTATTTGCGCTCGTTACCCTTTTATCATTATCTTCATCTATCGTTCTATTATTTACACATTTTACTTATTTTATGATCGTTCTTGGGATTACGCGTCAAGGACTTGGGGTAATGAATTTACCACCGAACCAAGTGCTCGTTGGACTTGCCCTATTTTTATCACTCTTTACGATGCAGCCTGTACTTGGGCAGCTAAAGAGCGATGTGTGGGATCCGATGACGAAAGAGAAAATAACAGTAAGTCAAGCTGCGGAAACGACAGCCCCGATTATGAAAGAGTATATGTCAAAGCATACGTATAAGCATGATTTAAAAATGATGCTGAAAGTACGCGGAGAAGAGTTACCGAAAGATTTAAAAGATCTTTCCTTATTTACGCTTGTACCATCCTTTACGTTAACGCAAATCCAAAAGGGATTATTAACAGGGATGTTCATTTATTTAGCGTTTGTATTTATAGATTTGATTATTAGTACACTGTTAATGTACCTCGGGATGATGATGGTACCACCGATGATTTTAAGTTTACCATTTAAAATACTCGTTTTCGTATATTTAGGTGGATATACAAAAATCGTCGACATTATGTTTAAAACGGTCGCCTGAAGCGTTTGATGCTATGTGATAGGAGTCATATAAATGAATACGTCACCAATTATAGATATTTTTCAAACCTTTTTTTATAAAGGGGTTATGATTTTAATGCCGGTTGCCGGCGTAAGTATGATTGTCGTTATTATTATCGCCGTCATTATGGCAATGATGCAAATTCAAGAGCAAACGCTGACGTTTTTACCGAAAATGGCGAGTATCGTGCTCGTTATTATCATTTTAGGTCCGTGGATGTTTCAAGAGTTAACGACGCTTATTTTAGATTTATTTGATAAAATTCCATCGCTATTGCGTTCGTACTAAGATAGGTGGACTGAAATGAATATGGAATTATGGGCGGCGACGTTTTTTGCGTTTTGCCGCATTACTTCATTTTTATATTTTTTACCGTTTTTCTCAGGTCGATCCATTCCAGCAATGGCGAAGGTTACAGTTGGACTTGCTCTTTCGATTACTGTTGCTGATCAAGTTGATGTCTCGCACATAAAGACAGTTTGGGACGTTGCAGCTTATGCAGGAACGCAAATTGTAATTGGATTATCACTTTCAAAAATTGTAGAAATGCTGTGGAACATTCCGAAAATGGCTGGGCATATTTTAGACTTTGATATCGGTTTATCACAGGCAAGTTTGTTTGATGTAAATGCAGGTTCACAGTCTACTTTACTATCAACCATTTTTGATATATTTTTTCTCATTATTTTTATTTCACTTGGCGGCATTAATTATTTCGTTGCCACGATTTTAAAGTCGTTTCAATATACAGAGGCGATTTCAAAATTGCTGACGACTAGTTTCTTAGATAGTCTACTCGCAACGTTATTATTTGCGATCACATCAGCGGTTGAAATTGCTCTTCCGCTAATGGGAAGTTTGTTCATCATTAACTTTGTTTTAATTTTAATCGCAAAAAACGCTCCGCAATTAAACGTTTTTATGAATGCATATGTAATTAAAATTACGTGTGGTATTTTGTTTATTGCGATGAGTGTACCGATGCTCGGTTATGTGTTTAAAAATATGACGGATGTATTACTTGAAGAATATACGAAACTATTTAACTTTTTCTTAACGAAGTAGGGGGACGCGCATGGCAAAGGATAATAAAACAGAAAAGGCCACCCCGCAGAAGCGTAAGAAATCGCGTGAAGAAGGGAATATTGCCCGGAGTAAAGATTTAAATAATTTATTTTCCATACTTGTATTAGCAGTTGTCGTTTACTTTTTCGGAGATTGGCTCGGTTATGAGATTGCCAATTCCGTCGCCGTGTTGTTTGATCAAATTGGAAAAAATACAGATTCAACCGAGTATTTTTATTTAATGGGGATTTTACTACTGAAAGTATCGGCTCCAATATTAATACTCGTATACGCTTTTCATTTATTTAATTATATGATTCAAGTCGGTTTCTTATTTTCTTCTAAAGTCATTAAGCCGAAAGCGTCACGTATTAATCCAAAAAACTATTTTACGAGATTGTTTAGTCGTAAAAGTTTAGTAGATATTTTGAAATCACTGTTTTATATGGGATTAATCGGTTACGTTGCTTACGTTCTCTTTAAAAAGAATTTAGAGAAAATCGTAAGTATGATTGGATTTAACTGGACTGCGTCACTTACTGAAATTATTAGGCAAATTAAATTTATTTTCTTAGCAATTTTAATTATTTTAATCGTTCTTTCTATTATTGATTTTATTTATCAAAAATGGGAGTATGAACAAGATATTAAGATGAAAAAAGAAGAAGTAAAACAAGAGCATAAAGATAATGAAGGAGACCCACAAGTAAAGGGGAAACGAAAAAACTTTATGCATGCGATTTTGCAAGGAACAATTGCGAAGAAGATGGATGGTGCAACGTTTATTGTAAACAACCCGACTCATATTTCGGTCGTACTTCGTTACAATAAACAAGTTGATGCAGCTCCAATTGTCGTTGCAAAAGGGGAAGATGAGCTCGCATTATATATACGAACGCTTGCCCGTGAACAAGAAATACCAATGGTGGAAAACCGTCCGCTTGCTCGTTCTTTATATTATCAAGTCGAGGAAGATGAGACGATTCCAGAAGATTTATACGTAGCTGTAATTGAAGTTATGCGCTATTTAATTCAAACGAATGAACTTGAAGTATAATAGCGCGGTTGGAGGAGATCTCTTTGTTTAAGATAGATTCTGCAAGAACCTATTTTTCTATCTTTTTAGCAGCGTCATTCGTAGTGGCGCTCTTAATTCCACTTCCACCATTTATACTTGATATCATTATCGTTTTTCTACTAAGCATGTCAGTGCTTATTTATATGCGAGCGACAAGTATTAATGAGTGGGATGAATTAAAGTCATTTCCGACGATGTTGTTATTAATCGGGATTTTCCGCGTATCGATTAACGTATCGACGACGCGAGCGATTTTGACAGATGGAAATGCTGGTCATGTTATTGAAGAGTTCGGCCAGTTCGTAATTGGCGGGAACTTATTAATTGGTATCGTTATTTTTACAGTATTAATTATATTCCAGTTTATCGTTGCAAACGGTGCATCTCGTACAGCTGAAGTTGCAGCTCGTTTTACACTTGATTCTTTACCAGGGAAACAAATGTCGATCGATGCGGATTTAAACCAGCGTATTATTACAGAAAAAGATGCACAGGCGAAACGAAAAAAATTAAATATGGAAACAGAGTTTTACGGAGCTATGGATGGTGCCGGGAAGTTCATTAAAGGGGACGTTATTTTCGGGATCGTTATTTTATTCGTAAACATTATTTTTGGTTTAATTGTCGGTATGATGCAACAGGGAATGAGCTTTGCAGAAGCAGCTATTCACTATACACAGTTAACTGTCGGTGACGGAATCGTAAACCAAATTGGTTCATTAATGCTTGCGATTTCAACAGGTATTATCGTAACGCGTGTATTTGACGGTTCACCGGATACAGTAACAGAAGGTATCTTTAAAGAGTTATTAGCGCATGAAGTTGTTGTATATGCACTTGGTGGTTTATTTATCGCAATGGGTATTTTTACTCCGCTACCGTTTCTACCATTCGCACTCGTTGGTGGAACAATTATCTTCTTAGGAATTCGTAATAAAAATCGAATAAAGAAAGAAAAAGAAGACGAGCTTCAAAAAGAAATAGAAATGATTCAAGGCGAAGATGAGCAACTGCAACAAGTGGAAGATTCATTTGGAGTATTTACAGATAAATATCCAATTATTGTAGAACTCGGCTTAGATTTAGCAGCACTTGTAAAGCAGAAAATTAACGGGGAAACAGCTCGTGATAAAGTTGTTCTTATGAGGAAGTCGATTATTACCGACCTTGGTATTAATGTTCCTGGAATTAACTTTAAAGATAATACGAGTTTTAGACCACGCGGACGTTACATTATTCGTATTAAAGGCGCGAAGGCAGCTGAAGGTGTTTTAAAATCAGGTTACTTATTAGCACTGAAAACCCCGAATGTAATGGCCGATTTAGATGCAGAACCAGCGAAAGATCCGATTTTTGGTGAAGATGGATATTGGATTTTAGAGCATATGGTACAAGATGCACAAATGAAAGGCTATCAAGTATTAGAGCCACTTAGCATATTAATTACGCATTTAGATGTTGTCGTTAGACGTAATCTTCATGAATTAATTCAGCGTCAACATGTAAAAGACTTAATTAACTCACTTGAAAATGATAACGGCGTTTTATTAGAAGAAATTAAGAAGAAAGAAATCGATTTATCACTCGTTCAAAATGTTATTAAACAACTGCTAAAAGAAGGTATTTCTATTCGTGATTTACCAACGATTATCGAAGGTATTATTGACGGAAAAGAAATTTATCAAAATCATGTTGACGGTGTAACGTCATTCGTCCGTGAATGTATTTCAAAAGTTATTTGTGAAAATGCGAAAAATCCTGACGGTAAAATATATGCGGCGCTCTTCTCAGATTCAATTGAGTTAGATGCAGACGTTGTGAACAATTCTTATCAAGGTTATTTATTAAACTGGGATTTAGATTTAGAAACGCGAGTCGTTGAGCAAGTACAGCGTGTCTTTAAACAAGCTCGTTTAATGGGAAGAGAACCAGTGCTATTAACGCGTAGAAAAGATTTCAGATTTGCTATAGTAAGACTTCTTGAGCGTTATCAAGTAGAAGCACAAGTGCTTTGTATTAGCGAATTAGCACCAGAAATTGTTGTAGATCAAATTGCCTATATTGAATAGTAGGGGGTGAAGTAATGGAAAGTACAGAAAAGAAAGAAGCGTTAATGCGAATAAAAGCAGCTTCGAAAAATGAATTGTATCGAAAGTTATTTGACCAATATGGTACAGATTATTATTACGTTGTCGATGAAAGTGTAAAACGAAATATCCCGTTTTTTTGGAAAAAGAATTATGAAATGTTAGTTGCTTTTCCAGAGGATAAACAGGAAGAAGTGAACGAGGGTACAGCTCAATTTCATGAACAATTAATGGATGTTGTGAATGATCCTTCAGAACAAATCATGAAGGCGAACGGAATTCAATCGGTACTGCACAATTTAGAAAACGTGACGACTCCTATGTCATATGCGGCGATGCAAACAGGAAATAGTGAAGAATGGGCAAGAAAGAAAGAGAAACTATTAAAGCTGTTTGAAAAAGGAATCGTCGTTGTGAAACAGACAGAAGAAACGAAAGTAACGAAAAAGCAAAAAGCTGTGAAAAAAGTCGTTCCCGTCAAGAAAGAAGAAGTGGTTGTAAAAAAAGAAAAACAAGAATCTGTACCGTTTATTATTCAAAAAGTAATTCGGATGCTAGAGCAAAACGATGTAGAACAATACTTCATTCATGCATATGCTGAAAAGTTAAAAGTGAAATTTGAGAATGCAACGATGATTACAGAGGAAGATGTGATCGGGTATATATTGGAAGATATGAGATCTCATTTCAATACGGAAAACGTATTTGAAAAAGAAGTGCAAACAATTGCTTTAATTGGACCAACTGGTGTTGGGAAAACGACGACACTTGCGAAAATGGCATGGCAATTTCACGGTAAGAAAAAAACGGTTGGTTTTATTACGACAGATCATTCGCGCATTGGAACAGTTCAGCAACTGCAAGATTACGTAAAGACAATTGGATTTGAAGTAATTGCGGTACGTGATGAAGCTGCAATGACAAGAGCGCTTACGTATTTTAAAGAAGAAGCGCGCGTCGATTATATTTTAATTGATACAGCTGGAAAAAATTATCGTGCGTCAGAAACAGTGGAAGAAATGATTGAAACGATGGGACAAGTAGAGCCAGATTATATTTGTTTAACGTTATCAGCTTCGATGAAAAGTAAAGATATGATTGAAATCATTACGAACTTTAAAGATATTCATATTGATGGTATCGTATTTACGAAATTTGATGAAACAGCAAGTAGTGGTGAATTATTGAAAATTCCAGCAGTATCATCAGCTCCCATTGTATTAATGACAGACGGACAAGACGTAAAGAAAAACATACATATCGCTACAGCGGAACATTTAGCAAAACAAATGTTACAAACATCATAGAAAAGAGGTGAAGGATAAGGCAACTGCCTTATTCAAACGAGTATGAACGGTCTTTATATAGGTTCTATGGGTATGATGAATTACATGCAGCGTATTAATGTTCATTCGAATAACGTTGCAAATGCTCAAACGACAGGATTTAAAGCAGAAAATATGACTTCTAAAGTATTTGATGTACAAGACACATATCGCCGCGGAGATGGTGCTGTGACAAATATCGGTTCGGTCGATTATGCTGTCGTACCAGCTGCGACGCATGTGAACTTAGTACAAGGAAATATACAAATGACAAATAGTGCTACAGATTTCCTTTTAGATGACGGAACTGCTGGCACAGCTTCGTTTTTCGTTACATCTAAAAATAATGAAACGTTTTTAACGAGAGACGGTAGTTTTACATTAAATAGTGATCGTTATTTACAAACAACTTCGGGTGCTTTCGTAATGGGTGAGAATAATGAACGTATTCGTATTCCAGAAGGAGCAAAGGTAGCTGTACAAGCAGACGGTACTTTATATGATGCAGTGACGCAAAATAATATTGCTCGCCTGCAAACAAAAACAGTAGGTGCAGAAGCGAATAATCGTCTTGTACAAAGAGAGAACAAAAGCTTTACTCTAGCAGAAGGGAACATTGCTGATTTACCGAACGGAGTAGGGACAGTAAAAAATTATATGCTAGAAAATTCAAATGTAGATATGACGAAAGAGATGGCTGATCTTATGACGGATCAAAAAATGATTTCAGCGTCACAACGCGTTATGACTTCATTTGATAAAATTTATGAAAAAGAAGCGAATGAAATATTGAGATAGGAGACTCCTAATAAAGGAGTCTTTTATTAATTTGAGATTTCAGAATTATCAATTGACTTTGCGGAGCTTCTTTTTTATATTAGTAGGTATAACTATAACTACTAAAGAGGTGAGAGTATGACAACGGCATTATATTTAGAAGATGCATACAAAACGAGTTGCGAAACAGAAGTGATAAAAGTAGAAGGGAATAAAGTATTTGTAAAAGAAACAGTTTTTTATCCAACTGGTGGGGGGCAGGAATGTGATACGGGTGTCATTGTACAAGATGGGTCTGTATTTAAAGTTGAAAAAGTAAAAAAGGAGCAGGGAGGAATAGTTCACTATATAAAAGATGGAGCACAAGTAAAATTAGGTCCTGTTAAATTAGAGATTAATTGGGAAAGACGTCATAATTTAATGGGCCATCATTCTTTACTGCATCTTATCGGAGCTGTCGTTTATGAAAAGTATGGAGCTCTATGCACTGGAAATCAAATTTATCCTGACAAAGCACGTATCGATTTTAATGAGTTACAAGAGTTATCGAGCGTGGAAGTAGAAGGAATTGTTAAGGAAGTGAATAAACTTATTGAACAAAATAAAGAAATTTCTACTCGTTATATGAGCCGCGAAGAAGCAGAAAATGCTGTAGGAATGATTAAAACAGCAATAAACCTCCTGCCAACTACTATCCAAGAAATACGCATTGTTACCATTGAAAATTTAGATGAACAAGCTTGTGGAGGCACACATGTGAAAAATACGAGTGAAATAGGAACACTTGTTATTGATAAAGTAAAAAGTAAAGGGAAACAAAATCGTCGTTTTGAAGTTAGAGCGATTTAGATTGTGAGGGGTTACCGATGGATGAAATTATAAAGGAATTACAAAAGCTGGGGTTTTCCCAGTACGAATGTAAAGCGTATATTGGACTACTAAAACATTCCCCAGTAACTGGGTATGAAGTGAGTAAACAAACAGGAGTACCTCGTTCTATGATTTACGAGGTACTCGGTAAGTTAATGGATAAAGGAGCGGTACATATTGTACCTTCTGAACCAGTTAAATATGTACCAGTACCAGCTACCGAATTAATGAATCGAATGCGAAAAGACTTTGAAAAGTCCTTTGAATTTTTAGATGAGAAATTAAATGGTTTAGAACAAGAGCGACAAATAGATGTAATTTCGCATATTCGCTCAAATGATCGTGTTTTGAAAGAAATATGCAATATAATTAATAGAGCGAAGGAAGAGTTATGGATTTCTGTATGGGAAGATCAAGTGCATGAAATTGAGCCATACATTCATCAAAAGGAAGAGGAAGGTGTACATATATTTTCAATCTTATTTGGCGCTCCCAAAACAAAAATAGGCGCGACGTTTCACCATAATTATATGACGCCTCACGTTGTTGAAAAGAGAATGGGTGGTCATTTAACTGTAATCGCGCGTGACGGGGAAGAAGTATTAATTGCGAATTTCTCAAATGATAGCACTTCATGGGCTGTTACAACGTATGACCCAGCACTAGTTCTCGTTGCTACCGAGTATGTTCGGCACGATATTATGGTTGAAGAAATCACGAAGGAATTTGGAGCTGATAAGTTAGATACGTTATGGCGTGAAAATATAGATTTAGTTCATGTCGTAACAGGAAAACGGACTTTGAAAGGAATGGAGGATGATAGAGATGAGTAAAGCTCAGGCACATGTAGCTTTGCAAAGCGATGATACATTTCAGCAAGGAGTAAAAGATTGTTTACCAACTGTATTTGGTTATTTAAGCATCGGTATAGCAGCTGGTGTAATTGCAAAAACAGCAGGTTTCTCCATCATTGAAATTGCGTTTATGTCCACTTTAATTTATGCAGGTTCTGCCCAATTTATATTAGCTGGTATGTATGCAGCTGGTGCTCCTGCTTCCGCAATTATTTTCACTGTATTTTTTGTTAACTTGCGCCACCTTCTTATGAGTGCTGCACTTGCGCCGTACTTTACAAAACTGCCTCTATTTAAAAACTTACTAATTGGTTCGCAAATTACAGATGAAACGTTCGGTGTTGCAGTGCAGCATGCAGCGCAAAAAGGATATTTAGGTGAAAGATGGATGATTGGACTTAATGTAACAGCATATTTAAATTGGATACTTGCTACTATTATCGGGGGGCTGTTTGGCGAGTGGATACCAGACCCGCATACGTACGGAATGGATTATGCATTACCAGCGATGTTTATCGGGTTATTTGTACTTCAGCTCATAAGTAGTAAACCGAAACTGGCAATTCATCTTACTGTTGCAATTGTAGCGATTATAATTGCGTACGTTTCAAACTTATTTATGCCAGATAGTATAGCGGTTATTATCGCAACATTACTAGCTGCGACGATTGGAGTGGTGATTGAAAAATGGAAATGAGATTAGACGTATTATTACTTTTATTAGCAGCCGGTGCTGTCACACTCGTGCCACGTATTTTACCTCTACTCGTATTTAGCAAACTTCAAATTCCAGACTGGGGTTTAAAATGGTTAAATTACATACCAATTGCGATACTAGCAGCACTTTTAGCACAAGTTTTATTTATGTATGAGACGATGCAGTGGGATTACCTTATCGCAGCAATTCCAACATTTCTTGTCGCAATATATACTCGCAGTCTATTAGGTACAGTATTAACTGGCGTGATTGTGATTATTTTGTTACGTTTCTTTTTCTAAAAAGGATTCAGCTCATATAATAGCGAAAAGTGTAATTACATGAAAGATATAGGGGTGGTGTTATGATACTTTTAACGATAGGAGCAATTTTGTTAACGTTGTTTATTTTCTTTATTATCGGTTTTATTACATTTATGATGTTTGTTGATAGGGCAACACCTCAAATTTATTATACACCTTGTGAATCAGTGACAGTGAAATCTAAAGGTAAACATAGAAGGAAGAAAAGTTGAAAGTTGACTTTTCTTCCTTCTTTACTATTTGGCTGGTTATTGCTTATGCTTTATATTTTATAATTCCATGTATGATGCAATATAAAAAGATAGAGAGATGTTCCAAAGATAGCTGAGTAACTATTTTTGGAACATCCATTTTTGTCCGCGGTGTATAAATACTTGTGTTTGTATTAATTTTAAAGACCAAATTATATAGACCGGTCGTTCGTTTCATAAATATACCTTAAAAAAGAATTCAATTTAATATCAAATTTGTGTATAAATGCTCTATACACAAGGGTAAAACCTTTTGATATACTGTATCCTAAAATGACACCCATACAATTAAATATTACATCGTTTATATCGACATATCGAAAAGTGAATCCGGCATAAAGTGCTGATAAAAGTTGTAAAGTTTCTAATAAGACTCCTAATACAATCCCTAATAAAACAACATGTTTGAAATTCGTCTTTTTTATATAAGGAAAACCAAAGCCAAAAGGAATTGTTAGTAGTATATTAAGTATTGATGTTGTTATAGCAAAATGTTCCGTGTTAAATGGTATAAAATTAGCATCTCTCCATACATTTTGTCCAATTTCTTTTTTCATATTTTCATCTATAATAATTGGGAATTGGGTATAATTAAATACCATACAAAGGTACAAATAAAATATTGAGAAAAATAGTAAGTGCATGTTTCTCTTTTTTAGGTGTAACTTAAAAAAGAGAAGTAAAAATAACAACATAATAAACGCTCCAATAAGAATAAAACCATCAAAGTCAATTAGCATGTGTAAAACCCTCATATTTTCATATTTAAACTATGATGTCTAATAATAGACATCATAGTTTAGTGGTAATATTTTAATTAGATATTTTCCCATTCCCTCGTATATTTTGTCCATCGTCATTTGTTTTCCAAATAAATAAGTAGTATTCATTTGAATTTGTATCAACATTATATGCACCAGAGAAAGATTTATTTATGCCGCCATTAACTGTTCCATAACTAGGATCCGAACCCCATGCAGATCTATACAGAGTATAATTTACATCGTAAGGTCCCGCAGCTCCTCCATCAGTAGAATATACATATGCACTCCCATTGATATATACACTACCTTTAGAAAGTGTGTGAAATTGTTTGTTTTTACTACCATCTACCACTCGATAGTCCATTTTAAAACTGTAACTACTAGATGCTGCTAATGTTGGTATAGCGAAACATGTCATTAAAGTTAAGGCAGTGATAATAGAAAAAATTTTTGTCTTCATATGTTTCTCCCTGTTAATTTATTGTTGAGAGGACTTCTCAATAAAGAGGATAATCTATTTAATTGAACACGTAAATAATAAAGTATAAAGATTAATAATTTTTTACATTGGTTTTACGATCATTAAGAAAATGCCATATAGTTTCAATTTATTTAAAAGAAGAGAGTTCAATTGTTAAAAAATAATTAGAGAATTGATTAAAACTGGTATGATTATACGACTTCAAAAATATATTGAGGAGAATGAAGCGGCCGGGCAGTTCTTTAGTACTATGGATTTAATAATCACATTAAGATTAAGGGGAAATTAAAAGACCCAAACTTGATATTATACCAAGTTCAGGTCAAAGCTGTTAATGAAAGAAAGTAATTAGGTCTTTACTCCCATTTTATAGTCACATCCCCGAAAGAACTAACAAAAACAGCCCAAATATAAAACTCATAAAGGAAAGAAAACCAATACATATGGAGAACACACGACTATTTCTCCATTCACGCCAGAAAGTTATAAAACCTAAAATACAAAGGGAAAACCAAATGGGCAAGAATATGAACTCGCTAACTTTCTCAGGGAGTAACGCATAAAAAGTTGATAAATATAAGATCCAATTTGTAAAAAATAAAATGTAAACGATAATAGATTGTAAGTAGGGACGTTTGGAAAACTCCCCTTTTTTACGGTTACAAAAATGATAGTTAGCGCTGAGAAAAAGGTAATGAATATGAAAATAAGTAAGAGTAATGTAAACGGCATTTAAATCTCCTTTATAAGATTGTTTTGACAAGAAATGAATCTATTAAATGGTATGCTTGTTTTGTAGAGTGCACGTTATATTTTTCAGTGTACGGATTTAGAAAACCATGTTCACCGTGTAGTTGTGTTATTTCTAATAAAGGATTCTTTTGTTGCTGCAATGTTTGGATTAAAGAGGATACTGAAAAACTCGATTCTTTTTCAGGGAATATAAGTAATGTAGCGCATGTAGGTTTTATGTGAACATAGTCGCGTATACGAGAACCGTAACATCCGATAATAAAATCTATTTTCGGATTGTTACTACATAGCCATGAGATGGTAGCTCCAACGCTAAAGCCGATAAGTCCAATATGTGTATAATTACTTGAAAGAGTATTGATGAATTCTTCAATTTTGTATTTCCCATCATCAAACCCAATATGATTTACAAAATGTTCATATGCTTTTTCTTCATCACTATAAAGAAATGCGTGTTGTGATTGTAGAAGGTTAGGACAGAATACATCTATATGAGATGAAGTGAAGTGGTGGGTAACGTGATGCATATGGTCGTTCATACCATATATTTCATGAACAACAACGAGAGCTAATTTTTTCTTCATCGTTACAATGTACCTCTATGAAACTTAAATTCTTTCTCAACAAGGCAGATGCGCAGGTGGAAGTTTTCGTACCATTGCTCACGGCCTCTTTTTTTCGCTTCTTTATGTAAGGCGTTCTGTTTCCAATTTTCAATTGCCTCAAGTGATTCCCAATAAGAAATTGTGATTCCAAGTCCTGAATGATCTCGCGCACTTTCTACACCTAGAAATCCAGGTTGCTGCTTTGCAAGTTCCTCCATTTTGTCGGCAACGTTACTATAATCTGTTGTATTATTTGATAAATTAGAAGTGAATATAACTGCATAATAAGACTTGTTTTTTTCTAAATTAGATGCCATTATTTTTCCCCCTTAATGTATAGTGTGAATGATTAATCCATAGTTTGTATTTTAGCAGGTCACAAAAAGAAAAGAAGTAGAAAATTCTTATTTTTTTAGCTCCTGTAAAATAGAAGATAGAAGAAATTTATAATAAGTAATCTAAAGGAAGAAAAATGCCACTTCAAAAGTCGAAGTGGCATTTTTTATATTTCCTCTAAGCTATTAACTGGAACAGTTAATTCGCGTTTTGGATTTGTTACTTCATATATGCGGGCGGTTTCGTTGCTTTCATCGACGTGTTGAATCATAACAGGCATGCCTTGAAAACTGACATTGGCTTCTTCAGATGACTCGGAAAGCTCTTTTGCGCGTTGTATATTCATTTATATTCCTCCCATCATTATTATCTTTGCAAAAAAGGAGGAATAATATACCATTTCGAGACATTTTTAAAGTTTTTGTATTATTTGTAATGTTTCTTTAATAAATGAAGAGAAGATGGAATCAGGATAGCCATCTATCGCTTGAACTGCTTTTTTTGCTTCTTTCAAGGCAGATTTTTTATCTTGAAGTTCTATATAGCAAAGAGCACGATAAGATCCAGCTGTTAATAACCACGATTGATCAAGTGGATGACTCATATAATCTGGTATGGTAGCGTGTTTTAATGTTTCCAAAGCCTCCTTATAATGTTTTAAGCCATACAAAGATTTTCCTTTTTCAAGATAATGCAGTCCATCGTCTTGAAAAATGGGGTCATCTTTTAGTTTTTCTCGGAATTGTTCTAGGTGTTCCAATGCGATTGTATATTCATTCGTAACGGTGTTATAGTAATAAGCTTTTAATATATCTATATTTGCAGCAGATAAAGTATCTTCTGTAAAAATGGCAAATTGCTCAGATTTTTTTATGTAATATAAATATCTTTCTTTATCAGTTGTAATGATTTTTTGATAAGATAAAATACGGTAAAATTCATCTGTTTTATAATACACTTGATGTTTTTTTGAAAATGCAAGTGCATCTAAAATGACTTTTTCACATTTTTCATAATTACCATATGCGAGTAAAATAATTGCTTCTTTTAAATATAATTGTATATGTGTAATAAGATCCATTTCTAAATTCTTCGTTTTATATTCATCGCGAATTCTGGTAATCAACTGTAAACATTCTTTATATTTTTTCCGTTTGTAGAGCATATAGTAAAACAGTAGTTTCGTTTCAGTACTTTCGCGATACAAAGTATATTTTTCAAATATAAAAACAGCTTTTTCAACGTAATATTCAATATTATAATCGTTCATAATAGCCGCTCCAGTTATGAACTGTTTATATAAACGTGCTGTATTTAAAGTAAGAGGTAGTTCTTTTTGAACGATAGGTAGTAAAGTCTCATATACTTCATCGCATTTATTTGCTTTTATTAATGGCTCCATTTTTTGAATGAGTGCTACAATTTCTACATCATCTTCTAATAAAAAACTCGTTTCACATTCAAGTTTTTCTGCAATATATTGTAATGTTTTCATAGAAGGTGTAGCTTTTCCATTTTCAATTTGACTAAGCATGCTTTTTGTCAATTCGGAACCTGCCAGTGCTGTTTGAGTAAGCTTTTTTTCTTTTCGCAATGCCTTAATTTTTTCTCCGAGAGTTGCCATATTGTAGCTCCTTTATAATTAAAAAAGTTAAATACAATTAAACTTTTTGTTGTAATAATTGGAAAGTTGATTATATAATAAGTTTAACACAATTTAACTTTTAAGGGGAGAGTATCATAATGGAAGATGTAAGTATAGGTCAAGCTGATTCAAGAATGAAGATTGCAACAAGAAATATCATTTTAATGATGATTGGAAAAATGACGTCTTTATTAGGAGCAGGTATTTATACGTTCGCAATGGGGTTATACGTACTAAAGACAACTGGTTCAGGAATGGGGTTTGCAATTACGCTCGTTTGCGGATCACTTCCAAGGATGATTTGTGGTCCGATTGCAGGTGCTGTAGCAGACCGTGTGAATCGAAAGTGGCTTGTCATTGGTACTGATTTATTAAGTAGTTTAACGATGCTTATTATGTTTATTCTTGCTACTATATTTGGACCATCACTTCTTTTTATTTATATTTCAGCAGCATTATTATCAATTTGTGCAAGTTTTTATTCTGTTGCATTAACGTCGTCTATTCCGAGTTTAGTAGATGAGGGGCGTATTCAAAAAGCGAGTGCTTTAAATCAAACGGCAGCTTCTTTATCAAATATTTTAGGGCCGATTATTGGTGGAGTTGTATTTGGTTTCTTTTCAATTCAGTCGTTCTTTTTGTTAAATAGCATTACATTCTTTTTAGCGGTTATTTTGCAATTATTTATTGTATTTGATTTATATAAAAAAGAAGTAGCTGAGAGTACAGCGCATTTCTTGACGAGTATAAAAGAAGGTTTTTTATATGTAAAACGACAGCATGAAATATATAGCTTAATGAAAATAGCATTGTGGGTAAACTTTTTTGCGTGTGGGCTAACCGTTGCACTTCCATACATTATCATACATACATTGCATTTATCTTCAAAGCAACTCGGTACTGTAGAGGGAATGTTAGCAGTTGGGATGCTAATGGGTGCGATTGCTTTATCAGTGCGTAAAGAAGTGAATAATCCGTTTCGTTCTATTTATACTGGACTGTTTTTATTTGCGAGTTTAAGTTTATGTACAGTCTTTCCGTTGTTAGTTATCATTCCAAAAGTAGCAAGTTTTATTTACTATATTGCTTTCATGATGTTAACTGGTATAGCAATTATGATTGTAAACATCCCGATGCAAGTACATATGCAAAAAACGACAGATCCGAGCTACCTAGGGCGTGTGTTTGGCCTACTTGAAACAATTGCTACTGCAATCGCACCGCTTGGTATGATTGTATATGGATTATTATTAGATATGTTGCCAACTAGCATTGTTATGATGACAATAGGCGGAGGTTTATTGTTAGTTGTATTAGTTGGAGTAAAGCAACATATGGCGAAAAAACAAGTAGATGTGTCGGCTTAAAAATAAGAAAATAATAAAAATTTGACGTATCATTATAAAAATGACCGAATTAGTATTTTAGTTTTTGAAACTCTTTTTCATGTATGTTACAGTATAGTGAGCAGGCAAAGAAAAGGAGACAACAGCATGAAAAAATTAAGTTTTGTTATGCTTTTTCTATTAGTCGTAATGGCTGGATGCAGCAATTATGACACATATATTGAAACAGGTATGCAATCATTGAAAGATGAAAAATATAGTGATGCAACAATGTGGTTTGAAAAAGCAGAAAAAGAGAAATCAGGAAATGAAGCGAAATCATATAAAGAAGTTGCAGAGAGAATGGATCACGGGGCAACAGCATTAAAAGACGGTAAGTATTTAGAAGCGAAAAATATTGCAAATGAAGTGTTACAAAAGAAAAAAGACGATGTACTTGAAAAAGCTGTAACATCAAATGCAGAGAATTTGCTTCAAAAAGCAAAAGATGTAGAAGAGAAAGTAAATGAAAGAGTAGCCAAACGTAGAAAAGTAGAAGAAGAAGGAATTGATAAACTCATTAAAGCTGTCGATAGCATAGATGACGTGAAAGAAAAAGAGAAAAAAGTTTCAGAAGCATTAGATAAGGCTGAAGAGGCGCAAGCAAAAATTGAAGCGAAGAAAAATAAATAGAGTTATAGTTTAAAAGGCTGTCGTGTATAACGACAGCCTTTTAATTTTTTGCTGTATAAGAAGTGATGCTGTGTAGTAAAAAAGAAATAATCTTAGAATTCCATCTGTCCTCATGATGAATCGTATAAATGTTACGCTGAAATTCAAATCCAGGGATGGGCATATAGCATAGTTCATTTCGTTGTACTTCCTGTTCAATAGCGAGTTTAGAAATAAAAGCGACGCCATTACCATATTTTAAAATTTGTTTCATCGTTTCTAGTGAATCTAATTCAATTTCACATTGGAATATAATGTTATGTGCTAACGTCCATTGTGTAAGTAAATCTCTCGTTGTAGATGGGTTACGATGCAATAGTATACGTTCTTTTTCAATATCTTGTAGTGATACATTTTCTTTTTTCGAAAAATGATGTTCTTTGGAGAAAGCAAGAACAAGTGTATCAGGCATTACATTTGCCTGTTTTAAAAGTAATTCATCAAACGGTGCTGCGGAAATTACACCGAGATCAATTTCATGATTTTGTAGCATCGTTCGAATCTCAGGAGCTGTTTTTACCATAAGTGTCATTTTTATATTTGGAAATTCGCGTTGAAATTGATGAACAATTTCTGGTAAAAGATAAGTCGCTGGTACATAACTAGCGCCAATTGTTATAGCGCCTTTATGAAAATCTTTAAACTCCTGCGTGACCCGTCTAGCTTCTTTCATGAGTGCATCTATTTTACAAGCATAATGATGTAATGCCTCACCAGCCTCTGTTAAGAAATACCTTCCCGAACGTAATTCGAATAAAGATACACCGAGTTCCTCTTCTAGGCTTTTTATATGGAATGTAATAGTAGGTTGTTTAACACCTAGTTTTTCTGCAACGATCGTAAGCTTTTTGTATTTCTTAATAAGCACTACAATTTCCAATTTTAAGAGATTCATTATGAATTGCCGCCTTTTTTATTTTAACTATAGAAAAAATCTATAGAAATAAATAGTTTATTAGAAGTTTTTTAATTTAATCTTTACAGTACATTAACATTCAGTATAAATCTTCCATATAGAATGAAAGCAGGTTAAGAGTGAGGGGAGAGAGGTGAAACGATGGACATTAAAATTATTGGATTAGAAAAGACATTTGGAAAAACACAGGCATTAAAACCGCTACAAATTGTTATGAAACAAGGTGAATTCACCACACTTTTAGGACCTTCGGGATGCGGGAAAACGACTTTACTTAGAATGATTGCAGGACTTGAAGAGCCAGATAAAGGTGAAATATATTTCGGAGATACGTGCATGTATTCTAGTGCAAAAAAAATAAAAACATCTCCTCATGAACGTAATATCGGTATGGTATTTCAAGATTTTGCTTTATGGCCACACATGACTGTATTTGAAAATGTCGCATTTGGTTTAAGGGCTACAAAGCAAACGAATCAATTACGGGAAAAAGTAGAAGATGCGATAAAGCGAGTTCGCCTGCAAGGAATGGAGAAAAGATATCCGCATGAACTCTCTGGCGGACAGCAGCAACGTGTCGCATTTGCTAGAGCGATTGTAACAAAGCCACATTTTATTTTGTTTGATGAACCGCTCAGTGCACTCGATGCAATTTTACGAGAAGAAATGAGAGTAGAGCTTATGGATATCGTTCATTCGATCGGTTTAACGGCATTGTATGTAACGCACGATCAAACAGAAGCTATGTCAATGTCAGACCAAATTATTGTTATGAAACAAGGAGAAGTATTACAAAAAGGAACACCAGAAGATATTTATGTGAAGCCATCTGATGAATTTGTTGCAAAATTTGTTGGTAAGGCAAATTGGCTTGTAGAGGGTAAACAAATGGTTCGTCCAGAGCATGTGAGCTGGACGAAAAATGAAGTGTGTGAAATGTATACAGGTGAAATTCAGCACGTTACATATGTAGGAGAACGTTATGAAGTGAAAGTAGACATGGGGACACTCGGTGTATGGACAGCTTATCACACTAGTAAGCTAAGCATCGGGAAACCAGTATCGTTATATGTACCGGAAAAATGTATTCATCATATAGGGGGAGAATCGTATGAAGAAATTCAGTTCGCTTAAGTCTTTATTTGTATGTACTTTACTGTTTTCTGCAGTAGTAACAGGGTGTAGCTCAAAGACAGGTAATGCAGATGCAAAAAGTAAAACTACTAATGAAAAGAAAATTGTTGTATATAGTGCAGGGCCAAAAGGATTAGCAGAAAAAATTCAAAAGGACTTTGAAAAGAAAACGGGTATAAAAGTGGAAATGTTTCAAGGGACAACTGGAAAAATTTTAGCGAGAATGGAAGCTGAAAAGAAAAAACCAGTCGTTGACGTAGTGGTACTTGCTTCTTTACCAGCGATGGAAGGATTAAAGAAAGATGGTCAAACGTTAGCTTATAAAGAAGCGAAACAAGCTGATAAACTTCGTTCTGAATGGTCGGATGATAAAGGACATTATTTTGGATATAGTGCTTCAGCATTAGGAATTGTGTACAATACAAAAAATGTGAAGACAGCACCTGAAGATTGGAGCGATATAACAAAAGGAGAATGGAAAGGGAAGGTGAATCTTCCAGATCCAGCACTTTCAGGTTCGGCTTTAGACTTTGTAACAGGATACGTGAAAAAGAATGGAAAAGATGGATGGAACTTATTTGAACAACTTAAGAAAAATGAAGTTACAGTAGCGGGGGCAAACCAAGAAGCATTAGATCCAGTTGTAACAGGTGCAAAAGATATGGTCATTGCGGGTGTTGATTATATGACGTACAGTGCAAAAGCAAAGGGTGAACCAGTTGATATCGTATATCCAAAAAGCGGAACAGTCATTAGTCCACGCGCAGCAGGTATTATGAAGGATAGTAAAAATGTAGAAGGTGCAAAAGAGTTTATTGATTATTTATTATCAGATGATGTGCAAAAACAAATTTCTAAAGCATATTTATTGCCTGGTAGAACAGATATAAAAGCTGAAAATAGACCAAATGTGGAAGAGATTCCAGTATTAAATATTGATTGGAAAACAGTTGAGAAGGAACAAGATGAAATAGGAAAACAATTTAAGAAAGTATTTCAATAAGATGGTGATTACATGGTAAATCGATTCGTATCAGTAAGACAAGTTGGAATGACGGTAGCGTTGTTACTTGTGGCGATGTTAATCGTCATTCCGCTTTTTCTCATTTTACTTTCTAGTGTATATGAAAATAGTAGTTGGGATTTTTTAAAGCCTTTTGAAGTGATGCAGAGTGGTGGATTAGCTGGGATTTTTCTAAACTCGATGCTTCTCGGTGTACTTGTAGTAATAGGAGCTACTGTATTTGCATTTCCATTGGCTTTCATTATGAGCAAAACAGATGTCGGAAAGTATAGCAAGCTAGATATTGTTTTTATGATTCCATTTATGACTCCGCCGTATATTGGATCGATGGGCTGGATTTTGTTCATGCAACCGAACGGCTATTTCGAACAGTTTTTTCCGATGCTAAAGACGATATCATCCTCATTTTTTAGTTTAGGAGGTATGGTTTTAATTATGAGTCTGCATTTATTCCCATTTCTTTATTTCATGTTGAAAAACACGTTACTTCAAATTGGGAGTAGTAAAGAAGAAGCAGCAGCAGTTCATGGCGGAAGCTTCTTCTATCGTTTAAGAAAAATAATATTGCCGTTATTAGTATCAAGTTATGTAATGGGTGCTTTACTCATTTTCGTAAAGACGATTGCTGAATTTGGAACGCCGGCTACATTCGGGCGGAGAATAGGGTTCCATGTGCTAACATCAGAAATTCATAAATTTATTTCGAGTTGGCCGATTGATTTTAGTAGTGCAACAGCATTGTCTTCTTTATTACTTAGCGCGTGTATGCTCATTTGGTATATGCAAAATGTATTAAATCGAAAATATTCATATGCAATGGTTAGTGGGAAAGGTGTGAAATCTAAAAGGTATACTTTGTCCATCGTTACACGTGTTGTAGCATGGATTTATGTAATTGGTTTATTAATCGTATCAATTGGAATCCCATACTTTTCTATATTGATTGCTTCTTTGTCAAAATTAAGAGGCGGCGGTTTACATGTAAATAACTTTACAACGAGTCATTATGAAGCATTGTTTACAATGGGATCCCCAGGATTAGAAGCTTTATGGAACAGTTTTCTTTTTTCACTTATAACAGCAATTATTGCTGTTATGATTGGAGTGTTTTTGGCACTTATGATCCGAAGGGGGAAAAAGTCCTCTGAAAAATGGCTTGATATGTGCGGTATGTTACCGAATATGGTACCAGGAATTGTGATGGTTGTAGGTCTTATATTATTTTGGAACTCACCCTATATGCCTCTGTCCATTTACAATACACCAGTTATGGTTATCGTAACGTATGTTGTTCTTTTTTTACCTTATACGGTGCAGTATGTAAAAGCATCGCTCGGACAAATTGATGATTCTCTTGTACAGGCAGGAAGTATTTTTTCTGGAAATTATATTTATATTTTTAGAAAAATAATATTACCACTTATTATCCCAGGCATTCTTGCTGGATGGGCGATGACATTTACGATATCGATACGAGAGTTAGTAGCATCGCTTCTCGTACTACCTCCATCAGTAGAAACGTCAGCAACATTTATTTTTGCTCAATTTGAACAAGGGGAAGTATCTATAGGAATGGCGATGGCTGTCGTTTCTGTTGGACTTACAACAACGTGCTTATTACTTCTGCAACATATGGAGCGAAAACGAAAAGGGGTAGCATGATGAGGATGGAAGTATGGGGAGGAGCGGGAGAATACGGTCGTTCCTGCTATTTTGTGAAAAATAAAGAGACGAAAATATTATTTGATTGTGGTATTAATCGATCATATGAGGATAGTTATCCAAAAATAGAGAGGGAAGTTGTGCCGTTTTTAGATGCAGTATTTTTATCACATATTCATGAAGATCATACGATGGGTTTACCTTTATTAGCGAAGTATGGATATAAGAAAAAAATTTGGACGACTCGTTATACGAAGGTGCAACTTCCAACTTATTATGAAAAATGGAGAAACTACAATCTGACGCGAGGATGGAATGTACCTTATAGTGATCAAAACATAAAGGATTTAAATTATGTATATATTGATGAGATTAGTAATCCAAATGAATGGATACAAATTACTCCTACATTGCGGTTTCAATGGGGGTATAGTGGGCATGTATTAGGGGCTGTTTGGTTCTTAGTGGATATGAGTCATACATATGTATTTTATTCTGGCGATTATTCAGCAGAGTCTAACATATTACGAGCTAATTTACCTGAGAAGTTGCATGTCGATATAAAAGTTGCAATCGTAGATGCCGCGTATCACACTGATGATGTTTCGCAACATGAACGAGTAGACGAACTATGTGCAGAAATTGAACGAGTTGCTCAAAAGAAGGGAATAGCATTATTACCATTGCCACCGCTTGGGAGGGCGCAAGATATCGTATTGTATTTATATGAAAAATATAAAGAACTTCCCATTATAGTAGATCAAGAAATTTTGGCTGGATTCGAAGAGATGATCGTATATAAAGATTGGATTAAAAATAATGAAGAACTTGAAGAGCTAATGGAGAGTTTAAAAAGAAACGTAATAGTTATGGATGATGACATCGGTACGCAACATAGTTATGGAATAGTTGTAATGAGTGATGCGAATATGCAAACGGAACGAGCTCAATTATATTATGAACAAATTCAGTATGAAGAACGAAATTCCATTATCTTTACTGGACATATTGCTAAAGGGAGTTTTGCAGAAAAAGTTTTGAAAGAACGTGTAGGCAAAGAATGTAGGGTGAAGCGAGTTCCATATAAAGTTCATCAAAGTATAAGAGATGTGAAAGAGATGTTAAATACATTATTACCGGAACATACGGTGTTAGTACATGCTTTGAAAGAGGATACGGATCGATTACAAAAAAAACTTAGCGTAGCTGGGTATGAAAATATATATTCACTTACTATGGAACGTATAGAAGTCATTTAAAATGTAAGGGAGATAGGTATATGAAAAAGGTATTTGTATTCGTAAGCATTTTCTTTTGTTGTTTCCTTTATAACGTTAAGGAAGGGTTTGCTGCTAGTCCAATGGAACCTAGTTTTGAAGTGAAATTATTAGTAAAACCAGAACAAGTACTAGGTCCTAACAAAGAGATGAAG
Source organism: Bacillus sp. CCNWLW194 (assembly GCF_037120585.1). Classification (NCBI taxonomy): domain Bacteria; kingdom Bacillati; phylum Bacillota; class Bacilli; order Caryophanales; family Bacillaceae; genus Bacillus; species Bacillus sp. CCNWLW194. The sequence continues at coordinate 50,103 of NZ_JBBBBL010000002.1, read as the reverse complement.
CAAGAAGTACTAGAATATTTCCAGGCGGTTACAAATTATGAAAGGATACAAGTGCAATTTTTAGATACGGCAAATAAAAATTTAAGTAATGAAGGTTGGTTTGCGAGAATTCGAAAGAAAGAATTTAGTAAAGATTTTGAGCTAACATATAAAAAAAGATATCCGATTCAAAATGGTGTAATTCAAGATGCACTAGAAGTAGCTAAAGAAGATGGATTTGATAGTAAAACGGATAATTATGAGGCAGAAATAGACTGGGGATTTGAGAAGAAAACGTTAAGTATTTCAAATAAGAAAAGTTATAGTGCTAAAGGATATGGAGTACTTGATTTACCAAACGAACAAGCTGCTCAAAACATGTTAATAGAGAAGTTACCAGGGAAAATGAACAAATGGTTGTATACGAATTGGGGAGAAGAGATGTTAAGGAATTCTCGTATTTATGGTCCTGTATTAATGAAAAGGTATACAGGTGAATTTCAAAATAGTAAAGCGAATATTGAAGTTTGGCCACTAAGTAATACAGGGAAAATAGAAGATGATTTCGTAATAGAAGTGTCGTTTAAAACAAATGAGGAAAGTATTGCGAAAGAACAAAGAGAATTATTAATGAAGAGTTTAGAACAAAAAGGATGGCTGTTACCGAAAGATAGTTTGAAGACAGAGCTTATTTTTCAGTGAATAGTAAAAAGGAATCCATATGTCATGGGTTCCTTTTTCAAATATATGAGTATTAAGCTAAATCAGCTGACACGAACATATCACTATTTTGAAGATTTTTAGAGCGTAAACTATAAGCAACTACTTTCTTTTTATGTTGCTTAACAACATCAACATGCTCTTCATGACTATAAATATAAAATGTAAAATCTTTTTTGCCACGTTTTGCATGAATAATTAAAGGAGTACCTTCATTGTGTGGCGGTGCATAATAGCGATCTAAAAATAAACCTTCGTTAAAATCATGAATAATTTTGGATTTCTTTTCACCTTCTACGTTATTTCCATGGAATGTAACAGTCACATTCTCTTCTTCGAGTTGTGGATGTGTTTCGTACTTGCTAATAATGGATTCAATAACAGTGTTAGGAAGGCTAGAAACAATAATTTTAAATGCCCCAAATACAACTAACATTACAATAAACCAAGTCGTCATACTATATCATCCCCTTTTTCCTATTAAATAATATAACTCATATGGTAATAGTACATATGGTGAAGTTTTGTATAATTTGTGAAAAATATGCTATTTTCACGAACGAAATATTAGAAAAATCAATTTTGTTACAAAAAGTTGAAATCGAAGTATTTTAAAAGAAAAAGGTTTATAATAAAAATATAACTAATAACCACATTACTAATTACAAGGAAGTGTAACTATGAGTACTGTAGCAATCGTGTATGGTATTATTCTTTCCACAATTATCGTTTTATTTTTCGTTGGGGTTTCACGTTATATTCATAAATGGAAAGAAGGCGTTGCGAAATTAAATCACATTGAAGAAGAACTTAGTGATTTAATGTTACATCATGGTAAGTAAAAAGTTTATTTTTAGCTAATTAATGTGAAGAATATCACAAAACATGCTCTCCTTATGAAGGCATGTTTTTTTGTTATATCAATGCTTAGGCACATTCATACATTTTTTCCATACGATACAGTGTGAAACTCGAAATGTTCGGAGTGGAAAAGAGGGATAAAATGAGTAGTTCAGGTTATGTTCCAGATAATAAAAATTTAAAGAAAAGTTCAGGAACTCCAAATCTTTTCTTTGATTCAAGAAAAAATATCTTTTTTAAAAGGGATGAGAAAAACGTTGCATATGAAGTTACGTCAACGCAGTTACCAGCGATGATAGGAGGAGCGTTTGTTGATTTGTTTATGACAAAAGGGCATATGCGAGAACCGCATTGGCATCCGAATGCGTGGGAATTGGATGTTGTTGTATCAGGAGAAGCAATTACATCTATCTTAAATCCCGAAACGAATCAATTGCAAAATTATCATGTAAAAGCGGGGCAAACTGTATTTATTCCAATGGGATGGTGGCATTGGATCACAGCGGTAACAGAAGAAGTACAATTACATTTGTTCTTCAATAATGATCAGTTTGAAACAGCAGAAGGGTCAGACATACTTAGATTAACACCACCAGAAGTATTTCAAGCTGCATACGGTGTAAGTGCAGAAAAATTAGGGAAGGAACTTTCGCCAATTAAGGAGTCAGTTGTAATTGGTCCTCCTAATTCAAATCGACTAAAAAGTGTTAAAGAAAGTGACGACTCAAATATAGTCGTTACGTTAAATGGACAAATAACATCATGTGAAATAGAGTAACTCTTTCTTTTTTAGGAAGAGTTACTCTATTTTGTATAAATTTGTAATTTAATTCGTTATAATGATTATATAGAAGCGGATTTATTAGAGGGGGCATATTGTGAACATATTAAAGATTATAGGAATTGTTGCAGGAGTGATTATAGTAGCCGTTATAGCTTTCTTTGTCATTATGAAGTACTATTTTTCAAAAGAAGATCCTGGTTATGTATTAAAGTACATAAAAGAACATAAAGATGATGAAACATGCTCATTATTTATTAAAAGAAATGGAGAAGTATTAACTTCTATAAATACAAATAAAAAATTACCATTAGCGAGTACGGCGAAAATCGTCATAGCAGTTGAATTTGCTAAGCAAGTGTCAGAAGGAAAAATAAGTCGAGATGAACAAATTTCATTGCACGAGTTAGAAAAATATTACGTTAAAAACACTGATGGTGGAGCGCATCCTGACTGGTTAGAAGATGCTAAAGCGAGAGAATTAGTGAAAAATGGACAGATCGCTTTAGAAGAAGTCGCTAAAGGGATGATTCATTATAGTTCTAATGCAAATACAACATATTTGTTAGATAAGCTTGGAATAGAAAGAGTAAATGAAAGTATAAAAGAGTTAGAGCTTACTAGTCATGACAAGTTCTCTTCGTATACTGCTTCATTATATATGAGAGGGTATGTAGAAAAAGAGCTTCATGAGCCAGAAAATCAATCGTTAGAAATGATACGTAACATATCAAAGGATGAGTATAATAAACATGTATTACAAATTCATGAATGGATGAAAGACGAAGAAGAATGGAAAAAACGGGATATCCCATTAAAGGTAGATATGGAATTTCAGCGAATTTGGTCAGATCGATTAGTGGGTGCAAACGCTAAAGATTATATGAGTATAATGGAAAAAATAAATAGTAGAAAGTATTTTCCAAAATCAATGCAAGAAGAAATCGAGAACATTTTCAAAGGAACAGTTAAAAATAGTAAGTTCGAATATGCTGGTCAAAAAGGTGGTTCTACCGCATTCGTATTGACAAAAAGCTTGTATACTACAGATAAGAAAGGGAATAAAGTAGAAGTTGTCATTATGTTTAACGATATAGAAGATCAAGTTGCATATCAAAAGCTGAGAAATAATGTAGATTATTTTATTCGAGACATTATAACAAGTGAGGAATTCAAAAATAAATTATAATAGAATAATTTTATTATGTAAACAAGATGCTATTAAAGGTAGGTGTTGAGATGAGGTTGAATGAGTATATGCTTGAAACGTTTCCAAATTTAGAACTTAGACCACCTCTATTTTATAATGGGGATATTGGTATTCGCTTTAGACTAGGTGTGAATTATGATTGCAATAACATTTATGAAAACTGCCCATATTTAGAAGGCGTTTATAATAGAGCGATTACTTTATTTCAGTCTTTACATGCAACAGAAGATGATATTTATATCGTAGTGGATGTAAATGACTATGCAGACGGTGAAACTTTCAAACACAAATTGAATATCTTTTCTAAGTATGTCAAAGAGAAGTCCGATTTGTTTAAGTTACAGAAAAATACAATCCCTTATATTTTTCCAGAAGACGATGAAGACGGGGTATATAAAACGCATAGATATACTTTGAAATGTAAAGTTTCAGACTTGAAATACATTCCTATGCTAAAAGCAATTTGTAATCAAGATATGGGAATAAAACCGAGTATTTTTCATAGGGTGTATTTTATAAATGTTAACAAGAATACTATATTTCACGTTTATGATGATAGAGGTTGTGATGTATTAGCTACCTCCCCCAATACAATTAGGGATATTTATCATACATATAATGATTGGATATTAGAATACGATAGAAATAAAATCGATAAAGTATTTAATTGAATGTAGTCTATTTTAATTGAGGAAAATACCATATGAGGTGTTTCCCTTTTATTAATATGAAAATCAACATTTAAATTTGACAGCACTTATTATAAAGGTAAAGGGATTTGATGGTAATGTATTGAATTTGGATAGAAATAAAAAAGGGGGATGAATAAATGACGACAATATATTTCGTTCGCCATGCCCATTCTATATATACAAAAGAAGAACGGGAACGGCCTTTATCTGAAAAAGGGCATTGTGATGCAGAGAATGTAACGCGCTTATTAAAAGATAAACATATAGATGTTGTGATCTCTAGCCCGTACAAAAGAGCAATTCAAACTGTACAAGGAATTGCGAATACATATAATATATCGATACAAATAGAAGAAGATTTACGAGAAAGGTTATTAAGTTCAGAGCCAGTAGCAGATTTTAATGATGCTATTGAGAATGTGTGGGAAGATTGGAGTTTTGCATACGAAGGCGGAGAATCAAATGATGTAGCACAAAGACGGGCTGTAATATGTATGCAAAGTATATTAAAAAAATATAAAGGTAAGAATATTGTAATAGGTACGCATGGGAATATTATGGTATTACTTATGAATTATTTTGATTCGCAATATGATTTTCAGTTTCGGAAAACCATTCATATGCCTGATGTGTATAAATTAGTTTTTGATAATAATCGTTTCAGTTCTGCTGAAAGATTAGAGTCTACAGATTATCAGATAAATAATTTGTAAAAGTTTATCAAAAAAAGAGGAAAGAGAGATGTTATTGTAGAAGTATGACTTTGTAACATAAAAAATATATGTTAAAGGAGGCTGTTTACATGTTTGAGAAAGAGAAAGAAGGGCTTATTGAAGTTCACAACGTATATGAAATTGCACCAGCAGATGGAACAATTATTGGTATGGCAACGGAAGAAGAAATGGAAATTGCTGCTGAACTAGAGCTGCAGTACTATGCCCATTCTCGTTTGTTAGAAGCAAATATTCAGTTAGACGGTTCCTCCTACAAAGAGTTACTTCAGGAGTTCCAGGAGTACGAAAGAAAATCAATGAGCTTTTGGCGAGCAATACATAAGCGTTTAGCTGTGCCATGGGCATGGGTATTACGTATTGATGTTGCGAATGGCCCTATATATGTAAGTAATGGGAATTCGTATTACGAAGAAATCGATGATGAAGAAGATTATGAATAGATAAGTAAGGAAGCAGCTTTAGTTGCTTCCTTTTTTTATTTTTAGGGAGTGAACGGCTTCAATGATAATATCTGGTCGATTATTTTCTATTCCGTGACCAGCGTGTTCAGCAAGTATATATTGGCTATTCATCGAGAGTTTTAATTGTTCGTGAATTAGCTCTTGCCACGTTGATTCAAGTTGTGTGGCTTCTTCTTGCGGCATGCCGCCCTCGATCAACTGAGTAATAGAATATTGAGGATCTCTACCGATAACGATTAATGGTATGTCTAATGTTTTATATAGCTCTTTTAGTGAAAGAGCACAGTTTTTCCACTCCGATAGTTCAGAAGCTGTCGCTTTATATAATGAAGGAGAGGTAGAAAATTCAATTTGCTGTCTTGATTGATCGGCTAGCATTGGTTTTAGTTCATTATAAAGCATGTCTACATCCATTTGGGAGTATGTATTATATTTTTGCAGCCACATATCATCAGAATCAGTCTGATCAGAAATTGGTAAATGAAGTTCATCTAATCGGTGTAAGTTCATAGAAGTAGAATCAACTAAAATAAGTGCTTGCAACTTATCTTCATGTAACATCGCAAAATGTTGTGCACATAAGCCTCCATAGGAATGACCAATGAGAATGATAGGCTCGTGAATAGCTAATTTCTGTAGTAACATATGTAGCTCTTTTGTCACTTGTCTTGTAGTACGCGAATAATTCCCTAATTGACTTCTTCCGTAACCTGGGCGATGGTATGAAACGACTGTAAAATGTTGTGAAAGCTTTTCTATAATAGGAAGCCAATCATAAAACGAGCAACTCATTCCGGTTTGAATGACTACAGTTTGTTTACTACTTCCTTTTATATTTACTTCTATATTTTTTCCTAATACCTCTACAATTTTACGAATAATAATCCCCACCTAAGCTTGAAATAATTTTTGACAAGCAAAAACAATGCACCAAACACCTATACCGAATAGGACAGATGTACTAAGTGAAAACGAGTTTTTTAAACCAATATAGACGATAAATAATAGTAGTGCGGATGCAGGAAATCCATATAATACGCCTATAGCAAATTGGCTCAATTCTTGTTTGTTCCCACCTTCGAAAGAAATCCAAAATAGGCTTAGTAAACTTACGAGAGGGAGGGCAGCAATAAAGCCGCCTATCGTACTAAAATGTTTAGCGACTTCAGTAATAACGCCGATAATAAGTGCCGAAACAATTACTTTAACGAGGAAATGCATACTTTGCCTCCTTCGCTAATAACGAAAAGGCTTTTTCTATTAATTGTTGTTCTTCTTTTGATAACTGAGATTCTAATATTTTTATCTTTTCTTTATCTAGTAAAGTATGCTTTTCTAATACTTCAATTCCTTCTTTCGTTAATGTAAGGTTCACCACTCGTTCATCTTGTTTGTTTCTTTCTTTTATGATAAATCCTTTTTGAATAAGGCGCTTTACATGCTCAGACGCTGTGTTATGAGAGAGACTAAGCTCAGTAGCAACTTTTCCAATTGTTATATCTTTCTCACGAGAAACGATTTGTAAAATACGAATAGCTTGGTGGGAAAGGTTGTCTTCATACTCATATCGTAAGTGATAATAAATGCTTTCCCAATGTTCATTGATGTCTTTCATAATAATATATCCCCCTGTTTTTATATCGTATAATAAGATATATTCGTTAACTTAGAAGTAAAATCCTTTTATTTGGATAAAAAATATTGAAAAAGTTTATTTTTATTGAAATATAAGGTAATCTATGTGTAAAGGTATACATTTAGCAAGAGAGAGGATGATAGCTGTGAATACATTCAAATGGATGAGTCATGAACAGATGTATGTAGATGAAATACATGTTGAAAAATGTGGTCCTCTTTCAGTCGGCGTATATGGGGGGAATCAAGAGAGTGATGCATTTGAACGAGGAGATGCGGTGCTTGCTTGGTGGGATCCTGAATTACAATTTGAATTTGTTATGATTTTTGATACACACCACAAAACAAAAAATATAGATTATATAATAGAAGCAATTTCAGAAAGAAAAGAGAAACTAAAAGAGTTATTTTCCTACCCGATACATTTAGCTTTTCATCATACACATATGTACTTATTAGCGTTATTTACAGATGAGTTGTTTATTGAAAAATGTGATCAAGAGGATGAGGAACTTGCATGTTTAATATGTTTACGAAAAGGTGAATTTTTATATTGGCTATCAGTTGGTGATTGCTTCGCTTATTTATTTCATTCTGAGAAAACGAAAAATGGAAAAGGGCGATTAAATAAACGAAAGAATTACGAATATATTGGTAGGAAAAATATTTTTGCAGCAAATACACCTTGCTTTACGTCAGGTGTAAGAGGATTAGAAAAAGGAATGAATCACATTGTAATGGCAACGGACGGTATTTTAGAGTGTGATAAACGAAGGTTTGATGATGAGCAATCTTTAATAGAAATATTGCACGACGGAAGTTGCTTGCAGATTGAACCAGTATTAACAAATGTACTGCAGTGGAAAGGTAGAGATTGCGCCACAATTATTGGATGGTCCATTGACACTGAAAATAAACAATGTGCTAATTAATATAAAAAGGAGTTCAAGTTTTTTGTCCTTGAACTCCTTTTTGTTAAGCGATATGGATGTGATACGTTTTTAACCATTCATTTACTTGAAGCATATATTCCATAGCACTTCTTGCTTCGAAATTGTTAATTTCTTTATTACTCTGATCGGCAATGGCAAGTAATGTGGAATGATTAATAAGTGAGAAAATAGGATTGTTTTTATTACTGCACATGTCGAGTGATAAATGACGGATTGTTTGTAAATAATATGGGTCTTGTGAAGTTGGATACGCACTTTTTCTTCTATTGCGTACATCGTCAGGTAAAGCAGGTTTCAGTGCTCTACGTAAAATGCCTTTTTCAATATTATCAATGCTTTTTATGTTGAAAGGAACGTTCCATAAATATTCAACTAATCTATAATCGCAAAATGGTACACGAACTTCAAATCCTACAGCCATACTCATACGGTCTTTACGGTCAAGTAAGAATGGGAGAAATCTCGTTAAAAATAAATAAAACATTTGACGTTGTTTCGCGGATTTTTTACTTTCGCCTTCAAGAGTAGGTACTTCAAGTATCGCTTCTTGGAATCGTGTATCAATATAGTTTTCTAGATTACATTGGTTACTTACTTCATTTAGTAGAAGAGGAGATGTATTCTTCCAATTTGTTAGCCAAGGAAACTTATCTACATATAGTAATTCTTCTTGATGAAACCAAGGGTATCCACCGAATACTTCATCAGCAGATTCGCCGGATAAAGCTACGGTCGCATCTTTTTTCATTTCGCAAAATAGTAAATATAGTGAAGTTTCCATTTCACCAGCGCTCGGTAAATCTTTTGCACGAAGGGGAACGAATAAGTGTTTTGCTAATTCTTCAGCATTCACAATAATATCATGATGAGATGTCCCTACATGTTCAGAAACGCGTTTTACCCAAGGAGCGTCTAAACCAGTGCGAGCAAATGTCAGCTCGAAATCTTTTGCGCTATTTACGAAGTCAACGGAATACGTATGAAGTGTTTTATTTTCAGCAGCAAATTCTTTCCCCGCTAGTGCAGTAATACCGCTAGAATCTAATCCTCCTGATAACATGCAAACGAGAGGGACGTCGGCAATTAATTGTCTTTTTACTGTATCTTGTAAAATAGATAAAATATGTGATGATGTATCTTCTATAGAATCTGTATGGATCTTACTTTCTAAATTCCAATACTTTTGAACCACTTTTTTATCACGTGTAAATGTTATAGAATGTCCGGCACGCACTTCCTGAATATGTTTAAAGACGCCACATCCTGGAGTTCGAAATAAGCCTAATCCAAATATTTCATTTATGCCATTCGCATCAATTTCAGCAGGGACAGATGGATGAGCTAATAATGCTTTTATTTCAGAGCCGAAAATAATACTGTCATTTCTTTCTGTATAAAAGAGTGGTTTTACGCCTAAATGATCACGAGCTAAAAACAGTTGTTGCTTCTGATCATCCCATAAGGCGAAAGCGAAAATGCCGTTTAAATGTTGTACGCAGTCTTCTTTCCATTCTAAATAAGCATGTAGTAACACTTCTGTATCTGAATGCGTTTCAAATGTATGACCACATTTTTGAAGTTGTTCCCTCAGCTCACGGAAATTATAAATTTCCCCATTATAAGTAAGAGCATACGTATAATCACCAGTACGAAATGTCTTCGGCTGTGTTCCGCCTTCTGGATCAATTACAATTAAACGCCGGTGTGCAAAGGCCGCACGAGGTGAAAACCAAAAGCCTTCAGCATCAGGACCACGATGCTGAATACTATTTGCCATCTTTTCTAAAATAACATGTTCATTAGAAAGATCCTTATTCCAATTTACCCAACCTGTAATTCCACACATACACATCTCATCTCCTAATTTTAAATAGTAGGTTAACGAAATAAAATGTACACTAAGTTAAAGAATGACTATATAAATAGTGTACTACATGAATCAAATTGCAGACTTGAGAAAATTTTCTTTAAACGCATAGTTATGTGAGACAATGGCTAAGGGAAAGTATTCCATTACATACAAAAAATAATAAAAAGATGAGAGAAAATATTTTTTTAGACGTTATATAGGGTGTAAAAGCTTTTACAAAAAAATAAGGGGAATCGCTACATGAAATCAAATGAGAAAAATTATATAAAAAGATTAAAGCGGCAAAAAGAAGATGCGCTAGAATTTGTTGTCGATACATATTTACCACTCATAAAGGGAATCACGCACAAAGTTCTTTTTCCAGTTCAAAATGATGGATTGATAGAGGAATGTGTAAATGATATTTTCCTATCCATTTGGAATAATGCAAATAAGTTTCATGGAGAGCCGAGTGATTTTAAAAAATGGATTGCGGCAATTGCGAAGTTTAAAGCAATTGATTATTACCGGAAAGCGACTAAAAAAGTAGAAATTATCTCGGATGAGTTTCATATCAGTACGGAGAAATCAGCGGAAGACGAATTAATCGTTATGGAAGATAGAGAAGAATTATTGAAGCTTATTAATCAATTAGAACCGCTAGATCAAAAAGTGTTCATTATGAAATATTTATTCGGTATGAAGACAGAGGAAATAGGAGACAAGTTAGGGTTAACTAGGGCAGCGATCGATAATCGTGTGTACCGGGGGAAAAAGAAACTACAACAAAATGCTACGAATATTAGTTTTGGAGGTAGTGCAATATGAAAGACATTTATGAACTATTAAATGATATTGATATAGATGAAAAAGAACTTAAGGAAATTGAGACTTCTGAAATTGAAAAAGAAAAAGTGAAGCGTAACTTAAAACAATCGATACGTACGAAGAAAAAGATGAAAAGTTGGAAAAAGGGTGTCGCTGCTGCATCTATTTTAGTCGGCGTATCGGTTGCCATGCTTGGCATCGGATTTCCTACATACGCTGGAGGATTACCAATAGTAGGGGACATATTCCGATTTTTAGATAATGGTAGAACAGGGTTATATGAAAATTATAAAGAGTTTTCGACTGAATTGAATATGACGAGAGAGAGTAATGGGGTTAAGGTTACAATTAATGATGCTGTGTTCGATGGTAGAACAATCACAATCACATATTCTATTGAGAGTGATAAAGATTTAGGAGAGAAACCGTTCCCATTTGGAAGTCCGCAAGTGATGGGCTTTAATGGTGGAGGAGGTAGTTCGGACGTGACAAAAGTTGGAGAGGGAAAATATGTAGGTATGACTACGATGAGTGGTCATCGTAGTGAAAGGTTAGATGTTGCAAATGTTTGGTGGGATATAGAGGCAATAAATATGTATGAGGAAAAGAAATCTATAAAAGGGAATTGGAATTTTGCCCTTACTGTTAAGGGAATGGATAGTAAAGAAATTAAGCTTCAAGGAATTTCTGAAAAAGAAGGAATAAAAGTAAATATAGACAAAATGGAAGTAACCCCGATGTCATTTATCGTTTTTTTTAATCAGGAAGAATCTAAGGCGTTACGAAGTATATGGGATAGCGCTGATGTGGAATTAGAAATAAAAGATGATTTAGGAAATAAATATGCAGGTGAAGGAAATGGTGGAACTAGTACAGTAGCAGAGCCACATAAAAGTAGTTGGAGTTCCACATTCCAAAAGTTGAACGAAAATGCAACAAAGCTTATCGTTACACCTCATGTGAATTTGCGAGTGCATACACCTGAAAATCATGGTGGAGTGGAGTATGTGAATGGAAAAGAGAAGAAAATTGAAGTGCCGAATAAAGAAGCGAAAAAGAAAGATATTATATTAGATGATATCGTTATTGATTTAAAGAAATAAAAGAGAGACTGCCTAAAACCATTAGGCAGTCTTTTTTTCGTTAAGAACTAGTAACGAGCAACGCATGCGGATGCTGCGTTTTATACTCATCTTTCCACGGAATGTTTAGTTGTTCCCACGATTCGCCGCTAGTAGTGGATTGAAACACGCCATTGTTATTTAAAGTGTAAAATGTATGTGGTTCTGCTTCGTTTGTCGCAAGCATCGAAATGACTGTACCGATTGCTGATGGTAGTCCTTGCTGTACTTGCTGGAACGGAGTATCTTTCGTTTTACGATAAATATAAGATTCATAAGGAATACGGTGATGAGCAAGATCGGCACTCGGTGCAGCAGAAACGAGAATTGTATCGCAATCAGCTGGATCGATAGCCATGCTATATAAATAATGATGCTCCAGTCCGTCACTACATGAAATCCAGTTGTTTCCGCTGTTATAACTTTCAAGGTATGCGCGATCAGGTCCACCCATAAACCCATCACCACATGATGCATAAAGGCGATTTGGGGCTTCAGGGTGCATGAGTAATTGATGAGCATCGATAGGAGCACCGAATTTTTTATCAATCCATGTATGTCCTTTATCGTTACTTTGAATAACAGCACCAGCTTCAATTGAAACATGAATTGTATTTGGATTGTTTGGATCAACTGTAATCCAGCGTACGTGATGAGTAAAAGGTCTAGGCGGGAAAGCCCACGTATAAGAAGATAATAATGATTTCATATTTTTAAGTTCCGTCCACGTTTCACCACCATTTTCAGAGCGGAATAAAGCGCTCGGTTCTGTGCCAACATAAACAACGCCATATCCGTTAACTTGTTCATTAGGGCTTATCGTAATGGAAGTGATCGAAGAATGTAAAATACCATCTTCTTTTGGAAAATCAAAGTAACGATAAGAATCTCCAATCGGTCTCCACGAATCTCCACTATCATCACTTAACCAGAGGCCTCGTCCAAATGTACCGCAATATATACGATTCTTTTGAAATGGATCAACAGCGATACAGGTAGGTTGCATATTTTGTAAGTGATACGCTGTTTCATAGTTACCATATTGTTCTTTCACTACAACAAGTTCACGCTCCATACAGAGAAATAAACGTTTCATTTTCGTAACCTCCTTAAAAATTCTTTCATTAGTAAACAATATGAAGTTGAAAAAGAAGTAGTCTTATTTTTTGTTGAGAAAAAGGACTTATTTAAAAAGTAGCGAAGTGTGTATACAGAGGAAGCGGGCGTTTACGGGCAGTTAATACGGGATAAAGACGGGGAGTTTGTTTCATACTAATGTACAGATATTGCACTTAAAGGAGCATTTGTATGGGACATTCACATGATCATGGTCATTCAAAAAATAAAAAGGCGTTACTACTTGCATTCTTACTAACAACAAGTTTTATGATTGCTGAAGTTATTGGGGGATTTGTAACAAATAGCTTAGCACTACTATCTGACGCGGGGCATATGCTAAGTGATGCAGTATCTTTAGCTTTAAGTTTACTGGCGTTTAAGCTCGGAGAAAAAACAGCAACAATTGCGAAAACATATGGATATAAGCGAGTCGAAATGTTAGCGGCATTATGCAACGGTGTCGTTCTTATTGTCATTTCAGTATACATTTTTATTGAAGCAATTCGCCGTTTTAAAGAACCAGTTGAGATTGCTAGTAATGGAATGCTCATTATTGCTGTACTTGGTCTGCTTATTAATATTTTATCAGCTTGGATATTAATGAGAGGCGGCGATGTGAAAGGTAATTTGAATTTAAGAAGTGCTTTCTTACACGTATTAGGCGATCTATTAGGATCAGTTGGAGCGATTATTGCTGCGCTATTTATTAAATTTTTCGGATGGACTGCTGCAGATGCGATTGCTAGTATTCTTGTGTCTATTTTAGTCATTATTAGTGGATGGCGTGTCACACGTGATACGGTTCATATATTAATGGAAGGTGCACCACAGCATATAAATGTTAAAGAGGTAAAAAGTACATTATTAAATATTCCGGTTGTAAAAGAAGTTCATGATTTGCACATATGGTCTGTCACATCGGATTTTCAAGTATTAACTTGCCACTTAATTATTGAAGGTAATGAAACGCAAAATGTATTAAAAGAGGCTACGGATGTATTAAAGGAGAAGTTTCATGTAGAACATGTCACCATTCAAGTAGAAATAGATGGTGAATTTCATCATAGTGAGACAACTTGCAAAGTATGAAAGAAAAAGGATAAGAAAAAGTGTCATAACATTTTTCGCACGGCATACATATATATAATGTGGCCACAAATACTTTGTAAGGTAAATATTTCATGAAATTACTTTACTTATAAAGAGTCATCTTTTATAATCAAAAATGATAATTGATAAAGATTATCATTTTCAATGATTGTGGAAAGGAGTTTTTTAAAAGATGAGTAGTCAACTCCGTTTTGCTGTTGAAAATCGTAAGAGGCATTTAATTGATGAGTTAATTGGAGCAGGTGTGTTTAAAATTCGCGAACGACAATTATACGAGCTGTCTTTAGAGGAATTGGAAAAAGAGTACGAAGATATGGAAGATTATGCAAATATTCAGGCGTAGCTATATAGATTAGTAAAAGGTGAGCTGGTTACGATTTTGTGTAGCCAGCTCTTTTATTATTTTGTAGAAATTATTCTTTGTATTTCTTTCATTGGGCGGAGCCAGTTTTGAGACATCATTTGTTCTATTTGTTTTTCGTCCTGCTTCTGCAATGCTTGAATAATAGAATAATGTTCTTCAATAGATTGACTTGCTGGAACAAAGTTTTGGAAAAACAAATATTCAAGGCGTAAAACGTGAAGTTGCATATTTTCTAAAAAGGGTTCAATATATTGGTTTTTAGCAATAGAAGAAATTGTATTGTGAAATTGTATATCTAATTCTAAAGCTTGTTTTGAGTTTTTTTTCTCTATAGAGCACTGAAAATCATTATTTATTTCAGAAAGTAGTTTAATGTCAACGTCTGTAATGTTTTGAAGTGCTTGCTTTCCTATAATAGAGTGAAGACCAGCCATCGTTTCATAAATGATAGATATGTCGTCTAACTTAATAGGAGCAATTTTCGTTTTTTGTCCAGGTACCATTTCCACTAAACCAGAAAGTTCTAATATTTGAAGTGCTTCTCTTACAGGTGTTCGGCTTACTCCTAGTGCTTCAGCCAATTCCCCATCATTGATTTTTTCATCAGGTTGCAGTACACCTTCAATAATCCAATCTTGTAGTTGATTTAAAACGAGTGATTTTGCCGAAACTCTTCCTGGTTTTTTATAATTTTGAGGGACAGGCATAGTGAATTCAATCCTTTCATTGTATAGTTTCCTTTTTGGCATTAACAAGCTTTAATTTTTGTTTTCCTTCATCCGGTTTTTGGCTTAAGATGAGTACCATAACAATGACACAAAAAGCGCCTAATAACTGAAAAGATTGAAATGGCACGTGCAATATAAGTACAGAAGAAATAATAGCTGCGAGTGGTTCTGTGCAACCGAATAATGTTGTTTCTTTCGGAGTCAGGTATCGTATGCTGTCTAAGTATAAATAAAAGGCAATAAGTGTTCCGAAAATGAAGACAAATGTGATGAGTGGTAGGGTACTTAGTTTTACATATTTCATAGTCGATAATAAAATGAATTCGTTTGTAGAAATAAAGTGTAGAATCGTTACACCAATACCCCCAATAATCATGCCCCATCCAACGATAACAGAGGAAGACCATTTTTCTAACAATTCCTTTGAATATAAACTATAAAAAGCAAGAGATAATCCAGATAAAATGCCCCAAATAATAGCTGGTGTAGAAACAGCCAAGTTATGAACAGACCCGTTTGTTAATAAAAGAAAAGTGCCTACTAATGAAAGGGTAATTGAAATGAAATCAATTTTTGATGGACGAACGTTCCATTTAAAAAGTAAGTATACAGTGATGAATATAGGAGCTAAATATTGTAATAATGTTGCGACGGCGGCATTTCCTTCTTTAATAGAAGCAAAATATGTGTACTGTACAGCAAGCATACCGAATAGGCCAAACAATATCATTTTATAAGCATCCGATCTTTGTTTCCATATGCCGAATATTTCTTTTTTTCTCGTTCCGAATGATGAAATAATGAGCAAGATAACGCCGGATATAAGCAATCGAATTGTAACTAACCATTCAGTAGAAACATTGTCATATTGAAAAAGTTGTTGTGCAGCTGTTCCGGACAAGCCCCATAAACAAGCACCGATTATGACCATTATAATTCCTTTTAATCGATTGGGATTCATATGATTTAAAATCCGCCTTTCTGAAAATAGATATTGGATACAATATGCAATATATCACGAAATGGAGTATTAATAAACTGAAATTTCTTATTAAAAACTTTTTTGTGTGTAGTAAAATATTGTAAAGGGGGGATGGTATGCAAGCGGGATTTTTGGTTTGTTTATTTGTTGGATTACTTATTATCTTTTTAGGATATCAAATACAGGTGAAAAAGCGATTGTTTTTGTTGGCAGGTTATCAGGAAGAAACGTTTGTTGGAGATAAAAATAAATTAGCGAAGCTTTCAGGGGTGTTTTCTTATATAGTCGGAGTTTCCACAATCATATTACCGTTTGGCCTAGAAAAAATAGGTGATGTGGTTGCGATCGTATATACTATATTAGTTGTTTTAGGGACAATTGTTTTTATTATTAAAGCGAATCTGCTAAATAAGAGTACGACAAAGTGAAGAAGGCTCCATTTTAAGGAAGCCTTCTTGTTGTTTATTATGAACTGTAAGTAAAAGTTGGAATAGGATCAATAAATATATCCCAATCTTGTTTCATTTCTTTCTCTGTTAGTAGACAACTATCTAATGATTGTTCAATTAAAGAACAATTCATGTCAATTCCGATAAATACGAGCTCAGTTATTCGATCTCCATATTGTTCATCCCAGTTTTTTAATACTTCCGGTTCTTCTGCAATCATTTGATTTCTTTCAGTTTCAGGTAATGCTGCTATCCATTCACCAGCTCCTTGAATTGTAATAGAGGAACCTGCTTGAGATAGAAGTCCTATCATATTATTTCGAGATGCAAGCCAGAAAAAGCCTTTCGCTCTTACAACATCAACAGGCCATTTTTCTAACCAATTCATAAGACGTTCAGGATGGAAAGGGTATTTACGACGGTACACAAAGGAATTGATACCGTATTCTTCCGTTTCGGGTGTATGATGTTCACTGTTTAATTCCTGTATCCAGCCAGCCGATTGACTGGCTTCCTCATAATTGAATAAATTTGTATTTAAAATTTCTTGCAGTGGTACGTTGCTAAATGAAGATTCAATAATTTTTGCACTAGGGTTTAGTCTCTTTAGTAAATAATGAAGTTCTATCACATCTTCTTTTTCTAGTAGGTCTATCTTATTAAGGATAATTACATTTGCAAACTCAATTTGATCTATTAATAAATCAATAACTTCCCGAGTATCATTTTCATCGATTGCTTGTTTTCGATCTAATAAACTTTCTCTATCTGCAAAATCATCCCAAAATCTATTTGCATCTACAACGGTAACCATCGTGTCGAGGCGACAATTTGTTGTTAAATCAATGTTAAGAACTTCATCTGTATAAGTAAACGTTTGAGCAACTGGAATAGGCTCACTTATACCAGAAGATTCAATTACAATATAGTCAATATCTCCGTTTTCAACAAGACGATTCACTTCTATTATTAAATCTTCTCGTAGTGTACAACAAATACAGCCATTTTGAATTTCTACTAGTTTTTCCTCCGTACGTGAAAAACCACCTTTTTTTATAAGGGAGGCATCAATGTTTATTTCGCTCATATCATTAACGATAACAGCTACTTTTAAGTTGTTCTTATTAGTCAAAATATGATGTAGTAAGGTAGTTTTTCCGGCTCCTAAAAACCCACTTAATACAGTGATAGGTACTTTTTTCATGAAATTCTCTCTCTCCTTTAAATCGTAATGATTACGTTTTATAATAAGTGATGAAAAAGAAAAAATCAATAATAAATCATAATAATTACGATTTAAGAATAGGAATAGACTATAAAATTTGTGTTGTAGTAGCAGAAGCATTTGGACAAGCACATGTTTACGTATAAATAAAATGGAGGCGAGAAGGTTGGTTTTTAATAGAGTTTCAAAAGAATTAGCAGGCATAGTACTTATTGTTATTTTTCTCTTTTTATTATTTTTTGTAGATTTTACAAGCCTAGCAAATTTACACAAAAGTGTGCCACAAGTATGGTTGAATGTGAACACACTCTTTTTAAGTATTATTTTTGAAGCAGTACCTTTTATTTTATTAGGCGTAATCGTTTCTTCACTCATTCAAGTGTTTGTGACAGAAGATATGATTCAAAAAGTAATGCTGAAATCTCCAATTGTTGCAATGATTCCAGCAGTATTTGTGGGGATTCTTTTTCCAATGTGTGAATGTGTCATTATACCAATTGTAAGAAGGCTCATTCAAAAGGGGTTACCTCTTCATGTTGGCATTGTTATTTTATTAAGTGTACCTATAATGAATCCAGTTGTTCTTTTATCTACCATATATGCGTTTCAAAAAAATGATTACGTTGTATATGCACGCTTTGGGATAACAATTCTTGTTGCTCTATTCATAGGTCTAATTGTGTATTATTGCTATCGCGGGAGAAATGTTTTAAAAGACGTAGAGGTTTCCGTTCAAAAAAGCAAAAATAAGAGTTGGAAAGATGTTATAAATCACACTGTAGATGAGTTTTTTGATACTGGTAAGTATTTATTAATTGGTGCTTTTTTAGCAAGTGTATTTCAAACGTTTTTCGATCGGAATGTACTGGATACAGTAGCACATAACGAAGTAATTGCTCCAATTATAATGATGGGATTTGGTTATGTTTTATCAATTTGCTCTGCAGCCGATGCGTTTATAGCCGCATCTTTTGGACATGTTTTTTCGGTAAAGGCGCTTCTCGCATTTCTTGTGTTTGGACCTATGCTTGATATGAAAAATACGTTCATGCTATTTGCATATTTTCAAAGGAGATTTGTATTCTTTTTGATTGGAATTATTATTTTATCGGTGTACACAGTCGTGCAAATTACAATGTTATAGGAGGTGAGAGACAATGGAGAAAGAGGAGCAGAAAGCATATCATCGTTATATCCGTGGCATTATTTTAATTGGTTTAGCAATGCTCTTATTTAAATTACTTGTAACCGGAAATATATATAATTTTATCGCTCCAAAAATGATTAAATTTATGTATATAGCTTTTGTAGTGATCTTACTTCTTGGTTCTTTACAAGTTTGGAGAGATGGGAGAGAAAAACAGGATGATTGTAATTGTTGTAAGCATCATACAGAATCAAAATTAGGGATGAAAAGTTTGTTTGTATATGTTTTATTTGTTGTTCCGATAATTAGCGCTTTTCTCTTTGGAAGTGTAACAATTGATGGAAGTTTAGCAGGAAAAAGGGGTATGAATCAAAGTGCCCAAGCGATAAGTATGAAAAAGAACGAAATAGAAGGAAGGCAGGTTAATTCAGATTGGCGAGAAGTATTAGTTGATCAAGATGAAATTTCGAATTTATCAACAAATTATCAAACAGAAGAGCAATTAACAAAAAGTATGTTAGGGCAGCGTAAAATACAAGTAGAGGATAAGGACTATGTTCAAACAATGAGTATAATTGGTCAAGATGTTAATGGATTTAAAGGGAAAGAAATTACATTCGCAGGGTTCATATATAAGGATAGAGATGTGACGGGGAATAAAGCAGTAGTGGCTCGATATGGCATAACTTGTTGCATTGCAGATGCATCGGTCTGGGGGATGATTGTTACGGGACAAGATGTTGAAAAAATTTCAGAAGAAACATGGGTAAAAGTAACAGGGATATTAGATAAAACGACATATAAAAGAACGCTATTTCCACTTGTGAAAATTAGTAAAGTGGAGAAAATTAATAAGCCAACAGACCCATATGTATATGATGCTTTACCACAATAAAAAAGGATTAATTCTTCATATTTTCATGAAATAGAATCATAATCATGACGATAAAAAAATAAAGATAAGAGTAATTTGGTTTGTTAAAAATATGTGTAGAAGGAGATAAGCGATGAACTGGGTTACTCATAAACCAACATTTGAATTTGATAATTTTAGTCCATTTATTCGTGCGAATACTGCCTGGCTTGGGCATTTGGAGTTCGCATACGATTTAGTAAGATTTGAAAAACCAGAAATATTAGTTGAGCTAGGTACACATCTAGGCGCTTCTTTTTTCAGTTTTTGTCAAGGGGTAAAGGATGGGGGATTAGCTACAAAATGTTTTGCTGTAGATACTTGGACAGGAGACGGGCATACAGGTCCATATGGAGAAGGTGTTTTCCAAATCGTAGATAAAGTGGTAAATATGAGTTATCCAAATATAGGTAATTTAATTCGGTCTACTTTTGACGAGGCTGTGGATCAGTTTCAAGATGGAACGATAAATTTGTTGCACATTGATGGCTATCATACGTATGAAGCAGTTTCTCATGATTATAAAACATGGTTACCGAAACTTGCGAATAACGGTATCGTGCTATTTCACGATATTGAGGTGAAAGATCGAAACTTCGGTGTGTATAAATTTTGGGATGAGGTCAAAGCGAAGTATCCTCATTTTCAGTTTGAGCATTCATATGGGCTTGGAGTGTTATTTCCGAAAGGTTGTAGCGATAATTTTGTGGAAATCCTTAAAAATAAAGAAGAAATACAAGATATGTATAAATAAAAGTGGAGCACGCATCATTTGAATGATGTGTGCTTTTTTTATGTGGGGAATAATGATAGACCTTAAAACGGTGAGCATAATAGTAAAAAGTTTTATGGTAGCAAATATAAAAAAAGTTACTCTTTGATTGTTAAATATAAAAAATGTAACATTTTTTATATTTTCCATTGCGAAAAGTAGCATCTACTTTTACAATAGAAAAGGTGTCCATATATTATACTGGAAAAATAAATCGAAATAATATGAAAATTTTGTTTTGTCTTCGCTAATTGTATATTACATACATGTAAGACGACATACGTCATGTTATCGACTTGTAAGGAGAGAAAAAAATGAAAAGTGTAAGATTACCATCGATGCTAGAAATCATAGTTCTTTTATTACTATTTCTTGCTGTTGTCTTTTCCTTCCAAACGATTTTTGATCTCCCAATTCAATTAGCGCTATTTATTTCATGGTTTTTAGTAATTGCGCTTGGATTAAGATTAGGATTTCGTTATCAAGAATTGCAAGATGCAATTACGAAAGGGATTTCTAACGGATTAGAAGCAATACTCATTTTAGTTGCAGTAGGTGCTTTAATTGGAACATGGATTGCTGGTGGTGTTGTACCAACATTAATCTATTATGGATTAGAATTTATTCATCCTAGCATATTCCTATTAGCAACATTAATTATTTGTTCGATAACTTCTATCGCGACAGGAACATCATGGGGAACAGTTGGAACAGCAGGTATTGCTATGATGGCAATTGGTGAAGGTCTTGGGTTACCATTACCACTTGTTGCTGGTGCAGTTCTTTCAGGAGCTTATTTCGGAGATAAATTATCACCACTTTCTGATAGTACAGTACTTGCAGCATCTATGGCAAAAGTAGATGTTATTGCACACGTACGAGCTATGCTCGTATTAGACGTTCCAGCGTATATTATCACTAGCATTATGTTTACTGTAGCTGGTTGGATGTATGGCGGAGATAACGTAGATTTAAATCGAGTAGAATTTTTAAAGGAATCATTATTAAAACACTTTGATATTAAAATATGGATGTTAGTTCCGGCGATCATTGTCATTGCACTATTAGCAATGAAGAAACCGTCTATGCCAACAATTGCAATGGGAGCATTAATTGGTGCAATTTGGGCAACTCTTTTCCAAGGAATGAACTTTGGAGATGCGATTGGAACAGCGTATAACGGATTCTCAATTCAATCTGGTGTTGAGTTTGTTGACAAGTTATTAAACCGTGGTGGAATTAACGGTATGCTTGGCTCAGTAGCCGTTATCATTTTCGGTTTAGGATTTGGTGGATTACTTGAAAAACTAGGTGTTTTAAAAGTGATTGTATCAAAATTTGAGAAGAAATTAAATTCTGCGGGTAATGTAACATTGTCTACATTAATCGTAGCATTCTTAGCCAATATATTTGGTTGTGCGATGTATGTATCACTAATTTTAACACCGAAAATTATGGAAGATAGCTATGATAAATTAAAAATAGACCGTCGTGTATTAGCACGTAACTCAGAAGTAGGTGGAACGCTAACTTCAGGTATGGTTCCATGGTCTGATAATGGTATTTTTATGGCTGGTATTTTAGGTGTAGCAACGTTCTCATACGTTCCATTTATGTGGTTAAGCTTTGTTTCATTAATCTTAGCAGTTATTTATGGATATACAGGCAAATTCATTTGGTATGTGGATGATGCAGATAAAGGAAAGCAAGCATCATAAAATGAAAATCACCTTCTACAACATGTAGAAGGTGATTTTTTTATTTGGTAATAGTATTTGCTAAAGTTATTTCGTTCTCATAATTAGCAATTTTTTGTTGTATCTTTTTTAAGTTTTTTTCAGTGTCTTGAATGAGCTGTAAGACATTGGTCTCCTGTTGTTTCATTAATTCCAACCGTTGAAGGATAGTAGGTTCTCCCTCCATAGACCAGTCGATAAATTGTTTTATTTTTTGAATTGGCATACCGGTGTTTTTTAAGCATAAAATCATTTCTAAATATTTCAGTGCTTCTTCGTCAAAAACTCGATCCCCTTTTTCATTTCTTTGAAGAAAAGGGAACAGTCCTTGTTTATCGTAATAACGTATTTGAGAAATAGTTAAGTGTTGCATTTTGGCGACTTGACCGATCGTATAATACATAGAATTCATCCTTTTACTACCAAGTTATAATTCCATCTTTATTTAATATTTTACCATTATAGTTTGTTTCACTTACTGCATATTTAATAATAATTTTAGCACTTTCATTGGTCGTATGGCCACCTGGGGAATTACCATTAAGGTCAGTAGTTGTAAAACCGGGAGTTACTCCAAAAATTTCTGGGCCGTTTGTACTAAATTCTTTACTAAAAGCTAATATTAAAGCATTAATAGCTGTTTTTGAAGAATTATACCCTAACGCATTAATTGGATGTGTTTCACCATTAGCAAACATTGTTAATGAAGCCATGTCAGTTGTTATATTGATAATTTTACTGTTGCTTGATTTCTTTAATAATGGTAAAAAGGCTTGCACCATTTGGAATGTTCCAAAAAAGTTAACTTCAAATCCTTGACGTAAAGTTTCAATATTTAATTCACTAGGTAGCGTGTTGAAGTCTAGTGCTATGCCTGCGTTATTGATTAATAAATCTAAGTGGTCAGTCGTTTCATGAATTTTCTTGTTTGCTTCTTGAATGGATTGTGAACTTGAAATATCTACTTGAATATAGGAAACGTTTGATACATGTAAAGATTGTACAGCTTGTTGTCCAAGCTGTTTATTGCGAGCGCCTAAAAATACGTGATAATCTTTTTCGGCTAATTGACGAACAAGTTCATATCCAATTCCTTTATTCGCACCTGTTATGAAAGCATATTTTTTCATATTGAATTCCTCCAGTATTGTTATAGTAGGTTACAAAGGAAAGGATACAGCCTAAACTTAAGTTTAGGTCAAGAGGAATTTTTAAAAATAAATACAGAATATCTATATATAAGAGTGAGAATCCTTATCATTTAAGAGAAAGTCTGTTATTATAAGAGATGTAGGTATTTTATTTTCAAGGGGATGAAAAAATGGAGTACAGAATTGAAAGAGATACAATAGGAGAAATAAAAGTTCCAGCTGATAAATTATGGGCAGCACAAACACAACGTAGTAAAGAAAACTTCCCAATTGGAACAGAGCAAATGCCGCTTGAAATTGTAAAAGCATTTGCAATTTTAAAGAAGAGTGCAGCGCTTAGCAATCAAAAATTAGGAAAGCTATCAGAAGAAAAAGCAGAAGCAATTGTGGAAGCAGCAGATGAAGTAATTGCAGGGAAATGGAATGAACATTTTCCGCTTGTCGTCTGGCAAACAGGTAGTGGTACACAGTCAAACATGAATGTGAATGAAGTAATTGCAAACCGTGGGAATCAAATTTTGAAAGAGAAGGGATCTGATGTACATATTCATCCGAATGATGATGTGAACATGTCTCAAAGTTCAAATGATACATTTCCAACGGCGCTTCATGTAGCGTGTGTAATCGCAGTAGAAAATCACGTATTACCAGCAATTACGAAATTAAAAGAAACTTTAGCAGGAAAAGTAACTGCATTTGAACATATTATAAAAATTGGTCGCACACATTTGCAAGATGCAACGCCGTTAACATTAGGACAAGAAATTAGCGGATGGCACCGTATGCTTGAAAAAACAGAGCGTATGATTGCAGAGAGCAATACATATATGAAAGAGCTTGCGATTGGTGGTACTGCAGTTGGAACAGGTATTAATGCTCACCCTAAATTTGGTGAGATGGTATCAGAGGAAATTAGCCAATTTACAGGTAAGCAATTTATTTCTGCGCCAAATAAGTTCCACGCATTAACGAGCCATGATGAAGTTGTATATACGCATGGTGCATTAAAAGCATTAGCAGCTGATTTGATGAAGATCGCGAATGATGTGCGCTGGTTGGCAAGTGGTCCACGTAGTGGTCTAGGAGAAATTATTATTCCGGCAAATGAGCCAGGAAGCTCTATTATGCCAGGTAAAGTAAATCCAACACAAAGTGAAGCGTTAACGATGGTTGTAGCGCAAGTGATGGGAAATGACGCAACAATTGGATTTGCTGCTAGCCAAGGTAATTTTGAGTTAAACGTATTTAAACCAGTTATTGCATATAACTTCTTACAATCCGCTCACTTATTAGCAGATGCAATTGTTTCATTTAATGATAATTGTGCAGTTGGTATTGAAGCAGATGAAGAAGTAATTAAAGAGAATGTGAATCGTTCATTAATGCTTGTCACAGCATTAAACCCGCACATCGGATATGAAAATGCAGCGAAAATTGCGAAGCATGCTCATAAAGAAGGGTTAACTTTAAAAGAAGCAGCACTGCACTCTGGGTTACTAACAGAAGAACAATTTGATGAAATTGTAGATCCGAAAAAAATGATTGCTCCGAAAGAATAATAGAAAAAGCCAAGGTTCTTAGTATAGAATCTTGGCTTTTTTAATATTTATCTTTTCTATTTGTATTACTGTAAGTGCCAAACTATATTATTTGTTAGTAGGTATATTCAATACTTTCATATGTGGACAGTTTTCTTTTAAGAGTGAAATGAACTTTTCTTCTTTTTGGGGTACAAAAACAGTTACTGAGTCAAATAAATTGTAATGTAGTTCTAATTGCTGTCTAGTCCATTTTTTTGAATGAAGTTTTTTACCAGAGTATTTAACATGACGAATGTCTTCAAAAGGAATTTCAGTATGAAATATGAAACCGTGTTTTACAATAAGAGATGACGCGGTTATATGGTAGTGAGAAAAATAGAATGAAGCAAGATTAACGACATTTAGCACCATCATGAGAGTGAAAAAAATAGAATTTTCATTTTGGAAGAATAACGAAATGAAAAAAATTATGATAAATAATGAAATAAAAATGACGTGAAATGGATTTTTTTTCGCTTTAAATTTCAAGTTAGTCACCCCGGTATACGTGTTCTTTAGCTAAATTAAATCATAACATCTTGATAAAACGTGTAAATATGCAGAATTGCATATTCCTTCGGCTTATTATTCATGTAAAATTTCTTGATGGGATAAATTCAAAAGAAGTTTTGTAATAGTGGAGTGGCATGAAGTGACTTACAAGAATAGAAAGGTAGCGTTAGTCATAATTAGTTGTATGATAATTATGGGTAGTTGTGCTAATAAATTTATTGAGGATGGAAACCGAAAGCATACATTTGTACAGGTAAGTAAAGCTTTAGTAGAGGTTGTAAATAGAATATATAATGAGTAAAAGGTGTTTTCGTATACGAAAACACCTTTTTGTAGTTAAAATTGAAGGCTGAAGTTTTGGAATGTGTGAATACCAGTCCCATGTTTAATCAGCTCTTTATCATTTAAATATTGAATAGCATATTTCACTTCTTTCAATATAACAGGTGAAAGGCCGAGGGTATGATGTGAACCAAAAATTTGTTTAATAGGAAAGAGGTTTGTAATTGTATTTAGAGACTGAACTAAATCTACAGGGTTTGTTGATGGATAAAATGCAAAAATCGTGCCTTCATAAAGTAAATCTCCTGTGAATAAAAAAGCAGTTTCATAATCGTATAGGCAAATATGCCCCGGTGAGTGACCTGGCGTATGTATAATTTGAATTTTCCTATTTCCGATATCAATCATATCTCCATCTTGTAGTAATTTTATTGGTGTTCCTTGAAAGGGTTTGAATGTTTTAGGTTGAAATGTTTTAGGTGTAGGTAAAGTAATATCACGAGCGATGTCGTGCCTAATTTGAGTAATAGGAAGTCCTTTTATGCCATTAATGAGCCAATCCGCTTCTAAAGCATGTACATAGATTTCTTCAAATTGTGCGTGACTACCGATATGATCCCAATGGACATGTGTTGTGACAACAGTAATTGGTAAGTTTGTTAGTTGGTCAGTTATACGCTTCAGATTATCGATACCTAGTCCAGTATCGATAAGGAGTGCGGTAGTATCGCCTACAAGTAAGAAGGAATGTACTTTCTCCCAATGTCCATATTCACTAATCGCATATGTATTTTGGGCAATTTGTTTAACAGTAAACCATGGGTCTTGTAAAATAGTCATGTTTTGTTTCACATCCTATCGTAATTCATTCATTAAATACATTCGTTTTTTGTTGCTTGATTTCCTTTTTAAAGAATATCTAATAGATGTTTTTATAAAAGTTTATAAAATAGGTAAACGAAACATTGAAATGTTTATTTTGATTGTGTTAAGATGATGAAGTGATAATAAACGATGTTGAAATTTGTTTGTTTTTAGATAAACATTTTGAAGGAGTGTTTAGTATGAGTGATATTTCAGAGAAGTTTTGGGATGCGTCGGTGGAGGAATTGAAAAAAGGGTATGTGTTTGATGAGGAAACAGAGGAGTATATTTGTTTAGCTTGTGGAGAAACGTTTATTAAGGGAGTTATTTATCAAGATAATCAAGTTTTGTATGATGCAGAGAAGTTTGTACAAGTGCATGTGCAAAATGAACATACGTCTATGTTTGATTATTTAATAAATCTTGATAAGAAGTATACTGGTGTAACTGATTTGCAAAAGAAGATGGTTCAGTTTTTCCATATGGGGCTGAATGATAAAGAGATTGTAAAAGAGATGGATGGCGGAAGTACATCAACCATTCGCAATCATCGATTTACACTTCGAGAGAAAATGAAACAAGCGAAAGTGTTTTTAGCGTTAATGGAACTGTCAGAAGAAAAATCAAAAGTACAAACGAAATTTGTATCTATTCATAGAACAGCAACGATGGTAGATGATCGTTACAATATTACAGAAGAAGAAAATGATGAAGTATTAAAAGCTCATTTTACAGAAGGATTAGATGGACCGCTTTCTAAATTCCCGAAAAAGCAAAAGCGTAAATTAATTATATTACGCCATTTAGTGACGAAGTTTGATAGTAATAAAAAGTACACTGAAAAAGAAGTAAATACTGTCATAGAAAGCGTATACCCGGATTTCGTAACTTTAAGAAGATATTTAATTGAATATGGATTTTTAGATAGAACAGCTGATGGAAGCCAATATTGGGTGAAGTTATAATAGTACGGAAAAAAATGAATAGAAGCACATTATAATAACAACTATACAAAGAGATGGAAGTTGAAAAACAGATTTTTATTAAAAGGAGAAATGAAATTTGAAACCACCTACAGATAACAATAAAGAAGGTGCGGAGTCACATAAGTTAGAAAGTGAGAGTAAACCGATATGGAAATCGATGTCCATGTTTTTAGTACCGTTACTATTAAGTAATGTATTACAATCAGTTGGACAATTATTTGGGATGGTAGTAGTAGGAAGATGGCTTGGAGTTAATGATTTAGCGGCCATATCAGCATTCTTTCCGCTATTTTTCTTACTCGTTTCATTTGTAATTGGTATTGGTTCAGGAAGTTCTATTTTAATTGGTCAGGCGTTTGGTGCTAAAAACGAAGATCGTTTAAAAGCTATCGTTGGTACGACGCTGACATTTACCTTTATTATTGGAGTTGTATTGGCGATAATAGGCAGTATTTTTGCGATGGATATTATGCGCCTTATGGGAACGCCAGAAAATATTATTGAGATAAGTGTACATTATGCACGTATATTATTTATATCGATGCCAGTATTATTTTTATATTTCGCATACACAACATTTATGAGAGGTACAGGAGATTCTAAAACGCCATTTTACTTTTTAATTGTAAGTACAGCGCTAAATATGATTTTATTACCAATTCTTATTTTTGGATGGTTAGGAGCTCCGAAATTAGATGTGTATGGGGCAGCCTATGCTTCTGTTATATCTACAGTTATTACGTTTATTGTTATGCTGATGTATTTAAAGAAGAAAAATCACCCATTACAACTAGATGGCACGGTTAGAAAATATCTTCGAATGGATGGGGAGTTATTAAAGTTATTGCTACGACTTGGTATTCCAGCAAGTATTAATATGATATTAGTTTCATTATCTGAAATTGCGGTAATCGCGTTTGTAAATCGTTACGGTTCGGATGCAACAGCGGCATATGGCGTTGTAAACCAAGTTGCAAGTTATGTACAAATGCCAGCAGTTAGCCTTGGTATTACAGTTTCCATTTTTGCGGCACAATCAATTGGGGCGAATCAATTTGATCGATTGCAGAAAGTTGTGAAGGCCGGAATTATTATGAACTACGTCATCGGTGGTGTGCTAATATCTCTTATTTACTTGTTCTCAAGAGACATTCTATCACTATTTTTAACGAGTCAAACTACAATTGAAATTGCTCATAGCCTAGTTATGATTACATTATGGAGTTATTTAATCTTCGGTCATGCGCAAATTATTAGTGCGACAATGCGAGCAAGTGGTACAGTATTATGGCCAACTGTTATCGGCGTTGTATCAATATGGCTTGTTGAAGTACCTGTAGCGTATTACCTTTCTTACCATACAAGTCTTGGCATAGAAGGAATATGGATTGGGTACCCAGCAGCGTTTATTGTCAGCTTAATACTACAATATGCATATTATAAGCTTTCATGGCAGAAGAAACGAATTACACGATTAGTGAGTTAAACATTGAAAATGTCCCTAAGTTATTTTACTTAGGGACATTTTTTGTAAAGGTATCTTTATAAATAGCTTTTTAAAGTAATATCAAAATGTTGTCTAATGAGTTTGTTATCACTCATATAAAACTCCCACGCTTTCTCTGGTTCACCGATAATTTCAAAAGATTCTTCTGTAATATATAAAGCGCAATTATCCTCTAGTGCAATTCCTTCTATATTACCTTGATGATTTTGTAAAAAGGAATGGAAGGCGTTCATTCTATTTAATTGATTATAATGTGGACAAAACCTTTTGTTCACAATCCCCCAGCCGTTGCTCTCTATATAACCAGAACCTTCATAATCTGATCGGATGCTAGAGGTGAACCAACACATAGCACCAGCGCTGTACCCGGCAATGAGAGTTCCTTGCTGCAGAGCCAATAGTAATTTTTCATCGAGTTTATGTTCTTTCCATTCTGTAATCATTTGAATATAGTTCCCGCCGCCAAGATAAATTAAATCGGCTGATTGAATCATTTCGTCTAGTTCATATTTAGAAGGTGTATCGGCTATAATACGTAAAATTTGTACTTCACAGTGTAATTGTTTTTCGAACGTGTCTAAAAATAATGTTATATAACTTTCATCATCATGACTAGCTGTTGGAATGAATAATACTTTTGGATACTGTTTATTTGTTAATTCTATAAGTCGCTCATTAATAGGCAAGTGATTTGAATCTTGTAAATCACCGCCACCAATGACAGCTAATTTCATAGTAAAGCACCACCTAATCATTTTTGTTATATAAAAATTCGATAGAAGAGAGTTACATTCCTTCTGTGATGTAATGATTAAGTAGAAAATATAGTTTAAATATATCGGAATAGTAAAGGGGGGATAGCTATATAGAAAAATGAATTAGAAACAGTTTATCCCGCTATTTGCTGGGCAGTAAGACCCCCAACTCAAAATTCAGTGAAAGTAAAGGAGTTAGACGGGGGATCAAAAACCCCCAATGATTAAAGTTTCATTTTATCGATATATAACACTTCATACTATTGTTTCAAAATATGGAAACAATATGTTTAAATGGATATAAAGAAGCTTGAATTCATATTGAATGAGTGCTTATACTTTAAAAAGGAATGGGAAATAATAGAGATTTTACAAATGAGTTTTTACTTTTAATAGGAACTTGTATTACAATATGGTAAAATTATTTCAATATATTTATTTAATATAAAAATACAAAGAGGGAGCGTGAAAAAAGTGGATTTTCGATTCGAATTTACAACGAAGGTGAAAGAATACTTGGATGATGAGAAGGATGAAAAAATAATAAAAGATGGACATAGAGATATCATTTTTCAGTATTTATATCCGCTAGAGAGTGAAATTGGTATTTATAAAAATCCTAACTTTACTTTTTTTGCATCAGGAAGACGCTCGCATATCGTATTAGAAAACATTGAATTTAAAACAGAGGTAAATGTAAAAAGTAACATCATTGAAATTACAAAAATAGTGGATAATGTCGTTATCCCGTTAGATACTATCGTAGCGAAAGATCGGGAATTGTTTGCATTTGGGCGTAATGAGAAGTTTAGTGTACAAATATTAGAGCAGTATCTCTTTGATACATTTGGAGAAAAATTAGGTTTAAAATGAATGGAATGGCCTATGTATTTATAGGTAGTGAATTTTAGTGTATCTCATTCACATTTGACCTTTCATTTAATTTATACTACAATTCGTAGTGTGAAAGGAGCTATACTATGTTTACTCAAAACTATAAGTTAAATGAGCAAGGGTTAAATCATTTCTTTGGACCGCTTGAAGCGAAAATTATGGAGATTGTTTGGTCTAACGAAGGTATTACGATTAAAGAAGTGCAGCAGAAATTAAGTGAAGAATCACCTGTGAATTTTAACACTGTTATGACAGTTATGAACAGGTTAGTAGAGAAATTACACTTAGAAAAACAGACTGTAAAAAGAAGTGGCATATATCGTGCTGTACAAACAAAAGAAGAATTCTTATCCAATCAAACGAAGAAAATGACACAGGAATTGATGGGGGAATTTGGAGATTTAGTTGTAAATCATATGCTAGATGAGTTAGAGCAGGCTGATCCGACTTTAATAAAAAAGTTAGAAGATAAATTGAGTCAGTTAAAAAAAGAGGATTCATGAAATGAAATGGCAAATGCGTAAAATCGTATTGTTAGCAGTAATTGTTAGTACCCTCTTTTTCAGTATGTTAGTGTATTACGTTACATATCCATTTCTGTTTCAAAATAAGATGCTCTTTCTTTCAAATTTTTGCTTGTTCCAGTTAGAAAAACATATGAAAGAATTATCGCTCATTCGTATTATAATCGCTGGATTATTATTACTTACTGTATTAATCGTGTGCAAAAGAATTTGGCGACAATTTTTCTATAGTAAAAGATTACAAAAAGTACTTATCCCTTGCGTTCGAAAAGGAAAACACATATATATATTGCCGACCGCAGAAGTTGCGGCATTTACAATTGGGTTATTTCGTCCGAAAGTTGTCATGTCAGAAGGGATGCTTCAAACATTTTCAGATGAAGAAATGGATGCAATTATTTTCCATGAAGAATATCATCAAAATAATCGTGATCCTTTAAAATTATTTTGTTTTACGCTATTAGCAGAAGGAATGATGTACATACCGATATTAAAAGGGTTGTTACAGCGGTATCACACGTATCAGGAGCTAGCTGCTGATAAATATGCGATGCAAAAAATGGAATCTTCATTTGAGTTAGGTAGCGCGTTATTAAAATTAATTAAAATAAAGACAATGGAAAATCGATGTGTTACAGCTTCATTTGCAAAAACAGCAATAAATTTACGAATCGAGCAAGTGTTAAATGAAAAGGTTGTTAAGCTTACTATTCCGTTACATACGAATTCGGTATATGTAACAGCAGGTTTATTCTGTATGTCGGTTGTACTTATTGTCGGAGAGTGCATATAGCCTCTTTTTTTAAGAATTAACACTACTTATTGTAGTGTTTTAGGGGGAATAAAATGAATGCAGCAGATTTAACAATTTGGCTTGTGGCTGGGGCGGGAGTATTGTCATTTATATCACCGTGCTCTTTACCGCTATATCCATCTTATTTATCTTATATTACAGGTGTGTCTATTCAAGATTTAAAAGAAAATCGTGGGATTATGCAAAAATCAGCGATTATACATACCATATTTTTTATGAT
This sequence comes from Bacillus sp. CCNWLW194, assembly GCF_037120585.1. Taxonomy (NCBI): domain Bacteria; kingdom Bacillati; phylum Bacillota; class Bacilli; order Caryophanales; family Bacillaceae; genus Bacillus; species Bacillus sp. CCNWLW194. Next base: position 17,644 of record NZ_JBBBBL010000002.1, on the reverse strand, counting down.
TGGATTTTCGGTTATATTTTACGCGTTAGGTTTATCGGTAAGTTGGATTGGAATAACATTTTCATCTAACCAAAAATTGATTCAACAAATTGGTGGGATTTTTATTGTTTTAATGGGGCTATTTATGACGGGCTTGTTTCAGCCTAAGTGGCTTATGGCAGAGAAAAAGGTGCAGTATAGAAGTAAATCGACTGGATATATTCGCTCGATTTTAGTCGGTATGACATATGCAGCGGGTTGGACGCCATGTGTTGGACCGATATTTTCAGCTGTACTCATGCTTGGCGCAACGAATCCTGAAGGGGCACTTCTTTATATTACAGCGTATACTCTTGGGTTTGCGGTTCCATTTTTCGTGATGGCATTCTTTATTGGGAAGGTGAAATGGATTGTTACATATGCTAATGTCATGATGAAAATTGGCGGTGGAATGATGATTGTAACAGGTATTTTATTGTATACAAATCAAATGACGAAGATTACAGCATTCTTTATTCGTCTATTCGGTGGATTTACAGGCTTTTAATAATGAGGAGGAAGAAAAGTGAAGAAACTAATTGCGATTATACTGGCCGGGGCACTAATTTGGGCCGGAGTTAACTTTTATAATACAAAGAAAGAAGAAAAAGAAAGAAAAGCAAAACAAGCGGAGTTACAAGAAACAGAAATACTACCACAAGTAGGATTTAAAGCACCAAACATAACGTTAAAAGGATTAGACGGGAAGCTGCATTCGTTAAATGATGCAAAAGGAAAACCGTATCTTATTAATTTTTGGGCATCATGGTGTGGTCCATGTGAAATGGAGGCACCTGACTTAGTTCATATGTATGATAAATATAAAAAAGATGTTGAAATTTTTGCGGTAAATGCAACTATTGGAGATCCAGTACAAGAAGCGAGCGCATTTGCAGATCGTCACGGATTTAAGTTTCCTGTTTTATTAGATATGGACGGAGTAGCTGGATTAGATTATAAAGTATTTTCTTTACCAACGACATTTTTTGTTAATAAAGATGGAATTATCGTAGAGCAAGTACGAGGCGTATTACCTCCAGATCAATTAGAAGAGAAATTTAAGAAATTAATTGAGAGTTAAGAAGGGATTTCATAGTGATGGAGTGGATCGTGAGGTTACAACCAGTATCTCTTATAATTGGAAGTTTATTTGGATTTATGTTGATGAAACGAAAGATGAAGAAACAAAGTGTACCATATGAAAAAATGATGGATGCAGTAACAAATGCTTTTCTTATCATCGTATTTGTATGGAAATTTGCACCGGCAATATTAAATCCAGTATGGGCTATTAGGTCACCAATGCAAGCGTTATTAGCTGTAGGCAGTATGCAACACATTGTAGTAGGATGCATACTTACGATTGTATACATTGTTTGGAGAAGTAAAAAGGAGCAATTCTCGCTTCGTATTTTACTTGATACATTGCCTTATGGACTATGTATGAGTCTTATTTTTTATTTTCTATTCCACCAAGAAGTAGGTGTACAAACGACATTGCCTTGGGGAATGAAAATATATGAATCTAAATTTTTATACCACCCCATTTTCGCATACGAGATCATCCTTGCCCTTTGTATCATGGGCTTGCTATGGATGAAAGATGAAAGACTAGGAAATGGAAAGAATATAAGTGTTTTTCTAATTGTTGAGGGGTTAGCTCATATCATTATTTCACTTGTTAGTGAACAGAATTCGGTTCTATTTGGTTTATCAGTTCAGCAATTACTCAGTTTTTGTGTTATGAGTTTAGGGATTTTGTTCGTGCCGAAAAAATAAAAATAGCCATGTACGGAGAAATCCGCACGTGGCTATTTTTATTACATCTATTAAAAAATCGGTGGAGTAACAGAAAATAAAACAATAGCATTTTTCTCGAATTGATTTACCCATTTATGTTTTAAATAAGCGGGTATTTTTACACTATCACCCGTTTCTAATATGTATTCTTCTTCATTTAAATGTAATGTGATTTTCCCTTCTAATACAAATGCTAATTCTTCACCTTTATGTTCTAGTACATTTTCTGATGAAGCTGTATTCGGCGGGATGGTCATAATCGCTGTTGCTAAATTTCCTGTGAAATTGGGTGATAGCATTTCATATGATAAATTATCGATAATCATTTTTTTGCGTTTATGAGAACGTACAATTAAATCGTCTGTATTTGTATCTTCAAGTAAAAAGCTAAATGTTGGAACATCAAGAGCTTTAGCGAGAACTTTTAATGTTTGGATAGAAGGGTTAGCAGATCCGCGTTCAATTTGACTTAACATAGATGGTGTAATATCGGCCATCTTTGCTAGTTCTTTACTAGTTAAGCCCTTTTCTTTTCTTTGTTTTTCAATCTTTTTACCAATATCTATATTTTCCATATTGAAAATCTCCTTGATTATTATTAAATTATATTTAAATAAATTAAATTAAAATTAACTTAAATTAATTATTTGTGTTAAACTATATTAAAATTAATTTAATTATAGTTTATTAAATCGTAAGCTACAAGGTGATGAGGAGGAAGAGGAATGAAGGAAATAGAGAAATTAAAAGAACGATATCCACTATTAAATAAATTAATCGCAACGGAAGAAGTGTTTTGGGTGAATCCGAACATGGAAAAGTATGAAACGGCAATAAAAGATTCGCCACTCAGTGAAGAGAATGTAAAAGATGCGGAGGAGAGGTTAAAGCGTTTTGCATCATACATTGTGAAAGTTTTTCCTGAAACGAAAGAGACGAAAGGCATAATTGAATCACCTTTATTGAAAATCCCTTCTATGAAACAAGCTCTAGAGAAAAATTACAAGCAACCTATTTTAGGAGAATTATTATTAAAATGTGATAGTCATCTTCCGATATCAGGATCAATTAAAGCTAGAGGCGGCATTTATGAAGTGTTGAAACATGCTGAACAATTAGCTTTGCAGCACGGTATGTTAACAGAAGAAGATGATTATTCCATTTTAGATAGTGATACATGTAGAGCATTTTTTGCAAAATATTCAATTGCGGTCGGTTCAACAGGAAATTTAGGGCTAAGCATTGGGATTATGAGTGCGAAACTAGGTTTTAACGTAACTGTTCATATGTCAGCAGACGCGAAACAATGGAAAAAAGATTTATTAAGAAGTAAAGGTGTAAACGTTATTGAATATGAAGCTGATTATAGTAAAGCTGTAGAAGAAGGAAGAAGACAAGCAGATGCTGATCCTCGCTGTTATTTTGTAGATGATGAAAACTCACATGATTTATTTTTAGGATACGCAGTCGCAGCATCGCGTTTACAAAAACAATTAGAAGAGTTAGAGATTGTAGTAGACGAAGAACATCCTTTATTCGTTTATCTTCCGTGCGGAGTAGGTGGCGGACCTGGCGGAGTAGCATTTGGTTTAAAGTTATTGTATAAAGACAACGTCCATTGTTTCTTTGCAGAGCCAACACATTCACCATGTATGTTACTCGGGTTAATGACAGGACTTCATGATAAAATTGCCGTTCAAGATATCGAGATTGATAATGTAACAGACGCAGACGGACTAGCGGTAGGAAGACCTTCTGGGTTTGTTGGGAAAACGATGGAACCATTTTTGAGTGGAAATTACACAGTAAGTGATGAAGAGTTATATAGATTATTAAAAGAGCTAGCAGATACGGAAAATATTTATTTAGAGCCTTCTGCATTAGCGGGTATGTTAGGGCCAGTGAAAGTATGTAAAGAAGATGAGTATTTACAAAAGCAACAGTTAACGGAGAAGATGAAAAAAGGTACTCATATTGTGTGGGGAACGGGCGGTAGTATGGTTCCAGAAGATGTGATGAATGGGTATTATAAAACAGGTGAGGCATTAACAATATTAGAAAAATGAGGCTAGTTGTAGCCTCATTTTTTCATGTGCATAAAAATCTTTGTTATTTTCACAATAGTTCTTTATAGTATATATAAAGGATAACTAATATTAAATAAATACAACAAAAAGCTTTATTTTACATAATAAGAGGATGTGTATACGATGTCATTACAGACTAAATATATAGCGGGTATTTCGCTTGGGGTTATGGGAGTAGGATTTGCGGCTTCTATCCCTTTTCAAGGAACGGTAGCTGGTGAGATTATACAAGGGGGATTTGAAGCTGGGTTAGTTGGTGGACTTGCGGATTGGTTCGCAGTTACAGCATTATTCCGTCATCCGATGGGAATTCCAATTCCACACACAGCTTTGTTACCTAAAAATCGTAAACGAGTGACGAAAGGGCTCATCAATACGTTAGAAAATGAGTGGCTAACGAAAGAAAGTATTACGAATAAAGTAAAAGAAATGCAGCTAGCACAAATGGTGCTGCAAATTGCTGAGAGAGAAATGCAGTCTGATGCTGTGAAAAAGGGGATTGTAACGATTGCTGAGAAAGCGATTGTTTTAATAGATACAGAAAAGTTAGCTGTTATTATTGAAAAAGAATTAAAAACATATTTGCATACAATTAATACAAGTAACATTTTACAAGTGCTTGTTGATCAATTAGTTGTGCAAGAATATGATGAAAAGACACTTGATTACATATTAGTAAAAGTGAAAGATTGGACAGCGCAAGATGAAGCGCGTTATCAGCTCGGAAGCTTAGGTATGAAGGCGATGGAAAATATAAAAGTAGATGGATTCTTGCAGTTTACTTTGAAATCATTTATGAATATTGTAGATGAAGATAAAATTGGTGGCATTTTGCAGAAGTTTATTATTAGCAATATTAACAGCTTACAAGACGCTGATAATAGCACAAGACAACTTATATTAGCGAAAATCCGTCAAGAAATTATAAATGTAAAAGAAAATGAAGCGTTACTACAAGAATTAGAAAATTGGAAAGAAAAATGGATTGCAAATTGGGATGGTACTGACAAAATAAAAGAAATGCTTGAGCAAGTACAACAAAGAGCAGTTACCTTTGTAAATAACGAAGAATTTACTGATAAATATGTTATTCCATTTTTACAAACACAGATGAATAAAATAAAAGATGACAAAGTGACTGTTCAAAAAATAGAAGATTGGTTACAAAAACAAGTTGTCACACTTGTTGAAAAGAATCATTCGAAAATCGGAAAACTTGTACAAGAAAACCTTGATAAGTTAGATGATAAAACGTTAATCGAAATGATTGAAAATAACGTCGGTAAAGATTTACAGTGGATCCGAGTAAACGGGGCTGTTTGCGGATTTATGATTGGATTAGTGTTAGAAGGAATTAAAGCGATTATATGAGAAAAACCTTCCACAATTGTGGAAGGTTTCTTATTTTTCAATAACACTCATATTTAAATTGTAAGCTTTCTCAATGTTTAATTTGTGTGTCCCATTTCCGGTTTTAATCGAATTTTTATACCAATGTTCTTGCCCGTTGAATTCTGGATTTTCTTCTGAAGTAGTATCTTCTTTTTTCGTTACATCTTCAACTTGTTCCCAAGGTGTGTTTCCATGTGTTTCTTTTTGATTTGTTACTGCTGTTAAAGATACATCACTCTCTTTTGCAAGATGGACAGACACCCTTGAGCTTTCTTGTACAAACCAATTATTTTGTAATTGACCTGGATAAAGAGATAGTTCGTTATTTGAAGCACGAACTTCTACATTTTTATTTTGCGGAAGTACAAGTGTCCGTGTCACTTTTGGTGTTGAGTTAAAGAACTTATGTTGAGCTGGTAATGATTTTAATGTTACATACATCGTTTCACCAGCTGTTTGAATGGAAAGGAAATCTTCTTGTTTTAAATTAAGTTTTTCATTAGCTTTCGTCGTCATTTCATATGTTCCAAGAAGGTGAATTTGATTTGTATTATTTCCCTCTATTGTCAGAGGGTGATGCCCTGCATCCACTACAATTTTTTTGATAGATTCAGGTATATCAAGTTGTCCACCTGGAATATTACTCGTCTGGCGAGTGGTATTAATAGAATGACGAACTTCATCTAGTAATCCAGTTGATAATAAACAGTAAAAAGCAATTCCGACGCTTCCTAAAACGCCAATAAAGAAAATACTAAAAATATCATATTTAATAAATGATTGTTCCTTCTTAGAAAATAGAAGGTATAGTAAAATTTCTACGCCAAGTATAATAAGTAAAACAGGCCACCATGCTGTTAAGGAATCTAATACCTGAGTCCCTCTCATAACTGAAAATAGTAAGAAGCAACCTAATGCAATAATAGAAAGCCCCATTGAAAATGTTCCAACGCGCCATGTTCTCATTCTTTTGTACCACCTTTGTTTTCTTTATTTCCAAGTAACAATTTAAAGCCGCCGCCAATTAAGAGGAGTGCAACGATAGATGTTTGGAAATAGCGATAATACAGCTCGCTAAGATGAATGTTAAATATAGTTGCAAAATAATTGTCCAAAATAGGAAGGAGTGTTTGATCTAATAAATAATAACCACCAAGTGTAATTAACCCAATACCGATCCATCTTTGATGATTGATAAAATAATCAATGATAGGTTCGTCATTTACACGTTCTTTTCCGTATTTTGAAGTTTGCTGTAAAGCGTCAAAAAAGCTATAGAACCAAATGATTGGTACTAAAAATAAAAACGCAGATAGCCTTAATAAGTCAAGTAAATATATTGAAAGTAAAAAGGCTGCCATAAGCTGAAGGCCACGGCGTTGTAAGCCTAAATACATATGTCCTGCTCCGGGGAACATCGCTAAAATAGAAGCGAATGTTTTACTTTTCTTTCCTTGTTCACGGTGCTCTTCAAAATCTTCGAAAATAGTACGATCAACTAATTGCTCACCACGTTCTTTTTTCTGTAGTTGCTGAACAACATCGAAGAAATTATAAATCCATAAAACAGGTAATGTAATAAGGAAGATAAGGAAGCTTTCTTGGGATGTTAAAAGTGCAACGAAAATGATCATACTCCCGATCCCTGTACAAGCTACTAAAAATGTAAGTCCACGTTGCATAAGTCCTAATTGAAAATGACCAAGACCAGGAATGATTGATAGGAGAATGATATAAAAACGTTCGCTCTCTTTAGAGGACTCTGTCAATTCTCCAGCTGCTTGTTTTTTCGATTGATTAATAATAGTGATAACTAAATCTAATAAATTGATTGCCCATAACACGACTAGTAAAAACAGAGAAAGAAAAGCAATATCACGCTCTCCTAATGCTATTGTACAAAATGCTGCAAAGATAAATAGAAATACAGCCCCTCCGCTATATAAAATAAACCGTCCAAATTTCTTTACATATAAATGACCAAGCCCGGGGATTAGCCCTAATACAAGTGCTAAAAAGGGATTTTTATTCATGCTTTGAACCTCCGTCCTTTTTTGATGTGTCTACCGATTTGTTTACAATTTGTTGTGAGATAGAAGACACGTTATGTTTTGAAGATTTCTCGAAATTTGATGTCGCTGTGAAAATATATTGGAATAAACCACTTACCATAAAAATAATTGTAGCCGCAGTCGCAATTATGTAGTGAATAATGGTGCGCTTTAGTGAGTTTGTTTTTATATTTTCATTAGGTTGTAGTGTTTCAAAATTAATTTGTTTCATAACTTCGTTCGTAAATGAATCATCATTTATCATTGGAAGGTTTTCCTGTTGTTCATCAATACTTTCCATATAAAGTGCTAAACAATGATCACATTCATAAAGGTGTTCTTCCATAGATTCACGTTCATTGCTTTCTATAAGATCTAATGTATAATTGCGCCAATCTTCTTTTGAATAATGCATCATAGAAACTCTTCCTCCTTCCAATGTTTTTTAATCCATTTTCTTGCCCGATACAGTTTCATTTCGACTGTTTTCACTTCGATGTTTTCCTGTAAAGCAATTTCTTGATAACTTTTTTCTTCTAAGTAATGTGCGAGAACGACGTCACGATAATTTTCGGGAAGTTCTCGCAGTTTTTGAGCAATGAGTAATTTTTGCTCTTTCGTCAATAATAAAGCCTCAATATTATGAGAGGATTTTATATTTTCCTCAGTTTCTTTACATAAGGAGAGTTCTTCGTTTTCTCTAGCTTTCTTTCTCTTATAATCAATAGCGTGATTAGTGGCAATACGAGCCATCCATGTTTTCAATCCGCGAAATTGATAATTAGGGAGAGAGGCGTGAATTTTTACGAATACTTCTTGTGTAACATCTTTCGCATCTTCTTCATGTCTTACAATAGAAAAGATAACTTGAAAAATATAATGACGATAGGTTTGTACAAGAATACGAAAGGCATGTTCGCTTCCTTGCTGTGCTTTTTCAATTAATTGTTTTTCCTCAATGGGTCTCTCCCTCCTTTTTGACGCATTCTATTATATAGACGTAAGAAATGGTAAGTCACCCTACACATGTTGTAAAAAAAGAATAATATATTTTTAGGAAGGAGGCTATATGAAAAAAATTGTGAAAAAATGGTAAAAAGAAGTATATAATGAGCAAAGAGGAAATGTTACGCGGAGAAAGGATGTGAATGTTAGTAGGAGAAGGTCCATACTAACAAACATGAAAATTAAAATATTAATAGCAGATGATAATTCTTTTATTAGAGAAGGCATGAAGATTATTTTAAATACATACGAAGAATTCGAAGTATTAGATACTGTAAATGATGGGGAAGAAGCTGTAGCATATTGTAAGAAGCATGAAGTCGATATTGCACTTTTAGATGTTCGTATGCCAAACATGAACGGGGTAGAGGCAACGAAATTTATTTGTGAAGAGACGAGAACGAAACCGCTTATTTTAACGACATTCGATGATGATGAATATATTTTGGACGCAGTGAAAAACGGAGCGAAAGGCTATTTATTAAAAAATAATGATCCAGAGCGTATTCGTGATGCGATAAAAGGAGTATATAACGGTCAAACAGTTATGCAAGATGTAGTGCTTGATAAAATTAAGTGCAATTTAATGGAAAGCAAAGAGGAAGAATGTAAAATAGATAAAAGTCTTTTTACAGAAAGAGAACTTAGTATTATCGCATTAATTGCGAAAGGTTTTTCGAATAAAGAAATTTCAAAGCAACTTTTTATATCAGAAGGAACGATTGCAAATTATATTACATCAGTTTTAGGGAAAACTGGACTTGAACATCGTACACAAATTGCGATTTATTATTTAACAGGGAAAGTAGATTAAAGATATGGAATTTTGGTTAATTGTAAGTAAATTAATTGTTTTTATATATATTGTGTTTAGTTACATTTATTTAAATGTTGCAAACTTACCATGGATTATACTTACTTTGCTTTTATATCTTTCTGTAAACGTGCTGATCTCTATATTTAAAAATAACACGTACAAAAACATATTAACTTCTGTGTCAATCGGTGTAGTTATGTTATTTACATGGAAGATTCATCCGTTTTTTATTTTGTTTTTACCATTGAACTTATATGAAATTATATTTCGTTATATAGAGAAGAAATGGCAGCTCTTTATCACTATGATGATTCCTATTATCTTTACAGATGAAAGTATTCGAATGACGTATGGATTAATTGTTGCATTTTCTTTCATCGTATTAACTATGGCAGAACGGTATATATCGCGTGTAGTAAAGCTTGAATCACAAAATGATAAGATGCGAAAAGATCTGCAACGACTGACGAAAAGTTTAAATGAAAATAAAGAGTACATAAGACAATCAGAGTACACATTTAAGTTAGAAGAGAGAAATCGGTTGTCACAAGAAATTCATGATAAAATTGGCCACTCAATGACGGGCGCACTTATTCAAATGGAAGCAGCAAAGAGGTTAATGGAAATAGATAAAGAAAAATCTGCGGAGTTATTACAAAATGCTATTCATATTTCTAAAGATGGAATTGAAAGCATTCGTATTACATTAAAAAATATGAAGCCACCTACTGAGCAAATTGGTATTCACCGTATGAAATTATTCATAGAGGAATTTTCCAGTAAGCATGATATAAATATTCCTTTCGTATATAAAGGGAACTTAGATTTGATTTCACCGATTCAGTGGAAGATTATCGGTGAAAATGTTACAGAGGCACTTACAAACGCAATGAAATATGCTGATGCAACAGTGATTTCCATAGATATTCATGTGCTTAACAAGATGGTTAAAGTACAAGTGAAGGATAACGGAAAAGGTGCAGCGCTTGTGAAAAAAGGTCTCGGTATTATGGGGATGGAGGAGCGAACAGCGTCTGTAAACGGGAAAATTATTGTAGATGGAAAAAATGGTTTTTCGGTAACAATGTTGTTGCCAATATGAGGATGAATCATCTCATAGGAAAAAAGTGAATATTCTCATGTGAAAAGAGTGAACTTCTGCACTGAGCAGGTTCATTTTTTTTGTTTATACTAAAAGCAGAGAAACCGAAATAGGGGTGAAATGATGAATACATTAGAGATAAAAAATTTAACGAAAAAATTTGGTGATTTCATCGCGGTAGATAATATGTCTTTATCTATTAAAGAAGGAGAAATATTTGGCTTTTTAGGATCAAATGGTGCTGGTAAGAGTACAACGATTAATATGATTGCTGGGTTGTTAAGAAGCAATGAAGGTGAAATTAGTATACTAGGAAAAAATATTAAGAAACATAATCGATTTGCGAAGATGAATATCGGTATCGTTCCGCAAGATATTGCGATTTATGAAGAGTTAACTGCCTATGAAAATGTGAAATTCTTTGCTGGATTGTATGGGCTAAGAGGAGCTGAGCTAAAAGCAAGAGTAGAGGAAGCACTTCAATTTGTGGGGCTTAGCGATAAACATAAAAGTTACCCGAAAAACTTTTCTGGAGGGATGAAACGAAGACTGAATATCGCTTGTGCAATCGCACATAGACCGAAGTTAATTATTATGGATGAGCCGACAGTTGGAATTGATCCACAGTCAAGAAACTATATTCTGCAGTCAGTACGTAAATTAAATGAAATGGGTAGCACGATTATTTATACGAGCCACTACATGGAAGAAGTGGAAGAGATTTGTACGAAAATCGCAATTGTCGATCATGGTAAAGTGATCGCAGAAGGAACGAAAGAACAGTTAAAAGCGATTATTACCGATACGAAAGACATTTGGATTGAAGTAAAGTCAGTAGAAAATTTAGATGTAGAACAGTTAAAAGAGATAAATGGTGTGAAAGCTGTTCAAATTGAAGAGAACGTAATTAAGGTAAACTCGGATGCAGGATTAAATAATTTAAATAAAATTATTCAGCATTTCATTAATCATGGCATTGAAATTCGTTCGTTAGAGGAGCAGGCACCAAACTTAGAAACGGTATTCCTTACGTTGACTGGAAGAAACTTACGAGATAAATAAAGGGTAAATGAAGAAAAGGTAAAGGGAGGTTCATCAATTGAACATCTTCAATATTGCAATTATGCATATTAAAAGAGATTTCAGGGACGTAAGAACTTTAGTTTTTATGTTAGCATTTCCGATTGTGCTCATGCTCGTGTTAGGGACAGCATTAACGAATGCATTTAATAGCGATAGTCAATCGATTAAGGATATACAAGTGCTATATAAAGATGAAGCGAGTAGCACATTTTCTCAATCGTTTGAAGCATTTACGAAAGAAATCGATAAATCGGGTATTCATTTTAAAAAAGCTTCCGACAGTATAGATGGGAAAGAAGAAGTGAAGCAAAATAAATATGCTGCTTATGTAGAATTAAATAAAGATGGTGCAAAATTTTACGGAAGTGACAAAAGTAGTATTGAGGGAAGTATTGTGGAGGGCATGCTTACAACATTTATTGATAAGTACAATGTAGCGGCCGAAGTTGCAAAAGTAGATCCTAGTAAGGTGAGCACAGTTGTTTCAAATGGAAATCATAATAATTATATAAAAGAAACATCTTTACAAGCTGCGAAAAAGCCAGGTTCTATGGACTATTATGCGGTTGTAATGACAACGATGATCGCACTATATGCTGCGATGGGAGCGAGTTCTTTAATTCGAGAAGAACGAATACGTAAAACAGGAGATCGCCTTATTGCTGCGCCTATAAGTAAGGCTGAAATATTCATTGGAAAAATACTTGGTAGTCTAGTAGCAAATGCCCTGTGTATATTACTCGTCATGTTATTTAGTAAATTTGTTTTTCAAGCGAATTGGGGCGAGCATCTTGGAATCATATTTATTATTTTATTAACACAAGTCTTTCTAGCAATTAGCTTCGGTTTAGGGATTGGCTATATTACGAAAACAGCAGAATCATCGAGAGCAATTATTCTTGTAGTTGTACAATTAGCTTCTATTTTTGGTGGTGCATATTTCGTAGTAGAAGAAAATTTCGTTACGAATTTATCACCATTAACGTGGGCAAATACAGCTGTTATGAAAATTATTTATGCAAATGATGTAGGAGCAGCACTACCAGTCATTTCTTTAAACCTTGGAATATCAGCACTCTTTTTATTAATTGCGATTATTGCATTACGTAGACGGGAGGGGCTATAGTATGAAAGATATTTTATGGCTCATACAAAAAACGTTATCTGTACTTTTGAAAAATAAAAAAGGGTTATTCATTATTATTAGTTTGCCGATAATCGGAACGCTCATCTCTTTTTCGATATACGGAAATGTAGGGCAAGGAACGTTAAATATCGGGATTGTAAATAAAGAAAATGAGCCGATAGCAAATGATACGATAAAGTTTTTAGAAGGATTAAACAATGTGAACGTGAGTAAGGTTAAGGAGTCTGAAGTAGAGGATAAACTCACTTCCAAAAAACTTGATGGAGTTATTACATTAGAATCTGGTTTTTCAAAAAGTGTTCGAGAAGGGAAGCCAGATCATATTGAAATTTCATCGATTAAAGGTGATCAAGTAACAGGATTTATAAAATCATATTTATACAACTATATTGATAACGTAGCAGCTATTAGTAAAGTGGCAGGAACAGATCAAAGTACGTTTGATAATATGTACGCAGGGTACCAAAAAAGTGCATTTAAAATGAAAACTGAGACGCTAGAAGATACTTCGAAAAATAAAGATATGACAAATCAAACAATGGGCTATCTTATTATGTTTATGCTGTTTTCAGCAGCGAATTTATCAGGATATATTTTAAAAGAAAAAGAAAATAGAACGTATTTTAGACTCTTATCAACGCCGATAGATGGGAAGAAATTCATATTATCTAATGTCGGGGTCAATATGATGGTACTCACAGTACAAATTCTAATTACAATCCTATTCCTAACGAAAATTTTTCATACGAATATCAATATGCCTTTCATAGTGATGATTGGTGTACTCATGCTATTTGCTTTAATAGCGATTGGAATATCGTTAGTTCTTGTTGCTTTTTCGAAAAACTCAGCATCAGCAAATGCAATGCAAAATATGATTATTGTACCGACATGTTTACTGTCTGGATGTTATTTCCCATATGAAATTATGCCGAAAGCAGTGCAAAAAGTAGCCGATTTTCTTCCGCAGAGATGGCTATTAGACACAGTATCAAAACTACAACAAGGAATTCCATTTTCAGAGTTGTATGTAAATATTTTAATTTTATTTGCTTTTGCAATAGCATTCTTCTTAATTGCAATTTATAAGTTTGGAAGAAATAATGATGCAAGGAACTTTGTTTAATATGAAAAGGGTGTGACGTTAAGTCACATCCTTTTTTGTATGAAGCATGAAATCTAAATTGGAATGACAAAATAGAAAGGTGGAAAGAAAACGAGCGGAAGGAAATTAAAATGATCAAAAAAATATTGCGAGTTACTTCTATTATTATTGCTATTTTCGCTTTTATTTTAATTTGTATGCATATCGATGTTACGCTCGGACGGAAAATGGAAACCGGGAAAAACATGCCGATAGAATATGCACCTCATCATAGTGATTTTCAATTATATGTAGAAGGAAAGTCATTTTATAAACAGTTATTTACTGATATAAAAGAAGCGAAACGATCTATTTACACTTATTTTTTTATTTTATCGGATGATAAAAGCAGCCATACTTTTTTAAATTTATTAAAAGAAAAGGCGAGAGAAGGAGTAAACGTATATTTATCTGTCGATTTACTTAACGATTTATCATTTGAAAGAAAGATGAAAAAAGAATTACAGGAAAATGGCGTGCATTTTACATATAGTAGAAAACAGGAATTACCATTCGGGTTTTATTCCCTTCATCATCGTAATCATCGCCGCATTACGACGATTGATGGAGAGATTGGCTATACGGGTGGTTTTAATATAGGAGATGAGTATTTAGGGAAAGATAAGCACTTTGGGTACTGGAGAGACTATCATGTACGGATAAAAGGAGAAGGCGCAAAAGATTTAGAGGAACAATTTGCTTTAGATTGGAAACGAGATACGAAAGAAGATATAAAGAGGAGTACGAATAAGGCTAGTAAAGGGAATACATTGCATACTATGGTCAGTTACAATGGGCATTACGTTGCTAAAAAATATATAGAGCTAATAAAACAAGCTCAGCACTCAATTGTAATTGCAACGCCGTATTTTATAGCGAAAAATAAAGAACTAATGAATACTTTAATCGCGGCGCAAAAGCGTGGTGTTACAGTAACAATACTTTGGTCATATAAACCAGATCTACCTCTTATAAAAGAAGCGGCGTATCCATACATACGCCAAGCTGTTAATAACGGGATTACTGTATACGGTTATAAAAAAGGAATGTTCCATGGCAAATTAATGCTTATTGATAATGAATTAACCGTTATTGGTACAACAAACTTTACTTCGCGTAGCTTCAATATAAATGATGAAATGAATTTTTATATTCATGGTGGTCCTATTGTAGGGCAAGTGAATAAGACGTTAACAGAGGATTTTCGTGATTCAAAAGAAATGACGAAAGAATTTTTTGAGAAGTTATCTTTTTGGGAGCGTTGTAAGGAGAAATTTTCAGGGGTGATGGATTTTTATTTATAAAGGTTAATGGAAAAGGGTGTCTTTTATAGACACCCTTTTTTAATGAAAAATATTTATTTTTCATGCACAAGCAATGAAGCATCATCATTAATCAATGTCCCCACATGCTCACCTAAGCAAATTCTTTTCATTACTCCAGGCTCATCAAAATTAAAGACGTGTGCTGGTAAATTATAATCACGGGCAAGTAATAAAGCGGCTTGATCCATTACTTGTATGTTTTGTCTAACAACATCGTTATAGTTTAGTTTTCTGTACATTTTCGCTGATTTATTATGTTTTGGATCACTGGTAAAGACACCATCTACTCCTTGTTTTGCAACTAATATTGCGTCACTATTCATTTCAATAGCCCTTTGAACACTTGGATAATCTGTGGTAACGAATGGTTGCCCGTTCCCGCCTCCAAAAATAACGATATAACCGTTATCTAAATGGTGGACTGCACGTAGGCGAATGTATGGTTCGGCTACAGCATTAAATGGGATGGAAGTCATAACGCGCACTTCTTTATTTGTTTTGCTTGTTAAAACGCCGCGTAGCATTAAGCTATTGATGATTGTACCTAACGTACCGATATTATCAGCTTCTACACGATCAATTCCCCATTCTTCAGCTAAATGACCTCTGAAAATGTTCCCGCCTCCGATGACGATGGATACCTCAATACCTAAATCAACAATGGATAAAATTTCGTTTGCGATATGTTCTAATCTTTTGGAGTTAAAGCTATTTCCGGTTTGATCGGCAAGTGCACCGCCGCTTAATTTAATTAAGACTCTTTTATATGGCCTCATAACAATTCCCCCTATATAGATCGCAATAAAAAAGAACAAAGGCGAATGCCTTTGTTCCTTTTTAAGAAAATGAAAAAGAAAAGAAGAAGATAAGACGGATTTTTGTACATAATTTTTCATACTATCGACTCCTTTTCATTTCAATTTGTTGTAAGTATATATCTTTTTGATTATACGAAACAATCTGATTACTTATCAAGTATATTTTATCTCTTTTTAATAAAAAGGTGTCAATGAAAAAGAAAAGAAAAATTTTCGAATTTTTTGTGACGAACTTGTAGGTTTTTGTATGATTTTGTAGGTTCACTTATATGATGTGTGAGTAAGCTTTTATAAATACGAAATGAAAGCGTTCGCATAAAGGGGATGAACATAAATGAAAAAATTCGGATTGGCGACACAAATTTTTGTTGCACTTGTTTTAGGGATTGTAGTAGGGGCAATCTTCTATGGTAATAAAACGGCGATTTCTTATATCACACCAATTGGGGATATATTTATTCACTTAATTAAAATGATTGTAGTACCGATTGTTATTTCAGCATTAATTGTTGCGGTAGCTGGTGTAGGTGATATGAAGAAGCTTGGGAAACTAGGCGGGAAGACAATTCTTTATTTCGAAATTATTACGACAATTGCTATTTTAATGGGATTACTTGCGGCAAATATATTCCAACCAGGTACTGGCGTTGATATGAATAACTTACAGCAAAGCGATATTTCTTCTTATAAACAAACAGCTGATGCTACAGAGAAGAAAGGTTTTGCTGAGACAATTGTTCATATTGTACCGAAAAACGTATTTGAATCGATTGCACAAGGTGACTTATTACCGATTATTTTCTTCTCAGTATTATTCGGTTTAGGAGTTGCGGCAATTGGGGAAAAAGGAAAGCCTGTCTTTAACTTCTTTGAAGGTGTACTCGAAGCGATGTTTTGGGTTACCAATCAAGTTATGAAATTTGCACCATTTGGTGTATTCGCATTAATTGCGGTTACGGTTGCAAAATTTGGTGTAGCAACACTACTTCCTTTAGGAAAACTAGTGCTAGCTGTATACGTAACTGTTATACTATTCGTTGTGATTGTATTAGGTATTAATGCTCGAATGGTTGGCGTAAACATTTTTACGTTAATGAAAATTTTAAAAGAAGAACTTATTCTTTCATTTACGACAGCAAGTTCAGAAGCTGTTTTACCTAATATAATGAGAAAAATGGAAGAGTTCGGTTGTCCAAAGGCAGTTGCTTCTTTCGTTATTCCGACAGGTTATACATTTAACTTGACTGGATCGGCTATTTATCAAGCGTTAGCGGCATTGTTTGTTGCACAAATGTACGGTGTGCACATGTCACTGACAGAGCAAATAACGTTATTATTCGTTCTCATGTTAACATCCAAGGGTATGGCGGGAGTTCCAGGTGCATCGTTCGTTGTTGTATTAGCAACGTTAGGTTCAATGGGGTTACCACTAGAAGGTATCGCGTTAATTGCGGGAATTGACCGCATTTTAGATATGATTCGCTCATCTGTCAATGTATTAGGAAATGCATTAGCGGCCATTGTTATGTCGAAGTGGGAAGGCGAATTCGATAATGAGAAAGCAAAACAATATGTAGAAACAGTCAAAGAAACAAAAGCAGCATAAGAAATCGTTAAGGAGTGAATAATCATGGCAACATTAACTGAAGTTAAAAATGGTGTTCGAATTGAAAAAGATTTTTTAGGTGAAAAAGAAGTACCAAACTATGCATACTACGGTGTACAAACAATGCGTGCAGTTGAAAACTTCCCAATTACAGGATACAAAATCCATGAAGGTTTAATTAGAGCGTTCGCAGTTGTAAAAAAAGCTGCAGCGCTTGCTAATACAGATGTAGGAAGATTAGAATTGAAC